>CATMLK010000031.1:0-43630 GCA_950070535.1 uncultured Bacteriovoracaceae bacterium | reverse complement strand
CCCCCAAAAGATGGAATTCCCTCAATTGATTCGCCCGAATTCATAGGCTCTAAAAAGGCCAAGAGTGTTTTCAACCCCGATGCCCGTGCCTTAGTTATAGAAGTAGGAGGAGTAAAAAAGGCATATCCAATCCCAATTTTAAATTGGCATGAGGTTGTAAATGATCAAATTTCTGAGTTCAATATAGCCGTAACCTACTGTCCTTTATGTGGAAGTGGTATCATTTTTCTTTCAGATTATGGAGGAAGAACATTGCAATTTGGAGTTTCAGGACTTCTTTATCAAAGTGATGTCCTACTCTACGATAGACAGACAGAAAGCCTATGGAGTCAACTTGAATTGAAGGCCATATCTGGGAAGTATAAGGGCACACCGCTAATCCCTTTACCAACAGCACACATAAACTTGCACAAGTACTTGGAGGAAAACCCGGACGCTTTAACCCTTTCGACTAAGACTGGATTTGTGCGAGACTACTCGAGCAGTCCCTACCAAGGTTACGAAAGAGAGAATAAAACATACTTTCCAGTCAATATAACATCCAACGAATACCACAAAAAGGAGTGGTCTCTTTTGGTTGATAAGAAGCTTATAATCCCCCTTGGAAGTCTCCAAGGCAAGAAAGGAAATAAGGTATTTAAAGTTGGTAAAGAAAGCTTTAAAGTGCGGTGGGACAAGGAGAAAAAAGACCTCGTATGTGAAGCTCAAGCACAAAGATGTATTAGTGCCTATTTCTTTGCTTTAAAAACATTCTACCCTGAGGCAAAAATCAATTAAATGCTATTGATGGCATAAAACTTGCTCATCTTATATTTAAAGCGCGCAAATTGTATTAAACGCACTTTTTACTTCAAGGAGGAAGTTATGCAGTCAAAAATAGGAACAGGGATAGTGGCCGGCCTAATTGCCGGTGCCGTATTTGGTATACTCATGACAGTTATGAACGCACCGACACCAGATGGTGGTGAGACACCAATGATGAAAATGGTCGCTATGGTGGTGGGTTCTACGAGTCTTTTTGTTGGATGGATATATCATTTATTTAATAGCGCATTGATAGGTGCAATATTTGGTGCATTATTTAATAAACGAGTTTCCACATACAAAAATGGAACTGGCTGGGGAGCAGCCTATGGAGTTGCGTGGTGGATAGTCGGTGGTCTAATACTAATGCCAATAATGCTGGGTGGAGAGGCATTTGGTCCGATTGCCAATCCTGAAATGAGATCGGTGGCAATGGGCAGCTTAATTGGTCATTTGGTATATGGTTTAGTGCTTGGAGCAAGTTATCTTGGTATTAAAGAAAGACCTGCAACTAGAGTTAGGACACAGAGAAGATCACCGGCCTAAACTCATCAAGTGGCGAAAGCTCGCCGCTTAAATCTTTTCAAGCTTAGCTTTTAAGTCCTTGCTTAAACCTGGTATCAATTTTTTTACAAGCTCGGCATGATTTGTAAATATAGGTTCAAAATCAGCCGAAGCAGAATCAGTTAGACAATACTTAGGTCTCGACTCACTGGGACTGGAAGCACAGATTTCGATCTGGTCATCTGCCTCTAGTCTTTTTATAAAGGTAGATATATTTCCACGGGTGACCCTGAGTTTTCTAGCGAGCTCAACAGCGGAAAGAGACCCTTCAAAATACAGATGGAACATTATTAAAAATCTAGAAATATGTATACCTTGCTCACTTAGCTGCTTTTCTAGTAGCTCAATTACTCCTTCGAACGTAGACATGACAGCTCTCCAGGCCTGCACCTTGGGATCGTTTAATAGTTTGAGCATTTTTTTATGATTGTTGGACTCTGGACTCTTCATTAAAATTCACTTGCCTTAGGTTTTTAATGTTTATATATAAACATTATGAAAAAATCAATAATTCTATTTTTATTTGTCTTATGTACCAATTTAGCGGCTGAAGAGTTTGACCATACTCACCAGGTGTTTACAAAAATTCTTAGCACACACCTAAAAGATTTAGGTCCAACATCTTCGATAAACTACAAAGCACTAAAAGCACAACCCGAGCAACTTAATGAGTACCTAATTAAACTTAGCAGTGTAAAACGAGTCCACTATAAAAATTGGAAAAAAGATCAACAACTTGCATTCTTAATAAATGCCTACAATGCTTTCACTATAAAATTGATCTTAGATCACTATCCAGTTGATAGCATAAAAGATATAGGTGGCCTATTTAGTTCTCCCTGGAAGCTACGCTTCTTCAGTTTACTTGAAGAGAAGATGCATTTAGACCAAATCGAACATGAAATAATTAGAAAAGAATTTAAAGAGCCACGAATTCATTTTGCAGTAGTCTGTGCATCTATAGGTTGCCCAAAGTTACAAGCTATAGCATACACGGCGACTAATCTTGAAAAGAAAATGGAAGAGGCAACAAAAACTTTTTTAAAAGATTCAAATAGAAACAGGTACCTCCCCGACAAAAATGAATTTGAAATTTCAAAAATCTTCAAGTGGTATGATGAAGATTTTGGTTCTGAGTTGGATTTGAAAAAATTTCTCAATCGACATATGGATTTAAACATCCCACTAAAAAAATTAAGAGCGTCATCAATTGATTACACAGACTATGATTGGTCTCTAAATGAACATAAAGGCAAATAGATGAAAACAAAGAAGAAGCTACTTATTCTTATCTTAGCAATTTTAGGGATTATTTTTTCTTACAATTACTTCAACCTTTCTGATTACCTATCCTTAGATTTTTTAAAACAAAACGCAAATGATTTAAAATCTTACTCCAATGAGAATCTCGTTCTTTCACTGGGAGCATTCTTCTTAGTTTACGTTTGTGTAACGGCCCTATCGATACCGGGGGCTGCAGTGCTAACTCTTGCGGGAGGTTTTCTCTTTGGCCTATTCAAAGGATTACTTTTAATATCCTTTGCAAGCACGATTGGAGCAAGTTTTGCTTTCCTTGTTAGTAGATTCGTCCTTCAAGACTGGGTTAAAGAAAGATTCAGAGAAAAGATGGATGAGATAGAAAAAGGAATCGAAAGAGAAGGAAAGATATACCTGCTCTCCCTGAGGTTAATCCCTATATTCCCTTTCTTTGTAATTAACCTGGTGATGGGACTCACTCCCATGAAGTTATTAAGTTTTTATTGGGTCAGCCAGTTAGGTATGCTACCTGGCACTTTCGTGTATGTTAATGCGGGAAAGCAACTAAGTAAAATTAACAGCCTCTCCGACATCTTAAATCCAACAATAGTTTTATCCTTTACACTACTGGGCCTATTTCCCCTCATCGCAAACTTTATTCTTTCAACCGTTAAAAAGAGAAAAGTATATAAGGGATTTAAGAGACCCAAGAGATTTGATTATAATGTAATTGCGATTGGAGCTGGCTCCGGTGGACTAGTGACATCCTATATAGCTGCAGCTGTTAAGGCAAAAGTTGCCCTCATAGAAAAACATAAAATGGGTGGAGACTGTTTAAACACCGGCTGTGTACCCAGCAAAGCATTAATAAAGAGTAGTAAGATCGTAGATCAAATAAAGCACTCTGAGAAGTTTGGTATATCCTCTTCACCCCCCTCAGTAGACTTTGAAAAAGTAATGACAAGAGTAAAGAAAGTTATACAAGACATAGAACCGCATGACTCGGTAGAACGATACACGTCCTTGGGAGTAGATTGCCATAAAGGGAAAGCTCAAATATTAAGTCCCTGGGAGGTTAAGGTCAATGGCCAAGTCCTAAGATCTAAAAATATTGTAATCGCCACAGGAGCAAGGCCAAGTGTACCTCCAATTCAAGGAATTGATGAGATTGATTACTTAACAAGTGACAACCTTTGGAGCATTTCCAAGCTTCCTGAGAACCTTGTCGTTCTAGGTGGAGGCCCTATTGGTTGTGAAATGGCACAGGCCTTTAGTAGATTGGGATCAAACGTTACGATCGTTGAAATGGGCGAAAGACTAATGAAAGTTGAAGACCAGGATGTATCTGACTTTGTTCACAAGAAGTTTTCAAGCGAGGGAATAGTTGTAAAGTGTGCTCACAAGGCCAAGCGATTTGAAAGTGAACAAGATAAAGACTTTTTGATTTGCGATGGTCCCGACGGAGAGGTCAGATTAGAATTTTCCAAGGTTTTATTGGCACTGGGCAGGACCCCCAATGTGGATGGATTCGGGCTTGAGACAATCGGAGTAAAGCTTGAAAGTAACAAAACGATTGCCACTAATAAATATCTTCAAACAAACTTTCCAAACATCTATGCTTGTGGAGATGTTGCGGGGCCTTATCAATTTACACATACAGCCTCCCACCAGGCGTGGTACGCAAGTGTTAATGCACTTTTCTCACCACTTAAGAAGTTCAAAGTGGATTACTCCTGTATACCTTGGTGTACTTTTATTGACCCAGAAGTTGCAAGGGTTGGACTTAACGAACAAGAAGCTCTGAGTAAAGGAATTGAGTATGATGTAACCAGATATGGACTAGACGACCTTGACCGTGCAATAGCTGACTCAGAAGATTTCGGATTTATTAAGGCCATTACAGTCAAAGGAAAAGACAAGATCCTAGGAGTTACAATAGTTGGCACACATGCTGCAGATTTAATTGCAGAGTTCACTTTAGCGATGAAGCATAACTTGGGATTAAATAAGATCTTAGGTACAATTCATCTTTATCCCAGCTACCCTGAGGCTAACAAATATTTAGCCGGCCAGTGGAAGCAGGCCAACAAACCAGAAAAACTTCTTAAGGTGGTGGAGAAATTCCACAAGTTTAGAAGGAGTTAAATCTTGAGCACATCAAAGTTAAAACTAACCTTGTTTCTATTAAGGGTTTCCGTATTTCTAGTCATGTTTATGTGGACAATGGATAAGTTTATCAATCCTCAACACGCGATGGCGGTATGGAAAAATTTTTATTTTATATCTGAAATGAACTCTACAGGTATTTACATTGTTGGGTCAATACAGATGCTGATTGTCATCATGTTTGCCTTAGGCATATTCAAACGAGTTAGTTACGGTGCCATCCTAATACTGCATGCAGTATCAACTTTTTCGGCTTTACAAAAATACCTAGATCCATGGTCTAACCTACTTTTCTTTGCAGCTTGGCCAATGTTGGCGGCCTGTATTGGCCTATACCTGCTAAGAAGTGAAGACACACTCTTAACTCTAAAATGAGTGAATCGTTTCTAATGAATAAACTTCTGCTATTAGGCTTATTGGCCTTATTTGGCCTTAGTTTAATCTTGATTCAATTGAAGTTTCCTTTGGTAAAGCACAAACAAAATTTAAAAAAGCGTCTGCTTGTAAATAGCTCTATGGCGCTCTTAACTTATATCACTGCTTCTTTAACTGTTAGACCTTCCATACTATTTGCCTTTGATTTTAATTGGGGCGTATTGAATTTTTTACCTTCCCTGCCAAGCGTACAGTTTGTAGCAGGTTTCTTATTAATGGATGTTACCTTCTATTACTGGCACAGATTAAACCATAAAATTAATTTTCTTTGGAGGTTTCATAACATTCATCATATCGATCAAGATATGGATGCATCTACAGGCTTTCGATTCCATTTAGCTGAGGTTGCAATATC
Source organism: uncultured Bacteriovoracaceae bacterium (assembly GCA_950070535.1). Taxonomy (GTDB): domain Bacteria; phylum Bdellovibrionota; class Bacteriovoracia; order Bacteriovoracales; family Bacteriovoracaceae; genus UBA845. The sequence goes on along the minus strand of CATMLK010000031.1, from coordinate 38,049 downwards.
ATCAATATTTCGTTTTTTGCAAATGCTCTTAATAGGCCCAACATTACTTGTTTTTTTGTCATATGAATTTGTTTTCCAGATGGCCACGCTGTTCCATCATAGTAATATTAGGCTACCACTGACTATTGACAACTCTCTTAAGTTCTTCTTAGTTACACCACGAATGCATGAAATGCATCACTCTCAATTTCGGAATGAAACAGATTCCAACTATTCGGTAGTTTTCAGCTTTTGGGATCGAATTCATAACACTTTCACTGAAAATGCTAACTTTAAAAAAGTTGTCATCGGTGTTCCGGGATATATGTCCCCAGAAGATAACCGGATTAAGAACCTGCTACTTATGCCCTTTAAGAAGCAAAAAAACTACTGGAAAGGTCAAATTTCTAGGCCGGACTAAATCTTGCAGAATCTCCTTTTAAAGGAGTTTTTATGAAGGGCCTAACATTTGTAATATGCACCTTGTTGTTTGTGAGTTGCGGCGATATGTGGAATGAAAAAAGGTATGACAGAGGTGAATTCAATCAACAAAGGGAACAAGTCGAAGATGAAAACGATATCATTCAAGTTCTTCCAGAAGAAAAGGAATCTAGCGATTAGACTTTAGCTATACCAGTATATATTTAAAAGTTGCCCAGGTGTAGAATGAGATACCCAGATGGAGGTTTGCAATGATCAAATTACTAATAGCAACATTGATTACATATTGCTCTTCAGTCATGTCATACGACTTTACTAAAAATTTCAAAATAGAAGATGCACATTTGAGTGGAAGCGAGATTAATATCAAAGTACGCTATCCAGAGGGGTTTAATCCTGCAAAATTTCAATTGGTTCCTTATTTAAGTTGCAAAGAGAGTTTCCCGGTTCAATGCTCCGCGACCCTGCTGAGACTGGATCATCAGTTCCTCGATGAGGAAGAAATCACACAGGACCTAAGGTTTGATATTAATGAAGTTTTTAGTGAGAGCTTGCCTATCATACTTAGTCTACATGGCCCAGATGGTGTTCTCGTTTTAAAAGACTAGGGCCTCCTTAACTTTCGGCCCTTATTTACTTTTAACAGTCTTTTGCCAACCGCCACTCTTTTTGCAAGTAAGAATTCCTTATTTTCTATTTTAATAATAATTCCTTCAACTTTAAGCTTTGTTCCTGTCTGTGCTTGTTCCTTAATTCTTTCAGAGTCCCCCAGGTCAACAATCATCTCTTGATGTCCCCTTGGAGTTTTCATTAAAACCACAATATTTTTTTGAGATGAATCCTTAAACTGCACTTCTTTAACTTTCAGTATTTTTCCTTCAAATACTCTTCCCGTTATTTTAACTTTGGAAATTGTAGATTGATTAATTAAAGCAAAAAACAAAATTATATAAAAAAAAGCCTTAGTATTCATAAAAGTCATATTCCCAGTCACCAGGTCTATATTCTCGAGTCACATCAAAGGGGGCTTCGTACTCCTCTAGCAGTAACTCCTGTTCTGTTTTCTTTTTATTATCCTCCACCTCTTGAAACCGTTTAGGGGGTGAACTACTACACGAAAATCCACTAAGCAGAATGACAAAAACACTCAAATAATGTTGATATACTTTCCAGCACATGAGGTTAATTAATGCAGGCCGCGTACCCTATGGCATATCTAGACTTGTTTCATGGGATAAAGTTAGGCAAGATATGAAGGTAAACTTCTAACTGCTAGTGAGGATTCATGAGCGAAAGCAAACTTACATCCAAACCATTTGAAAATGTCATAAATAACGGGCCTTATCCTATTCGATTTCCAAAGATCGCAGAGTTGGAACAAGACGAAGAGTGGTGTGAGGTTCTCATAGAAGATAAATGGACTAAGATTCGCTTTCATGATTACACAGATGTCTACTCTGTCCCTGGGCTTTATGAGACTCTTTTTTATAGAACGTTGATGTGCAATAGTCCCAACAGGGTCACTAACCTCCTAGGAGACGTCCTAAACGAACAAAATCAAAAGCCTGAAGATTTAAGAGTTCTAGATTTTGGTGCAGGCAATGGCATGGAAGGAGAGGCCTTGCAGGGCCTTGGCATCAGAAATATCGTTGGAGTTGACATTATCCCAGCAGCTAAAAAAGCCGCGATGAGAGATCGTCCATGGGTTTATGACAATTATCTAGTGGCGGACCTAACCAACCTTACAGAAGAACAGAGCAAGTATCTGAAAGAATATAAGTTTAATGCGTTAACGGTCGTAGCAGCTTTGGGATTCGGAGATATTCCACCTTTGGCATTTTACAACGCATATGACGTTATTGAACTCAATGGGTACGTCGCGTTCAATATAAGGTCGGACTTCTTAAAATCAGGCCATGAAAGTAAATTCTCGAAATTAATTCAACACATGCTTAATGAAGAAATATTGGAAATTGAACTTTATAAAAGATATCAGCACCGTTTAAATATTGGCGGTGAACCTATTTACTATGTTGCAATCATCGCAAAAAAGCTCAAAGAGTTAAGTGAGTCAGATGTAGCGAGTATTTCGTGATGGATAAACCTATAATTTTTTTTGATGGCGATTGCGCTCTATGCGATTCCTTTGTTGGTTTTGTCTTAAAAGCTGATAAGCTGCAGACATTTTACTTTGCACCTTTACAGGGCGAGACCGCAAAGAAATATTTAGCAAACCAACCACTCGCAAACGTCGATAGCGTAATCCTGGTAGAAAGTTCCCAGACTCTAATCAAGTCAGATGCTGTTTTAACCATTGTATCAAAGCTAGGCCTTCCCTGGAGCATTTTGCAAATTTTTAAGATTATACCGAAAGCTCTAAGAGACTGGTTCTATGACTTGGTCGCCAAAAATCGAATTAAGCTTTTTGGTAAAAAAGACGTCTGTAGTTTGCCAACTCCAAGAGAAAGACAACAAATTTTAGACTAATCTTTACTCTCCACCAATTTTACAAGGGCCAAGGACTGAAGATCTTGTAAAAATTTTCTTACCTGCTCGATTTCATCCTTTTCAAATCTTTCAGACAGCTCTTGAAATGTAGATTCCCCTTGAAATAGCTCGTATGAGAATTTAGCTAAAGCTCCGCTTACCTTATATACTTGAGCATCAGCATTTAAATCTGTTATTACTAGACTCTCCCCATCCATAAAATATACAACATCTCGATTTAAATTTACCTTCATATACTATCACCTGGTGTTTTATCTTTAATGCTAATTGACTCATTTAAATAATAGTTCAAGAATTCATCTACAGCTTGTGCTTGAGAGAACATTGCTTTTAATTCGACTTGCATAGCACTCATTTTGTTTCTAAGGGCATCTTTATTATAGCTGTTTTCAGATGGTAGCATCTCAAATTCCTTTTCATACTTTGGCCTAAGTTTTTCCAAAAAGTACTCATACATAGAAAAGTAGTCTGGCCTATGCAGCCCAAAGGTCAAATGAATTGATGCGTCTGTGGTGCACTTTGCATAATGTGCAATATTGGCAGGTAAATAAAGAATATCACCGGCGTTTAATATAATTTTTGTGTCGGAATCTTTATGCTTCTTTTCTTCCCCCTCTTCGTTTATCTCTCCCAAATACCACTCTTTACTTCCCTCCACTTGATAAATAAAAATGTCATAACCATCTTTATGTCTTGAGAAGCAGCACCCATTTGAAGGGGTATAATAGAGGTTTGCCGAACAATAGTGATTTGTGAGGGCCTGAAGTTTATCTTTTTCAGTAGAGATTGTCTTATTCCAACGATTCACTCCAAATATCTTCAAGGAACAATTTTTAGATTTTACAAGTTTCAGTGCCTTTGAGCTATCGACAATGCGCTCTCTTCTATTGAACATTGGTTTTGAGCTTATGGAGGTCAAAAGTTGTTCACTTACGAACTGCCCATCTTTGGCGAGCATAAAGTCTCTTGGTTCCAAAAACTGATCTTTTAGGATCTTATCGATTGCCATTGAGCTAAATTCAATTTCTTGAATACTTTTGAAGTGATAAAATGATTTCATCCAGTAATCTTTAAAAAATTTTTCACTAAGTACTTTGTTCACTGGGGCCTCGTTTTTCAATGTTAATGCCAATATTTTTTAGTTTCTTTGCAATTTTTAGGACTAGAAAATAGTCATTGGAATCTAGATTTAGGAATTCATTCGATTCCAGCTCGCTTAAGACTGTAAACTTTAGGTTTTGAGAGTTTAAAAGTTTAATCTTCCTTTCATTGTAAGTGTAGCTTAAATTCCCTGTACAAATTAATTGTTCCTTTCCCAGGTGAAATGAATAAAGCTTTTTCACAGGATGCTCTAATTTTTTTCTGCTCACAGGATACAGAAAACTGAACCAATACAAAAAACCTTTATTTAAGTTTTTATTAACACTTAACAATCGATTGGAAAGAGTGCGAAAAAAAACATCAATGAAATTTTTTATACAGTAGGAGATAAGATTTAAATCTTGAATGTCTTTATCACATAGTACAGGTACACATTTAAAATTCGCTCCATTCAAAATGGCCAACCTTCCCCAATGCCGGTCTTCAAAACGAATAAACTTGGGATCAAAGCCACCAGTTTTATCAAAGAACTTTTTTCTCACCATAAAACAAGCACTGTCCAAATTTGGGAGAGCGAGATCAAACCTTGAAAATGTGCAAAAGCTTTCTCTGGAGACTTGCGCATACTTTTCAGAGTATGTCCTTTGAGCAACTCCTTCCCTAGAGTAGACAGGCCTCACCTTAGGAATTACAACATCGAAGTCAGTTGAGTCAAAACACTCTGCCTCCTCCAAGAACTCAACCGGAACGCTAACCTCTTGGTCTGCAAAAAGGATGATTTCTCCCTTGGCGGTAAATGCGCCCAAATTTCTTGCATAGGAGCGATTTCTTAGACGATCCGATTTAATATATTTGACCTTGGATGACTTGGGTATATAACTTCTCAGATTCTTTCTAGCATTATCAACAAGAATAATTTCTAAAACTTTGGAGTGGCCTTCTAATCGACAAAGGTTTTTCTTTAAGGACTCTGTGGTTTGAACCATAGGAACGACTATGGAAATCATAGGACATTAAAGGTTCACACTTGTGTCTGAACCATCTCCATAAGGTCCTGCTCCGTCCAACAAAGCAGCATAGGCATAAAGATCTTGAGAAGAGCTTTCACAATCCTCTACAACATCGTCTAGATTGACGACTTCAATTTTGCCTAAGACTTTTTCACCGGATTTATAAACTTTATTCATCCTATTATTATACACCAAGGAAGGGTTTGGTTCTAGGCAGGCATACGTCAAAATTGGAAAAAGTGCTAAAGTTTGATTTAATTTTTCTTAACAATTAATATTCACACTAGAGGAATTCCTTGAGCTTCACGTATAAACTGTAAAACTTCATCCTGACGTTTCTGAAATAAGGCCATGAAGTTTTCTATTTTTGCAGATTCATCTTTTTGAAGTTTTACATTGAGCATATAATTGCCTTCATCAACCTCTTCATAGGATTCTATTGAACCTTTTGTTGAAATATCCACTGAGCAACCATCATAAACAAAGCGTATAGTAACATTGACTTCACCATCTGCAGGAATATCATCTCTTGAGAATATCTCAAGATCGATCATATTCTCACCAAAGTAATCCAACACACACGTGTGACTGTGTTCTACTCCGGCCATTTTTAGCTGAGTTTCCAGCACCCCAGATTCCATATTAATTCCATTTACCAATTCTTTTTTAGAACCAATAAAAGAATCCATTTTAATTCTTGTTTCCTCTGGAAGCTCTCCAACATGGCTTTTGAAGATACGATCCACCTCTTGTCCTAAATCTTTAGAACTTCCAAAGATGAAGTCCTCATCTTCCTCATCTTCAGTATCTGGTGATGCAAAGTAGGACTTAAACCAGTAGTTTAGTTTTTTAAGAAGTTTTCCAATATCTACCGAGCTTGAATAAATATCTCTACAGCCGTGTAGAACCAACATCTCCTCAACTTGAATACTCTCTTCAGTTAGTAAAGCAACAGGTCTAAGTCTTTTGTTTTCAATTAGACCTTTTGATGCCTTTAAAACTGCTATCGCGGCTGCAAGTTCAGCTTTTCCATTTACCCTAAAAATCAAGACATGCTTTTCGTTACTTTTAATATCTCTTACATAAGAGAACGCAGATTCAACAGACTCAATAGTCTTAATTTCTATCGAAGTGTCATCCAACTCAGTAATTCTTTTAACAATGTCTTTTTTACCGCCGCAGTTAAATAGAGCGACGACTGCTTTGCTCTTTTTCATGAAATAATTTTAACATCGAGGAAAAGAATAAATTCACTTTTATGAAGTTAGGACATAAGTGCCTGATATTTAAGGATTCAATGTTTTATGTTGTATTAAGATATAATTAACAAACTAGTCAAATTGACAGACATAATTGGCAAATTCGTCTTCGTTGTTCGTTACACTCAAAATTTATATAATTCTTTTCATTAAATAAATTTAAAAAGGTAATAATTGTGGTGCACTCTCGACGCAAATTTCTTCAATTTCTTGGTTATAGCTCGCTACTTGCCGGCAAAGTCTCAATGCTTGGACCTCTTTCTGGTTGTAATTCATTTAAAATTCCGGCAACTGCGCCCAGCTCAGAGGATAAACTCACGCTAGCATCAGGGTTGAACTATTCGATAATCACTAAGTATGGTGATCCAATTAACCAAAAAGAAGTTTTTGGATTCAACAATGACTATATTAACTTCCTTGCCCTATCGCCTGACGACCTAATTCTATGGGTAAACCATGAGTACGTTAATCCTGTCTGGGTAAATGGTCTTGATAGAACCAAGGCCAATATGGAAAAAGAAAGAAAGCTTGTTGGTGGCTCACTTATAAGAATTAAAAAAGAAAACAATATTTGGAAGATGCAAGTAAACGACCCATATAATAGAGGTTTGCGCGGCGATACTCCTATACCTTTTGCCAACGGCGTCGAGGTTATGGGCTCTAAGACTGCCATTGGAACTCTGGCTAATTGTGCCGGAGGTAAAACCCCATGGAATACAATTTTAACATGCGAAGAAAACTATTACGGCTTTTATGGTGAGCGACAGCCCGATGGAACAATAAGTAAAAGCCTTCTCCAGTGGGAAAAACATTTTCAAAACCCTCCAGAGCATTATGGTTGGGTTGTTGAGGTTGAACCTAAGACTGGCAAGGCAAAAAAACACACTACCCTTGGACGATTTGCCCACGAAAGTGCCACATGTGCCATGTCCAAAAATGACAAGTGTGTTGTCTATTCTGGTGACGACAAAAACGATGAGCATTTATATAAATTCATAAGTGAGGAATCAAGTTCCCTAGAAAAAGGCACACTGTACGTTGCAAACCTTGAGCGGGGTGAATGGATGCCACTTACGATAGAAAACCCAACTTTGAAGGTGCACTTTAAGGATCAACTAGATATTTTGATTCATGCACGAAAGGCCGCAAAAATTTTAGGTGCCACTCCACTTGATCGTCCAGAAGACATAGAAATAAATAGTTTTACTGGCGATGTCTTTGTTGCGTGCACCAATAACAAACCTAAGAGAAACTATCACGGCCAAATCTTAAAGATCCAAGAAGATAACTCTGACCATGGCTCCTTAAAATTTAAGGCCAGTACATTTAAAACTGGAGGCCACGACAATGGCTTCACGTGTCCTGACAACATGGTTTTCGACAACAATGGAAACCTTTGGTTTACAAACGACATTGCAGGAAATGTTTTAAACAAAGGTCCATACAAAGGATTTGGAAATAATGGACTTTTTATTGTTCCAGCAGGTGGCCCCCAAGCTGGAGAGGTGATTCAACTCGCCTCAGCACCCGTTGATGCTGAACTTACTGGGCCATGTTTCTCCCCAGACTTTAAAACTCTTTTTCTTTCTGTTCAGCACCCAGGCGAGACAAGTAAAGACCTTGTGAATCCGACGAGTAGATGGCCAGATGGAAAGCGCCCCACTCCGGCCATAATAGCAGTTCAAGGCGATCTCTTAGAAAAGATCACCGGCTAGTTATTCTTCTATCCTCTCCATTGTTTTATCTGTAGAGGCAAGGATAATTGAAATGATTGGTGTTAAAAGATTGAAGAATGCAAATGGCAAATACGCCAGGGTAGCAACTCCCATAATCGAAGAGAAGTAAGCTCCACAGGTGTTCCAAGGCACCAGTACAGATGTAACAGTTGCAGAGTCCTCGACAACTCTTGAGAGGTTCTTTGGCTTTAGTCCATAGTCATCATATGCTTGCTTAAACATCCTTCCTGAAACAACGATAGCGATATACTGGTCACTAGTTGTAAGATTTAAAAAGACGCCAGATCCTACAGTTGCAGCAACGAGGGAGCCAAGTCCCCTAACCATCTTAAGCACGGCCTTGGCAATTGCACCCAACATCCCTGTAGCTTCCATAATTCCGCCAAAAACCATGGCCATTAGAATAAGCCACACAGTATTTAACATGCTGGACATACCTCCCCTTGAAAGAAGGCTGTCGACAACTTTATTCCCTGTATCTGATTTAAATCCGCCGAACAGAGTTTTAACTACAAGCTCGTAATAACCTTTAAGACTAAACTCATCCATCATCTTTGAGATGAGCTCTCCCTGGAAGATTCCTACATAAAGGGTTCCTATGACTGTTCCCACCAACAAGGCCGGAAGTGCCGGAATCTTTTTATAGACCATGATGAAGACAATTAATGGTAGAGAGAATAGCCATGGCGTAATATTAAACGTTGACTCTAAAAGAGTTGTAGTAGCAGCAATCTGTTCTTGGTCGATCTTATCGCCCACATAAAATAGCCCAATGCCCAAAAAGGCAAAAAATGATATAATCACAGCTGGTCCTGCTGTATAGAACATATGATGAATGTGATCAAAAAGATTTGAGCCCGCCATCGCAGGAGCAAGATTTGTAGTATCGGACAATGGCGACATCTTATCTCCAAAATAAGACCCAGAAACAATAGCTCCAGCTACCATCCCCTCAGGAATCCCCAAAGTATTTCCAATACCAATCAGAGCAATCCCCACAGTACCCACAGTCGACCAAGAACTACCAGTCGCCAGGGAGACTATTGAACAGATTACAAGTGTAACGGGCAGGAATATCGTTGGATTTATAAGCTTGATTCCATAATAGATCATGGCAGGAACAACCCCATTTAATATCCAAACACCTATTAAAGCACCCACAACCAAAAGGATGAAAATTGCAGGAAGGGCAACACCTATAGAGTCAAAGGCCTGTTTTTCTAGCTTTTTATAGTTCTGTTTTAAATGAAAAACGCCAATTCCAGCACTTATCATGGCCGCAACAAGAAGAGCGATCTGATTTGGCCCATAAGAAGAGTCGTCACTGAAGATATAAACATTAAAAGAGAGCATTGAAATGAGAAAGGCAATTGGAATTAGTGCGACCTTCAAGCTTGGGTCTCTTGGTATCTTAACGCTCATGAAAATGTACTCCTTATTGTTATACTAGGGTTATACACAAAAATTTATGGATTCTAAAATATTAATTCCCCCAGTCCTAGTCCAGCAACAGATAAGCGTGTTCACAGGTCATCAGGCTCTATAAAATTGTCAAAATTATTGACACACTCACAGGACTGTTGAATTTTTTTCCACCCAGGTGAACTTCAAAAACCTCCTAAATAACTGATATTACTGCGTTTCATAGCGGAGTAACCTTGGCGCCAATGTTGAAGTATTAATGGGTGTACTCATAAACCGAGGAGAGAGAGATGAAGACACCAAAAATGATTAAAACGTTTGCTTTGATGGCAGTTTTATCACCGGTGGCAATTGCAGCATTGTCGCCAAGTGCAGTTGCTGCGCTAACGCCAGATGCTATAGCAGTTGATGGACTAGACGACTTGAGAGAACAAAGAATAAAATCAATGAGCATTATAAAAGAGGTCTCAACGCTTAGAGCTGCAAAGATTAAAGCTAATAAGATCGACTTTGAGAAGCAAGTTGCCGCTGATCAACAGAAGATTAAACAAGAATTGAGATCAGATATAGAGAAGGAGCTGGACCAGGACATTAAGAAGTCTATCTCGCAAATAGATATTTCAGTTCCTCAGACAGAAGAGATTGCTCAGACGGAAGACCAAGAAGCTCCGACAGTAATCGTTGGCAAGGCCAAAAGGCCAGTAAAATTCGAAGAGGTAGATCTAACTCAGAAAACTGAAGCTCCTACAGTTATTGTAGGAAAGGCTGAGAAACAGAACCTCGAGTTTGAAGAGAAAGACCTAACTCAAAAGGAAAGTGAATCTTCAAATGTTATTGTAGGAAAAGCCGAAAGGCCAAACTTTAACTTTGAAGAAAAAGATTTACTTCAAAAAAATGAAATTGAAGAAAGTGAAGCATCTCAAGTTGTATTGGAGAAAGCTGAAAGACAAAACCTAAACTTCAATGAAGTAGATCTTACTGCAGAGGTATCAGTTCCAGTCTCAACAGAAAACAGCGATGTCGCTGAGTCCCTGAAAAAGGTTAAGGATGCTGAGGCACAGGCCAGTGAGCAAGCGCAAAAGCTTGAAGAACAACTTAGTGGCGAAATAACTGAAGAATTGATCTCAAAAGTAGAGGCCCATAACAGGGATATCCAAGAACAGGTACTTTATATCGAGCTTCTCCAAGAACAGCAAGATTCCGAATTGTCAGATGAAGACAAGGAGGGTTTGGCTGGAATTCTTGAAGTAGTATCGTCGCTAAAAATAGATGTTCCAGCAGTATCTGAGTCTGAAGTTTCTGAAGTTGATGAACAAGAAGCAGATGAAGTTATCGCAGAAAGCCCAGAAATCGAAAGACTTAGAAAGAAAAACCAAGGTCTTGAAACTGCAGTATGTGAACAGAAGTCTCAGATCGATCTACTTGGACAGGAAATAGAGGCACTAAAAAATGCAGCTGCTCAACCAATGGATGTTATGGGCATGATGCAACAACTCATGATCATGAACATGATGATGAATAACACAAATAAGATCTCTTATGCCGAAAACCCAGTAGATACAATGAGCACTATGATGGCCCCAATGATGATGATGCAGTCAATGAACGTGATGATGATGCAATCAATGGGTCTTGGGATGCAAGCAAACTCTACAAAGGACATGTATAGCAAAGTTAATGTAGTTCCTCAGAATGTATACAACGTAGGTGGCAACCTTTACGGTGGTGATTACACTTCGACAAGTCCAGTTGCCACTCAGGGAATGACACAACCAATTCCCTACCAAGGAGCGCCATGGGCATTTGATTTCAATGACAGGCAGCCTAGCTTTGAAAACTTTGAGACCGAAAAAGAATCAAAAGGTTCAAAGAAAAATAAAGAGCAGGACCTAGATATAAGTACTGACGAAATGATTTCATAAAACCAAAAACCGATCAAAAAGGGCTCCTATAGGGGCCCTTTTTCTTTATAAGAGGCAAAATTTTCCTAAATTAATCCTTCCGCTTTACGATGAGTTCTTTACAACAAAGGCGGAGTTATGAAACCTCAACTGGAAAAGAAAAAAGTTAAAAAAGTTATCATCAGAAAGTGTCACGTATGCGGACAGGTAGTTGAAAGCCATGTAGAACAAGATAAATGCTGCGGTTGTGGCAAGTCATTTCTGCCATTGAACTATTTCGATAAAATCCATGGGGACAAGAACCAGAGCTTCTCAGAGTTATTCGAAAGAAGTGACGACCTGCACGAAGAAGATATGATTTCAGGGATTTACGTCCTCTGGTAAAAAACACCTGTCAGGTTAAGTCGGCCATGTTATCTTCCCTACATGGCCATCACAACAAACACACACAATACAGAAACAATTCATCCAGTAGTAAAAGCACTTCTAGACAAAAGAGGATACTCAGAGGACCGTCTCGACGAGTTTTTTTCGTGGGACCTCAGACAACTCCCTGATCTCACCAACATGAAAGATATGGAAAAGACGGCCAAAAGAATAATTGAGGCCATCGATAGTGGTGAAAAGATTGGGATCTATGGTGATTATGATGTGGATGGCACCACTTCATGTGCTTTGTTTTACCAGTACTTTCAAATGTTAGATGTGGAAGTCGAATTGTTTCAACCAAGTAGGTTTGTAGAGGGCTATGGAATTCACCCATCCTCAGTGGATAATGCACTAGAGAAAGGCGTAAGGCTTTTAATATCTGTGGACTGTGGGATATCGAATCTAGAGACGGCCGACTACGCCAAAGAAAAAGATCTAGATCTCATCATAACCGATCACCATAAAGATACAAAAGAACATATACCAAAAGCATATGCTGTAGTGAATCCAAACAGAAGGGATGAGCCAACAGACAGCCCTCTTAAAGCACTTGCAGGAGTGGGAGTTGCTTTTGCAGTTTGTCTGAAAGTAAAAGAGCTCTTAGCAAAAAATGGAATTGAGACCCCAAGCATCTACCCTCTTCTCCAGTTCGTAGGAATTGGCACCATTTGTGATATGGCACCACTTAATCCTATGAATATGAAGCTAACTAGACATGGGCTCAAGCAGATACCAACCACCTCTTATGCAGGTATAGAGTGTTTTTTCTCAGACGAAGATAGAAATGCACCTATGATTCCAAGCGAGAAAATCTCATTTTATGTTGGGCCATTAATTAACTCCAAAGGGAGGCTAGACCATCCAGAAAAAGCTTTAAACCTTCTTATCTCGAAGGAACACAAGGAAGCATTTCAGTACTATAGTCATTTGGAGATATCCAATAGAGAAAGAAAACTTATTCAGGCCCAAGTGTTTGAAGAGGCCAAAAAACAAGTCATTGGCGAAATGCGAGGCACAGAACACTTAATCAGTGTCGTATACTCTCCTGATTGGCATGAAGGTGTTATAGGTATCGTCGCCAGCAAGCTTGTGGAAACATTTGGAGTGCCAGCAGTTGTATTTACCGACAGCGAAGATAAAAACATTATTAAGGCCAGTGCTAGAAGTGCTGGTGACTTGGACTTATTTCATAACCTAAAAGAATGTGAAGAGTTATTTTTGAAATTTGGTGGGCACAAGGCAGCAGCAGGGCTTTCGATGCCTAAAGAGAATTTTACCGACTTCAAGAACAAGATCAACATGTTACTTTCACAAATTCCACCAATAGCTAGAACGAAGCAGGATATATTCGATGCCCAAATATCTTTCAATGACATTGATCGAGCGCTCTTAAAGCAGCTCGACATGTTGGAACCTTTTGGCATGGGCAACGCAAAACCTCTTTTTAGGATGGAAGATGCTCGACTTGATTCATATACAATTTTAAAAGATGTTCATGTAAAGTGGGTCTTCACCCATAAAGACAACCCCAGGATAAAAATTGGCGGCATTAGCTTTAATTTTATAGGAAAATGGGGAGCTCAGTCTCCTGAAGAAATTTTTCAAGCACAATCACAAGGCCTTACAATTTATTTTGGTCTTGGCATAAACCGCTTTAGAGGCAATGAAATTATTCAGTTAATGGTTGAGAAGATATACACTCCATAAAATGGAAAAGTGGCACTACCTTTTAACTTTTCAATACCTTGGTTTTCGCTATCATGGCTGGCAAAAACAACCGCAAGTTAAGACTGTGCAATTCATGCTGGACAGAACTATTGAGTTTATTTTAGGTCACTCCAACTTTAAAACTCTAGGTTCAAGTAGAACTGACTCAATGGTCTCTGCCATGAAAACGGCCTGCACGATAACAGTAAAAGAAGACATTGACCCTGAGTGGCTATTTTCCAAACTCAACGAAAACCTGCCTGCCGACATCAAGGCACTTAAGCTTGAAAGGGTTGGAAAAGACTTTCAAGTTATTAATCACGCAAAACTAAAAACCTACTACTACCTATTTTCCAATGAGAAAAAGGCCTACCCATTCGCGGCTCCTTTCATGTGCAATATTGTTGAAGATTTAGATATTGAATTAATGAAAGAAGGTGCAAAGATTTTTGAGGGGCACCACCACTTTAAGGCCTATTGCTATAAGCCTACACCTGGAAAAGTTTTTAATAGAGAAATCATGCATTCGAGAATCGAAGAGAATGAGCTGCTTCAAGCAAATTTTTTCCCCGATAAAACATTTCTATACACGGTTAAAGGTGAAGGATTTATGAGGCATCAAATTAGGTTGATGATGGGTGCTTTATTTAGACTCGGTAGAGGGGAGAAGACTTTGGAAGACATCCAGAACTCTTTAAAAGAGCAGGCCGAATGCATTGGCTTTGTAGCCCCAGCATCCGGCCTTATTCTAGGTGATTTAAAGTTCAAATAATCAGCGAACGATTTCCACTTTTTCCATAACTACGTCTTCCAAAGGACGATCCATAGCGTCTGTTGAGACCTGACCGATCTTTGCAACAACATCCATTCCTTCTGTCACCTTACCAAAAACAGTGTGCCTGCCATTAAGGTGTGGTGTAGGTGCAAGCGTGATAAAAAATTGAGAACCATTTGTTCCAGGGCCAGCATTTGCCATAGAAAGAATTCCAGCACTGTCATGCTTAAGAGAGTCTACAATCTCATCTTTAAAGTTATAGCCAGGACCTCCGCGTCCAGTGCCTTCAGGACATCCACCTTGAATCACGAAGTTTTCAATAACTCTGTGAAAAACCAAACCATCATAATAAGGGCCTTCTTTCACTGTCTCTTGTTTACCTTCTGCAAGATTGACAAAGTTCCAAACAGTTTCGGGACATTCTTTTGCGTAAAGTTCAGCGCTGAATTCTCCCATGTTGGTTTTAAATTTTACGGTTAATCTCTCTAAATCTTCTTTGTGCTCTGATTTTTTGAAGCTAGGACCAAACATATTTCCTCCTAATTGTTTAATAATTTGATAGTGCCTTTAAAGTGCTTTGGTTTATATGGCGCAAACAAGTACAGTGCCTTGTTTGGCAGAAATTTTTCAAAATTTAGTGTGTAATCGTTTCCAAGTTCGAACTCAAAGTCGTAAGGAGAAAACATCTCAGAGCCTATATACTTAACACCAAAGCGGTCCCATCCTTTCTTTTCAGAAAGCTTCTCCAGTTCCGTGGTGTTTAAACATGCACTGACTATAATAGGGTGCCCCTTCCCCGCTTCTCTACTTTTTAAAGTTGAATCGACATTGGTAAGAGAGTCAAGAAATGGGTCAATCCAAACTAGGCTTATACGATCAAAGTTTGGGATTACAAAGTCTTTGCTCCCCCCAGCAACTTGTTCATATACATTGTAAAAGATGAAGGCCTCATCCTTTAAATACAGAGGTTGGTCACTTTGACTTCTAAAGGTTTCAAATCTTTTATTTAGCATATGTTGAAAGTGAACAAGATTTTGATAACTCAGGGAGTAGCTCGCCTTTAAGGTCGAAAAGTTTAAATACTTAATTGGTGTGGTTCTTTTGCAGCTTGATGAAGAGGAGAAGTTTGCCCATTCTGGCAAATCAGGAAGAAAATAACGCTCCACCCCAGCTCCTTGATAAAGCTGTTCCAAATCCCTACCTTCAACTGAAGTCTTTGGAGTGGAGCATGAAGCAAATATAAATGTTGCGATGAGAAATAAAAACTTCATTCATCCAATTTAATTAAGTGAGTATTCAGCTCAGTCTACTAAATTGGATGAATATTAGCCATTAATTTTTAAGATGGTTAAAGAAAGTAAACTCGTGATTCTCCCTTATCCACACAGGAAAACTCAGCGAACTTGTATAGAAAATCAATGAAGGGTTCAAAGGCCTGGAAGCTTGGCAAAGACTTGTCAAACTCTCCCCCATAACGCATGTAAGCATCTCCTCTTTCATCAATATACTCTTTGCCATGCTTAACCTTCACCACTACAGGCAAAAAGTCGTCCTTGGTGAAATATACTCTAATCGTAACTTCTTCACCTTCTTTGAATTTATGACTTGAGAACTGAGCAATTGGTACTTGGAACTGACAGCCATCTTTTGAAATATCAACAAGGTTCACGCTGTATTTACTTCCATTGTCATCGATTTCAGCATAGGAGCCTAAAAACTCTGAAAACAAGACCCTTTCAAAGTTTCTTTTTCTCTTTTCGATTGAGTCTTTGCGCTTTTCTTGAAAATTAATAACCTTGGACATTGGCAGCTCCTGGAGTTTAAAGTCTACCATTCTTTTCGGCAGACAATTTTGAACCTTTAAATTTTTCCCACCTATGCATAAAAGAATGTTTAATGGAGTTTTAAAGACTTGAGCGCTATAATTGATGCCCTAAGGGGCTTAAATGGAAAATCAAAACCTGGAACAATACCTTTTTGAACTTGAAAAACACTTAAAAGATCTTCCTCCGAGTAAAAGAAGCAAAATCGTTGCTGACAACCATCAGCACATCCTCGAAGCAAGAGAAAAATATCCAGAGAAAAGCATGAGTGAAATACTCAGAGACCTGGGCTCACCTCAGAAGGTGGCAAATCACTATAGACTGGACTTAGGTCTTAAGACATTCAGGCCAAAAAAGCATCCATTTTTAAAGTGGTTTTCAATCACGGTCCTTGGTTCAATTGCAATTTTTTTCGCATTCATTACAGTCCTTGTTTGGAAATTCACTCCCCTTGCAAAATTTGATGAAGAAGAACAAAGAGTGATCCTCTTGGGTGGTCTAATTGATATAAATGGAAACTCAGGGAAGATTAAAATATTTGATCAATACCAGTTCGTAGAAAATAGGTTTACTAATCAGTTTGATGGTTCATTTGAGCTAACTCCGGACATGAACGAAATCCTAGTTAATTTTGATACGGGTATGTTCACATTCACCACGACCACAAGTAAAAGGGCGAGCTGGAATTGCAAGCTTCAAATGCCACCTGAAAAGGACATTGTGAGTATTTTGCCACACGCTCTGGAAATTAATCTCGAAGCATATGGTGGCGGAAGTTGTGACATAGAAGTCCCGGTGGATGCAACCCTTACAGTAGTTGGAAAGGATGGTCAGATTAACATCCACGAGGCCGAGTTTGATGTTATGACAGAGTTTACAAACGGCAATATCAATTGGATGCCAAATCCAGAAGTTGAGTACTCCTATGATATTAGGCTTCAAAAAGGTCTGTCTGACTCCTTCACTTCATCTACTCTGCCAAATGCCTATGAAGTAAAGTTTTACCTTGAGAATGGAAATATAAGGAAATCGCGTGGACCTTAAAAAAGTTGGACAACAATACGAAAGGCAAGAATTAAAAAGAGATACTCTTAAGGAATCTCCAATAGAGCAACTTGAAGAGTGGATGCAATTGGCAATCACAGCGAAGATCCCTTACGCAAATGCTGCAAATCTCGCAACAGTTGACCCAGAAGGATTTCCCAAGTCCAGAATCATTCTTATTAAAGAAATAAAAAAATCATCTGTTGTTTTTTTCACGAACTATAACTCGGCCAAAGCACAAGACATATCAAACAACAATAAAGTTTCTCTCAATATTTATTGGAAAGAACTGGATCGACAGGTTCGAATCTCAGGACACGCAGCTAAAACTTCTCTAGATGAATCTAGAGAGTATTTTTATTCAAGACCTAGGGAGTCTCAAATAAGTGCAATCGCTTCCAATCAAAGTCATGAAATTGAAAAAGAAGAACTTTACCAAAAGGTAAAAGAGTTGGAACAAAAATACGAGGGTAAAGAAGTTGAGTACCCTGATTTCTGGGGCGGATTCAATGTGGAAATCGAAAGCATTGAGTTCTGGCAAGGACGTCCCAATCGTCTTCACGATAGATTCAAATATACAAAAAATGGAAAGAGCTGGACGATACAGAGACTCGCACCTTAGAGAACTATAAAGGCCCATATGATCACATGGGCCTTATAATTAACAGACTTTGTATTTTATTAGATACACTCAGAAAGAAGCTCTTGTGTAATATTATCCTTAATCATATATCTAGATCTCTGGTAGTCATACTCGGCTTCGATGTCTGAGATTTTTTTATAGCTTTCAAGGATCTCAAATGTTGAGTAGTAATCCTTGCAGTTCTTCTCTATTAGTTTTACAAAACTTAGAGGCGAGTCAAGCTCTCTAAACTTAGCAACTTCTTCATTATAGTCTAAAAGTCTTAAGGTCATTCCAATGTGGTTCAATGTCTCAAAAAGGATAGCATCTAATGAGACCAACTCCCCTTTAGAAATCGTACCGGCCAAAGAGCTATCTGTTTCAATAAAACTTTTAATAGTCTCGCTCTCTGACTCAAGCTCACTTCCCATTTGAGCCTTACCCACAGAAATATATCCATTTAAAGCACTTATTCCTAGCCACATGGCAAAAGTGGGAGGGCTACTAAAACTTGCCACAGCTACAAGGGCGGAACTTACAGTGGCAAATGCACCGACATATGCGGTACCTTGCTCAGAACCAGCATGGCCTTTAAGTGCTTCCATTCGCTTTTCCAGAGCTGGAATAAAAACGCCTCTTTTAGGTCCAACAGAGTTACATTTATTAAGATTCCCCACTTCACATGCTGAAACCTTTATCAAGTTCCTCTCAACTTCTTCAATTTTAAGTTTGTACAGAGTATCTTCATTAGCTTGAGATAGTGAGGTGATCAAAGGCATAAAAAATAATAAAAAAAGTTTATTCATTTTATCTCCAATTTTTTCAGAAAATATCAATAAGAATTTTAACTAGGATACGACATCTGGCTGCCGATTATAGCAATTTAAAAAATATTACAGAGGGTGTTAACTTACCAACACCTAATTAGTAGGTGCCCTAAATATTGTGCAAAAAGTTATCACTTGTAATGGAACTCATTTTTCTCAGAAGTATGCCACGGTTTCATGTCGACTTTGAGGTTTTCAAGGGAGTTTGACAGACTCGCCAGCTTCTTTAGTAGTTCTAAGTTGAGACACTACTCATTCCTAAGAGCATCTATCTCAGCAAGCTGAATGTAAAATTCTGCAAAAATATCCTCGCAAGAGAATGGGAATTTAGATTAAGAAATTTATTATTAATATTTAGATATAATTAAAAAGACCCGTTCAAACGAGTCTTTTTAATATATTGAGGGAAAATTGACTCTCTTGATTAGAGTCCTAATAAGAAGCCTTACAAGTAACATTAGGTTTAGCATTGAGAGTATAACCACCATTTAAAGATGTTGAAATTACTGGTGAACTGTCCTCTCCATGAGGGTATGATTTAATCTTAACATGTTTACTGACGACTCTGCCATTCGATAAATATAAGTTTATAAAACCACTACAAATAAAATCCCTATCAGTTTGGTTGTCGGCCTTTACAGTCACAGTATAGCCGGATTTAACCACCTTAATAGTAGGTTCATTATAGCCAGCGTAGGTATTTTGCATTAATAGAAAAGATAAAAATAATAAAGTTCTCATTTATTACTCCGTTTGCTCCAAAGCTCAGAACGTTTAAGGTTTTAATTAATAAAAAAATTTTAAATAGCTTTTAAACGAAATTCCATCAGCTAGGCCTACATTTACAGATCCCCGTTAGAAAAGTGACACTACCAGTGTTGTGCATGTTAGTTGATTTAAGATCGACACCCCCCTCTTGAGTTGGCACAAAACTTGAAAAATTATGGTGAAGAGGTTTAAGTTGAAATACTTTGGTGCACACGTCAGCATTTCAGGTGGAGTTGAGAATGCTCCAGAACGGGCCTATAAATTAGGTGCCAATGCCTTTGCCATGTTTAGCAAAAACCAACGACAATGGAATTCCAGGCCTTATACTAAAGAGCAAGTTTCAAAGTTTAAGGCCAATCTTACAAAGTACAATATCAAAGAGGACAAAGTACTTGTTCACGATAGCTATCTAATAAATTTAGGCAGTCCCAAAAAAGAGGTTCGTAACAAGTCACTCCAAGCATTTATTGATGAGACCGCAAGGTTGGAACAACTAGGACTCACCCTCTTAAACTTCCACCCTGGAGCTCACTTAAATCAAATTCCAGAGAGTGAGTGTTTTGAGCTAATTGCCGATGGGGTAAATAGTGCTATCGAGAAAAGCTCAAATGTCATTTTTGTTATAGAGAACACTGCAGGCCAAGGAAGTAATATTGGGTTTAGGTTTGAGCAAATAAAGAGCATTATTGATCGAATCAAAGTTAAGGACAGAGTCGGTGTATGCATTGATACTTGTCACGCTTTTGCAGCTGGTTATGATCTTGCCTCTTCAGAAGATAGTTTTAATCAAGTTTTTGAAACTTTCGATAAACTCATTGGACTAAGTTATCTTAAAGGGATGCATTTAAATGATAGCAAGACTGATCTTAACAGCCACCGGGATAGACATGAGGCAATCGGACACGGTGCAATAGGCAAAAACTGTTTTAAATGGATCGCAAAGGATAGCCGCTTTGATGATATTCCTTTGATACTCGAGACACCACAGAAAGAGCTTTGGAGAAAGGAGATAGCTTTTTTAAAAGAGAGTGTTGCACCGCCACATCACAATTGATCCAAAAACAAGACAAAACGAGTCAGTTTTAGTATCTTCTTTCTGCACATAAGAGAATTGGAGAACTGATGAAGAAACTCGTATTGTTAGTAACAATGCTTTTTGTCGTTTACTACGCCAGAGCGAATCAAGCTGACTTTTTATTTCAACCGGAGTCAAGCGTTCCTGAATTCGGAAGACCTTACAAAGCTAAGATCAATAAAAGTTTTAGCAAAACTCTCAAAGTCAAAGTTTTTCCTCACACTTTAAAAAGTGACTGGGTTCATGGCAAACCTGATGACCCGACGACAGTCACCTTCTCAGGGAAGGCAATTCAACTTAAAGGCTCATTATTTAACAAAGTAACTCTATCTTTACGCAATCAAAAACTGTTTGCCCAAACAGATACTGGTGA
This sequence comes from uncultured Bacteriovoracaceae bacterium, assembly GCA_950070535.1. Lineage (GTDB taxonomy): Bacteria > Bdellovibrionota > Bacteriovoracia > Bacteriovoracales > Bacteriovoracaceae > UBA845. The sequence continues at coordinate 17,249 of CATMLK010000031.1, read as the reverse complement.
AAAATTTCAGATAACGAGAGCTTTTTTAAAGTCAGAGTCACCAATAAAGATTGAGAGAAAGAATAATCTCAAAAAATCCCATAGTTACAATGGATTCTTGGAAGTCCTTGTAAAAGACAACAAGATCTATGTCGTCAACCATCTCAATATTGAGGAGTACCTCAAGGGCGTTGTCCCTAAAGAGAGTGTAGATACCTGGCCAATAGATGCACTTAAGGCACAGGCCGTTGCAGCAAGGTCCTACGCCTACTACCACTTACTAACCTCTACGGGAAAGTTTTATGATGTGGACGATACTGCTCGCTACCAAGTGTACGCTGGAGAAAGTGCTCAGACAGACTCCACTAACCAAGCGATTGAGGAAACAAGGGGCGAAGTTTTGATTAATGATGACAGTGTAATTGTCGCGTTTTTTCATGCATATAGCGGCGGTAGAACAGATTCTGCCCTAAACATATTTGGAAACCATGTTGATTACTGTCTACCCAAAGATGAGATATTCTCAAGAGATGATCTCAAAAAAGAACTCTCTCCCAAATCCCATTGGATAGTGGAGTGGACGACTGAACCACTTACACACTCCAAATTTCTAAGTAAGTTAAAAAATTACCGAGAACTTTCTGCAACCCTTAAAAACTTCTCCCCTATTAATGAATTTAAAATCGCTGCAAAAGACTACAATCGATCTTTTAATAGTGTAAAAACACTAGTCGTTAGACAAAATAAAAATGAAGCTCAAATAGATTTTAAATTAGTCCGAAAGGCCATTGGTTGGTCCGAATTTCCCTCATATCACTTTAGAATAAGTTCAAACCGACCAGAAAGAATAACTTTCTCTGGCAGCGGCTGGGGGCATCATGTCGGTCTTAGTCAGTGGGGTGCATTTATGATGGCCAAGAACTTTGGCAAGACTTATACAGAGATTCTAAACCACTATTACAGCAACGTAAGCATAGAGAAGTTCTAGTTATTGGCCTTTGATTTGCTTTTAATTGAGCAATGGAAGAGTCCCTTATCTATTATCTTCACTGCATTGCCATAGCCATTGAAAGCATGGGTGTTGCTGTAATTATTTTAGCGGCAATAGGTTCAAGTTTATTATTTATAAATCAAATAACATCAAAGCTTCCCTGGCATAAAAGCTACCACACATTTAGAACAAATTTTGCAAAAGGAATACTGCTAGGGCTGGAGTTTTTAGTTGCTGGAGATATTATCGAGACAGTAACAGTTAAACCTAGCCTTGATAGTTTATACATTCTAGGGCTTATTGTGCTAATTAGAACTTTTTTAAGTTTTTCTCTCTCAATAGAGATTGAAGGGAAACTTCCGTGGAAAAAGGCCAGCTGTAAGTAGCTGGCTTATCAGGTTTAAGTTACTTTTTTGAAACTGAAAATTGAGGAGGCATGAACTCGCAATATGTTCTTGCATCATCACTTTCCACTTTGTTTGAGCCATCAACTTCAAAAATTCCAATCTCAGTCCCTGAAACAATTAGAGGACTACCAAGTTGAGAACCTCTAGTGGCATCAGATCCACTGAAATCATGGGCCAAAGAATCGGGATGGGAGAAACTGGTCAAGCATATATGGTAGGAGCGGATTACAAGCTGCGTTCCGATTTTTTTCTCCAATCAGATATATACAACACCCAAAACAGCCTGAGCAATAATCTATTGGTGAGGACAAATTCTGTAGAGAAGGCCCTTGATGACAAAACGGGAAGCCAGTTCATAACTGATGTATTAAACGAAAAAGTTATAAGCTTTTACACTCCACTGAGCTTTATGGGTAATAAATACGCCGTTATAACTGAGAAAAGGGAAAGCGAAGTCTTTGCTGACGTGAATGAAATGCTGGTGTTTATAGCAATCTTTAGCATAATACTGGGAGTAATCATTATTGCAATAGCAATGTATGTAATCAATGTGGTCATTAATCCAATAACTACGGCCAATGAACATCTAAAAGAGATCTCAACCTACTTGGACAGTGGTTCTGAAGGTCTTAGTAAAAACTCTAATAACTTAAACTCTGGTGCAGACCACTTGGCAGGCAGTATACAAGAGACAACCGCGACAATGAATGAATTTACAGCAATGGTTGATCAGAATTTAAGCAATGTTAGGGCGTCCACTGAGTCATCTTTAGAGATGTCTAAGTCAGCGGAGGTTGGAAAAAAACAAGTGGAGCAAATGCTAAATGCAATGAATGATATTTCTGAAAACAACGATGATGTAGTCCAGACTATGAATGAAATTGTTAAACATATGAATGATTTTAAATCAGTGATAAATGAGATATCCCAAAAAACCAATGTAATTAATGACATCGTCTTTCAAACAAAGCTTCTATCCTTTAATGCATCTGTCGAGGCCGCCAGAGCAGGAGAACAAGGAAAAGGTTTTGCGGTAGTTGCCGAAGAAGTAGGCAATCTCGCTACTGCATCTGGAAAGTCTGCTACAGAGATAACTGAACTTCTTGAAGTCAATATTAGAAAAGTTGAAGAGATGACAAATTCGGCTGCAAGAAAAGTAGATCAAATTAAGGAAACAGGCACACAGAAAGTAGTACAAGGCAAGCAGACCGCTGATGGGTGTGAAAAAGCGTTAAGTGAAATAGTATCAAAGATTGGCACCCTAACCGAAAAGATTCATGAGATAGACGCAGCATCTAACGAACAGTCAAAAGGAATCTCAGAGATCTCAAAGGCAATGAGTTCCCTTGATCAAGTGGCAAATCAGACAGCAACTATTGCTGCGGAGAACAGATCGTCCTCAGTTGAGTTCTCAGAAAGATCAGCACAGCTTAAAGCTATATTTAACAAACTAAATAACCTTGTGAATGGTATCAAGACTCAAACCGGGAGTTTAAGAGAAGTTCCCAGAGAGAAAGAGAAAGAGGACTCAAGTGAAACCTTTGAAGACTTTGACTTTGATGATATTGCAAATGGTGGCTAAACTTTAAGCTTTAAGAATTTCAGTCCCCGGTCCAGAAATTTTCGCCACTCAGTAATTGAGTTTATATTTCTTTTGGTAATCAGTGTTAAGAGCTTTTTGTGAGCACTTGTAAGCTCTAATAAGTTTTTTGTTTTGTCCTTGGATAAGTTTAAGTTTTTACATTCCCCAAGATTTAGTTTGGACAAAGAGTTCAGACTATTTTCAACCTCAGATAAAATATTAATTTCTCGGTGTTTTAAGACCTCTCTAACTGTTGCAGCAGGATTATCTGCCGCTAAATAAGTTAAGGCTCCATATTTAGTTTTTTTGGCTTGAATAATAAGTTTATACTCTAAAAGCTCATTGATGGCGACACTAACAAGTCCTTTAGACACCCCCAAGAACTCAACGATCTGAGGGGTTGAGACTGGCTCCTCAGATATATAGATATAGGCCCATATTTTTCCATGGACACTTTTAAACCCCCAATATTGCATAAAGAGGCCTATATTTTCTACAGTTTCTAAGAGTTCTTTCTTTCCATTCATAGTTTAAACAATACTAAACGATTTTTTGTTGAAATTAAACGATAAATCTGAGACAAAGAAAGCAATCGTTCAGTAATGACTAAACGATTAAGAGTAAATCAACTATGTTCCAATTGTGAGCGGTCTTCAAATGCAATATGCCACATACTGAGCAAAGGTCGATTTACAGACTTCGGCGCCAAAAGCTTTGTCTAGATGAATGGAATTTTTGCCTCCTACAATAATTGGTGTTGGGCAAAGTTTTTGCAGCGTCGAGTTTTAAACTTTTTAAAGGGAAAGTAATGGAAAGTATTAATATTAAAAAAATGTTGCATCAAAGAGGGCCATATCTAATGGTAAGTGAAGTTTTAAGCATTGATCCTACATCCATACACACCAGGAAAGTCCATAATGGAGAGGAAGCTCATTTAAAGGGTCACTTTCCAGGAGCACCCGTGGTGCCAGGGGCAATGCTACAGGAGATCTGTACACAGTCAGCGGGAGTCTTTCTAACAAAATATTTTTCACCTATAGAAAATTACGACTCAAATCTAACCAAAGGTCATGCATTAGGAGTACTAAACAAGGTTAATTATGCAAAATACTTGGCAATAGTTAAGCCTGATCATCCTATCGAGGCGAAAATTCAGCTAATCCATCAAGAGGGACCATTATTTAAATTTAGGGCCAAGGTCTTTCAAAAAGATGTTCTCAAAGCAAAACTAAGCTTTAATCTAATGAATATATCGGATGAGCTACTTCAATGAGTGTTGCTCTACTTATTAACTTTTGTGCTTGTTTATATCTAACTGGTCTTATTTGGACTATACAGATTGTGCATTATCCCGCTTTTTCTCACATAGGTAAAAAGAGCTTTAATCAATTTATTAAAATGCATACCAAAAGAATGGGCTATATTGTGAGCGCTCCGATGTTAATAGAACTCATATCTTCGAGCTACCTGGCCATGGATCATAAATCAATCTTTTTTTATGCAAATTTTGCATTTGTAATTTTTATTTGGATTTCAACGGCATTCTTAAGTGTTCCAAAGCACCGCATACTTAAGAGTGGCAAAAATAAGTCTACAATTGCAGCCTTGGTTAAAACGAATTGGCCTAGGACTGTTCTTTGGACATGTAGATCCTTATCAATGTTTGTATACATTTTAAACCTAGAGTTTTTGAAATAGACGAAGAAGGAGTTCTTATGTTTGGATGGTTATTCTCAAAAGAGAAATCACTCATAAAAAAAAGAAATTTACTTATGACAAGAGCTGTTGAGGCGCAGAGAAATGGAAACTTAGAGCTCTATGCAATTTTAACACACGAGGCAGACCAGATTCAAAAAGAAATCGACAAGCTTAATGAGAAAGAGTGAGAGTTGACCACTAAATTTCGTTGCATGTGGCACGGCCACTTCGAACGGCCTCCGAACATTCAGTTTTTGACAAGCTGGAGTCTTGACAGTTATCCATTAAGCTTTTGAGTGCCAGTCCTCTGGAAAAGCCTTCACCATGCTCAGTGACCTTAAACATTCCCCTGGTAAACTCGACGGAACAAACATGGAGCGTTTGGGAAGAGCATGTATTCAATCCAGCTTCGTAACCTTTTTTAAAATTTTCATCAGCAAAGCTTGCTGACACGAAAAGACTCAAACATAGTAGAAACTTAATCACCTTAAAATCCTCCAATACACCTATCCTCACATTTTTTTACTAGCTATAAAAGTTCTTAAAGAATTGTTACATGACGGTGTCAGGAATCTGTCGGTGCCAATAAAAGCGGTAAGTGCTGATACTTAGAGATGTTTGATAAGGACTTCGACAATAAAGATGGGCACTCAGTTCTCCTGAGTAAATACCTCTAGGCAACCCTTAAGCCCTCTTTCAATCACAGACTTAAGACCTATACGGTAAATCTCATCAAGGCTTCTTTCTATATACTCCGGAGTGAATTTTCCATTTCGATTTCTAAATCTTAATAAGAGATAGTTATCACCACGCTGTCCCACAACTCTAAAGCCGTCTTTGGTTAAGTATCCATCTGGTAATAAGCTTCTTTGTCCAACACTTTTCGAGACCACATCGCCTAACTGAGGGGAATATGACTCAATTAGAGTGCCATTAGGTTCAAGTTTTATAAGAGGGAGCTCATCACTATAAGCACTAGAAACATCACTCATTATGATTTCAAACTTGTGACTCTTAATAATTGTTGCAACTTCACCTACTGGTGTATGGGCGCTCACGGCCCGTTTGATTTTTGAATTTTCAAATTTCTTCAATAGCCCAGAGGAAGGTAACTTGGGGTTACCACTTGAATCAGAATACCTATGGTAAAACACGCTTTCCTTAGAACTTTTTCCAGAAATTCGAGGGGCATGATAGTCCAAAAGAGCTTTCCCCCTTCGAAAATCCTCACTCCAGTTCGAAATCTCGGAGTTGGCCCATTCATTCATGGCCGTTATCCATTCCCTTGTATCACTATATCGCGTTGCAACTCCTGGGACCTTTCCAAAGTTTTCATTTGAGATCCCTCCATGAACGAATACACTATCGCCTATTACATGCATCACTTGCCCAAGTTTAAGAAACTCTAGAAACTCCCCGCCCTTTTCCATTGAACGTATAAACTCTCTATAAACCATAGAGTCATCGACAAGTGGTGTGTTAAGAAGTTCTTTAAGTTCCTCCCTCATGAACTCAAAAGCATTCTCCGCATTCATTCCCTTCAAGATCACTTTAAGTCTTAGCTCTTCGGAGTCAAAAGGCTCTAGGATGCTAGTTAGTGCATTTAAGCTCAGCGACTCTTCCAGGTGCATTCCCGTCTCTTTAAGATATCTAATATATGGCAATCTAAGAATCTCGGAAGGGCCCATTCCCTGGGTCTTTTTGAGCAAGGTATACACAAGCATTTTGTTAATATCTCGATTGCCTAAAATTAAGGACACTTGATCTGGCTGTGCCTTCTTTAATTGGTTAAGGAGTCTAACAATCTTAATACCGCCAGGACCTTTATCTACAGCATCGCCCATAAAAACTAATTGATGCCCGTCTCTAACACTCCACCCTTCTTCAGGCTCAAATTGAAAATACTCAGTGTTCTTCTTTAGATAGCTTTCAAGCTTTTCGAAATCCCCCTCCAGATCTCCTACAACGAGAACAGCTGCATAGCTTAGATTGGCAAAAAATATTAAGAGGGAAGTCAAAAATTTCATAATAATACTCTATGAAACTTATCGGTAAGCATAGTTAACTCTTGACCCTGAAAACCATGTAAAATCAAGCAATTACAACAATTGGTTTATAGTTTGCATTTATTAATAATGGTATTAGGAGGGATTTATGGGTATTGCATCTAAACTAATTAAGTTTAAGCTGCTACAAAAAGGCTACGATTATTACAAAAAGTATAAGAGGAAAAAAAAAAGCTCAAATCTTAATAGGCCTAGAACAACCTAAATCAGGGCAGGTACCTTGCCTGCCCTAAACATTATTTATCTCATGGTCAGGTCTTCAAATGCCGCCAATGCAGCCTTGGCCCCCTCTCCCATTGCGATAATAATTTGTTTAAATGGCGTGGTTGTAACATCTCCAGCAGCATAGATCCCTTCAACACTTGTCTTACATTTTTCATCTGTCTCAATCTCACCAATCTTATTAGTTTTAACCAATTCCCTAATGAATGAGCTGTTTGGAGCCAAACCAATTTGAACAAACACACCATCCAAATCCAAAGTTTTTAGTTCTTTACTCGTTAGGTCTTCATATTCAAGGCCCACCACCCTCTCATCATTTCCGGCAACCATGGTAGAGCGTGCATCGGTGATAATATTTATATTTGCTAGCGACCTTGCTTTCTCAACTAGTACTTTGTCTGCTTTAAGCTCGGAAGAGAATTCTAGAAGCGTCACCTCATTTACTATGCCTGCTAAGTCTATTGCGGCCTCTACTCCTGAGTTTCCACCACCAACAACGGCGACCTTTTTTCCCTTATACATTGGACCGTCGCAGTGGGGACAGTAGGCAACTCCCCTTCCAACATATTCTCGCTCTCCGGGAACACCAAGCTCTCGCCACTTTGCTCCGGTAGTAACAATTATTGACTTTGCCTTGAGTGTTTCACCGCTATCAAGCTCAACAAGTTTTAGCTTATCATTAACAATGTTCTTCACTCTTCTATGCTCTAAAACATTTATCTCATACTCTGCTATATGTTGTGCCAACTGCGCTGAGAGCTGTGGGCCCTCTGTGTAGGTGACAGAGATTAAGTTCTCGATGCCCTTTGTATCCTGAACCTGGCCACCGATTTTCTCGGCGATTATTGCAGTTCTCAATCCCTTCCTGGCTGAATAAATTGCAGCTGAAGCTCCCGCAGGGCCACCTCCAATAACCACTACGTCATATTGTCCAAGCTCTTGCGATTCTGCCTGTTCGGAGCCAAACTTTTCTTCAAGCTTTGAAAGCAGTTCTCCAAGACCTGTCTTTCCGGCACTTATAAGTTGACCGTTGCTTTCAACCACACTTGGCACACTTTGAATCCCCAAAGACTCAACTTCATCGCTAAAAAATGCTCCATCAATCATTTCATGTTCAAAGTCTGAATGAAAGATCGACATTAAATTTAACGCCTGGACAACCTCAGGGCAATTCTCACAGGAAAGAGAGATGAACGTTTTTAAGCGAATAGGACCCTTTAGCCGTTGAATTCTTCCAATTAAACTCTCATCTGGGAGTTTCCCTTTTTTATCAGAGTTTAAAATTGCAAGGATTAAAGAGCTGAATTCATGTCCTCCAGGTATACCTGAAAAAACGATACCATTATGCTTTCCATTTGTTTTTAAACTAAACCGTGGACTCCTTGAAATCTCACCACTTTGACTAACACTAATATTTGCCGAGGTTTCCGAAAGCGTATTCAGCATGTCCACTAACTCTTTTTGCTTTGAGTGCTCAGACTGGTCATAAGACAACTCTACTTTCCCCTCCAGCCTAGTAAAAACTTCTTTTAATTGATTCAGCATATTCGTATCGATCATAACTAATTCCTTTTTAAAATGGGCCTCATAAAGAGGCCCGTTGGTTATCCCTTAGATTTTCCCTACGAGGTCTAGCCCAGGAGTAAGAGTCTCTGCTCCCTCCTTCCATTTGGCAGGACACGCCTCATTTGGGTTTGCGGCAATGAATTGAGCAGCTTTAGTTTTCCTTAGTAGTTCATCAGCATTTCTGCCGATTCCATTGTCGTTAATTTCAGCCAGTTTAACTTCCCCTTCAGGGTTAATCAGGAAGGTGCCCCTGTAAGCGATACCCTCCTCTTCAATATGAACACCAAAATCCCTAGTTAGCTTACCAGTTGGATCTGCCAACATTGGGAACTGAATCTTCTTGATCGTCTCGGATGCGTCATGCCAGGCCTTATGGGTAAAATGTGTATCTGTACTTACTGAATAAATCTCGACTCCCATTTTTTTGAACTCTTCATAGTTGTCTGCCATATCACCTAACTCTGTAGGGCAAACAAATGTGAAGTCGGCTGGGTAGAAGAAAAGAATAGACCACTTCCCTAAAAGTTCTTCATGAGATACGGTTTTAAAGTCGTCCTGATGGTAGGCCTGAACTTTGAATTCTGGTAGTTTTTTGTTAATAAGATTTTGCATAATTGTCTCCATTGTTTTTTGTTTTTTCTCTATTAGTAATTTATGAGTGAATAAAATTTTTATCTAATTCTAAAAATTTATAGGTTAATAGTTTTCACCTATCTTTCACTCTTTTATTCTCTTCTAAGAGTTTTGCCATTTTCAAGTTGCCCTGCTTTGTGGCCAATCCAATCGCAGTATTACCTTGGTTGTCTATGGCCTCGACTTCTGCTCCATGCTCAACTAGTTTTTCTACTAGTTCCTCTCTATCAAAAAGAGAGGCATACATTAGAGCTGTCTGATTTGAGTTATTTCTCTGATCCACATCGCAATCACTTCTGATCAGTCGATATGCAATCTTTAGATTTCCCTTGAAAATTGCTCCCATCAAGGCAGTATTACCCCTTTTATCTTCAGTGCAGGGATTTGCCCCTGCACTTAAGAGAATATCTACCATTGAAGCATGGCCGTAATAGGCAGCGAAGATCAGAGGCGTGTAACCTTTCTCGTCCTGAATGTTTAGGTCTCCGCCATGCTTAATATATTCCTTTATTAGATCTTTATTATCGCTCTTCGCGGCCCTCAACACCATATCGTTCAACCTCTCTTTGGTTGTTTTAGGTTTATCCCATTCGCTTCTATAGCCAGCTTTAGAAGCATCATCTTTTGCTAAGGCTGTAGCTAGTGAGAACGCTAGAATCAACGCTACCCTTTTCATTTATTCTCCCTTCTTTTTTGGATCATCTTGTACTTTTGTTGCTATTTTCCTAACAGTCGACAAGTCCGTCTTTGTCGCTTTGGCCAATCGTGTGCCATAGTCTTCATCTGCTGCGAATGCATATGCAACCATTTGTTGAACAATTTTTTTGTTTTTAATTTGATTAAGATCACCAGCAAAGTTCATTATCAAATGTTTTTTATCTTCATCGCTAAAGCCTCTATATGTCTCTCCGGCCTGTCTGAAGTTTAAAGTCTTCTTGATCATTTCCTGTTGTGTAGTGCCTGATAGTGTCTTCTTACTGTATTTGTGTTCAGGATTTTCAGACATCGATCCACGGTCTCTATTCAAGCTTCCATCAAAAGAGTTGGGTTGATAGTTAATATGCTCATCATCAGCAACTCTTGTGGAATAAGAGCCATCTTGAGCAAAAGTATTAATTTCACTTTTGGCCTTATTCACTGGTAAATATTGATAGTTAACTCCAAGTCTGTATCTTTGAGTGTCTGAGTAAGAAAAAAGTCGTCCCTGTAGCAATCGATCTTCACTAGGCTCAATTCCTGGAACAAAAACCGCCGGTGAAAAGGCAGCTTGCTCAGTGAACTGAAAAAAGTTCTTAGGAACCTTAGTCAAAGTCATTACACCTAGCTTTGTACACTCGACATGCTTAGTGCTACATTTCCAATCTTTTGTAGGATCAAGTGGATTAAAGTCATGCTTGTTTAGATCAGCTTCATCCATTACAAGACCAACGAGTTCCCAACTTGGATAATCCTTTTTCTCAATAGCGTTATAAAGGTCTGTTGTTGCGTGACTAAAATCCTTAGCTTGAATTTGTGCTGCTTCCTTTACGCTTAGATTTTTCACCCCCTGCAGCGTCTTCCATCTAAACTTCACATACCTCACCTCGTTTTTCTTATTTACGAACTTGTATGCATGCACACCGTTTCCATCCATTTGTCGCAGATTTGCAGGTATCCCGTAATTAGACATTAAGTGGGTCCACATATGAATTGATTCCGGATGGTGGGCCATAAAGTCAAAAATTCGGTTTGGATCTTGTTTATTTGTTTTAGGATCAGGTTTAAGAGAGTTAACCATGTCTGGAAACTTAATAGCGTCTCTTATAAAGAACACCGGCAAGTTATTGCCAACTAAGTCCCAGTTTCCTTGATCTGTGTAAAACTTCACCGCAAATCCTCTAGGGTCCCTGAGAGTCTCAGGTGATCCTTTTGAATGGATTACTGTTGAGAATCTTGTAAATACGGGAGTTACTTTATCCTTTTTTGAGAATAGTGAAGCTTTAGTTAGTTTCGAAAAATTACCATAGGACTTAAAAACCCCATGTGCTCCAGTTCCTCGAGCATGCACAACTCTTTCAGGTATTCTCATTCGGTCAAATCTGGCCAGTTTCTCGATCAAGTGGGCATCCTCTAATAGTACTCCTCCATTTGGGCCAGCGGTCTTCGAATTTTGATTATCCCCTACGGGAGCTCCGGTCTCTCTAGTAAGTGTCTTAGAAAATACATTTGTTGTTGCAAGGCCAACCACCACGGTCAGGGCACAAAATAGCTTCTTACGGTCCATAGATCCTCCTTATAGAATAGGACAACATCAGTTATGGATTAATAATCGCCAAAGACCCTATAAGAATAAATTATTAAATATCTATTCCACGATAGAACAAAACTATAGCAAGTGATAAACCAACCATAAGTACTTGAAATTAACTGAATAATTATCTAGCAGACAGTATGTTTGAAAAGCTTCTCATTCAAAGTCAACCTTCACAGTTTCAGACTTTGATGTTTTCTCATTTTTCTTGTAAAGCCTAGCTTCATCAGAGTGGAAAGATACATCTTAGGATTTTCATTCAGTCTCTGCTTTAAAAGACTAATCATAAACTCAATATGATTGTGACTTGGATACTTGTTGTACACCTCTTTATAGTTTTCCACACTGATTCGATGGGTCCAAAGATCCGCCACATCAATCCCAGCACCATAATGTAGATACTTAAGCTCCAAGCTTTTATCCGACGCCATACCGATAGCATCGTGCAATAAAATCATTTCATAAAGAACCTCTAAATCCCTTTTTTCGAAAATTTCCTCGCAATGTTCACATGCTTCATTTGCTCCCACTAACTCGAAAGAGCTTCCAGTGCAATCGCGCATTAACCCGAGGTCGTGCAAGAGTGAGCCAGCAAAAAAGACCTCATCATCTACTTTCTCCCCACTAAGCCGCATCAAAATCTTTCCAAATGCAAAGCTTCTTAGCCCGTGGTTTAAAATCTCAGGATGATTTAATTGCTTCGCCAACTCAAGAATCTTATTAGCTTTTATACTTTTTGGAACATCCCACTCAAATGGGCGAACATAAGCTCCCTTTGATGAAGATAGTATTCGCTGCATTCTATATATTAATTCATTCACTTCATGTTGAACCAGACTCTTAATTAATCCACACTTGCTAGGTGCTTTTAATGCATCCATAGATAACTCCTTTTTTTTTAAAACTTTAAAAAATTCTTGACCATAAGAGTATTGGCGTTTACGACATAATCTATGCATAAAACGACAATCAAAATACACATTGTGGATGAAGATGACTGTCTTCCCAGCATCCCTATTAGTTTTAGGGATCATTTTAAGATTGCTACAAGTCTAATCCCTCGAATTAAATACGAAATAACATTAGAGTCGGAGGAACCTAAAGATCCTACTAATAATGTTGATTATCTCATCCTGCCACCTACGATTAGTTCCTCACCGCCAAGTCAAAAGGCAGAATCTCTAATATTAGCCCAGAATAAGAAGGGAACCATAATTGCCTGCTGCGGAGGAGTCTTAAAACTCGCCCACTTGGGAATACTTAATAATAGAGAGGCCACTACTCATTGGATGTTTAGGGAGGAGATGGAAAGAGTGTCTGCCGAAGTTAAAAGCACTATTCACAAAACTCTCGTAGTTGATAGAAACATAGTAACAACAGGTGGCATTCAAAGCTATCTTGATGTCATCTGCTGGATAATTAAAACTGAAGCGGGCACACCTGCCGCCCAGAAGTACAATCAATTTGTACAAGGCTCAGGTATTAGAGAGTTCCAGATTCCTTCAGAAGAAAAGGGAGAACATTTTTTGGAACCATTATTCATACAACTAGATGAATTCAACTTTAATAATCTAGACTTAGCAACACTTGCCAAACAAAATGGTATGAGTGCTAGAACTTATCAAAGATACCTTCTTGCAGAATATGGCACATGCTTTAGAGACGCACTAAAGGCATACCGAATGAAAAAAATAAAAAAGCTTATACGAGAGAATAAACCTATAAAGGAAATCTCACATGCTGTTGGATTTCAAGATGACATAAGCCTTAGAAGATTTTTTAAAAAAGAGACAAAAATGCCTATATCCAAATACCGGGACCTTTTGAAACTAGCGAGTGACTAATTTAAAATTCAGTTTTTAATAAAAAAAGTCCCAGAGACGAGGACTTCTAATTTTAAAAAAAGAAAATTATTGATGAACAGTACAAGTCAACTCTACATACTCAATTTTTTGGACCTGGGACTCAGGTGTTAACAATTACTTTCAAATGTCTTAAAAAGTCTCTAAATCCCACCTTTTAAAGAGTAAGCATATTCATAGAGCTTCCCTAACTCAGTAAAAATCCCTCTAAAGGCAAAAACACCCTACCACAGTGCCACAATCAAGAAACGCCACTCCACTATACAGTAGTATCAGACATTTTTTTCCGTGGTGAATTTAACTCTATTTAAGATGGATTGTTATTTAACAGAGCTTTCATCGGACATAAAGTTATCCAAACTAGATAGACTGAAGCAGTAAATACTTCAATTGTAATAAGCACTTAAACCCAATTAGCCTAAGGAGTATGAAAATGAAGAAATTGGTAAGTTCAGTATTAATAATTCTAAGTATAGGAATGGCCTATACCGTAGAAATGGAAAAACCAACCCCTCTAGATGATGCAAAGTTTCTGATTGAGCACAACGCCACCGATGAGGACACCGGCTTTCAATTTTTTGTTGATGGTGAACCTTGGAACAACCTTAAAGTCACAGGGCCTAATGGCTCAATTCTTGAGGTAAAGGCCAAAGGGAATCTGGCCGGTTTCGGACTCACTGAAGGTTTTTTTGAAACTAATGAACCTGAAAATTCAGAGGTGTCCATCCCTGAGGTGTTATCGCTATTTCCCGAAGGACAATACCTTTTTAAGGCCCGTAACGCTGAAACAGGAGCCTTCATGAAAAGAGTCGCCACTCTTACGCATGCCATTCCGGCAATGCCAGAAATAACAACACCAACAGAGGGTCAAACAGTACCAGGCCCTACTGTTTTAATAACATGGAATCCTGTAACTCAAAGTATTTATGGTATGCCAGTGAATATTGTTGGCTACCAAGTTATTGTAGAGTCAGAAAGTGAGGAGCCTGTGCAGTCTTTCTTTAGAAACGAATTTAACGTCTTCTTGCCAGCTTCTCAAACTACTATAACTGTACCAGCGGAGTTTATTAAAGAAGGTACAGAATATGAAATTGAAGTTTTGGCAATCGAGGAAAGCGGAAATCAAACAATAGGTATTAGAGAGTTTGAAACAGCTGATTAAGAGTTTTTAGGGAGTGGTCATTTCTACTCCCACTCTATTTGCTGATGAGCTATATTCTAATCGTCATTGGTCTTATAAGCATTGTGAGAAAGGCCAACGGAATAGTTCGCCTTCCGAAAATTAATCATCAACTTTTGATCTTAAAGACGATCAATCCTGATCGAAGTAATTTTTAAAAAAGTCTCTAGCTTCCTCGATAGAGACCTATGTTAGCGGCTAGCGACTTACAATCGACGGTCTCAACTAGTTCAAACTGGGCATCAGTGAACCTCGTTGAGCCTTCAATTGTTTTCTACAGGAATCGCCAATAAAGCTCTAGAAACTATTTTTTAATACAAAGAACTTCCAAGGATAACCCTTGTCCAAATCCAATATATTTAGAGCCACCTTCAGCATATGCTGTTCCAACAGATCCATTTTGATTAGGTGCTCTCAGTGTAAGGACAAGAGGACTCTCTCCACCATCTCGCTCATTGCTAATAGAAATTGCCCATGGCTTAACTTCCGGTCTAGTATCCCATCTGTGTTCGGGCTCTTGTTCTCTTCCAAATAGAGTTGATCTATTGGCATCAACTGAGACGATAATGTTCTCAACATCCACTGTTGCTGTCTCATTATCAAAATTTGTGAACTCACCTACGACATTGCAGGAGTATTTGTCGGCTGAATAGGCCGAAACGCTCAAAAGTGCTAGTAATCCGAATAATAGTGTTTTCATCATAATCTCCTTGTTTAAAAAGAATCATTTCAAATCTTGTATTTTCTATTAAATTCTTAAAATTTAAGTTCCCGCCCGTGAAGCACTCTAAATCACAATTTAACTTCACAGACCCATGTAAAATGGAATTTGCCACAAACAAACGCAGCGCAACAGAGCTAAATAGTAATCAAGTAAAACTTATATGCACATCAGAATTCCACGAGATAATAAAAGTGAAGAATAATTCATCAAGAAGGAGCATTTAGCAATATAAGTACCTCCTAAGGCCTTTAGGTTCTACTTCCAGCACAATGGTCATAGCAAATGAGGCCTATTTAGGAATTAGCGGTAGTGATAGCGAAGTTCAGTGAGTTGCTCAACCTATATTCAAGCTTCCTTGCTCTTTCTAAAACTCATTAGTTCTAGAGCAAGGTCAAAGAGTCGTCTGAGAGAATTAGATGTATTCTCTTCATTTCAAAGTTAAAAAACCTCAGCTTGGTTCGTTGTTTTACGGGTGTAATGGTCTTTTCGAACTCTTCTTGAGCAAGAAAGAGAATTCAACAACACTGACTTTATTCTCACCAGAGCCAAATTAAAAGTAGAATTTCGAGCGTTAAATAAAGTCGTGTAAAGTTGTAGTTTTATACGCTCAACTAATTTAACGTCTTTCCGGTTAAACTAGTTCGTATCATTATATAGAGGTTCAATCTTCCCGTTTATAATTTCAAACAACATGACTCCCTTGTCTCCACTTTCAGCGTGCCATTCAAAAAGACATCTGTTGTTATCATTATGGGTAGTACAAGAAATTCCCATATCTACCTCTTCAACTTTGGAAATATCTCCTGCTATATGGCTAGTTGCAATGTACTCTTCTATTTTCTTTGCTTCTGCATAATTTAAGGAGTACTTACCACTTTCTTTGATATTCAAAGATTTTCCATTAACATTTCCAGAAGTTGAATTTGCCGAAAATGACAGCACTAATAGGAAACTAAAAAAAATTGCTTTCATGCTATTCTCCACTGATTTGAAACAAAAATGGTTAAAGTGAAACCGTTTTTATGGTTTCTTCGTTTTGTTAAAAAAATCATTAAACCGTGATTTTAAAGACGATCTTTCGTGATCGAAGTAGATTTTATTTCAAGTTTTCTGCCTTTATAAACAGAGACTTGTTCGTTACCCAGTATTAAGTGAGCTCAAATCTTACTTTTCTATGCACTTAAACGTATCATTACCTTCAGCAGAGCTACGCATTACTAATCCAAAACCATCATTAGTTTTAGCAAAGCTGACAAAATATTTATCTACAAATCTTTCACCTTCTATAATTGCCAGAAACTCTGTTACTAAGAGATTGTTTTCACATGTTGATTCAGCAATAATTCTCATTGGTGATTCTGAGCTCTGAGGCTGATCAGAAATAACTATTTTTCCGAGAACCGCAGTATAGCTAACAGTATTATCTGCATTAATCACTATAGAGTATTCAAGTCCATCGGAAGAACTGTGCTGTGCAATCTCGACGTCGAGATTTTCACCGCAAGTATATTTTCCTTCTAAATAGGGGCATGCATAGCTCAATGTGCTAAAGAAACTAATCATTATAAGAACGCCAATTTTTTTCATGTAAAACGCCTTTTCATTTAGGTAACGATTAATATCCAAATCGTGTTTATTATTTCTATGTCTTTTTATTCGTGGCCAGGAAAGCAGTCTTTCTTGATCAAACGTTATGTTTTTTTATTTTGCTAAAAAATTTCATCAGACCGTGACTTTAAAGACGATCTTTCGTGATCGAAGTAGATTTTAATTCAAGTCTCTGCCTCTCTAAAATCAGAGACTTTATTGGGAGTTAGTCGTTTGGAAAATTATGCATACTTCTTTCTGCTGTTCCATAGTCAACGCAAGCATCTACAACATCTAGGTCACGTGCTCTTTCAACAAATAATTTACTATTATTGACACTTCTTACTGTAATTGTACTTTCATGAGAATTAATAGCTACAACCTTCGCTCCATTTTTATATTCAGAACCTTTGAAAACAGTATCATCTACGCAAACACCTAACAAACAGCCTTTTGTGAGAT
>CATMLK010000030.1:0-44951 GCA_950070535.1 uncultured Bacteriovoracaceae bacterium | reverse complement strand
GAAAACTTGCCATATCTCGGCCAAATAATAGCCCAATCCTAAGTCTTAAGAATCTGCACAACATTTGGGGCGCTTACGGTTCAGGTGTCAAAACTCTCTACAGAGTGGTTAAAATTTTCATAATACTTCTTCCTTGATACAGTGCGTTCTACTTGTGCGCTAATTTCACAATATATAAGGTTAAAATTTATTATGAAAAACTTTGATACCAACTCACTCCGATCACCCAAAGCCTTCTTAGAAAAGATATCGAAACAGGCAAATCTACCTGAAGCCCTCGAAAGAAGAAGAAATATTGTTGAGCAAATGTCCGAATTAAACTCAAAAGGTCTTGACTGTTTTAACTGCTCTGGAATGTGCTGCACCCATCAATACAACTCGATGCAAGTTGATCCCGTCCAAGCTTTGGAGCTTTTGGCATGGCTTGAAAGTGAGGGGAGACTAAATGAAGACCTAATTGAAGACCTTGAAGAGGTTATACTTGAATATCGCTTAAACAAAGACTTTATGATTGGACGAAATAGAGAGTTTCGAAGAAAGTACACGTGCCCATTTTTCATGAAGATGACTCAGGGTTGCTCAATCAGTCGAGCTGTTAAGCCTTATGGCTGCCTTGCCTTTAATCCATTGGAGAAAAATGTCTCAACTGAAGGCAAGTGTGCATCTAATCTTGATGTGTTGATCGAAAGAGAATCAAGAAACTCTGAAGTGGAAGATAAGGCCAATGAGTTAATCTCAAAAGAACTAGGACTTTATTGGAAAAAGAAAAGTATGCCATTCGCAATTCAGGAGATCATCAAGGGCCTTTTGAAACCATAGAAATTTACCAAATGTTAAAAAAATAACCACAGAAATCGATAAGTTGTTATAATTTGCTTAATAACATCTAAGGAGTAACTAATGACTAGAAAAGTAAGGGCGGCTGCCAAACTGGACAACTACAAATCTCCAACTAGGACCTTTAAAGTCCCATCTGACGTTAACGGAAACCCTCTAAGAGTAAGTGAGTACTTTGGGGAGAACGTATTTGATTATCAAAAATCAGATATTCTAACGAAGCAGGACAAAAAGGACATTCAGGACATTATAAGCAAGAATAAAGACCTGACTAAAGAGATGGCGGATAAATTTGCAAATGCTGTTCTTAATTGGGCCACAGCTAAGGGAGCAACCCACTTTACTCACTGGTTTCAACCTTTAACAGGTTCAACTGCCGAAAAGCATGATGCATTCTTTTCAATTGAAAATGGACAACCAGTTGAAAGATTGAGCGCTTCTCAGTTGATTCAAGGGGAGCCTGATGCTTCTTCATTCCCACATGGTGGTTCCAGGTCCACTTTTGAAGCCAGGGGCTATACTTCTTGGGACTTTTCATCTCCAATCTTTTTGAGAAGTAACGAAAACGGAAAAACACTTTGTATTCCAACAGCGTTTGTCTCTTACCACGGTGAGGCCCTGGATATCAAAACACCACTTCTTAGATCTATTACTCAGCTATCAAACATTGCCACGAAATTTTGTAATCTTGTTGATCAAAGCGATAAGAAAGAAGAAGTTGAATTTGTTGAAGTTACAGCTGGTTGTGAGCAAGAGTACTTTCTAGTAGATAAGGGACTATTCTTTGAAAGACCAGATTTGGTAATGGGTGGAAGAACTCTTTTTGGAGCGATCACTTCAAGAAACCAACAACTTGAAGACCATTACTTTGGCACAGTTCCTGATAGAGTTATGGCCTTCATGCAAGAAGTTGAAGTTGAACTTTACAAACTTGGGGTTCCTGCAAAAACTAGGCACAACGAAGTTGCTCCTGGGCAGTTTGAGCTAGCACCAATTTTTAGCAAGGCTAACGTTGCTGCAGACCAAAACCAAATTATCATGGCCACGATGCAGTCAGTGGCCATAAGACATGGCTTTGTATGTTTACTTCATGAAAAACCATTTGGCGGTATAAATGGTTCTGGCAAGCACTTGAACTGGTCTATGACAGACTCAAGAGGGAAGAACCTCCTTGAGCCTACAGATAACCCACATACTAACTATAGATTTTTGGCAGTGGTGGCAATGATCTGTGAAGCTGTTAATAGACACGGAGCTAATTTAAGAACTGCAATCGCTGGACACGGAAACGATCATAGATTGGGAGCGAACGAGGCACCACCAAGCATTATCTCAATCTTTCTTGGAGACACTCTTACTGCAATCTTTGAGGCCTACAGCAAAGGTGAGGCATATTCAAAAGAAGGTGAGGACTTCCTTGATCTGAGAGCGGATCAACTTGCAAGGCTAGTAAAAGATAATACCGACAGAAACAGAACATCTCCGTTTGCCTTTACTGGTAACAAGTTTGAGTTTAGAGCTGTTGGCTCTTCGGCAAACGTGGGCATTCCAATGACAATTCTAAACTCTGCAGTTGCGGATGTTATGAATGATATGAATGACAGAATTGCAAAGGAAAAAAATGAAGGAAAAGCGATTGATGATATCCTAATCGGTATTATCAAAGACCTTTACAACAACTCAAGCAAAGTTGTCTTCAATGGAGATGGGTATTCAAAAGAGTGGGAAGATGAAGCTGCAAAAAGAGGTCTTCCAAACTTGAGAACAACTGCAGACGCTCTTGGTGTTATTGCCGATCCAAAAAAGAATGAGTTTTTAACAAAACTTGGAATTTACACTCCGGCAGAGCTTGAAACTAGATACAACGTTAGAGTTGAAAGGTATGTAAAGCACAGACAGATTGAGTTTAACACTCTCATTAACATGGTTAACAAAGATATTCTTCCTGCTGCAATCGAGTATAAGAAACAACTTGCAGAGTCTATTAACATTCAAAAGCAAGTTGGTGTTGAGGCCAAGGTTGATTTGACGATTTTGAAAAACATAAATGAAAGAGTTGAAACTCTAAGGTCTGATAACGAAAAACTCGGATCCATGCTTGATTCAATTGGCGAGAATGAAGATGTTAAAGCTGCAGAAAAGATTGCCAAAGAGATGATGCCTCTATCTGAAAAAATGGCGGATACTATTGCCTACCTTGAAGAAAATGTTTCTGAAGAGCTTTGGTCATTGCCTACCTATTACGATATGTTATTTATCAGATAATTTTACTCTAAAGGGTTCCTTTTCATAAGGAACCCTTCAATTTTAATTTCTTTACTAAATAAGTTCATAAAAAACATTAAATTTTATTCTGCATGGCCCCTGCATAGGGGGATTAGAGATTGGTATTCTTTTTGCATCGTTGTGACCAACTATCAAAGGAGTATTAAATGAAAAGACTACTATTTCTATTAACTTTTCTTTTAAGTTTTTCCTTGTTTGCCAGCGAAACAGTAAAAACTAATATTTATAATCTCATTGAGCCGGAAAGCGGGGACACCGAATATGTTCTCTTTGCCTCGAATGGATTTGTATACGGTTTACCTGTCCAAGATCAATTGCTTGCAGACAAGGCACGCGAAGCACTTGGAAAAGGTTTGCCGGTGGAGCTTATTCTTAACGACCAGACCGAAGAGGAGATTGAAAATAACGAGCGCTCTTCGGTAAAGGACATCAAAGTTCTAGAAAATGAGGTGCCATTTGCATCGCACTTTATGCCACAAGTTGACATGCCTGGGTTTGTCGAGCCTGATGCTTATTCTAGGCCTATGGACAACTTCTCAGTCACCAGAATTTCCCAAGCACAGGCCAACGGACTTTTTCGTTCAATGAGAAACGATCTTCGAAGCAAGTCGCAGTGTTATAACAGAGCGCATGTTTGGAGTTGGGAGATCTACAATAAGTACAGATATAATACTGGAAAAATGTTTTTGTTCTTCACTAGAAAGTATATAAACGAGTATCGATATAAATGGTGGTTCCATGTTGCGCCTTTTATAAGCACAAGTGGACAAAGTCAGTACGTAGTCTTAGATAGGCAGTACTTTTCAAGCCCAAGAGAAATGCATAGTTGGACTGACGCCTTTATGAAAAATAATGCACATTGCCCTGTCTTAACAAGATATTCAGCCTATAGTAGAAATCAATATAAAGAATATTGTTATTTGATTCCAGCCGCAATGTATTACTGGCAACCATGGAATCTTGATTACTTGGAGAAATACAATCAAAAACGAACATCTTTTTATCAACGAGACATTAATCATGCCTACAGGGACGCACGCGGCTGGTGGCCTTGGTAAGATCTCAAAAAAACTAAGCATAATATTTGCAGCATCTATAATGGCCTCCTGCGGATCACCCGCCGGAGGCTCTCCAGTTGATGGGGTCTCTACTGGGGAGCATAGAGTATTTGTAACTTCTCAGCAAAAGAATGGAAATTTGGGAGGACTGGCCGGCGCAGACAGTCTTTGCCAATCCAGTGCAATTGCCGCCGGACTAAGTCGAACTTATAAAGCAATAATGAGCGACGCTACAACTAATGCAAAAGATCGCCTGAGCCTACTGGGAGCAGTTTATATATTTGAATCGGCGACGAGTCGCCAAAAAGTTGTTGATCTAGGAGTGGATCTCTGGGACTCGACTCTGCTAAGACCAATAGATAGGGATGAAAGTTTTAACAATTACAGTGGGCAAGTGTGGTCAGGCACACAGTCCGAGGGTACTGTAGGGATTGCAACGAATTGTAATTCCTGGGCCTCAAACTCTTCTGGAGTGTCTGGCACAGTAGGGGACTCAGCATTTTCGGACGATAGATATATAGAACTAGGGGTGGATCAGACTTGTGACTCAGTTCGGCCGATCTATTGTATAAGCCAGTAATTTCTACAATTTTTTAAAAATATCAAAAAAAAGACTTTATTTTTTAAGAATCCTTAGGTAATAAAATCCTCCGAAATGAACAATTTTTAAATATATGGGAGCTAGTTGGAGGTTTTGAACTGAATCTGTAACTATCAGATTTACTAGAATCGATCTCAGATTAGTTATCCTACAAGTTTTGGTTAGGCCCTCCTTTTGGAGGGCTTTTTTTTTACTATATCCTAGAAACTAATCTCTCTTACGCTTATAACCGCATCCATAGGAAGCTCTGAATAGAGGTGAGGGAATCCATCTTCAATGCGCACATCCCACTCAGAGGATGCCTCAACTTCGATTAAAAGCAGGTCTTCTACACCTTGATAAAATAGTTTTCCAGTTTCCTCGACCTGTTCGCCAAAAGAAAGGTGTATAAAGCCTTCTTCCTCAAGAGATTTGGGTTGATAGGACCCCTCGGATTGTGCCTTATCAAACGAGGCCTTATCTATAATGTGGTATAGTGGTGGAGTGTTGTCTTTGGTGGTATTGGCCACTCTTGCAGCTGAAATATTTAGAGAGCATTTAAAGTGCCCTAGAGGGCATGCCTTTTTCCCATGAAGCCCGCAGGGTTGGCAATCTAGCCTTGGAATGCTGGAGATGACTTTGGCCTCTTCACTGAGAGGGGTGTAGCCAAACTCAGGAACCGTTGAGCAGAAGATTGATGTTGTTTTGGCATTAACACTTGATGCCAGGTGTAGTGGAGCTGAGTCGTTTACGAATACTCTATGAGCATCCATCATTAATCTTGCAGACTCTAAAAGTGACAACTTGCCTGCTAAGTTATGACAGTTGGAGATTCCATTAATGATACTGTCGATACTATTCTTGTCTGAAGGTGCACCGATAAAGAAGAGTTGATATTTCTTGGAGAGAATCTGGGATAATTCCGTCCATCTTTCAAAAGACCACTGCTTGGTGAACCAGACACTTGTAGGGGCCAAAACTATATATGGACCTTTTTCGAGTGTGATCTGTCTGATTTTTGTGTTGATTACTTCATTAAAATAGAGCTTAGGTCTTACAATCTCGTTTGGTGCAAGCTCTTCTATCACAGGCGTTAAGAGCTGTGCGTTTCTTTGAACTTCGTGAAAGTGTCCCGATTCTATTTTATGCGGGATTTTGTGATCAATTTTATGAGTGAATAAAAAGGATGCAGGGTTTTGCTTAAAACCTATTTTGTAAGTGGCCGTCGATAGTGCTGTGGCTATGCCACTATTTAAAAACCGCTGGACGTTAAAAACGGCATAATATTTATTCGATCTAATTTTTCTTATGTTTTTAAAGAGGCTTCTAACTTTTTTCGATTTGTCCCATATAAGGACTTCGTTTATATGAGGATTATTAGATAAAAGAGACTCATTACCTTTCCTAACTAAAATATCAATTTTCCAGTCTGGACGGTGTTTCTGCACTGCCTCAACCATTGAAGATGCAAGTATTACATCACCAATAAAAGCAGTCTGTATGATTAGAACGCGTTTCATTTCTTTAGATTTTGCTCAGGAAACTCTTCTCCCGCGTGCATTCTCATAACTTTTACATTTCGAATAAATACATTCCAAGCACCAAAGCAAGAAATAACAAAGCCGGCCTTTCCGTCTAGAAAACCTTTTTGTAGTACATATCGCTTTAAGAAGGCAAAGAAAGGCTTAACTAAAAGGTGATAAGAAGAAACTTTCTTTATTTTATTAACTCTGTCCAGGGCCGCCCAGGTTGTGTATCTCTCTCCCTTTCTAAGGTGAGAGATTAGGCCTTTACCTTTATATGTATCGTGGATGAGCTTGTTCTTAAGCCTACCAATGGGTCCTTCTGCCTCAATCTCAGCATGAACATGTTTGTCTTGATACTTGCATTTACTTTTTCTAAAAAGTCGAATGACTGCATCACCCTTCCAAACATGCTTAAGTTCTTGGTCCATAAAGTAGTTGGTTCTTCCTATCCAGAAGGCAACTTCTTTTGGATTTGAGGCCACTGTATCTTTGATCTCTTTCACTGTTTCAGGAAGAGTTCGCTCATCGGCATCTAATAAAAATATCCAATCATGTTGAGCTTGTGGAATGGTCCAGTTCTTCTGTGCTGCACTGTGAACATATTCGTGCTCAAGCAATTTTACGTTTGGGAAGCTTTTTATTATTTCAACGGTCTTATCAGTACTGAAGGAGTCTACACAGATGATTTCATCTGCAAACTCACATGATTTGATAGCGTCTGCGATATTACGCTCTTCGTTATAACAAGGTATAATAGCTGTGATTTTTTCCATACGAATAAATATACATTGTATAAGGGCTTTTGTAATCCATAAAAGGCCATATGCAACATCAATGATTTCAATAGACTATTGCGACTAGTGGATTGAAAGAGTATCATTATATTGTTGGAAAAAGTGGTGCTCGGGACGAGACTTGAACTCGTACGGGCCATAAGCCCACAGGATTTTAAATCCTGGGTGTCTACCAATTCCACCACCCGAGCGTTTTGGTGAGCAATTAATAGTTAAATAAATGAAAGGAATCGTCAATACAAATGCATAAATTAAATATTTTCAAAGCAGGATTTCTGGCAATTTGTTTTTACAGTCTGAATTCTTGCTCTACCAATGATGTTGATGAAAGTGAAGTAAGTGCTTATGGATCCAAGGATTATGCTGAATCTTTAGTAAGTTCTATCCCGGCCAGGTGGTTTGAAACCGTAGATAGATTTAGTTTAAAAGACTCAAAAGGTGCTCCTATACCGCATCTTTTCTTTGATACTTTTGCTCGAGTGAATCCTAAAGAGAAAACATTAAACTTCATAGCATTAACTCCTGAGGGACACCCAACAGAACAAGGCCTGGATTTGGCCTCGGGTCAACTATACCTAAAGAGAAAATATTGTGTTCAGTCAGACGCATGGAATAGATATGAAGGGGAAATAAATCGTCCTCCATTTACCATGGGGGTGGTTCCTAGGGTTTTAGATCAACTAAATACTCCTCAAAAAATCATTGTTTTTGGTCAGGGCGGTTATTATCGTAAATACTTTAAACGTAACTTTTTTGATGCAAGGGTTGTTGGCGCATATGTTGAGCAGACTTGCCCACATGGAGCATGTGTAACTAAAGGTTCTTGGTTGTCTAGGCTAGTCTTGATTGGCGTTCAAAAAGAAAACAAAACATATCAAAGTGTAAAAAACGTTGAAGACCTAAAAAAACTGGTCGATTGGCCTAAGATACGAGCATTCATCGAGAATGGACAAGGCCACAACCTCATTGTAGAGAAGTTTTACCCTGCAGTGAGGATGGGGGCCGTTGTTGACGCTTCTCAAGCATTTAGGTTCTTAAAAGATTATTCCCACTTTTTTACCAACCTAAAATTAAAGCAAATGAGAATTGGTTGTTATAAAATGTACGACTATCTTTGGAAGGACTTTAGCATTGGCCTTGCCCAAAGAAATGGCAAGGCTAAAGAAAAGAAGGAACTAAAAGATAAAAATATTATCTTTGTTGAAGGCGAAGAAAAAAATAAAACATCAGGCTTCCATAAAAGGTTCTACAAAAACTTTAAACGCTACCATGAAAGGTATAAAACTTGTTCAAAGTACATTCTCCCAAGTAGTGTGAATGCTAATCCTGATAGACACTGGTTCTTTAGCTTTCTAACCGGATACCATAAACTCCATGAACTAGGTTATTTTTATGATTGCAAAAGAGGTGGTTGGGCCTCAAATCCTTATATCTCTAAAAAGGAGCAGGTTGTTCCATTAGATGAACAGTTTAGAAGTTGCGGAGAAGCATCTTTTAATAGAGCAATGAAAACACTGCCGCACTTCTTGAACACTCTTAAAGAAAGATCCAAGGACTCATACAGATATGTTGACTATGATAACAGGGCCTTTGGGACCCATTCTAAGATTTACTCATGGCTTGAACATGACAACAAAATTCTAAGCTGTTCAAAAGACGAGAAGGGCGAGTTTTTTAAACATAAATTGCCAACGTTTCCTAAAGATATTCGTTGGGACCAGGTTGGAAACAAGTAGCATGGCAGAACCAAAGAAAATTAAACGAAGTAAGACTCAGGATGTATTTAGGCCAATGGTCATAGGAGATGAACATTTTGCTTATCGTCTTCAAGTCTATCTTTTGGGAAACGAAGAAATATCAACCATTGATCCTTTGACGTATATTGAAAACACATGGAGACCAAACCTCTTAATTGTCATGGGTCCAGGCAGGGGACAGTTGCTTGAAAAGGCCAATAAGATCTTGAAAGATAACAATGGGTGCCAGCTCATTTATGCATGTTCTACCTTTTCTGAGAAAGAGAGGCAGTTGGCGGCGGAGACTTCTAAAGCGCTAAATGCAGACTTTTCAATAATCAAAGACTTTGTCACTGTGGAAGATATCGGTGCTGCAATTCAAAGGATCTCTAATGCTTGATATGGAAAGACTAATTGAGGAATTTAACTCTCAAGTTTTACATAAAGATGATGAGTTAATTATATTGGACGCTGGTGCAGATAGGCTTGAGTCAATAGCTGTCTATATTAAAAACCACCTTGGATTTGTTTTTCTAAAACTTGTAACTAAGTCCGGTGTGCCAGGCGAGGAGAAAGTCTGGTATTGGTTTGAGAATATCGAGTCAGCGATTTCATTGGGAATTAGTGTCACACTAGAAAACGAGATTCGTCCAACTCTTTCTTCTATATTTAAAAACGCGAAACACTTGGAACAAATGTGCTTCTTAGACTCCAATAAAACGGATTATTTATCGAGAAGCAATAAACTTCCCCCTCTGAGAAAATCTGTAGAGGCAAATTTTGTAGATCCCTCTGTAAGGGAGGTGCTTCAACTCGCCTCTCCCCTTAGTGTAGGAGGGGAGATTAAAGCAGGTGTTGTAACTACAGATGATACCGTTCGGTTCTGCCAAGTTCATTCTGGCAGTTACAATAGATATATCGAAAAGCAACTTGATGGAGAAGACTTTGAAACTGTGGCCAACGCTTTACTTAAGTATGATGGCTACCAAGGGTTTGTTTGGAGCTCACTTTTTTATCAGGCAATAGAGAATAAGAATAAAGTATTGCTGCCTGATAAAGCCCAGGCCATAAGAATGATATTCTTAGAATTTGCTAGAATTCTTGAACATCTTGAGTTTTTATCGAGTATAGCTTTGGAGGCACAGGCAAAATCTTTTAAGCTGACAGTCTTAAAGTGGAGCTTGAGAGTAGAGGAACTGCTTAGGGATTACTCAGGCAATATGTACAACATTGGCATCTTAACTCTTGGGGGCGTGCATAAAAGACCTCCCGTAAACTGGGTTTCTAATTGCATTCAGGAGCTTTCCAAGATCGGGGATCAGCTCAAGAACTATGTTGATAAGATTTCAAAGAGCTCATTTTGGAGGCAGTTGGACGAAGTTGCACCGTTAAGCTCCAAAGTACTAATCGATTGGTCTATACAAGGTCCTGCTTTGAGGGCCTCTGGTATAAATTTTGACCTAAGAAAAAGAAGACCTATCTACCTATATGACGAGGTCGAGTTTAGAACGCCTGTAGGACTTAATGGAACGCTGTACGATAGATTTCTAGTTCGGTGCGAAGAGGTCACCCAATCAATTCTTATTATTACTCAGCTCCTTGATAACTTACCCACTGACGAGATTGTTTCAAAGTCAGTTCCTCATTTCTCCCACTTCGGACACAGTGTTGAAGGAGAGGAAAGGGAATATGAGGATGCTGTTAGAAATAAGATAAAGCTTAAGGATGGTGAATATTACAATTCGATGGAGGCAGCATCTGGATGTATTCAGATATTCTTTACTCTTATCGAGGGGAAAGTGCATGACCTCAAAATTGGAACAGATTACTTGAGCAAAATTTTATGCTTGGAAGAGGCATCTCCTGGCGTGACTTATGAAAGCCTTGGTCTTCTGTTAAGATCTTTACATATCAACCATACTGCTTTGGAAAAATAGTTATGATTCTTCCCTTAAAACTCTACCGCGAACACAGTATTTTAAAGGCGATAAAGCTGATATTGCTTTCTGCTTCTGCCCGAATCATTAACGTGCTTAGAATAAAAAGTTCCGCAGACAAAAGGGAGAGCTTTTCAGAACACTTTCCAGTCCTGAAGAAGAATCAAGACGGGGCGCCAGAGTGCGTTTCATGTGGACTATGTGTACAAATATGCCCGACAAAGGCGATTAGGCTTGAAGTTGATTCCAAAATAAAAATGCCAACTAGTCTTACAACAGGTCCAGCACCAGCCCTTTTTGAAGTGGATCAATCCCTGTGCGTACAATGCTCATTATGTGAGCAAGTCTGTCCTGTAAACGCTTTAACCATAGTTTGAAAAACTCTAAAATCCCGTAAATTGGAGATCTGGTAAACGAAGTGTTGTAGGTGCTTCTACAATAGTATACCATGTCCTCGAAGGGGAGAAGCATCTATGATCAAAAGCATTTTAAAAACCTCGGCAGTTCTTGCTGGAGTATATCTTGGAGTTATTTACCTTATTGATTATGCCTTAGGTTCAAATGGAATATTAGGAACAATTTGGGAAGGCAACTCTGTTATAAAATTCGCGCTTTACGCTATCGCGATGACTCACATTACTATTACATCGATGAGCATTTCTTTTCATCGCTATCACACCCATAAAGGTGTGGTTGTAAATAAATTCATTGATACTCTCATGCAGTTAAATCTTTGGCTTGTAGGGGGGATGTCTAAGTTGGATTGGGTTTCTGTACATATCTATCATCATGCTCACTCGGACCAACCAAAGGATCCACATAGCCCTGTTCAAAAGGGTCTTTTGCATATTTTATTTTTGGGGGTCTTTGACTACACCAAAGCAAAAAATAGCCCGGCAATTTTAAAAATAAGGAAGACGCTTAAAAGAAATAAGCTTGAACAATTTATTGCCGACCACACCTTATTGGGGCTTGTTATTACAACTTTTTTAAATTTGGTTTTATTTGGGCCATTCTATGGCAGCATCGCATCTCTTATAAATTTTTCTATCTCTCCCATTTTTGCAGTGGGTGGAGTCAATGGTTTTGCACATTGGTTTGGGTACAAGAATCATAACTATAAAGACAATAGTCGAAATTTAGGGTTTCTTTTCCCATTAAACTTTTTAATATGTGGGGAGCTTGATCATAACAACCATCATGCGCATCCAAAATCATGCTCATTTCGACATAGATGGTTTGAGTTTGACTGGGGATACTTTTATATCAAATTAATGAATTATTCTGGTTTGGCCAAAATTAAAAACGCCTATACACCTAAGACGCTTAAAAAAGACCTAAGTGTAAAGCTCACGGCCCTAATGGAGAAAGACTATCGATTTAGAAAAAGGCTTGAAGAACTCGCTGAAGAACTAAACACTAATGCGGATGAGCTTTTCACAATGATTAAAGATTATATTGAAGGTAAAAAAGTTGAAGTCACCAAAGACGTGAAGGCTCTTATTGGTGAAGCTAAAAGAACGCTTTATGCAAATTACAAGCTGAATCTTTCTTACTAAGAACCGAAAATATCATTTCTGGAGCGGTCAATGTCAAGCCGCTCCAACATCATCATAAATTCTTGCCTTGAGATTTCTTCTCCTCCAAGGGATTCGACAACAGGGGTAACCATTTGGGTGTCTAAAAAGGAAAGTCCCGCCTTTTTTAAAGTGGAGACCAAGTGAACAAGACATGCCTTGGAAGCATTTGTTTTTGAGTGAAACATGGATTCTCCGGATATTATTTCACCTATACATACACCATATAAACCGCCGACCAGTTCTCCATCTTTATGGGCCTCAACACTGTATGCACTACCTTGTTTAAATAGTTTTTTGTAACCATTAATGATTTCGGAATTAATCCAAGTGCCTGCTTCGTGTTTTCTTTTTTGTTCTGCACAGCTTGTAATTACTTGGTCAAAATCTTTGTTAAAGCTCATTTCAAATGGATTCTTCTTCAAAAACTTAGCTAGCGATCTGGGAGTATGAAAGTTGTCGAGCTTTATGACACCTCTGGGATCTGGAGCAAACCATGTTAAAGGAAACTCCTTGCTCACAGGCCATGGAAAGACACCATGAGTATAGGCCTCTCTTAGAACTTCCGGCTCTAATGAACCGCCGACGGCAAGGAGTCCATCCTCACTTGCAAGGTCTACGTCAGGAAACTTTACCGGCATTGTTTTTGTGCTATCTCTATGAATTTTGTAACAATAGACTTCGCACTTTGCAAAGTTGTGTGAGGTTCAAGGGATTTAGGGTCCTTCATGTAACTTGAAACAAATGGGGCAACCTCCACAAGATCCGCTCCTGTAATTTTAAATTCTTCACCAATCGCTTCAATTAGCGCAATTCCTTCATGGGGTGCCAAACCGCCAGATTCTGGAGTTCCTGTACTCGAAGCATACGCTGCATCAAGAAAGTCAATGTCGAAGCTTACATACACCTCATCTATACTTCTTTCTTTAAGGTAGCTAATTGTTTCATCAATAACTGTCTTAAGTCCTTTAGACTTAAACTCATTGGCCCAGTACTGTTGAATACCAAGTTTTTCAGTCCAAAATTCTTTTGGCCTTCCGGAAGACCTTATTCCGTATTGTAGTAGATCTGATGGTGCATCTAAATGTTCAATCATGTGAAAGGCCCAAGATGCAAAACAGATGTCAACACCAAGTCTTTTGTCCATGAGGTCCGTGTGGGCATCGAAATGGATTATTGCCACTTTTTTATTCTGTTCTTTTTTGGCCTTAAGCCAGGATTTTACGAGAGGGTAGCTAACAGAGTGATCCCCTCCAAGACTAATCAAGGCCCTGTCGGGGAACTCTTTAAAAAAGTCGTAAGCAAAGTCTTCAGCTATACTTAAGGCACTAACTGGAAGGTCTTTTCCGTTATAAAGCTCTTTCTGGCATTGCTTTAAAGTTTGCTCGTTTAAATATTTATCGTGAAGAAAGTGGGGAATTGTTTTAGTGTCACCTAGGTCAAAAACACCGTCTAGTTTAAGTTCGCTTCTTATAAATAGGGGGCCCCAGTTTGCTCCACGCTGAATTCCGCCACCAATATCAGAGGTTATTCCAAGAAGAGCAGGCCCATTAGAAGAAGAAAGTTTTGAAAAGCTCTCTTTCCACTTTGCTTTTACCTCTGAGGCGTCGGAAGTGTTATAGAGTGATTCATGGTATTTGTCCTTTAAAACCTTTGCTGTGTGAACAGTGTAGACACCATTACCAGGGGGACATAAATATTCTTTGGCCTTGCTTAACATATCTGACATTTTATTTTCCTATAAATAGTTAATGGAGTTTCCTGATAAAATAATACTTTTATTCTTATTCAAAAATGTCTCCAGCTCTCCATTTGAGTGGCTATTCATGAAGTCCTCAATAATCTTCTTTTCAAATTTAACAATATCCTCATTTAAATAGTCGTAAACACCTGCAATATGGGAGGTTTTATTTACATTACCCATGTCAATTAAAAAGCCTGGAGAGAAGGGTTCTTCTTTGAAGACATCTAGATAGGCACAAGCTTTTTCATTTTTTCTTAGCCAATCAATTAAGTCTTCTTCATTTACAATTTCTCCACGAGCGGCATTTATTATAAGTGCATTGCTCGAGATCTTCTTCAAAAAGGTTTTATCAATTAATGAGCGGCTAGAGTTTGTTAGAGAAGCTGCGACTAGAACTATGGTTTTACCATCAATAATCTCATCTGTTAGTTCGTTGTGAACATTCTTATCTTTTATAAATGGATCATAGGCCTCAACATCTGAACAAAGAGGGGAGAGACTGTTAAAAAGAATCTTTCCTATTTCTCCATGACCAATAATTAAAACTTTTTGATCTCTTAAAAGACCTCTATTCCACTTTCTATCACTAGACCAGTGTGAGTGATTTTTAATCGGAGTGAATTTATGAAATATTGAACTTAGAGTATATTCCGCCACTGCATGAGATCTAATTGGATTACCTACAACTATTGGAAAGCCCACCTGTTCCACAAAGTTTTTTGGAAAGTTGTCGTGGCCGCTATTTGGGTGGATCATTAGCACCGTTTTATCCAAAAGAGTTAATGGCAGCTCTGTGGGTTCAGTATGGGTGTTGCTAATTAGAATAAACGGGGACTGGTCTTGTGCCTCAGTCAAACTGTTCAGATACTTGACTCCGTCAATAGATTCAAGCTGTTCTTTTTCCATTTTAAAGAAGTTGCTATCTTGATAACTTGATGAATTTGTTCGGTATATTTGAATTTTCATGGTCAAATTTTAGTTTAAAAATACGGTTGAGACCAGTATAAGATTCCCAAAGCTTATGGGACGGCAAGTCAATTGGTGGCAGCACTGGATAAAACAAGATAAAACGTGTAGGATGCCCATAAATTTACAGGAGAAAAGATGATTTCAATTAAATCCTCAAGAGAAATAGAAATTATGAAAGAGTCGTGTCAATTGGCAGCAAAGACTCTGAATTTTATAGAAAAAAAACTAAAAATTGGGATGACTACCGAAGAGGTTAACCAACTATGTCATGACTTTATAACCGAGGCCGGAGCTTATCCGTCGCCCCTAAATTACCACGGGTTTCCAAAGTCGGTGTGTACCTCCTTAAATGAAGTTATCTGTCATGGTATTCCAAGTGAAAAAGATGTTTTAAAAGACGGGGACCTTCTAAATATTGATGTCACTACCTATTATAAAAAGTTTCATGGCGATACAAATAGAACCTTCTATATTGGCAATGTAAGTGAAGAGAAAAAGAAACTGGTTCGCACAACTTACGAGTGCATGATGGCAGGGATCGGAGTTTGTAAACCTGGCGCAAGGCTTGGTGATGTTGGGGCAATTATTGAAGAGATCGCCCATGATAATGGTTATAGTGTAGTTCATGAATACTGTGGGCATGGCATTGGAAGAGAGTTCCATGAGGATCCCCAAGTTCTTCATTATGGAAAAAAGGGCACCGGAGTAGAGCTTAAACCTGGAATGACTTTTACAATCGAGCCAATGATTAACTTGGGCAAAAGACATTGCAAACTTTTGGATGATGAATGGACTGTTATAACAAAAGACGGGAAAGCATCGGCCCAATTTGAGCATACAATTTTAATTACTGAAGATGGGCATGAGATCTTAACTCTTGATCCAGACGGCCGCCAAGAGCCAGCGCTAGATTAGACATATGGAAATGCGCCCATCGGTGGAGACTGACAGCTTTAGCCTGGAAGTCTTCATTGACTCATCAGAAACACTTTATCAAATCAAGTATAGTGCAAAGGATTCTTCCTATGAAGGGCTGGATCACCCTTTGCAGGCTATTGTGGATAAAAAAATTACCCAAGTTTTGAAGCTTGGGTCTCGTGATCTACCGGCAGAACCCACTCTGGCTTTGGATTGGCTTCTTTATTCAGTAAAAGAATTGATAAAAAACTACCAGGGAAGTGACGTTTCCAAACAGGATACTGAGCAGGTTGATATTTCTGAATTGGTATGTCGGTGCAAGTTCTTAGATAAAAATTCTATTAAAAACTCATTTATTGAAGCGAGGGGAGACTTCAAAAAGGCCATCCTCAAAACTAATGCCTCATTGATTTGTTCTTCATGCTCAAATGATGTGAGACAGATATTTGATGATCTCGAGTTTCCTGAAGAAAAGCAAAGAGTTGAGAAAATTAAAAAAGACATAACTGAAGGTCTAGAAGACTTCGCTATGTTTAGCCCTGCGGAATACGCTCAAACAACATTAGAGGTCGCGAGTGTTAAAGGCGATACAGTCAAAATAAAAGTGAATAATCGCCCTGAGGGTCTTAATAGGAAACAAATTCAAGAAACCTTGGAAAACTATTTAGGCCCTAAACTCCTGGAGGGAATTAAGCTCTCTGTTTTTTATTAGGCAGCAACAATCTACCACCCCACAGCTTTCGTAGAGTTTAACTTCTCAGGTGTTGTCGATGAAGCCTCTTCTTGTGGTTTCGACTCTCTTTCCCCTTGATAAATATGCACTGCTGCTCTTCCCGCTCTACCATCATAAACCCAATCTCTAGCTCCAACATCCAGTTGATTTAGTTCTCCTGAATGAAACCTGGCCTTAGGACCAAAAATTTCTCGAAGATCCCCAACAGTTAGGTGTCTATCTAGAACCCCGCTTTCACAAGTGACAGCAAGGTCACCATCTATTGAGTCGAATTCCACAAGTCCAATCGAAGCGTAGTCGCGATCATAGAAAAATGATTTTAAAGAATTCCAAAATTTGTTTTTGTCCCAACTTCTTCCACCAAAAGAACTTGAAAGCTTCAATCTGTATTTTTTAGCAGGGACCTTTCCTTCTTCAATGACACCTTTGTCTAATGCAAGAACTCGGCAGTAAGGATTAACTGGCCAGTCTATAATTTTGCCTTTTGATATCCACAACCCCCCCTTGAAGGAGGTACTAATTGGAAGTGGGATTTCCATGGTCATTTCTGATATCTCAGTTACAGGAGTTTTATCTATAATGGTCTTGACCTTTTCTGCATAAGCGGTTGAACACAAGCTGCAGAAAAAAATAGTGGTGAAACAGATTTTTTCGAACGTCATTAATCGCTCCTAGGAAGTTATCTAGAAATTTTATCGGATTTAAATCAGAATACTTTAGAGGTTCTCAATTTTAGCATTTAATTTGTTTAGGGTTAAGTTTCTGAAGCTTCTTAAAAACTTTCTTTGGTTCTTTGATACTATCCATTACTCTTTTAATACCGACATCCTGAAGAATGTACTGCATTTGCTCAAAGAATGGGACAAGTTCCGGAATCTCTTTCTGAATACAATTTGCTTTTGGTAGAGATGACTGAATATGTGTTACGAATTTTATGAATAAAGTGGCACTATGCTCTCTAAGCTCATCCAAGTTTGATTGATCTATCGCAAACTTGCGTGGAGATCTCATCTTAGAATAGTTTGACTTGAAAACCTCTTCGCCAATCATGAGATACTCCAAAACTTTTAAGGAGGGGTGGCGCGCTGAGCACACTGACTCAGTAAACTTTTTGTCCATCTCAATGGAGCTTCTTAGCTGGACAAGGGCACTTATAATGTCTTGGTTTAGTTTATAAACGTATCCACCTACTTTGTTTTTATGAAAGCTTGCTTCTTCCTGCCCAAGGCAAAGCATAAACTTCTTTGGCTTAGACTGAGCATTAATAGATAGGAGAGCAAAAAATAAAGGAATAATTAATTTATACATAGTTAAATGCTAGCAAAGCACTCTCTTTTTGACTATTGGGCAATGCTTCCTCCTTTTAAAAGTGTAAAATAAAGGTTATATACCTGTTGTTATGAAAGAGATGTCACTTACAGACCATTTAACAGAACTTAGGGTTAGGCTGATTAGAATCGCAGTTATTCTGATTCTGGCCTTTGGAGTTTGCTACTCCCAAGGGGAGTTAATTCAGACACTTCTTTTGGAGCCTCTAAGAGATGCTCTTGGAAGCGAGGGCAAGGTTGTCTTTATTGGTTTGTTAGATAAGGTTCTCACTCAGTTTCAATTGGCCTTTTGGGCATCAATTATATTTTCATCCCCCCTGTGGTTTAGAGAACTTTGGCTCTTTATAAGACCTGGGCTATATGACAAAGAGGTTAAAATTATTTTGCCATTTGTTTTTGTGGGGTTTTTGCTCTTCTGGGCAGGAATATGCTTTGGCTACTTTATTGTATTTCCCTATACCTTTGACACAATTTTGGGTTTTGGCGTTCAAAACATAGAGGCAACACTAAATCTGAAGGACTATATTGTTCTGGCGAGTAAAGTGTTAGTTTTTCTCGGAGTTTTATTTCAACTACCTAATGTCATGCTAATACTTGGTTTTATGGGCCTAGTGAATAAAGACAACCTTGCTCCTGCTCACAGGTATGTTGTAGCTGGATTTGCTGTGTTGAGTGCAATAATGACCCCTCCTGATGTTATTACGATGATGGCCTTATGGGTGCCTATGGTGGCCTTGTATGGAGTGGGTGTATTGGGTATATATACCCTTGTAGAGCCCTTTAGAAAGAAAAAAGAATCTCCTTATAGTTACCAATAATACCTTTTAAGAAAAGTCAGGTACTCGCCGATAAGTAGGCGAGGTTGACATGATTATCGAAGCAACAAATGTGGTTTATAAAGTGCCCAACGGACAAAGCGTTTACGAGGGGCTGAATCTACAAGTTAGGCCAGGTGAGTATTTAGGCATCTTAGGTCGCAACGGAGCCGGAAAAACTACTCTAATGGACCTTTTGACTGGGTATCGGCCTATTTCTGGGGGGAGTTTAAAAGTTCTTGGAGAAGAACCTATTTCCGCTCACAGAAGAAATAAGAATCAGATATTTGTATTGTCCCACGACATAAAAATTCAACAGAGTCATAGTGTTTCTAACTATTTAGAGTTTACATCTTTTTTCTATCCTTTATATGACAAGAGTTTGGAAGGCCAGCTTTTAGACTACTTTGAGATTGATCCAAAGAGTAAGTTTGGGTCACTCTCGACTGGCCAGAAAGTCAAAGCACAAATTGTGGCCGCTTTCTCTTGCAGGCCTAGTCTAATTCTGATGGATGAAGTCACTGCGGTATTGGATCCTGAGTCAAGAAAGAAGTTTTTCGACCTCTTAAAAACGGTGAAGAAAACCCAGGAGTGTTCTGTGGTTATGGCCACTAACATTGCAGAAGATCTAAATGGAATTGTTGATAGAGTATTGTTCATCGATAGAAGGAAGACCACAGTACATAAGGTTGATGAAATTCGACATTTGTTTAATTTGGAAGAAGCGGCATGAAGTGTTATTGGCATTTTTTGAAATCAAATCTTTTATATAACAAAGTGGAGCTCAGTTTCTCTTATGGGCTTACAATTTTGGTATTTTGTTTGTACCTCTACCTCCAGTCGATTGGCAGTGAAGCAATGACAGGAATGAACTTTTTGTCGATTGCTTTCTATGCTCTACTTTATGCGTTCTTTTCCAATAAAAAGAAATTCAATCTTAAATACCTTGTATCTTTGCCTATGCCCAAAGCTGAGATGTTACTTATAAAGGCATGCTCTGATATCGTATTCTTTTTTCCTTTCATCTGCCTTGGTTTTACAGGTGTAATTTTGGCAGAGTTTAAAGTAAATCCGCTGGCGGCACTTGTTCTTTTAGTTCAGGCGTCGGTGATGGCGTCTTTATTTTTATTTGATAGTGATGTTGAAGAACCAAGGATAGAAAATACCAGGGCAAGCTTTGTAAATCGTCTAGTTTTTATCCGCAAGAAGTTGGATTTTGTATTTTACCTTGGTGTTGTGGGAATCATCGGCGGAGTAGTCTTTGTATCCAATATAAATGAAGTGCTTGCAGGACTAATATTAGTTGTGCTTGGATTTTTAGCAATTGGTTTTAAGTTTTTCCAAAGTCTAAAGCTGCTAAAAGATGAGTCTCTATCATACTTTGTGCCAAAGAGAGATGTTTTTAAAATGGGATGGAAGCTGTCCGTTCTAGCAGCTCCGGCCTTGTTTATGTATTTAAATGGAATCGGCTTCGGTTCTTCGTATGGCAATAACGACGTTTTTAATTCGATTGTTTCTAATGACCTGGACTCTTTAAAGAAGTTTGTAGAAAGTGGAAAGGTAAAAGTCGTAAATGGTTACACGCCATTGTTGGTAGCCGCTCAAGAAGGTAACGTAGAGGCCTTCAACTTGATCTTTGAGCTGGGGAAGAGCGTCAACCTTAACTCGGTTGTCTCAAATAAGAAGCTATTTGGTTATGGGCTTGCACACCTTTCGGCACTTTCAAATAACCTAAATATGATGGAGAGAGTGCTCTCTATTCAAACAGATGCTCTTAACTTAAAAACGACCCAAGGTAAAACGCCGCTGATGGTTGCTGCCGGAAACTGTAGATCAAAAATGGTGGATTATTTACTTCATAAAGGAGCAGATCCCGATGTTCGATCTGAGGGAGGCGATACGGCACTGATTCATGCGACTAGAGGGGGATGCAATGCAAATGTCGCCCTGTTATTGGAGTACGGAGCATCCGTAGACGTCAAAAATGGAAAAGGAAAGCTTGCTTTAGACTATCTATCTAAAAAGAGTTCTATTAGATATTTATTGGAAAGAAGAATGCCTAAGGAGTACTTTGAGGCCAAAAGAAGTTTGGCCTCAGAAGAAAAACGATAGATTAATTAGAGCCGGCGAGTATATTTGCCAATACCTCTACGGCCAAAGCTGCGCCACCAACAAGAATTGCTGTGTTTGCCTTTTCATCATCAATTGTTTCTGTGTAAGACTCACTTTTGTACTTCCCACTTTTAGGAATGTATCTAACGGCAGAAAGTCGATCGTCGTATACTGTCATATTCTCATTAAGATCTTTAAGAGAAAGCGGATCAATCTTATTCACCTGGAAGGCCATTATGAATTGGCTCTCCCCAGCCTTTGCTTTTTCAAACTCAGCTTTTCCGTAAATTTTGGCGTACTTTCCGACCATGCTTTCAAGCCTCTTTGTTCCAACTTTTGATTCAGATGATAGAGGGTAGGCAAAGTCTTTTCCATCTTCTTTGAAGTAAACAAAGTATTCATGCCCGTAAGTTTCTTTTTTAGTCTTAACAATCTGGCCCCAAATGGATGGCGAAGTCTGGGCAAAAGCGGCAACACTAAACATAAACAAAGTTAAAAGAATTTTCACTAGTATCCTCCCTGCATGGCAAGTAATGTTTCTCTTACAACCTTAGAAGCAAATGCACTTGAATTGCCGGTTGAGTCCAGCATCGGTGCAAGTTCCACTATATCCGCGCCTATAAGGTTTTTTCTATTCAGAATCTTCATTATTTTTACAAAGCTGTGAAAGTTCTCGCCACCGGCCTCTGGAGTTCCAGTCCCTGGGAAAAATGCCGGGTCAAAAAAGTCCAGGTCAAGTGTCATATATACAGGTCTTTTTGCATCAATGTTCTCAAGTCTTTTGCAAAGTGAATCAATGGATGTTTCCAAGGTGTTCTTTTCCTTCATGAACTCAAATTCTTGTTTTGTTCCAGAGCGAATCCCGTACTGGATTAATTCATTTTTACTATCCATATGATCATACATACGTCTTATGATTGAAGCATGGGAGAACTTTTCTTCCAAGTAACCATCTCTTAGATCTGCGTGAGCATCAAGGTGCAAAAGAACCAGGTCGTCATAATTGTCTAGGCAAAGTCTAATTGGACCATATGATATAGAGTGCTCTCCGCCCAAAACCAGTAATTTTATATTGTCTTCTTTGAGTTTTAAATCTTTTGTTACTCCGTGAAAGTAGTCATTGGTTAGACGCCAATTGCTTGGATAAATAGGTAGATTTCCACAATCTACAATTGTGTAATCTTCAATGTCTTTATCTAAATATGGTGAGTAGGTTTCAAGTCCAAACGAAGCGTCGCGGATTGCATCGGGTCCAAATCTTGCCCCTGGACGAAACGAAGTGGTGCCATCAAAACAAAAGCCAATAAGGTGAGTTGAATTTTTATTAATTGATTCATGGTATTCAGTCCCAATAAATGGTTTTGACTGTTCCATTTCTGTCAGTTCAATAACAGTTTTCATAATTCCCCAATCATCCTCTTATGGTAGTTGCCATTGGCAAATGCACATCTATGCCAATCCATATTGTACCACTGTAAACTTCTTTCCAGAGCTGCCATGTTTTGGATCTTGGATGAGTCAAGGTCTGTTGCTTTGCGTGTTTTAGAACTAAAGCCAAAGGTCCAGTAAACACCAGGATAGATTAGCATTGGGGCAGTAAAAGATTGCACGAAAGGAAAAGCCTTTCTCATATTTTGATAAATCTTCTTAATCCCATATTCGTCCAGAAATGGATTCTCTGTTTGGTTCATCATGATGCCATCCTCTGTAAGAGCATTATGGACATCTTGGTAGAAGTCGGTGGTAAAAAGACCTGAGGCAAAATCCTCTGGGTCGGTTGAGTCCACAACGATAATATCGTATTCATTCTTTTTTGATTTGATAAAAGCAAAGCCATCTTGAGGTAAAACGTTTACTCTAGGGTCGTCAAGGGCACTTGTGCACTGAGGAAAATACTTTTTTGAAACCTCTATAACTCTTTCGTCAATTTCAACAAGATCAATTTGCTTAATTTCTTCGTGCTTTGCAAACTCACGAACAACACCACCATCGCCACCGCCTATGATGAGAACCTTTTCGCACTTTCTAGTGACCATGTAGGGAAGGTGGGCCATTACCTCATGATAAACAAATTCATCCTTCTCACTAACCATAGTTTTACCGTCTAATAAAAGCAGTCTTCCAACAGCTTCGGTTTCAACCACATCTATTTTTTGAAACTTACTTTGTTCGCTATGCAATATTTTCTTAAGCTTCCAGCCCATGGAAAAAGATTTAAAGTAAGATTTTTCGCGTAACCATCCGTTCTCAATCATTCTTGACTCCAAGAGTAGCGTTTTTTAATAGATTGCATCATATCAGAATTTAAACCCTTTTTTAAAGGCTAATCTGCGTGTTATGATGTTAAGAAATAACTATTTTTTAGGGAGATTATATGATCGTGGTTACAGGAGCTGCAGGCTTTATAGGCAGCTGTATAGTGAAGAAGTTAAATGATGAGGGACATACCAATATCATATGTGTAGATCGGTTTAGGGATGGCGAGAAATGGCTAAACCTTAGAGGATTAAAATTCTATGAATTCGCCCACGCTGATGAATTTACTGAGCCAGAGATTTTAAATTCTATATTTGATGAGGGCGTTAGCGCCATTTACCATATGGGAGCATGCTCATCCACAACTGAAAAGAACGTTGATTTTCTTTGGAAGAACAATGTGGAGTTTTCACAAATTCTTTTTAGATACGCTTCCGAGTATGACACTCCTATCTGTTATGCTTCAAGTGCTGCGACTTATGGTGCAGGCGAGCAGGGATATGACGATGATGAGTCGGGTATTAATAAGTTAATGCCACTAAATCCATATGGATATTCCAAGCAAGTGTTCGACGAGTGGGTGCTAAAACAACTTAGAACTCCTAAAAAATGGTTTGGAGTTAAGTTCTTTAATGTCTATGGACCTAACGAATACCATAAAGGAAAAATGCGCTCTGTAGTTCATCAAGCATTTGGACAGATTAAAGAAACTGGAAAAATGAAACTCTTTAAAAGTTACCACCCAGACTTCAAAGACGGAGAACAGTTGAGAGACTTCGTTTATGTAAAAGATGTTGTTGATGCCATGTACCAGCTTATGAACGATGGGCATACAGGGGCGAATGGTATCTACAACCTGGGGACAGGCAAGGCCAGAAGCTTCGTGGATCTTGTTAAGGCCACTTTTGTAGCAATGGGTGAAAAAGAGAATATTGAGTTCGTGGAGATGCCTGAAAACTTAAGAGGCCAGTATCAGTATTTCACAGAAGCAAAAATGGATAAACTCTACCAAGCTCTGCCTGAGTTCAAATTTCATTCATTGGAAGAAGGCGTGAAAGATTACGTTCAAAACCATCTTCAGAAAGACAACCCAAGATTGGTCTTTAACCAGGAAGAACGATGAAACCTAAAGGGGGAGTAAAGGAAGCCGCTAAGATGCTTCAAGGACTTGGAGTTGATGCGGCCAAGAGACTGCTTGATGATATAAGGAAAAGAGATCCTCAAATGGCCGAGGAGCTTGAATCAAATCTTATCTCAATTGAGGATTTACAATATCTTACTCCCGCCATGCTTGTTGGGCTTTTACGAGATGTAAACCTTGAAACATTCGGATTGGCACTTAGAACTGTAGATAAGGAAATTGTAGATAAGCTTATGTCTATGGTTTCCACAGGAATAAGACTTGATATCGAAGATGGGCTTAAAGGCCCACCAAGAAAAGTGAGTGAA
Source organism: uncultured Bacteriovoracaceae bacterium (assembly GCA_950070535.1). Classification (GTDB taxonomy): domain Bacteria; phylum Bdellovibrionota; class Bacteriovoracia; order Bacteriovoracales; family Bacteriovoracaceae; genus UBA845. Next base: position 20,296 of record CATMLK010000030.1, on the reverse strand, counting down.
GTCGCTGATGCACAATCCAAAGTAATCGCCATCTTGAAGGAAAAAATCGATAAAGGACATATTGTCATTAATCCTGATGGTGACACCCTCGTTTAGAACAAATTGACCCCACAAAATCCTATGGGCCGGTGCAAAAAAGTCACTTAAGACAAGTTGTCCCCGGCCACAAACTCTTAAATACCCTATAACTATTTGAAAATACGAAGTTCCTGAGTTGGCGCGTAGGTTGCTCTATAGATTGGCAACCAAGGCGAAGGAGTCGCCAAGGCCTGAACTTAGGATTAGTTCACACACACACGGAAGTCACGCCAAGAAGGCGTCTGAATTAGGAAGATTCAAAGCTAACAACCTGATACAAGGAGTTTCTATGAACAAGACAAGTGCCCAAAAGTTTATGAATCTTTTCGATGAAATGCTCATGAACAGAAATGCAATGAACGCTAAAACCTTTGACAAGACTGAGTGTAAGGATGAAATCGATCTACTTAATGCTCATCAGGAGGAGAGTCTATCCACTAGGCTGGATCAGAGAAACCTTCTCTTTCTGAAAAAGGTTGAGGCTGCTAAAGCAAAAATCTTGGATGGAACTTATGGAACTTGCGAAGATTGTGGAGACGACATCTCCCAGAAAAGACTTCTTGCAAGACCAACAGCAAGCTTATGTATCGGATGCCAGGAAGCAAAAGAGAGTTTAGAGAAGCATAATATAAAACACAGAAGAGACCTAACTGTAGGCAAGGGGAAAGAAACAGAAGTTGATGGCGAGGAATTGGTTGCCAAAAAAACTTTTAGCAATGTTAAAGACATTAAGTTTGAGAGTGTCGTAGATCTTTAAAAAGCTCTATTTAAAAAGGAAAAAAAATTGAAAGCCCTCGGATGAGGGCTTTTTTTATTCAGCGGTATTTTGTAAAATTGCACACCCAATTCTGGAGCCAGCACCGCCTGTAGGCTGAGTTGCATAATCGTCGGCCTTGCTGTGAACAATTAGCGCTCTATTACCAACGTAATTTTTTGCCTCGGGATTCATGGATAAATGCTTATATACTCTGGTCTCAACAATTGATCCAGTCGTGGTAGCCTTAAAGTTTCCAAGGTCTCCGATATGGTGCTTTCCTTGCTCTGGATGGCCGTGTTTGGTATCCGTTGGATTAAAGTGCCCGCCGGCACTTGTGAAGCTTCCATCGCAAACGGGCTTTTCGTGAATGTGCATAGCATGGAAACCAGGTTTCTTTAGTCCGGTAAGGTTCACTATCATCTGAACTCCCTTGCCACTAGGAGCCTTCGTAAAAATTACTTCTCCGTCTGCTTGACCCCGAAGCATGCCTCTTACAGCAATCTCATCGGTGTTTGTTTTGTTTTCTTTTTGCATTTGGGCCGCACACCCAACAGACAATAAGAGGGATGATGACAATGTGATAAAAACATTTTTCATATAAAACTCCTTTTTTACAACTATTACAAGCAAGTGATGTTCCAAGCAAACATGAGGCCTGACAAAACTTAGATTCAGACGAGTTTATTTGAAGCCCCCTGTGTCAAAGAGTTACAATAGTTTTGAACAAAAAGGAGAATGTATGAGTAAAAGAATTGCATTTCTAGCTACAGACGGCTTTGAGAAAAGCGAATTGGAAAAACCTTACGAGGCCCTATCAAACGCAGGCTATGAGGTTATCGTCGTGTCTCCAACTCCTGACAAGATTCGCTCTTGGGATGAAACAGACTGGGGCAAAGAGTTTAAAGTTGATATGGAACTAAAAGATGCCAACCCCGAAAGCTTTGACGCCTTAGTCTTGCCAGGTGGAGTGATAAATCCAGATAAGCTTAGAAGAGATAAGAATGCTGTAAAGTTTGTTAAGTCATTCTTTGAAGGGGAAACCCAAAAGCCTGTTGGAGCTATTTGTCACGGCCCTTGGATGCTTGTGGAGGCGGACGTTGTTAAGAACAGAAAGGTAACTTCATTCCACTCAATCCATACAGATCTCTCAAACGCGGGTGCACTTTGGGAAGACGAAGAAGTTGTAGTGGACAATGGACTTGTAACATCAAGACAGCCGGATGATATTCCTGCTTTTGTTGAAAAGTTAAAGGAAGTTATCGAGCACGGAGAGTTTAGAAAACCACCACGTGCCGGAGGCTATGTGGATCATTATGAAAATCCACCACTGTAGAGATAGATCGAAAATAGTAGGCCCTCTGGAGGAGGGCCTTATTTCGGAGAATTACAGAGCTAAGTTTGAAAGCTCTCCCATCAATTCCTGAGAAGAGTTTACAAATCTTGCTCTTTCTTTGTCGCTAAGACCTTCACCTGAAATCGAGGCAAGATCTTGGACATAGTGGGCTATTTTTTTAGCTAGGTCTTTTTTGTCATCTTTTTCCCAAAGCTTGAACGCGTTTTTGATCAAGTTGTTTGACGGGTTAAGAACAAGTGTTTTCTTAACCGGCATATCAAAGTTTGCCTGCCCCATACTCTGAGTCATTTGCTGAAATCGCTTCATACTTTCATCAACTTTGAAGTAGGCCGCAGACTTGGCATTCTTAAAGTTTTTAACTTCAATCTCCATTTGGTTCTTATCGTCTTTGTCTTTTCCAACAAGAATCTCTTGGAAGATATCTTTAATCTTGCCATCTTCTTCGCTAGCGTTTTCAGTTTCAAGTATGTCTTCCATGGCATTATCTACAAGAGTGAACTTAATCTCTTCATCACCTTGTTTTTTCATTTCCACGTGCTGCATGAAGTGAGGATCAATATAACTATCCATTGTCAGAGACTGGATGCCTTCATCTTTAAGGTGTTGTCTTAAAGTGTCGTCACTTTTTCCTTCTTCAAAGTAAACAACTTTACCCTTCATTTTCTCTTTGAAGTTTTCAGGCACAGCTTCTTGATACTCAGCGAGCGTTACAAGCTTGTCGTCTGTGTTTTTGAAAAGAACTTTGTCTCTCATTAAGTCATCAAACTTGGTGTCGCTAATAACACCATATTTAACGAAAAGTGCGATATCTTCCCATACAGTTTCAAAACGCTCTCTCTCGTTTTTGTATAGCTTCTTCAGACTCTCAGCTACTTTTTTGATGATGTAGTTTGAGATCTTTTTAACATTTGGATCGCCTTGAAGAGCAGATCTAGATACGTTTAAAGGGATGTCCTTAGAGTCAATAGCCCCTTTAAGAAGAGCAAGAAATTCTGGAATAACATTCTTTACGTTGTCCGATACAAAAACCTGCTTGTTGTAAAGTTTGATGTTTGAATCATTAACAGGTTTTGATCTATCTAGTTTAGGGAAGTATAAAATCCCTTGAAGAGTGAATGGGTGATCTACATTTAAATGAATCCAGAAAAGTGGCTCTTGGTCCATTGGAAACATTCTCTTATAGAAGCTTTTGTAGTCTTCATCTTTAAGAGTGGAAGGATCTTTCTTCCAAAGAGGTTCTGTGTCATTGATGATGTCGCAAGGAATCGGTTTCTTATCTTCTTCTTTAGTGGCCTTGGCATTCTCTTCATTAATCCTATTTAATTCAGCAAGATCAACTAGCTCAATTTTGTATGGCATGAAGTCGCAGTAACTTACAAGAGTTTGTCTTGTTTTCCAGTTGTCCAAGAATTCTTTATTTTCCTCGTTGATGTGAAGAATTACGTCAGTGCCCACAGTCTCTTTGTCTGAATCTGTAAACTCATAGTCGGTCTCTCCGTTGCAAACCCACTTAGTTGGTGCTGAGCCTTCTTTTCTTGAAAGTGAATTAACTTCAACTTTGTCAGCGACCATGAATGCCGAAAAGAAACCTAGGCCAAACTTACCAATGATCTCTTGATCTTGTCCTTTGCCTTCTGTTTCTTTCATCTTTTTTACAAATTCTTCGGCACCAGAGAAAGCAAGCTGTGCAATATACTTTTCAACTTCGTCCTCAGTCATTCCCAGTCCGTTGTCGCGGAACGTGATTGTTTTATCTTCTTTATTAACGATTACTTTAATGTCACCTGGCTGAACTTCCTGGCCCTCTGTTCTATCTAGAGTTTGACGCTTTGTGATAGCGTCAGAAGCGTTGGAAACTAGCTCTCTCACGAAAATATCGTGCTCAGAGTAAAGCCATTTCTTGATAATAGGGAAGATGTCTGTGGTGCTAACCGAAATTTGACCTTTTTTGTTGGACATTGTTGTAACTCCTTGTATTTTTTACGTATCTATTTAATAAATAGTTGGCCAACTTCAATATGGTTGCGATATTGCTGGCGTCAAGGGCCAAACTTAAATTTGAGGAACTATGGAAAATAATCCAATTCAAAAAATTACACTTTTGACTACAGGCGGCACGATCGAAAAGACGTACGACGAAATCGAGGGAACTCTATTTAATAGAGAAACCGTCGTAAGAAAAAGAATTGAAGACCGCCTCAGGCTGCCTTGGACACAAATAGAAATAAGAAGTCTTATGGCAAAAGACTCTCTTGATATGACAGATGAAGATAGGCAATTCATTATTAGCTCTATCAAGTACGCTTCAGGCCAGGGTCATCCAATTGTTATTCTGCATGGAACAGACACCATGCAAGACACAGCAGAGTTGTGTGCTCTTAGTTGGAAGCCTAGCGTTCCAGTTGTATTCACAGGTGCAATGAAACCTCTAGGTTTTGAGGATTCGGATGCTATACAAAATGTTACTGAGGCCATGATGGTTGCCAAGATCATCCAACCAGGCGTTTATATCAGTTTTCACAACAGACTCTTTGAAGTTCCGGGTGCCAGAAAAAATAAAGTTAAGAGAACTTTTGAGGCCTATTGAGCGATTCCGAATGCTTGGTAGGCCATGAACGGCACAATTCCTTGCCACATTTCAGAAAGACCAAATTAGCTATATTCCTAAAATCAGTCACTTAAGGTTGTTCTGTCAATCTTTGCCGTCTAACACTTTATAATTAAGTAAGGATTTTTTAATTCCGAAAAGAAGTTGAGATGAAAAAGATTGGATTAATTTTACTACTATTATTAAGCTTCTACTCTTGTGAGGATATCTCCGGTACAAGGCCTCTTGAAACGTTGAAAGACGATGTTGTAGGCGATATTGGAGGTGGCGATGGCAATGGAGCGGTTCCGGGTGATGGGACTGTTGGGCAAGACCAAACAGAGTTCATTGAGGCAAAAGTAGAAATAAGACACCTGATAGAACCAAAGGTTGATGATAACAGCGATGGTGGTGCCTATAAGAGAAAGCTAACCATTCCAAAAAACTTTGATGGACACCTTTATGTCGCTGGCATAAACATTTCAACTCTTTCTGAGAAAAACTTAAAAGTGAGATTTAAGTTTGGCCTTGATTCAAGTCCAATAGATATTCCAGCCTATGTCGGCACAGCTCCAGGGCTTACGCCACAAACTAAAGTTGAAGTTTTAATTATGGATATGAGAAGTGCTCCTTTTGATAAGGTGCGACTGATCTATGATCTTTTTGATTATAATGAATATGATTTTGGAAACTCATCGCCTGATCCTGGAGTTCTTAGTGAGCCGGTTCAGTATAACAGGGACGACAAACTATTTTGTCGAGGTCTCAAACTTGAAGATGATCCAACCTTTAATGGGAAAATCGTAGATGGCTGTTCTGGCACAAATGACACTTGCAAGTACGCTTACGCCAAAGTTCTGGATAAAGGACTGGTGAAGTCAGATTGGATCACACCGCTACTTCCTACAGAACTTAACGTTGCTAGCTCTACTGGCGATTTATCAGATGACAGCAATGAAATGAATCTTGGAAGGTGCTTGCCTGACAACCCAACTTCGGCACAGCATGTGATAGGGAGCAAGACATTTCCGTTTTCAGCAACATTCAACTCAGGACTATCCAAGTGGGAGATTGTCGGAGGAAGTTTGATTGAGTTGTTGGAAGGCTCGACCTCTCTTGGAAGCTACTATTACCAAGGCCCTTATCAAGCAATTAATATCTCAAAGTGGGAAATTGGAGACAGTGCTCTTTTGGGAGAGACTGGGGTTTTTGGAAGGTTTTTGAGTCTAAACTCTGTAGCTGGAGTAGACTCAACAGAGCTTCAATTTGGCGCCCAAGCAAAATTGTTTCCGCTTCAAACAAAACTGAGCTTATCTAAAGACGTTGAATACATGGGGAGTGTAATTCCAGGGGACCCAAAGGTTTCAAAAGTTATGGGATCCAATGGAGACAGTCTTTGGATGGACGGTTGTAATGAAAGAGTTTCCACAATGCTCAATGACTATAATGGTGAACACGTTGGATCATGTAATGTAACTGCATCAGTAGAAATTGTGGCCGTTGATGATGATGGCACTGAGAAAATTATTGATGCAACTGATGAAGTTAAACTCCAATTAGTTAAAGGTGAGGTTCTAAACACTGATGGAGATAATGTTCTTCTATCAAGTTTCCAATCATGTTCCAGCTCAAACCAGTGCGGCTCTGACGAATGCTGTATGAATAAGCGCTGTGTTGGCAAGGACCTTGTTTCTCAATGTGTAGAGGACCTTCCAACCTATGGCAACTACCTACCTGGAGAAAGCTGTCAAAGTGATAATGAGTGTGCGAGTCTTTGCTGTAATCAAGCAAGCGGAAAGTGTGCTGTTCATGACACCCTTTCAGATCCACAAGTATTTTGTTCAAAACCTTCTGGTCAAACTTGTATCGCAAAAGAGTGGTGTATGAAGCACCCTGTGACACAATGTTATATCGTCAACACTGGGTTTGATGCTCAAGGGCAGAAGACATGTGCCAAGAGATGCTATACGTTTGAGCAGCACGGTGATTGTAGAGCTAGTGCAGGAAACGTAATGGGAATCTGTCAGCCACCTGAGCAACCAGAGCAGCCAGTCTTCAATCCAGATGATCCAAACCGTTGTGACGATGCAATTGATCCTCAAGATGTTCCAATAAACAATTAATTTGTATTATCAAGATTAGCCTTTGGAAATTTAGCTGTGCCTTTTCAACACAGAGCCTTGTTGTTGTGAATTTCTACTCAGGCTGGGTGAGTGGACTTTAGGTACTTCCTGAAGATAGAGTCAAAATTCCTAAAATTGCGATTTCTAAAGTTTGAATTTTCAACCGTGCATCTTGATTTTAATTTTTTGTGGTGCGTTGGGTGCACTTGGTTCAAAATGCTAATGATTTAGGGAACTAAGGCTTTGGACATTTAATGACATTGACTGGATTTCTTTTAGTGCATTAGGCATAATAGGCTAAAAAAAAAAGGAATCCTGTTATGTTGCCAGAACTTGAGAATTGCGTTTTAGATCATGTCGCAATCGCTGTAAAAGACTTAGAGGAAAGTGTTAAGGTGTACGAGGCCATAGGTTTGAAGTTTTCAGAAGAAAGGGAAGTTGTTGAGGCTCAAAAGGTAAAGACTGCCTTTGCTCCAATAGATCAAAATGGCCATATCGAGTTGCTTCAATCTACAGATGAGTCTGGTCCAATAGGAAAATATATTGAAAAAAAGGGTTCAGGAATTCACCACATGTGTTTTAGAGTCCCTAACATCGCTGAGAAAGAAGAAGAATTAAGGTCTAAAGGATTTAGGCTTTTATACGAGAAGGCACAAATTGGCGCTGGAAATTGCCTTGTTAATTTTATTCATCCAAAATCTACTGGTGGCGCGCTAATAGAAATTTCTGAAAAGCAAAGCTGAGGTATTAATGCAGGCCCAAATGTACGTTCCCCCTCTTAGTAAAACGAATAAGTATATAATTATAGCTCATGTGGCCATGTTCCTTCTGAATTCAATCTTGAAGGTGTCTTCAGGAGTTTCTTTGGCAGGAGTTCTTGGGCTTAGTTTAAATGGTCTGGGGAATGGACTTGTGTTTCAATTTGCAAGTTTCCCATTTATTGAGGTTTCCTTTATGTCGGCCTTATTCAACTCATTGTTAGTTTGGTTCATAGGAGGAGACCTTGAGGCCCGTTGGGGACAAAGATTCTATTTAAAGTTTTTGGCAATTTCGGCCCTCAGCTCTGGTATTGTGTACTTATTGGTTTCTTTAGTTGCTGGTGGAGCGTTTCAGTACGTTCCTCTTCAAGGACTTGGAGGAATTGTATTTGCTCTACTCATTGCTTATGGAATAATTTTTTCAGAGAGACAGTTAACATTCATGCTGCTCTTTCCAATGAAGGCTAAATACTTTTGTATGTTATTGGCCGGCATTGAGCTTTATATTGGCCTGTTTTCTGCGCACGGAAAGGCTTCTTGGGCACATCTGAGTGCTGGTGCTGCTGGTTTTGCTTATTTAAAGTGGAAGTCCATGAGAGCGAAAGGCCAAGGATTTAAAGACCTTATGGGCTCAAAAGCTCCCAAAAGAAAGGGGAGAGGCAAGCTTAGGATCGTGAGGGATGAAGAACCAGCGAAGGCAGATCCAAAGAATCCAAAATATTGGCAGTAGATTGACTAATTGCGCAGATATGTGATATTTGATGACGTTCTAAACTATTACTTTAAGAGGAATACGCATGAAACTTCGTTTGGCCCTAGAAGATAAATTAATGGATTCAAGACTTAGAGACCGTCTGGTAGCTGAGGGAAAGATTAGTAAGAAAGATGTTGATCAGTACTTGAATAGCCTTCCAGAGGAAGATAGTTCTTCTTACGAGAAAGTAACCGATAAAGAAGAGCAGGGCGAGTAACGCTTAAGCACTTTATTGCACAATAAATTTAGAAAAATAGATCTTTTTAACAGCAGATGTCGAAAGTCTGCTGTTTACCTTGTTTTTAATTCGAGTTTCCAGCAAAATTCTACCCGTAACAGAGTTTAATTCATTTGGTTTCATGTGAGAGGCGACGTCCACCAAAGCATCCTGAATAAGTGGTTTAGCATTTTCTATGAGCTGAATTTGTTCCTGCTCAAATGTCTCTATGTTCATTTTTAAATTTACGAATCGTAGTCTTGCTTCTCTTGAGTAGAGGTTTATGACCATTTCAGGAAACTGGACTTGTGGCTTTTGAAATTCCACCATGCTGTCCTTGACCATTGATGAGAACTCTTTAGTCTCATCTGTGGGAGGTCTCTTTATCATGGTGTGAGAGGCAACAACAAGGCCTGTGGCAGCGATTACTACCAGTCCATTAATTGCGAATATAGCTTTGTCCAACCCAGGGTTTCCAGTCATGCTTATATATTAGCACAACTGGAAACATATTTGGGCAATAGGCAAATTATAGATATTTTTCTGGGTTTAGGGGAGTGTAAGGTAGCTCAAGATCACGAGCAACTTGCTCGTATACTAGCTCGCCTTTATAGATGTTTACACCAAGTTTAAGCGCAGGATCGGCAGAAATTGACTTTTCAACGCCATTTTTAGCGATCATTCTTGCATACTTTAACGTTACGTTTGTTAGAGCGTAAGTTGAAGTTCTTGGAACTGCACCAGGCATATTTGCCACACAGTAGTGAACAACGCCATCAACTTCAAAGGTTGGATTTTGGTGAGTTGTAGGCTTACACGTTTCAATACAACCACCTTGGTCTACTGCAATATCTACGACAACACTGCCGTTTTCCATCTTAGAAATCATATCTTTTGTTACAAGCTTAGGAGCTTTTGCACCTGGAACCAACACCGCACCAATGACAAGGTCAGAATTGATAACTGCTTCTTCTATGTTTTGCGTATTTGAGAAAAGAGTAGTGATTCTGTTGTCAAAAAGATCGTCCATTTCAGCAAGTCTTTTTGTATTCAGATCAATACATGTTACATCTGCTCCAAGACCCATGGCCATTTTAGTCGCGTTGGTGCCTGCAATTCCACATCCAATTACTGTAACTTTTGCTCTGTGGACTCCTGGTACACCACCTAGAAGTAGGCCTTTTCCGCCTTTATCTTTTTGTAAGCACATCGCTCCGACCTGAGTGGCCATTCTTCCAGCAACTTCACTCATTGGAACTAGAAGAGGAAGCGATCCGTCTGGAAATTGAATTGTCTCATAAGCAATACAAGTCGCTCCTGAGTCCATTAAACCTTGAGTTAATTCTTTATCAGCTGACAAGTGAAGGTAAGTGTAAAGAATATGATGCGGTTTAAGAAGTGCAATCTCAACTGGTTGAGGTTCTTTAACCTTGATAATCATCTCGCCTGCGGCAAACGTATCCTCAAGGGTTGGAGTGATTTTCGCGCCTGCTTCAATATACATATCGTCGGAGATGCCAATGCCCTCTCCTGCAGTTGCCTGAACAAATACTTCGTGTCCGTCCTGTACAAGTTGTCTAACACCGCTTGGTACTAAACCCACACGGTTTTCATTGTTTTTAATTTCCTTTGGAACGGCAATTTTCATGACTTTCCTCTCTTCAATATAGTGTTAATTTATGGGCAAACTATACAAGAATTTCTCGCTTTAAACACTCAAAAACGCTCAAAAGAGTAAAAAAATGGGCCTCAATTACCATAAGTTAAGACTTGGCCGTCATAGAGAGGAAAAATGTCGATCTCAAGCTCACTTAGCTCCTTGAGCATTTGTTCATGCTCAAGCTCATGTCCCATATGGATGAGGCCTGTTTTTTTGGCACCAACCTTCTTTGCTATTTTGAGCGCCGCTTCCATATGAAGGTGAGTTTGATGGGGAGTGGACTTGACGCAATCTAAAATAAACAGATCGAGTTCAGCTTGGCCCAACCTTTGAATCCAATCATTAGGAATAGTTTTGCAATCCACAGCATAAGCAAACTTTTTATGAATAAAGGATAAGGTCTTTGTATGGCCGTGTGGAAGTTGATAAAACTCAAATTCATCTCCTGCAATTTCACACTTATTGCCAACAATTTTTAAATCTAATTTGGGTATGCCACCACCTAGTATCGTTTTATTTTGAAAATGTTTTTGAGTGTGGAAGATATAAGGGAATTTGTCTTTAAGGTGATCCGCACAGTTTTTATAAGTATAAATTGGTATTGAGTTACCCTCTCCGAAAGTTAGAGGTCTTAAGTCGTCAATGCCGTGAACATGGTCGGCATGTTCGTGGGTAATTATACAAGCGTCGCAGTGATGGATGTTATTATTTAGAAACTGAGTCCTGAGGTCAGGTGTTGTGTCTACTAATACGTTTTTTTTGGCCGCAGTCCTTAATAAAATACTTGTCCTTAATCGTTTGTTCTTTTGATTATCCGAGCGACAAACTTTACAATGACACCCAATCATTGGGATGCCTGTAGATGTTCCTGTACCAAGTGCGACAACTTCGTTATTATTTATTTCCATAAAAATATTTTACCAAAGACTGGTTGAAAATAACACACGAACGGAGATCGATATGAAGTTTATCTGGCTTGCGGCGCTACTCACGATAATAGGGTGTGCCAATAAAGATGTTAAAAGCGGGGATGAAAAAAGCGAGCTTATTCACTTTGATGTTAAAGAAAGAGTTCTAGATAATGGTTTAAAAGTTATGATTGTGGAAAACCATAAGTTACCACTCGTTTCATATTATACCTATTTTGACGTGGGAGGAAAGTTTGAAACTCCTGGAATCACAGGCTCATCTCACTTTCTTGAACACATGATGTTTAAAGGTGCCAAGAAGTATCCTGAGGGAGAGTTTGATAAAATGGTTGAAGGTAGTGGAGGAAAAAACAATGCTTACACGACCAGTGACATGACCGTCTATTACGAGAGTCTTCCAGCTGAACACATCAATAAAATTATCGATGTCGAGGCGGATAGAATGCAGAATCTCGCCCTCAATCCAAAATCTTTTGCCTCTGAAAAAAACGTCGTTCTTGAAGAAAGAAAAATGCGTTACGAAAACTCTGACAGGGGAAAAATATATTTAAGCATGATGCAAAACATGTTTGAGAAAACTCCTTATGGCATTCCTGTCATTGGAAAAATTGAAGATATTAAAAGTGTAACAAGGGATGAAGTTTTTAAATACTTCAAAACTTTTTATGCCCCAAACAATGCTTTCATTGTGATTGTTGGAGATGTTAAGGCCGATGAAGTTTTGAAAGAGGTTGAAAAGCGCTTTGGTAATATTCCAAAGAACGATGATTTGGAAAAACAAAAGAAGGAAATCTTCAAGCAAAATGGAGGTTTTGATTTTAAAGGCACATACGACGGCAGAAACGTAAAACTACACGGTGATACTAAAGATCCTATTTTTATGCTTGGATTTAAAGGCATAAAAATTGGACCAAGAGAGGCCTACATATTAGACATTCTTTCCTCCATGCTTGGGCAAGGTGATAGTTCTTTCTTGAGTGAGCAGTATGTACTTTCTAGAAAACCGCTACTTTCCAATGTCTATGCCGCCAATTATACACTGAAAGAGAGTGGGGTTTTCTTCATTGGGGGACAGTTATTAAAGGGAAGCTCTTTGGCACAGGTACAAAAGAGCCTTTATTCAAAAATTAAGAATGGTTGCCAAAACTCACTTAACGAAAGGCAGCTGCAAAAGGTAAAAAATCAGTACCTTGTTTCTTATTTAAGCGACCTTGACACAAACCAAGGTATTGCAAAGTTCATTGGAGACAGACAAGCATTTTACAAAGATTACAACTTCTATAAAAAGGAAATGGACATCTACGAGTCAATTCAATTGGAAGAAGTTAAAAAAGCTTGTGGAAAATATTTAGACAAAAAAGACTCAATATTTTTCTCAATCTGGAACAAACACAAAAAACAATAAGAAGGTTCTATATGAAATTTTTAACAGCTTTAATTTTATCTGCGAGTTTTGGGGCGAGTGCCAACTACCTTGAGGATAATCTCAAAAGAGAAAATTGGAATGGTGTTGAAGTCATCTGGCTAGAAGACGACTCTTATCCAATTTATGACGTATCTATCTACTTCAACGCTGGAGGCTTTACTGATTCCAATGGTAAGTTTGGTGAAACTCAATTGGCTTTTGACCTTCTGAGCACTGGTACTACAAGATATAAACAAAAAGAAATTCTAGACTCTCTAGAGTTTTATGGCGTCAGCTATCAAGCTAGCGTTACCCATGAATTTTCTTCCTATAACGTCAGCGGTCTTGTTAAGGATGCAGTTCCTACCATGAAAATGGTTTGCCATATGTTTAGGAATGCGACATACCCAGACAGAGAGCTAAAGAAAAGCGTAAAGAGAATAAAGACAGGTCTTCGAAACCTACCGGCCAATCATGGATCTTTGGCAAATAGAATCTTTAGGCAGGTGAGCTTAACCGGAACTGGGTATGAAAATCCTGTTGGAGGAACTCTTAAAAGCTTATCGAGAATTTCATCTGGAGATCTTAAAAAGAAGATTAACTTTTTCAATGATGATGTGAAAAAGAGAATCTATATCAAAGGTCCTAAAGAGATGAGCTCCCTAAAAGCCGTCTTTGCAAATGATTGTAAGTGGGGTGGTGGAGAAACTGTAGTTGAAACACCAAAGGCAAAGAAAGAACAACGAAATGGCAGTGCTAAAACTGTTTACCTTGCTGTTGTGCCAAAGGCAAATCAGGCCCAAATAAGAATTGGAAACTTTATGACTGCAAAAGAGTCTTCTTCCGAGTTTGAGCTTAGAGACTTCACTTCCCAGTACTTAGGTGGAGGCTTCACCTCCAGATTAATGCAGGAGATACGGGTTGCAAGAGGTCTAACTTATACAATTAGTTCTTACGCTAGTGAGCAGGATAATTACGGTAGAAAAGGCATCAATACCTTCACTAAGAATCAGACTCTTGTTGAAACCCTTAATGCAATCAGAGAAGTTCTTGAGAAGAGCTTCACCGAAATAAATGAAGAGCACTTCCAAATGGCAAAACGCTACGCTAAAGGAAGTTATTTATTTGGACTTGAATCAACAAGCGCATTTTTAAGTAACCTAATATACTTTGATCATGTTGGCAGAGACTATGAGGAGATCTATAAGTTTCCAAAGGCGATTGACTCACTAACAAAACCGATGGTTATGAAAAAGGCTAGCGAGCTCTTTAATCCAGATGAGCAACTTATTTTTGTACTTGGATCTAATGAGCTTGAGAAAAGTCTAAAAGCTGCTGGATTTAAAGTAAAAAAAGTAAATTATAAAAACTTCCTATAATGCGTCTTGGTCTTGCGCTTTACCTTCTATATTGAGTAGAGCGCCCGGATACACACTTAAGTTTTGGGCATTTATTGTGCCCGAAACTTTTCCCGAGGCCCTAACCGTCATTGAACCGGCCGCGGTGATTGATCCCTTCACTTCACCAAAAATTTCTATATCTTTGCAATATATTGAACCCTCTATGGAGGCATCCCTTTCTAAGGTAAGCTTTGCTCCGTCAAGTATTGTTAATGTTCCAATGACTTTGCAGTTAACAACCGTGTCACCGGAAATGCGAAGATCACCTTCATATTCACTGTTTTTCCCTAGAAGGGTAAAGTTTAGAGATTTAAAGTCATTTTCTTTCATTTAGTTTACCTGGTAAGGACCGGCCACTTTGTAACTGATTAAATTTCCTGAGCGGCTAAATATAAATATTTTATACCAAACAGAGAGTCCATTTGGTTTATCAAATTCTGCAATTACCGGACGAAAGCGAGATACGACAAAACTCTCGCCCTTTGAGAAGTCTAATCTATTATTCTCAAGCGATAGGGAACGTTGAGGGTGAAAGCTCATCGTGTTCTCTGAAAATTGAACTATACTAATATAACCAGACAGCTTTTCGTCGTTATCAAGGTTGTTAAGTAAATCAAATCGAAATTCAACCTTTTGTTGTTTGAAGTTGGCACTCATATTCTCAAGCTTTGCTTTTTCTTGGTCAGTCAAGTCTTCGTATCCGACTGGAGTGGAGAAGAGGGCCAATGCACTTGCGGGAGCACTTGTGGAGCCCTGAGAGATCTTATTTGTTAACTCTGCATTGGTTGCCTTTAGTTGGGCCAATTGCGATTCAAGAGTGGTCTTTTCTTTTCTCAATGATGTGATAATTTTTGGCTCTTTACTTTTTGCCTGCTCAAGCTTTCTCTTCATTACAACAGAGGTCGTAAATGAAAAGAGTAGAGATACCAATAACAGGAAGGGGATAGCAAATGCTAAAAGTTTTAAAAGCCCCTTGTTAAGTTTAATATACTTAGGGGGCTTTGGTGTATTGTAGACTATTAAGGTTAATTCTTTGGATGGCTTTTGGATCATCTTAGTTTTCTTTTATATTGCTCGTCTTTCTTTCTTGAGACTGAACTAATGCCTCTTGATTTTCATTGAAGAAACGAGGGGAGGGCACAAATGCCATGTACTGTTTTTGCTCTAGTTTGTGCCATTGCTCTGCAACAATCTTCCAATTATAGTTTTCATCCTTTTTTAGGTATAGGATCTTCTTACCAACATCTTGGATCAATTTAGAAGTGTAATCTTGTTCTAGAGTGACTACTGCATATTCCTGGTGGGATAGGATTGAAATATTGCTAAAGCTGATTTCTGGGGTTTCTGTCCTGCTAAAAATTGCCTTTTTGTATCTCTTGTATTGAGAAAAGTTTCCTTTTCTTGGATTGAAAAACTCATTTCTACTATACTGTGAGATGTACTCGTTGAAGTTCTTTTCTTTCCACGATGTGGCCCAAGTATGGACAACACTAGAAATCTTCTCTCTATTTTTTATCCAAGTATCCTTATTTAGATATTGTAGGTTTTGTACAATCACAACCGGTGTGTTGCCTAGGTCAATATAATTTGAAACTTCTTTTAGGTCTGCGTCCATTGCAACAACACAGCCCCTAGAAACAAACCTTTTATCAACTCTAGAGTCATCATTGGCTGAGTGAAGCCATATTCCTCCACCTGTTTTACCAGCTCTAACATCCATAACATTTGGGTAGTTTGTGGTAAATGCTCCTGCTCCGTAAATAAGGGCGTAGTCTCCGTAGGAGGCAAGAAGCTCTTTTGCTGGCCTAAACTTCTTAAAAATATAGACTCCTTCAGGAGTTTTTTCATCACCTTGCACTTGCTTGTCACCGGCAATTTTACCCGTAGCAATTCGGTAGGTCTTTATTAACTTAGGACGAGAGTCACTATTTTCAAATACATACAACTTGTGGGTTGACTTCTCTACAACTATGACGTGGTGGGCAAATCTGGAGTCCAGTTGATAGATGTTTGAAGGCAGAAATTCCTCTGCTATGACGCTAAATGGTAATATAAAGAGGATTAAGCTCTTTAGGAGTAAATGCATTTCTATACCGCCTTGGGGTTTTTCTTAAATTTTAATGTCCGGAAAGCCTTTTATCAATAGGAACAATTATAACCAATTGAAATCTTTTTACCGCCTGTTTCCATATATAGGTTGCTGGTATCATTTATATGGAACAATGGAGTAATTTTAATATGAAAACCTTGATCTGGAACAGCAACTCAGACTGTTTAGAGAAATTTCTAGAAATGGCAGGCAGGTATATCAGTATAGATCTGTATGAAGAATTAGACGATTTGGTTTCAGACGTCTTGAACGATTCGATCTTAGTATTTGATCTAGATGTTGAAAGAAAAGTTGTTGAAAAGAAGCTAAAAGTTCTAAGAAAGGCCAAACTCGAATTTAAACTAGTCTTCATTACCGAGAACATGACTCCAAAAGAAATTGCAAAGCATCAAAAGTCTAAGTTGGGTGGGGATGCATATCTAAAGATGCCGGTTGAAGAAAGTGTCCTGTTAAGTGCACTGGAACCAGTTGTTGGTGTAAATCTTAAATCCCAATTGGAAGAGAAACAAAGAAAGATTATTTCTGAGCACCAGGAAGATAAAGTCCTGGACGAAGATACCGCCATTATTAGCAGTAAACTTGATGAGCTGTTTAAGGAGAGCTTGGGAGAGGCACCTGAGGTGACAGGTCATGTGCAGCTAAGTGATTTTCCTGAACTTAGCGGAGGCAAGGTTGAAGAAGCAGATGAGGCCTTAGATCTTGGCGAGTTGAATGAAAATGAAGATTCCACTGGGACTGAGGAGCTCTCGATGACAGATGATAATAACGATGACGGATTGGATCTTGGTTTGGATCTTGGACTTGGAGAAGAGTCAGATGCTTCCGTCTCCGTTGAAGAGAATTTAGACGAGGGCGAAGGTCTTGAGTTTGGAGTTGGAGACGAAGAGGATGACCTTGTACTAGATAGTTCTGAAGAGACATATGTTCAAGATAATCAGGAAGAAGGTCTCGATCTCAGCGGGGATCTTGTTGATGTTGGTTTAGACTTGGAGCAGGCAGAGGACGTTGCTGTCGATGCCGCTTCAGATGACCATGGACTGGACCTATCACTTGATGAAGACGAAGGCGGCCTATCCCTTGAAGGAAATGAGGCGGCTGAGCTTTCGTTGAATGAGGAGGGAGAGGAAGATGGCTTGGACTTGTCCCTATCAAATGATGGTGATGAAGGCGAGAGTTTGAACTTTGACCTTGGTGAAAGTGATGACAAAGCTGAAGAAGGGGGTCTAGTTTTTTCCGAATCCCATGAAGAAGAAGTTGGTGAACTTTCACTTGGTGAAGAAGAAGTTGGTGAACTTTCACTTGGTGAAGAAGAAGACTTAGGACTTTCTTTAGAGGGGTCTTCGGGGAGTGACCTCTCTGTTGATGAGTTGGATTTATCAGAGGAGGGGGGCGACTCTGAACCTGAATTGAACAGCAATACAGAGGAAGATAGTTTAAAAACTGATGCGGACCTCTTTGAGGATGGTGGTTTAGATCTCGATGATGAGGACCTTTTTGGCCAAGTCGAGGATGATATATTATCTGCTGATAGCTTACCTGAAGTTCCAAGTCTAGACTCAGATGAAGAGGACATGAGCCCAGACGCTATAAACAAACTTGCTGAAATCGAACAAATGATGGCTAGTGAGGGTGTAGAGAGCTCAGTTTCCGAGTTGGCAGAACAACTAAATGCAGAAGAAGAGGATTTCGATCCTACTATGGATGAGGAGCTTGACTTTGGTTCAGATGAGGACTCAACCTCTTTCTTTAATATTGGAGATAAGCTTAAGGAAAATAGCAAAGAGAACCCAGAGGTTAATACTAGGCCAGAGCCTAAAGTGAAAGAAGTTGAGAAAAGAACAATTAGCGAACAGAAAGATATCATAGATAGAAATGATGATGAGTTTATGCGATTGGGAGAAACAATTAAACAATTGCGCCATGACCGCCAACTCCTAATGGAGAAGGTGGAAGAGATGGAAGAAAGGTTTGGCAAAGAGAAGAAAGACTTCTCAAACATTCAAGCTGAATTGGATGAAAAGAAAATCGAGCTAACTCTTCTAACAAAAAGAAAAAACAAACAGCTTGAAGAAATGAGTTATAGACTTGAATTGAGCGAAGAAAAGAAAATGATTTTGGAAGAGAGAAATAAGAGACTCGAAATCGAAAATGAAGAACTTCGTAGAAAAACAAGTGGGGATCTTCACAAGAACAAAAGTAGAGAGAGAGAACTTGAAAATAAGCTTGAGCTTTTAAAAGCTGATACCGATCTACAGATAAAAAATAGAGACTTTAAAATCCTTGAACTTAAAAGAAAGATAGACTCCCTTGAATTTGACATGGAGTCAATTCAGCTAAAAGAGAAGAAAACCGTAGATAATAAATATGCTATGGAAGAGAGGATGGAAAGAGTAATTAATACTTTAAGAAGGGCCATTGGCGAGTTGGAAGAAGACGACATGCCGCTGAGAGATCTTCAAAAATTAAAAAAGAACTTGGATGTATAATAAATGCTAAGAAAAATTCTACTTTTGAACTTTAATAAAGAGCAAAAACAAAAGTTTGAATCCCACTTGTTGTCCCTAGGAGAGAACTATCAATTAAGATCGATTAGTTCTGTGAAAGAGCTTGATACTACCAAGTTTAAAACTCAATGCATATTTTATGTGGTGAGTTCAGAGTCTCAGAGTATCGAGCAGGAAGTTGAGGAGATCAAAAGTGAGCTTAGAGGTATACCTATAAATTTTATCTTCGAGACAAAGGACTTTACTGGCCTGTTAAAGGTTTTTGAATTTTCTCCTGCCATGGTGTTGGCAAAAGACTACACAAGTGAAGAGTTGCAAAAAGCCTTGTTAAGAAGTGATCTTAAAAAATTGCGTCTTGAGGACTCGGACCTTCCATTGACGAATCTCATGGAATTATTGTCATCACCTATAAAAGTTAAATCTGATTTGGACTTGTATCGAAAACTAACCACATATTTCCTGGGGTTTGAAGAAGAAATAACCTTGTCCGTTATTTGTTATGATAAGAAAAACTTCGATTTGATTAGTGGTGAGCAGGTAAAAAATAGAGAAGTGTTTAATGCAATTAAAGCGCACTCGCTTCCTAAGAACTTTATAGGCGAGCTTCTTGAAGTTCCCATAAAAGATAGCGATAAATCTATGCTTCTTTTTCCTGTCTACAAACAGGATGAGCAGGAAACATGGTGTGTTTGTAAGATGAAAAGTTCAAGTAAAGACTTTGTCTTGAACTCTCTCTTCTTTAGACACCTAGAGAATGCCCTTATTTACAGAAAGAATTCTGAACGAATGGTGGGCTTCCAGGATTTGGCAAATAAAGATGAGGTTACGGGACTTTTCAATCAGCGTAAGCTTTCATCTGATCTTGATAAGGCAGTGGTTGAACATAAGAAAAATAATCAAACCTTTTGTATTATGTTTATTGATGTTGACCACTTTAAGCAGGTCAATGATAACTTTGGTCATGTAGTGGGCTCTCAAATGCTTTTGGAAATTGCACAGGAGCTAAGAGAGTTGCTTAGGTCTTCTGATAAAATATATCGTTACGGTGGTGATGAATTTGTCGTCATAATGCCTGAAGCAAGCATAGAAACTGTGCATAAAGTCGCATTAAGAGTTAATCAGGCAGTGAAAAAGAAACGCTTTAATGTGGGAGAGGCCAAAGATTATAAACTTGGTCTTTCCATAGGAATAGCTGAATATCCAACTGATGCTCAGACATCAAAAGAAATTATCGAGTTTGCCGATCAAATGATGTACGTTTCAAAGAAAACAGGTAGGGGAAAAGTATATCATATTGGTCATGTCGGGGAATCCAACTAACTTTCGGACAAAATTATTCAATTTCAATGACTTAAAACTGTAGCGTTAAGGTTTTCTTAATTTTATTTAAATAAACTTAACCACAGCCGATAAACAAGTATGTTTCTACTTAAGAAAATTTAATTGCGAGTGGCTGTGAAGTTAATTTTTGTTCTTACATTTATTTCCTATTCTGGGTTCGGCGGAGTTCTGGAGTTTAGGCCGAGACTAGAGTCTATCTGCGGTAGCTCCAACAAGATATTAGTGAAGAAAATTCTCTTGGGACTTGCGAAGCAAAAAAATGCTCGGGAAGTGGGTTGTGGCAGTGATCTTAGGTTTTTGTCCAAGGCCTGTGAGGAGG
>CATMLK010000029.1:0-46380 GCA_950070535.1 uncultured Bacteriovoracaceae bacterium | reverse complement strand
CCTTGCCTTGTTAAGACCCTGCCGTAGAGCCTTGAGGGCGTCCCTCTGCTTTACCATTATCTGCTTTAATTACCTGATAACCTTCTTGCGACAAATTATAACCAACAATCTCTAAAATATCTGGTTCGTCATCTACTAATAAGATTTTTATATCTTTTGTTTCCATATGTACATTTATACATTACAAATATAAAGTTAAATGTTTTTCAAGTCATTGTGATTTATTGAAGGCCCTTAATGAAAAAACTTCGGACTTAGTCATTATGGACATGAACCTGGGAGCTGGAGTTAATGGTATCTCAGTTCTTAAAGATATACAAAGTAGCAATCCAAAACAGAGGGTGGCATTGATGAGTGGAAATCCTGACAAGTTATGTGAAGTTAAGGTGAAAGAGCTTGGTGGCATCACATACATCAATAAAGGGCTTTTTTGTAGTGGAATAAAACCAGTAATCAGTAGGTGTTTGGGCAGTGATACTTTTTTTTCTTCTTTGTAGTCCATTTACCTACATTAAAATCAGTTAATTACCTATTTAGATAAGACTAAATTTGCCCGTAAAAACATTAAATCCAAAAGGAGTTTTTATGAAGAGTTTGATCTTATGCTTATCTTGTTTACTTATATCTTGTGAGCGTCCTGCACTTAAAGCAATTCTAGACGATGATGTCAAAGAAGGCTCAAGTGAAGATTCCTCAGATCAAATCGTGCAAAAAACTGCTTCCTTGGAGTCGGCAGATGTTGATTGTGGGAACGAAAGAATTGGCGACAAAGAAGTTGTCTTGCTTGAAATATCAAATGAAGGAGGGGTGGAAGCTAAGCAGATGGTGTTTGAGAGCTTACCAGAGGGCTACAGCTATTCGGGGGGAGTGTTTCCAGGAAATAACGGTACATGCTCTACTACACTTGCTGAAGAAAGTTCATGCTTTGTAGAGATTGAGTTCGTTCCATCTAGCGAAAAAGATTACTCCTTCACCTGGGACATAGCTTACGAGGACGATGTTTCACAAAAAAATCTAGAAGTAGCAGTCAGTGGTAATGGTGTAGGGTACGGGGATTTAGACTCAAGTTACCAAACAAATGGTTATAACATACAAGATTATGGTGCGAATGAATACTTCATTGATTTTTTTGAAAACGTTGATAATAGCATAACATTCATTGGGAGCGGTGGTGATGGCGCCTTGGGAGATGCTAACATTAATGTACTTAAAGCAGGTGTAGACGGTGTTCTTGATAGTACTTTCGGAGATAGTGGTTTAAAGACAATTGACCTTGATAGCAATGAAGATGACCTTGTCGTGGGTGCTGTTCAAACAGTCTCCAACGACATCAAAATTCTATTGGAACATAATAATGTGGGGGGCAGTTGCGCTCTTGATAATGCTGGTGAAGTATTAAATAGTTATGGCGTTTTGGGAAGTGGTCTTGCTACGCTGACTTCCATTCTTGGTACGAGTATTGAGAGCTATAAAGATGTTGGTTTAATGCAAGACGGAAGCCTTGTTCTTGTAGGTGAGAGTACGCCACTATCTGGTGACTCTGAAATGGTAATCTCAAAGATTGACGATGATGGAATCCTTGATGTGGCAGTTCCATTCTTTGGTGGAATGCTTAATGCTGGAAACAAGTTAATAAATTCTTCAATCGGGGGGAGAGACTTTGGAAACACAGTTGATTTCAATAGTGATGGAAATATATTTGCTGGTGGTGCAACAACAGTAACAGGTAGTCTTAACTCCCTTTTAGTCTTAATTGATAAAACGACGGGTGCAAACGTCACTAGCTTTGGGGGAGGAGATGGCGTGTTTGAGAATGATATCTGTGGAGAGGGCCTTGATGATGAGATTCTCGATGTAAAGGTTCTGGTTGATGGAAAAATATTAATTGTTGGCCTTTGTGTAGACCTCTCATTAGGAAAGGATGGATATATAGCTCGTTTAAATGCTGATGGTACATTGGATACAACGTTTGGGTCCCTTTCAACCGGCGTGGTTAGACTCGATATTGATGGGTTGGACGACCTTTTTGTTAATGTTCTGGTACAGCCTGATGGGAAAATCGTAGCGATCGGCGAATCAGCAGGTTCATTAAATGTCAGGACTTTAATAGTTAGGTTGAGTGCTAACGGTGTCTTAGATACCACCTTTGGTCAGTCCGGGATTAGACTACATGACTTTGGTAGAGACATAAAAGTTAAAAAAGCAAAATTATTGACTAGTGGAAAGCTTTTAATCGTTGGAAGGGCGATTGGTGCAAGTGAAGATTTCTTTTCGGCCCGTTTAAATATGTGAGTTTTTATGAAGTTAAGTATTATTACATTCCTTTTATGTTTAGGTGCTTTTGCTGACGGGATTTCCGTGCAGGGACATCATTTATCAAATAACAAAAGGTTTCTGTTTCTTGAGGAGTCAGCAGACAAAAGTAAAAACATTTTTGGTATTCGATATAGTCACATAGAAAAGGCACTGGTTGAAGTCACAGATGACAACAACTACTCACCTGTAGTGGATAGTATTTCAACTCTTCACTTGGGTGGTTTGTACAAAATAGACCCAACTCTGGCAATAAGTGCTCAAATTGGTGTCAGTGAAGTGAAAATTGTAGGTGAAGAGGAAGAAGTTGGTGTGGGAGATACGAGAATTCAAGTAGTCCAATCAATTTTTGAAAAAGATGGCTATGAATTTTCTTTTGCCCCTTACCTTGAGCTGCCTACAGGGAATAAGGATTTATTTTTGTCAAACGACTCTATTGGAATAGGAACAAGTTTTTTGTTGGGTAAAAGCTTTGATCAGTTTAGAGTTGTTAGCAATTTAGGAGTTCAATTCTCCTCTGGAGCGAAGTACAGAAATATCAATTACAGCAAACAAGTTAATGGTGGAATTGGTCTTGCCTACGACCTTGATGAATCTTCAAATGTTTCAGCTGAGTTTAAAACAAGTTATCTGGTAGATGACTCAGACTCTTTTTTTGGGCCTGGGGACTTGATGGCGTCTTATAATAATTGGCGGAATAAGAGCAACTCGTGGCAAGTGGGTGTTGGACTTGGCAAGGTTGAGGATGTATCGGATGTAAGCTGGAGGTTTGCTGCAGGGGTAAACTATTTTCTTGATACAGAGTCTCATAAATATGAAGTTGGTAATGAATGTTATTCCCGTCCTTATTCTGTCTCGTTTGCTGCCAGACCACTAAGGCCTGGTGAGAGACCAAAGATGGAAGAGCTTCCATATCTCAGTAGCAGTAAGCGAGTAATCCCCCTTCTTCATGTTGGAGAGTCTACAGGTATAAGTAGTGGCACTCCGTACGTTAAAGATAGTCAGGTTGTTTTTGCCGTAGACATGTTTAAGCTACCAGCTCGCTCAAGTGTGGTTAAGCTGAATTCATTGCGTCTTAGAGTGCCATTGATGAAGACCAAACGAAATGCGGATCCTATTCACACGGAGCTCGTTTGTGAATATAAGCATAAACTTTGCTTTGGGGAATGGGTTGAATCAAAGTCCTGGTCCGGAAACATAAATAAAAAATTCAAAAATGCTGCAAAAGGGGATACTCAGTATCTGAGAGAAAATTTGCTTAAAAGTGCGAATGAAGACGAGAAAAATGAAAATTTATATTATTCAAAACATATTAATATCGATCTGAAGAAGAGCTGGGCACTAAGTCTTTCAGAATTTAAAGATATTATTTATAGCGAGGGTGAAACCTTTAAAACCTTTTATTTTGTTGCGGCAGATGATTTGTTTGTTGGCAGTAATACTCACCTCGACATTGCTTTGGAGGAGCGTGTCTGTCCTAAATAAAACTTAAGCTAAGTTTTGTTTGTTGAATTCTAAAAGCAATTCATTAATATTAAAGAAATATAAAACTTGCGAGAATAATAATGCCATTTGACGATTATAAATTTACTAAACTTGACAGTCGCTCTTTTGGTTATTCAGGTGAAGAAGTTATTAATCAGGTTTTATTGCTTGCTCAGCAAGTTTCCGGATGTTTTTCGGCCTTCGTTTCATTTAACAATGCTAATCAGCAATGGGTTAAATTTGAGAATAAATCTTTTAGTAGAAGTGACCTACAAAAAATGTCAATTTCTTTAAGCTCTTTTAATACTGAGTTTAAGTTTCAAAGCATTTCTTCCAAGATAAAGGAAAAATATTCTTTTGATTATTCAGATTACTATTTTTGTACAATTCCTTTGTTTACTCAACATGAGCAATGGGTTGGGACGATTGTATTGATACACTCTGAGTTTATTGAAGTTTCGGAAAGGGTTAAAAAATCTCTTCAAGCAATAGCACACCAATGTGTTTTTATTTCCAACTCGTGGCAAGTGAAAGCACATTTCTTAGAAGCTGAGAAGGTCGCCAAAATTGGAAGTTGGCACTATGATGTTGAAAGCCAAAAAATTACCTGGTCTGAACAATTATTTGAAATTTTTGGTTTAAGTCCCGAAGCGGGGGAGCCAAGCTTTGAGCATCATAAAAATACAATCCATCCAGATGATCGTGAAGTTTGGGAAAGTGCGGTTGAGGCCTGCTCAACAAATGGAACACCTTATGAAATTGAATTTAGAGGTACTCCAACTTCGGGTGAAGTCGTCTGGCTAAAGGCCTTTGGAAAGGCATTCAGAGACAAAAATGGAAAAATAGTTTCTATGGGTGGTACTTGTCAGGATATCTCAACATCTAAAGAACTAGAACTAAAAAATGAAGAGATTCGGGAGAAATCTACTAAACTTTTAGAAGGTCAAAAACGCTTTCTCAGTAGCACTTTAGATAACATGCCTGCAGTCGTTTATGCCAAGGATGTTGAAGGAAAATTCATTGCCATAAATGAAGTTTTTAGGAAACTATTTGAACTTTCTGATGATGATGTTCTAGGAAAGGATAATCATGAAATTTTTCCTAAAGATATAGCAGATGCTTTTAGGGAGAATGATCTTGAAATCATTGAAACTAGGGCTGTGCAAGAGTCGGAAGAGGTTGCCATTGGAAAAGATGGTAAAAAGAGGGCCTATTATTCTTACAAATTTCCATACTTTGATGAAGATGGGAATGTCATTGCAACCGGTGGTGTTTCTCTAGACATTACAGAAAAGAAAGAGCTAGAGAGGCAGGCCTTGCATAATGCAAAACTTGCATCTATTGGGGAATTGGCCGCTGGGGTTGGACATGAAATTAATAACCCACTAACAATCGTCAAGGGTTACGTCGCATCTATTCTGAGTCGTCTACAAAATGGATCTCTTGACAACATAACGATGGAAAAATCTCTAGAACAGATTGATAAGGCATCTGATCGAATAGCTAAGATTGTGTTGGGTTTGAGAAATTTTTCAAGACTTGAAGATGATGGATTCTCAAACATTAATGTTCTAGATCCTTTAAAAGAGTCTGTTGATATGGTTAAGGATATATTTGGTCAGAGTGGAACGAATATCGACTTTCGACATCCGACGACATTTAATGTGGTGGTTTATGGAAGCCCTGGCAAATTGCAGCAGGTCTTTATGAATCTTTTGGCCAACTCAAGAGATGCTACCAGGGATCAAGATGACAGGCGTATATGTGTGGAGCTCAAGACTTGCGAAAATAAAGCTGTAATCTCCTTTAAGGATAATGGCACTGGAATACCAGAAGAGGTAAAAGAGAGAATTTTTGATCCTTTTTTCACGACTAAAGGAGTTAATGAAGGTACTGGGATTGGTCTTTCGATCGCCCATTCTATTATTAAAGAACATGGTGGAGAAATTCATTGTGAAAGTTCTCAGGGAAATGGAACTACTTTTTCAATAGAATTGCCTATTTCAAAAGAACAAGTGTTAGAAAAAAACTCCGAACAAGTTTTGAGCTCTTCTCAGAAAAACTATTCTGGAATTAAGGCCCTAGTTGTGGATGATGAAGAAGGCATACGGTTTATTCTAAAGGAGATGCTTGAAGATGTAGGCGTGCAAGTAAGCTGTGCCGCGAATGGGAAAGAAGGATTAGAAGCTGCCGCCCAGGATGGATTTGACATTATAATATCTGATATGAAGATGCCTGTAATGGATGGCCCTAGTTTTATAAGAGAACTAAGGGACAAACAAGACTCTGCCAGACTTCCAAAAATCGTTTTTATCACTGGAGGAGTAAATATGGACCTCGAGGACGAGGGTGGTGAATTGAATTCACTTTGCGATGGTATTCTTCTCAAACCATTTACCAAGGAAACTATTGCTGAGATACTAATGCTGGTCTCTCCTGATTTTAAGTAATGTTCTCGTTACTTGAACCTATCTTCTTTCTAAACCTAGACAGTCTTTAGACTCCTTATTCAAAATGAAATTAATTTTTTCTAATTAAGTAGCTAAGTATCTAAAAGTATTGATCTGTTTAGGAAGGATAATATTCATAAAACATCAGGGAAACATTCTCTTGCTACTATTTTTACAGGAATAAGGAGCGGGAGGTTTTGATGGCGACCGGAATTAAGGGACAAGAAAAAAGGGTTGTTGTACTTAGTGATTCCAACTGGATTTCTAGTAAGCTTCAGGAAAAAATTGGAAAACTTACAAATGTAGAACTCGTTTTTTTTGAGGATGTATTCTCTGCAGTAAGAAGTTTAATTCGAGAAAGTGCGGATCTATTTTTAATTGATAAAAATAGTTCGCAAGTTTACGGGCTAAAAGTAAATAAAATCTTGGAGGAGTTGTCACTGACAGATGTACCGGTAGTGTGTGCTTCTTGGTCGAATGAGGGAGAGCTTGTTTCCTTTAACAATAAAAACAATACCAATGCAGATGACGAACGGACACTTATTTTAAAAGTAGAACAGGCAATGTTGGCCTCCTAAGCTGAAAGGAAATTATTATGAATATATTAAGAAAATGTGCACCCGATTTAGAAGTTTCTATCCCGTCTTTTCTAGATAATACTTTTCAAAACTTTGTAAGACTTAAGATGGGTTTTGAAGGCGGAGATTTAGAAGAAGTAAAATTCTTTACAGGGAACATTCTTGGTTCTGCATCAGCATATGGTTTAACAAGTCTAGCTCAACTTTGTAGAGAGATTCTGGATGATGCTACAAACGGGTCCTCCTGGAGATCTCTCAGGCCTTTGATGATTGAGTTGGACAGTTATTTCTATAATCTTGAAAAAAATCATAAAGAGATATCAAACTTCCAAGTTTGTTAAGAAATCTCTTCACATCCTTTAGGGGGGCGTAATGCCCCCCTTTTTTATTTAAAGCTTTGGCACGGATTTGGCAGAAAAATTCAATATGAAAATTGCAATGTTTGATGTGCATAGGTTTGATCAAAAGGTCTTCACTCCTATTGCTGAGTCATTTGGTGTCCACTTCGACTATTTTGAAACACGCTTAACTATGGAAACTGTAAAGTTGACCAAGGGTTACAGGGTGCTGTGTTGCTTTGTGAATGATAATCTGGATGAAAATGTTTTAGCGGAGCTTGCGGGTGGAAGTGTGGAACTTATTGCTCTTAGATGTGCTGGATTTAATAATGTCGATGTGGAATGTGCTAATAGGCTTGGCATCAAGGTTGTAAGGGTACCCAAGTACTCGCCATATTCAGTCGCAGAGCATGCTGTGGCCTTAATTCTGTGTCTTTTACGGAAAATTCACAAGTCCTACAATAGAGTTCGAGATCACAACTTTTCCTTAGAGGGTCTTGTTGGAAGGGAAATTCATGGGAAAACTGTGGGGGTTGTTGGTACAGGAAAGATAGGAAGTACTTTTGTTAAAATTATGAACGGGTTTGGATGTAAAATCTTAGCTTTTGATCTCTTTAAGGATCCAACACTTGTTGAAAAATATGAATGTAGTTATGTAGGGCTAGATGAATTACTAAATAAGGCAGATATAGTTTCACTACATTTACCTCTAACCTCAGTCACTAAGCACATTCTTAACGAAAAAACGATGAGTAACTTAAAAGGTGGTGTTACATTGATTAACACGGGAAGGGGAGGCTTAATAGATACATGTGCTCTGCTGAGGAAGTTGGAAAGTGGCACGATTGGTGCTGCAGGACTAGATGTATATGAGGACGAGTCAAGGTTCTTTTTCCAAGATCTTTCAGAATCTATTATATCTGATGATTGTCTCGTTCGATTATTGAGTTTTCCAAATGTTATTATGACTTCGCATCAAGCATTTCTCACTCATGAGGCGTTAAGCAATATCGCCAATACTACAATAGAGAACATTAAAGATTTCGAAGTAGGAAGACCTCTAAAAAATCAAATTTAACTAACTCCTTTTTGAAAAGAGCTTTTGCAACTCAATCACAATGAATACCGAAGTCGCAATTAAAAGGTATTTAAACCAAATTTCGATTGGAATCGGACTTAGCCCAAGAGAATTAGCAAACGGGCCAAAGTGCATTGCCACAATATGGACTAATTGAGCTAGAATTGTTCCGTAAATAAGAAAAGGATTTCGTAGAATATTTTTTAGACCTGAGTGTTTCTCCGATCTAGCATTTCCGACCATCACATTTTCAAAAAGTACCATCAATAGAAGGATATGGTTTTGTGCTTCTACAAGGGGCATCCCTCTATTGAGCAAGTCATTAAATACATAGAAAGTGATAAGTCCAACAACTATTGATGAAAGTAGAACTCTCTTAATCATGAGTTTATTAAAGATCCTCTCCTTGGGGTCCCTAGGAGGTGTCTTTAATTCATCGCCTTCCTTTGGCTCAAATGCCAGTGCTACATCCTGAATACCATTTGTAACTAAATTGAGCCAAAGTATTTGAACAGCTGTAAGTGGGATTGGTGTGTTAAAAATTACACAAAGAGTGAAAATTATAATTTCCGCTCCACCCGTAGAAATTAATAGGTAAATAACCTTTCTAATATTAGAGTAGGCAACACGCCCTTCCTCAATCCCTGCAATTATACTTGAAAATTTGTCGTCCGTTATAATCAACTGGGATGTTTCCTTGGCAAGGTCTGTGCCTGATTTACCCATTGCCACCCCGACATGAGCTGTTTTTAACGCCGGAGCATCGTTTGCGCCATCTCCAGTAATTGCAAGGAAATGTCCTTGTTTTATTAAACTTTTAGCGATGTTGTACTTCTGGCCTGGCTCTACTCTTGCAAATACCGTGTGAGTTTTTACCATGTGATCGAATTCATTCTCACTTGCCGAGCGAAGTTCACTGCCTGCACAAACTTCGTTGTAATTATTTGCAATGCCTAGCTTTTGTGCAATAGCGTAGGATGTTTTAGGGTGATCCCCTGTAATCATTCCAACTTTTATACCTGCTTGAGATGCCTGTACAATGGCCATCTCAGCATCCTCTCGGGGCGGGTCAATTAAACGCACAAGGCCGACAACCTCGAAGTCTAATGCTTTGTTTGAGTCCAAATCTGTTGAAATTTGACTTCTTTCTAGGGCAAGTGCAATTGCTTTGTAACCCTTGCTTGTTAATCGATCCAAAGCTGACTCCAATAGGGAGTTAGCTTTTAGTTTAGTGAAGTTTTCGGGTGCACCTTTGGCCGCCATGTAAAATATGTTGTCAATACGATGTACAGATGCGCAATAACCGAGTTGAGACTCATATGGAACTCTGCTTATTTCTATCGCACTATTTATTTTTTTGGTAAGTTTCTCTGATGTTGGGATTGCATTCTTTAGGGCAACATCTACCATGTCACCTTTTATCCCGTTAGGTGTCTGTATTGACTCGTTGGAAAATGAAGCTGCAAGAAAACAATTTATTAAGGATGATTGGTCTTCAGTAGGCAACTTCCCAATTTCATGCTCATTACCAATTTTATCCACCCATATTTGGGCGGTTAGCTTGTTCATAGTGAGTGTACCTGTCTTATCAGTCCCTATGTAGGTACATGATCCTAAGGCCTCAACTGATGCCAGCTGTCTAACGATCACATTACGTTTTGCCATCCTTCTTGCAGCCAGAGATAGTGCAACGGTCATAGCAACTGGCAGGCCTTCGGGAATTGCACCAACACCGATCGCCACCGCTAAGATAAGAACATCTTCCAAAGGGGTACCTCTCATAAAAAGTACAATGCCTATTAGACAAACAACAATGCCTAAGAATCCTGCCAAACGCATAGTAAAAGTCTCCATTCTTAAAATTAATGGAGTCTTTATGGCATCCTCTTTAGTTACGTACTGTGCTATGTTTCCAAGTTGTGAGTGTTGCGCCGTCGAGGTTACTAAAATTCTAGCTCTTCCTTTAGTGACGATAGTCCCTGCAAATACCATATTTTTACGTTCACCGATGATGACCGAATATTCGCAAATAAGCTCAGAGCGTTTACTGACATCTACTGATTCGCCCGTTAATAGCGATTCATCCACTCTTAAATCACTTGCTTGAATGACTCTTCCATCTGCTGGTATCTTAATTCCGGATTCAACTAAAAAAACATCTCCCGGAGCTAGATTGCTTGCGTCTATTTCAATAAGTTTTCCGGCCCTAGAAACCGTTATTTTATGGGTTGTAAGCTCTCTTAGGGACTCAACACTTCTTTGAGCTCCGTATTCTTGTATGGTGCCTATTACAGCATTTATTACCAGTATACCTAGAATGAATAATGTGTCCGAGGGATGGTCTAGATAGTAGGACAATGAAGCTGCAACTAAAAGGATGTAGATAAAGGGACTTTTAAACTGCTTAAAGAAAACTACTAATATGTTTGCACTCTTTTGGTCTGGTACTTGGTTTTTTCCAAACTTGTCCAATCTTACAAGGGCCTCCTTCTCGTGAATGCCGGAGGGTGTCGACTCTGCGAGTGCGAGTGCTTCGGATACGCTAAACGTGTGAGAAAACTCCCTTAATTTTTTATAGTCCACTCTTGAGGTGTTTGCACTAATTGTGCCAAATTTTGGCTGTAGGGCAGATGTTGGGCCACTGTTTTAGTTCACTAAGTGGAACTTGGCCCTTGACGAGAATTGTAGGTTGCGAAAAAATAGATGGTTATAGGAGCACCCATGGATACTGGTATGATTTTTCATCAATTATTTGAACGCGAGACGTCTTCATATACTTACATACTGGGAGATTCGGCGACCCGTGAGGCAATAATTATTGACCCTGTTCTCGAGATGGTCGATAGAGATATTAAGCTTGTTCAGGAACTTGGCCTCAAGGTTAAATATGTCCTAGACACTCATGTACATGCTGATCATATTACCGCTTCAGGCGAATTAAGAAAAAGGCTTGGAGCTAAAGTTGGTATAAATAGGGTGTATGGACTGACTTGCCCAGACGTACAGTTAGTGGATAATCAAGAGTTGAGCTTTGGACCTTATGTACTAAAAGCAATTAGTACACCTGGCCATACCGAGGGTTGTATGTCCTATGTTGTAGAGGATATGGTCTTTACGGGTGATGCACTATTAAATAGGGGATGCGGAAGAACTGATTTCCAGGAAGGCTCTTCTGAAAAATTATTTTATAGTGTACGTGAAAGATTGTTTAATCTACCAAACCACACAACGGTATATCCAGCTCACGATTACAAAGGAATGAGTAAAAGCTCTATTCAACTAGAAAAAGAGTTTAACCCTAGGTTGAACTTGAATATTCAAAAAGAGAAATTTTTGGATATCATGGCAAACCTTAATCTTGCAAATCCAAAGAAGATCCATGAAGCAGTTCCTGCAAATAGCTGGTGCGGTCTACCTAGAGGCTCTGAACATATGAAAAGTGGCTACGTCGAGGGAGTGCCAACTGTATCTGTTGAGGAGGTGCATAGTAAGCTTGGCCATATTAAAGTGATTGATGTTCGAAGCATTGAAGAGTTCAATAATGAGCTAGGTCATATACCGACTTCACAGTTGGCCACTTTGGGAGAAGAGTTTCAAAACTTTCTTGAGAATTATAAACAAGATGAAGAGTTAGTTTTTGTTTGCCGAGCTGGTGTACGGTCAGCACATGCGACAGTTTATGCCATTAGTAAGGGGATATCAAAAGTCTATAATATGGAAGGTGGTATGCTTGCATGGAATGAGCTTGGGTACAAAGTTGAAAAGGACCTTGGTGGCTCTTAACTAAATAGCTTCTTTCCGAATATTTTTTAATAAATTCTTTACAACTTTTCTTTCTTAAGTTGTTGAAAATATTGGTTTGTTTCCTAAGTTTCACCCAAATCTCTTTATTAAACTTTATAATAAATCCGATAGCATTTTACTGTCAAAAGGTGATTCCCGAGTATTCCAGGCATTTTTTGGAGTTTCATCAGACCCACCTTCTAAACAGTTTAAGCAGTAGTAAGGTTTAAAATGAAAGAAGCTAAATTGCCGAAAAATGAAAAACTAAGACTGGCAAAACTTAAAAGTCTGGCAATCCTAGATACTGGTCCAGAAAAAGCTTTTGACGATATAACCAAGGTTGCAGCCTTGATTTGCGATACTCCAATAAGCTTAGTTTCTCTAGTTGATGAACACAGGCAATGGTTTAAGTCTAGGCATGGCCTGGGTGCGTGTGAAACTGAAAGGAAGTTTGCATTTTGTGCTCATGCCATCTTGAACGATCAAGTGTTTATTGTAGAAGATGCCACCAAAGATGATCGATTTTTTGACAACCCTTTAGTTACAGGCCCTCCACATGTTATCTTCTATGCTGGCGTGCCTTTAACTACGAAGGACGGCTTTCGACTTGGCACTTTATGTGTAATTGATAATAAGCCTAAAAAAATTAAAGAAGAACAGGTTGAAGCTTTAAAAATGTTGGCAAATCAAGTCGTGACTCAAGTTGAGCTAAGACTTCAGGCCAAAAAATTTCAGGAGTTTTCGAAAACGCTTGAACAAGTTGTAGAGCTCAATAAGAAAAATTATGAATCAGTTGCAGAGATTGGCGACAGCTACTTGAAAGTGGGCCTTGATGCCCTAGGCATGGCCAATGCTATTGTTTGCGAGAAAAAAGGGGATATGTTGTATCCAAGAGCTTTTGCTGGGTTGGAGTTGGATCTCGACTTGAAAGCTTCCGTTTTTAGCAGCTTCTGCAGGTTTGCTATTGAGGAGAAAACTCATAAGTTTTATCACAAAATAGAAGATGATTTTTATGGGCTATTTTACCCCGCTCAAGAAACTGTAGGTGTTAATCAATTTCTTTCTATACCTTTATGGGTGGATGAAAAAATATATGGGACATTGAGTTTTAGTTCTCCAATTTTGAGAGAAGCTGCCTTTACCGATGAAGAGGTTAAAATCGGGTTAATCTTGGCTGAAGCAATTTCTTCTAAAATTGAAATTTTACTTGAAAAGAAAAACTATAAAAATATTCTAAGTGTCTTTGACACTGCACCCGATTATATTGCTATTGCTGAAGCAGACTCTAAAAAAATAATTTACTCTAACAAAAAGTTTAAAAATCGTATCGGAGGAGAACATCTCAATTTTGAAAACTCCACTGCAAGATGGTCCGATGAAGTTTTGAAGAACAACGGAGATCCATTCACCCTAAATAACAAAGCGTGGAGAGGAGAGTCTTCAATTATTGAGAATGAAAATGAAGAAGTTCCAGTCTATCAAACAATTGCTTTTCACGGCGAAGACGATGGCCGACCTAAGTATGTTTCAACGATTATGCATGACGTAAGGCAAATCAAGGAGCTTCAAGATCAGCTGGCCCATGAGAGATTGAGGGTTGAGTTTGCAATTAAAAATGCAAACATTGGAACATGGGAGTTTTGTTTTAAGGAGATGAACTATACCTGTGATGAGACGATCTTAAACATCTACGGTCTTAACGACAGAGACTCTGTTCCTTATGAAGAGTGGCTAACTCTAGTACACCCTGAAGATATTGAGGATGTTAAAAATTCGGTGAAAGAGTCTCTAGAGAATAGAACTCCCTTAAATCATGAATTTAGAACTCTGAGGGGTGACGGAGTTATTCGTTATTTAAGAAACTCCGCAAAAATCATGAAAAACCACAGTGGCAAGAAAACTATGGTTGGGGTAACTTGGGATATCACTGAACAGAAGGTTAAAGACATTGCTCTTAAGGAGAGTCTAAATCAGTTTCAAACCCTGGCATCGGTTGCACCAGTAGGTATTTTCAAGACTGACGTCGAGGGACTTCCAACATTTGTAAATCAGAGATGTGTTGACATGTTTGAAATCGACTCTAGTTACTTGTTAGGGCATGGTTGGGAAAAGTTTATCCACCCTGAAGATAAAATACCGGTCTTGGATATGTGGTATGAAAAAGCCGCCGCTGGTGAGAACTTTGAACATGAATATAGAGTAGTAGTGCCTTCCAAGGGGATCATTCACGTTAAAGGGCTCACCTCACCACTTAAGGATGATGCGGGAAAAACCATTGGCCATGTTGGTGTTCTCTTGGATATTTCTGAGGAAAAAGAAATTGCAGATAAACTTGAAAATAGTAATAAAGAATTGAAAAGTTTTGTTACGAATATGCCTGCAGCTGTGGCAATGTTTGATACCGAATTTAAGTATATGGCCGCCAGTCAAAAGTGGAAAAAAGATTACAACATTGAAAACGTTTTAATTCAAGGACGTGGGCACCAAGACTTTTTAGAATGGTTGCCTAGCGATTGGGAAAAGTCCCTGCGCAATGTACTGCGAGGAAACTCCTACACCACTCGCGAAGAAATGTTTATAGGACCTAGCGGGAAAGAAGAGTGGGTTCGATGGGAGGTAAAACCTTGGGTACAGGGCTCAGGTCAGGTCGGCGGAATAATGGTTTACAGTGAGTTTATCACTTCAAAAAAACGATATGAAGAAGAACTTGTTGTGGCCAAAGAAAAAGCATTAAAGGCCTCAGAGGCCAAATCTATTTTCTTGGCAAATATGAGCCATGAGATTAGAACCCCTTTAAACTCTATTATTGGTTTGGCGGACCTTTTAGCCCAAAGTAACCTCGATGAGGAACAGGTGAAGTATGTGGCAACTTTCCAACAATCAGGAGAAATGCTTCTAAGCCTCGTAAATGACATATTGGACCTTTCTAAGATTGAGGCCGGTGAGTTGGTACTAGAGAAACATAGCTTCAACTTCGAAAGCATTGCTGACAAAATTGTTAAGATCTTCTCATGGCAAATTCAGGATAAACGACTGGATTTCGACTATTCAATTGATTCTGATGTTTTAGGGATGTTTGTAGGTGACATGGGAAGAATTGAGCAAATTCTTGTGAACTTGGTAGGTAACGCTCTCAAGTTTACTCCCTCTGGGCGAATTGATTTATCAATTGATAAGTATACTGGTGATGGACCCGGTAATGTGTTGGTGTCAGTTCGTGATACAGGAATTGGAATACCACAAGAAAAGCTTGCTCACATTTTTGATAATTTTTCACAGGCCGAAGAGTCGACGACTAGAAAGTATGGTGGAACAGGCCTTGGACTTGCTATTACAAAGAGGCTTGTAAATATAATGGGCGGAACTCTTGAGGTCGAGAGCTGGGTTGGTGAAGGTAGTGAGTTTAGATTCACTCTTCAATTAGAAAAATGTACCTCCAAAAACTTTGATGGCTCATTTCAACTTTCAGGTGAAGGCCATAATGTTTTCTTAGTTGATGACAATGTCGTTGGACTTGAAATCATACAGAAAAAACTAGAGCAGGTTGGGTTTAATGTTGTTACGGCCAGTTCATTGTCAGAAGGGGTTTTGATTTTAGATAATGAACCGCCATGTAAGTTTGATTTTTTTGTCGTAGATCAAAATTTGCCAGATGGAGAGGGAATAGAGCTTTTGGAGTTGCTCAAGAATAAGCATAATGTTAGCGTAAATAATATGGTACTAATTAGCTCTGACCCAAGGGCCAAAACGTACAAGCGATGCAAAAAGCAAAATATATCTGTATTAAGAAGACCTTACTCCAACATCGCATTATATAAGTTGTTTGATATTGGTCTAGGCAAGTCATCAAAGGAATCTGACTTGATCAAACAGAACAATAAAAATGAACCTGACATGCTATATGATTACAATCTAAGTGTTCTCGTTGTTGATGACTCAGAAGGAAATAGAGATTTAATAAAGGCCTATCTCAAAAAATACCCATTTGACGTTCAAGTTGCAGAAAACGGCGAGGAAGCATTAGAGCTGATGAAGAGCAACACGTATGACATTGTCTTTATGGACATGCAAATGCCTGTTATGGATGGCTATACTGCAACTGAAAAGTATCGGAGCTGGGAGTCTCAAAATAATGAAGGTAAAAAGGTTCCTGTTATTGCTCTTACTGCCTATGCACTTGAAGAGGAAGCAAGGAAAAGCTTTTCAGCTGGTTGCGACGAGCATATTACAAAACCAGTTAAAAAGAAAACAATTCTAAAGTGTATCTTGGAATGGGCAATTAATTAGAGGATACGATTATGGGGCTTCAGGGGAAAAGTGTTTTGTGCATCGATGATGACCAAGATTTCCTAATCTTGGTTAAAAAGATCCTTGAAAATGTTGGAATGCACGTTCAGACAAGTTTGAACCTCGGTGATGCTATGGTTGTACTTAGCGAGATGAATCCCGATGTAATTCTTCTCGACTTAAATCTTGAATTTGAGTCAGGTAAAAGACTATTAAAATTGAAAAAACGCCACCCCTCACTATCCAAAATTCCTATAATGGTTTGCTCCGGAGAAAACAAGAAAGAAACTGTGGAAAAGGTTATCGCTCTTGGAGGTAATGGTTATATTTTAAAACCTATAAAGCAAACCCACCTTATACATAGTTTAAGAAGGATCTTCCAAGGCAATGAACGGCCTGTATATAAATTTGAAAATCAAAAACCTCCCGTAAAAGTGTCCATTAACTCAAACCTTTTACTCTTATCAGAAACAAAATGTGTTGTTAGGTCGAGTCTCAAAATGAATGAAGGTCAAGCATTAGATATGGAGTCTGATTTATTTAAGGAAGAAAACATAAACTTTGAAAAGCTTGTTGCCTTAAAACAGTCACAACCTTCCACAAATGGTCTTT
The DNA here is from genome assembly GCA_950070535.1 of uncultured Bacteriovoracaceae bacterium. Taxonomy (GTDB): domain Bacteria; phylum Bdellovibrionota; class Bacteriovoracia; order Bacteriovoracales; family Bacteriovoracaceae; genus UBA845. Next base: position 29,456 of record CATMLK010000029.1, on the reverse strand, counting down.
TTGATACAACTTTAAGTTTGGTAGGGTTGTCTGAAGATGAAATAAGAAGAATCAAGAATTTAAAGTCAAGTTGGAGTACCAATGAAAGGTAAAATTAAGGTTCTTGTACTTGATGATGATACAGAATTGGAGGCTCTGCTTAACGCAAAGCTAAAGTCCAAAATGTTTGATCTAACATTTTGCACAAAAATTAAAGACTTCTCATTAAAATATTTTAATGAAAGTTGGGACCTTTGTCTTATTGATTTAAATCTTGAGGAAGCACCCGAGGCTGGGTTTCATGTATTAAACATGGTTAGGGCCAAGGAGAAAAAATATACACCTATTATTATGATTTCTCAGGATGGTGAAAAAGAAAAAATTGCTCATGCTATCGAGTGTGGAGCGGATGACTATGTCACCAAACCTATTGATTTTGATATTCTCCACACTAAAATAGGTCAGTTAAGCAAACTGGCCGGTAGCGAACTTGAGTGTTTAAAAAGTCAACTGATTCCGTCGGATTATCGTGCCATTAGAGTCGAAGCTAGCTTTAACGTTATATCTATCTCCGAGGATGAGTTTTTATTAATGAGTAACTCTTACCTTTCAAAGGGAACGATTGTTCAGCTAAGTGGAGAGGTAATTGAACAAGTTTTTCTTAATGATTCTATTTCTCTTGAAGTTATTCGCACAGAAACTGATCGAGGGCTTTACAAAATTGGTTTAGGCCTAGACAATGAAGCAGACTACATTTCTAATGTGCGAACATTTTTAAGGGAAAAATTAGAATCTACATGAAAAAAGTTTTAGTTTTAGACGATGATGTTGAAATTCATGAAATTGTTAAAGCTTACGCAAAAGGAAGCTTTGAGGTGTCTTGCTTTGGAAGAATCGATCAAGCGATGGAGGAGTTAAAGCAAACTCAAGTAGACTTGGTATTGCTGGATATTGGGCTTGAAGATGGTGACGGTATTAGATTTTTCGCCGAAAATAAAGATTTCCTAGCTCAAAGAAATTGTAAAATTCTTCTTTTGAGTGGAGAAAAAAGTTTAAGCAAAAAATTGGAGGCATTTCACCTGGGTGCTGTTGACTATGTTGTAAAGCCGTTTGAACCACTTGAGTTGATTGCAAGGGTGCGTGCTAACCTCGCTAGTGAGGAACAACGTCAAGAATGGTATGTTAAGAAAGACATAAGGTTTAACCTTGAAAGTGGAACGGTTTTTCTCGAAGAAGAAGGTGAACTGAATGAAGTTCCACTTTCCCCAATTGAGTTTAAGCTGATGATGTTTTTTGCTAAAAATGAAGGTCGGGCATTTACGCGCACCCAGTTATTAGACAAGGTTTGGGGGGAGACCCTCCACGTAAGTGAAAGAACCGTCGATCAGCATGTGAGCAAGTTACGTAAAAAGGTTAAATCGCAATTTTTTGAAATACGGACCAGTAGGGCCCTTGGGTATAGATTTACTGCTCTAAAGTAATTTTTATTCGTGGAGAAGTGTAGTGCTAATAAAAGTAAGTATTGACCTTGAAGATATTCTCCCAAAGTACTTGGAAAACCGACGTAAAGAAGTGGATGAACTGAAAGCTTTCCTTGCCTCAAAAGATCTTGACTCCCTGAAGACTCGGGGCCATCGATTAGCGGGAAATGCTCCAAGCTATGGAATGGAGGCCTTGGGCTCTTTGGGTGTGAAAATTGAGCGAGATGTTCAAAATAATGATCTAACCAATATGGAAGGGTATATTCAAGAAATTGAAAACTTCCTAAATAGTGTCGAAGTCGAGTATGTTGATGAAGATGAGGATTGGTAATCCATATTTAGGAGTCATGATCCTATCCTTTTTGACTTCCTTTTGTGCACTATCTTCAGAGCTTTCACATCTAAACTTAAATGGCAGTGTAGCCGAAACAAGTGATGAGCTTTCTTTAAGAACTAAAGGTCTATCATTAACTAACAACCGAAGAAACTTTGTTTATCCCTTCGATGGAGCTCAAAGCGATGCTTTGGACTTTGGGGTCTCTCAATTTGATAGTCATGGAACCGCTGCTGAAATTCATTTTGATCACTCCCTTACAGAAGTATGGCTTGGCAAAAAATATAAAGACCAGTTCTTCTATAGAGTATTTTTGGGCCATGATGAAATTGAGAGCGAAAAGGATTCTAGCTTTACCAAGTATAAAGTTGAATTCGAATATAAAAAAGAGGACCTCTACTCTAAGCTTTCCTATGGACACCGAAGCACTATTTTTGACTATCGATATCCCAAGGCCATTAATTCTTATCTAAAAACCCATCCATCTGACTTTTTGATTCTTTGGACTCCGGGTAAATACAGAGCAAAGGCACTGTTCCTTGAAGAGACACTAAGTGATGGCAACAGTGCGAGCTACCAAGACCTTGAACTAAAATATAATGTTTCATTCGGAGAGTATTGGGTTTTGGTGGGTGGCGGTCTAGAGGTTTATAAAAACTCTAAACAGTTTCAAGGATATTGGACTCCAGAAACATTTATTTCCTTTGGCCCACGATTTGAGGCCAGTGGGCCTTTTGTAAGAAGTACTTTTTTTAGTTTTGCACTGAATCTTAATAGATTTGAGGATGAGAACAATGATCATGGCCAAGGCCACTACCTCAATGTTGCACTCCAAAGTGCCCAAAGAAACACCAACCACTTTAAAGTAGGCTATGAAAAAATTCAAAGCACCCAAAGAAGTAGTCTTTGGTCTTTTAGTCGTCCTTACATCTCTTATAATCATTTTTGGTAAGTTTGAGAGTGAATTGGACATTGTTGTTGCTGTGAATAAGTGGCGACCACAAAATGAAGCTATTAACCGAGATTACCCATTAGCACCCTTCTGTTGGGATTTGGATGGACATCAAATAGTTGAACATCCAAACTGCAAAGACCGATTTACTCAGGAGAGTTATTGCGGTCTCCAAAATGAGGTTAATGGAGCTTGGAGCTCTAGCTTTCTAAAATCTGATCCATCGATTGCTGCGGAAAATGTAAAACATCTTCTTCTAAAGAGAGAGTGCGATACAATAATTATAGACTTTGAAGGTCTAAGCACTACTCAAGATACACTGGAGAGCTGGTTATCTATATTTACTAAAGAGCTTAGCGGCAAATTTAGGGTTTCATATGCTGCGTACGCCAAAAACGCTAAGGTTGTCTCAAACCCTCCGGCCAATATTCAAAACTATAATTTTGTTTGTAAAAACTTCCATGAAATATGGATTATGACCTACGACTACTCCATTCCCCCGTGGACAGAAGTTGGGGAATTGGCTCCACTAGATTGGGTTCAGGATGTAGTTGAATACGCTACTAAGTTTTGTAGAAAGGACCAGATACGGGTTGGACTTGCCGCCTACGGGTACGATTGGAAAACTGGTAAAATTATTGAGGAAAAAGACTATAATCCAAGAACTAAAAACCCAAGCATAGAGCTAGTCTCAAAGAGACAAAAGAAAGTGGAAGTACTGAGAAGTAGCGGGATTGATAAATTCTTTGTATGGGCCTTAGGTATGTATGATGAACTTATTTAGGAAAACAATATGACGAATGAAGATGTCGAAAGTAAAACCAAAATTTTCTTTGTAGATGACGATCAAGAACTCTTAGAACTTGTTAGTGTTAAATTAGGAAAAGAGTTTGAAGTCCATACTTTTTCTGATCCACTTGATTGTGTAGAAGCTTCAGAAAAGCATCTACCAAAACTTATCATAGTCGATCTAAATATGCCCAATATCGATGGCTATGAAGTACTAAAACAGCTCAGAGGGCATCCTGCTACAGCATCAATTCCTATCGTATGTACGAGTGCATCTACAAAGCAAGCAGATCGAAATAGGGCAGAAAAGTTGGGTGCAATTGGTTTCTTGGCCAAACCTTACAACTTAAAATCCTTAAATAAAGATATTCGGGCAATTTTGGATAACCTTAACAAGGTGGTAAAAGCTCTAACAGGAAACAGCCTCTCTATGATCTGTTTTAATGAGGCTGAGAAGAGAAGACTTATCCTAGAGGATATTAAGTCTCAGGCCGAGGGGGGAGAGACGATTGTAGTTCTTAGTTGGGATAAAGGCGAAGACTTCTTAGATGAAAAGCTAATTGAGTTTGTAAAAGATAATAAAATTTTTTATTTGGAAATGGGACCTTCCCTAATTACGAAACTTCCATACCTAGAAGACGTGTCTCCCATATTCGAAGATATTGAAAATCTTTCCTCTGGATTAGATTTGTCCCAAGCGAACCTAATTCTTGATGACCCACAAAACTTGTTTGGACATGATAGTCGCCAACGCTCTCTTGCTACAACAATTACACTTGCTAAAATTATAAAGGCTACTTTTCGGAAATCCCATGTTTATATGGCAAGAAGTAGTGATCCTGAGTTAAAAAACTTTACAATGAGAATGGCGAGCATTTTCACTGGAAGGTCATGACCCTATGAGAGTTTCAAAGGGTTTTATCACATTTTGGATTGTCCTTTGTGGCTGTTTTCTTTTATCCATTTTAAGTGTTGGACTTTCATCTGATTGGGATGTTCATCCACAGGCAGAATGGATTGCAAACAGTATGCTCTTTTACTTATATTTTATTTGCATCAGGACAGTTGTACTGATGGGACTTTCTTTCTATGAATACCTAAACACCAGGGCAAGGAAACAAGAAAAGGCTCCGCCATTGGTTACTATCATTATTCCTTGCTACAATGAGCAGGCCGTTATTCAAAACTCCATCCGCTCAGTTTCAAAAATGGCCTACCCTAATATTGAAATTTTAGTAGTTGATGATGGTTCAACTGACTCTACATTTGAAAAAGCCTTGCAAATGACAAGTGCTTTCAAAGTTCGGGTTGTTACAAAAATGAATGGCGGTAAATCTAGTGCACTCAATTTTGGTATTCAACAAGCTCTTGGGGACTTTGTTCTATGCCTAGATGCAGATAGCGAACTTGATCCGCTTGTTGTTTCTAAAGGTATTCCTTATTTTGAAAATAATCCAAACCTTGCAGCGGTCGCAGGAAGTGCGAGGGTTGGAAATGCAAGAAATCTTTTGTGTATGTTTCAAAAACTCGAATACATTATTGGACTCAATTTTCACAAGAAGGCCCAGTCAGCACTAGGGATGGTGACTATCGTACCAGGGCCAATAGGCCTATTCAGAAAAAGTGCGCTGTTTGATGTCGGTTTATACGAAGAGGATACCTATGCAGAAGACTGTGATCTAACACTTAAGCTTTTAATGAAGGGTTATGAAATTAAGTATTGTGAAGAAATGATTGCTTACACTGAAGCTCCTTTGACATTTTATGAACTCACGGTTCAGAGGTACAGATGGTCACGAGGAATGATTCAGGCCATTTACAAGAATATTGGTAGACAGCAAAGAAGCAAAGAAGGAATGGGAAAGAGAAACTTTGCTATACTTAGCTATATGGTAATTGAAACAATGTTAATACCTTCAATAAACTTTTTATTCGCGATGACGACGTTGTTTGTTGCTTTTAAATATGAAGGTACAAACCTTTATGGGCCATTTTTTATTGGGCTCATTGCAATGGATGCATCTATTGCAATGTACTCGCTATTTACAGAGAAACGAATGGGTCCATTGTTTCTACTTTCGCTTATTTCTAGAATAACTTATGGGTTCTCATTAGAGATAATGAGGTTTTATGCAATGATCGATGAAATTTTACAAATTCCAATGAAATGGGGATCGATCTCAAGAAGGGGAATGAAATAGATGAGTAATGTAAAAGAGATTTTTAATATTCTGCTTTTAAGTATTAGTCTCTCAACTGTTCTTATAACACTAGTGTCATTTATAATTTTTAAATTTCGCTACAATTACAATAAAAAGGACAAGCAAGGGCTTTATCAACTTAAAGGAAGCTTTTTTAAGCGTTTTGCACCTCACCTTGAAATTGAAAATGCAAAAGTTGTTGAAGAACGAAAACTTCTCGCAAGAAAGTCCATGAGTCCACAAAAGAAACTCATAATAACTTTTGCTTCATTTACTTTCTTTATCTTTGCATTTTTAAGTGCTGAGAACTATTTGACCTTTAGAAAACAAATCGCAAAAAACAACAAGGATGCTAATAGAATCAAACAATTGGTTCGGCAGGGTCTTTTGCAGAAGAGGGACTTCAACCCTCTAAAAACACAAGCAACATTTGAAGAGTTTTTTACAGTTAGACAAAAAACACAGTATAAAAATTTATTAAATGCTGCCAATAAGCTTAACGTTGTTCTAATTATCGATAGAAGAAACTCAGAAAAAAATCAACCCAATTACAATATTGCATTTGAGAGATGGAAACAATTCTTAAATAGAAATGAAATCCCTTATAGGATTTCTGGTATTAGTGGAATTAGAGAGGGCGACTTTATAATTCTGCCACAGCTCAGATACCTTTCTAGTGAACAAATTGCAAAGTTAAAAGAAAGTGTAGGCAAATCAAAAATGTTGTTTACTGGTTTACCTGGTAAGAGCAATAGCATGAATAGTATTGTCCAAGAATTGACAAAAATTAAGTTTATTGAAAATAAAAAAACTGACCTATTCTTACCAACACAGCTAATTGGTACTATGGGAATGCCTGCTGGACTTACACTACCTTGGTATCCGCTTGACCAGGTTCAAATTCCAGCAGGTTCAAAAGAGCTTCAAAGCTTTAGTCGAGTTAGCGGGCATAACGGTGAGCCTATAGAGGATTATGTAGTAAGAGACTTTTACTCTCGCGAAAGTGGGGTTACTTGGACCATGTTGGACCCTTTAGAAAAGGCCAGCTTTCATGCTGATTATTTCTTGTTGGCCCTGATCACTAGAGGTTCCGATAGTAGCTTCATTGAAATTGCGAATTGGAAAAGAGATGAAAATAAAGCAGTTTTCTCTATGACTGTTGACTCGGAAGATAAGTTTGAAAGAATTGATAAGTTTCTTGAACTCTTTAAGAAAGAAAAGCTCAAAGCGAGCTTTTTTCTTGTTTCTGATCTAATGAATGAATTTAAAGATATTGAACTGAAGGAAAATGGCCTTTTTGAATTTGCTACCCACACAAATGATCACAAATCCATGTTATCTAAGACTTTGAAACAGCAGTTTTTCGACTTGGAGGAAAGTCGCTTTGATATAGAAGAGCGTGTTGGGAGTAGAGTGCATGGGATAAGGCCCCCAAAAGAAGAAGTTAACGAGGAAGCATTAAGTGCTATTGTTCAGAATGGTTTTGAATATGTCTTCGGTCACAATAAAAAATTGTCTTTTAGTCCTGAGATCGTTGCAGAAGGAGACATCGTTTTTTTACCTAGAACACTAAGTGATGATTTTGAGTTTTATAAAAATAAATTCATAATAAAGCAAAATCTAATGTTGCGTGCAATGGAGCGTGAGCTTGATTGGATTAAAAGCTCTAATGGAGCCCATTTTCTTTCCTTGCACACTCAAATTGCTGGAGAAGACCTTCCTTTTAAAACCATTGAAATGTTTGTTAAGGATCTAAAACGAGACGGCCTATGGATCACAACGGTAGACAAAGTTTCGACCTGGTGGAGAGAAAAAGAATCTCTAGAAATTAACTCTAATGGGAAAAGCGTAGAAATTAGAAACCACGGGAAAGACACTGTTAAAGACTTTGATATTAGAATCTATAACCCAATGAATTTAGACAGTTCATGTTTTAAGCGCGGTGTTTCGAGTTATTCGGAACATTTAGTATTAAGAGTCGCTGAAATAAAACCGGGTGATAGTGTCAGTCTTTGTGTTGGTGATTAAAAAACCTTAATTATGGGAAGTGTGAACCGAATAGTAGAATGAAGGTTACCTTTCTGGAGAGTAGATGGATTATAGTGTGATTTTCTACGGCCGAATGACCGAGCTTTGTTCTAAAGTGGTGGAGGCCATAGAGTCAAATGAAGAGAACATGGTGTTTGTAATTGATAACGCCATGGAGTATGCACAGGTACTAGGTCAATATGTTGAGACCGGAAAAGTACTTACTGTATTTACTGATCTTAAGTCGATGTCAGATTCTGCAGCTGCTGGGAGGGATTACTTTAAATCACCCAACCACTTTGGTCTTTTAGTTTCTAGTGCTCGGCCTATGCACCCACTTATAACAAACCCTAAGTCCAATGTCCGATTTTTTAGTAGTGATAATGGAGAAGAAAAGTTGTTCAATAAAATTGAGGCCTTTCTACAACTCGGTGTGTTTGTAAAAGATCAAAGTGAGGAAGCGAAATTAAAAGATCTGGAGGATATGCGAACTAGGTTAAGGTCTCAAAATTCAGTAATTGACACAACTTCAGTGCAAAGAGTAGAGCGTCTTGGATTTGCGGCTTTAGATGATAAGAACGAAAATGGTGGTGATGAAGAAGATTCAAAAAGTCTTGAGTTTGAAAAAAACCACCCAAATATCACGATTGATCGATTTGAAAAGAAGCGGCCTGCAGATATTGATATGTTCTCCAGACAGCTTGTGAGCGATAAAAGTAGTGGATTCAGCCGTTTGATAGATCAATATAAGGAGGAATGTGAACCTGATAAATACACTGAAGACTGGTTGGATGTAAATCCTGAAAGCGTTGAAGAACTAATGGAGAAAGAAGAGCAATTTTATGCACCTGATGAGGATCTTTCAAAATATCTAAGTTTGTTTGCCGAAATGCTTGGCAAAGAAACCTTCTCTAAAGAGGTTTTGTACAAGCTTATAAAAATGGTTCTTGGAAAGCAACACGGCTGTGAAGTTAGCTTTTACAGAGTAGACGAGGGAAAGGTTTTTGATGATGAACTACAAGGTGAGCAAGAAGCACTTGGGGAAGTAGGCGATTTCAAACTAGACACCCCCTCTTGGAGTGATGAGACTTTTAGCAAGGAAAGTTATAATTTTACAATGCCCTATTATACCAATGGCAAAGTGTATGGTCTTGCTGTGGCAACCTTTTCAAATACAACCCTCACTCATGACGATGCCTCAAAGGTGGAGTGTGTGTTTGCTTTGGCAAAGGGAGTTTTTCGTCCATGATATATTTGAGAATTCCTCCATCTTTAATTACCCCACAAGTTGATCCGCTGAACTTCAACCTTATCTTTAAGAACAAAAATGATGGCCGAAAGTTTTTGGCATGCTCCAAAGGTGACATTTTGAACGAAGAAAGAGTTCAAGATATTCTTCAGAGAGATGCCAAAGGTCAAGAGCTCGTGCTTCGAGTTGATGATTTGGAGAGTTTTCTTGCAGTTTTTGGTAATGAAGATGAGATAAATGCTGAGAACGAAGAACAGCTCAGGCTTCTCAAGCTGCAAACGGAAAGAGAATCCCTTCTAAGGATGTACATGTCAAATGAGCCATACAATTTCTTGAAGTCAACAAGGGAGATTGTAGTTCTCGAAGATTTTAGGACAATGGTAGAGTCAGCAAAAATAGAAGTTGAGGCCATGTCCTTAAAGGAGTCAAAGGAAGTCTCAAATTTGATTCATTTTGTTTCTTTTGCCCTATCTAGATTAAGTGAGCTTTCGGCCGGAGTTGCTTTTACATACTTTTTATGTCGAAGAATTGGAATTTCTCAAGAAACTGAGCTACTTGAACTAATGTGTGCCTATGCCTTTAGGGAGCTAGGCCTGGGTTACCTCTATCCAGGCTCCAAGAGAAAGGAGGACCCTGACTTCTTCAAATATCCGATGTTTACCCAGCATCTTTTAAGTGTGGGAAAAGTTTCTATTACTAAGAGTGTTTCTAGGTACATTCTTGAGCATCGAGAAAACTACGATGGTTCCGGCTTCCCAAGAGCTAAAGGGGAGGACCAAACCTCTTTTAACTCTTATATTCTGGGAGCAGTTCATGAACTCTTCAGGGTGTTCATCGTAGAACTTAGAGGGCGGGAGTTTAATAAGGCCTTAAACATTGCTTCTAACAAAGCTTTCATCCATCCTGAATTAACATCTACCTTTAAGTCACTTAAAAAGAGTAATGCTTGATCCTTGGACAAGGAGCTTGAAGTTTCATAAAATTTGGTTATGAGTAAGATTAGCGTAGTCATTCCAACATTTAATGAGAGCAGAACTGGAATTTTTTCCGATGTCCTGGCACCCTATCAAAGTTTTCCAAATATTCAGCTTATCATAGCCGATGGAGGTAGTAGCGATTCGACTTTAGAGATCGCAACTAGAGCTAAAGCAGAAATCGTTCACACTGGCGCAAAGAGCAGAGCAGAAAGAATTAACCAAGGAATCGCACACGCCAATGGAGATATTGTTATTCTTAATCATCCTAGATCAATACTTGACGTGGAAGGCATTCAGTATATTTTAGATAACGCTAGCACAATAACATGGGGTGGTTTTACCCATCGTTTTGATAGGTCACACCCGTTTCTTAAGTTCACCTCATGGTACTCAAATCAGGTTCGGTGTAAATTACGAGGTATTATTTATCTCGATCATTGTAAGTTTGCTAGAAAAGAAATTATTGAGCAAGCATGCCCGCTTCCTAAAGTTGATATCTTTGAAGACTCTATATTGAGCATTAGGTTAAAGAAAATCAGCGGGCCTCCTAAGTTGGTCCCCTTTAAATCAACCACCTCTTCCGTTCGCTTCATCCAAAACGGAATGTTCAAACAGGGAATTATGAATCAACTATTAAAGGTTGGATTTATCTTAGGAACTGACCATAAAAAAATGAATATGGTCTATGAGAAAAAGACCTCACTGAATACAGACTATGAGAAATAGTTAGGCTGTGCTTGAACAGCTGGCTCCACCTAATACGCAAAATTCAGCACAGAATTTATGATTTAAATACACTTTTTTCTCTGCTTCTTTAATATTTTTTCCAAGCACAAATTTGTCATCATAGGCCAGGAGAGTACAAGGCATTACTGATATACTCTCATCTCCTTTTCTTTTAACTATCATTCTTTCTGTGGCACACATTTGATGCTCAGGTTTCTTGTTAAGTATATCCCAGCAATGAATTGTTATTTCGGGAACATCTTTGCCTGATTCCATTTCGGGAAATATGACCAAGCTTCTGGTCGTATCAATACTGATTCTGTGTTGGTTCAAAAGCTCCTCATGGCCTTTGAGTGCTTGTTCCTCTGTTTCATCACCTAAAGATCTACTTGCAATGGAAATGTTAAATCCACGATCATATAACCATTTTACTTGATTCAAAGTTCTATCGAAGGTGAGGGGACCTCGTTCTTTTTCGTGAATCTCTTTTGAATAGTGATCAAGAGAGACTCTAATTTGGAGTTTGTGGCCAAATTGGCTTAGAAGTTTTAACAGTGACTCTTCATGCCTTTTTATAACTCGGTTTGCATTAGTAAGTACTAGCACTTCATATCCACTTGAGAGGCAAAGATGTAAAATATCAATGATTTCAGGATTTAAAAATGGTTCACCACCAGTAAGTCCAATTACTTTTGTTTCTACAGATGAAACATCAGCAAGAACAGCTTTAACTTCTAACATAGTTAGAAATGAGAGCTTATCGTTTGTGGGTGATGATTCAATATAGCAATTTTCACACTTAAGATTGCACAATGTTCCAGTATTGAACCAAAGTGTTTTAAGTTCTTGCAAAGTGACACTTGCTCTTTCCTGACCATTTGCAGTTTTTCTCATTTCTTTGAATTTCATAGATCTAACTCTCTGCCAAAATTTACTTGTACGTTGGTATTGTAACATCTACTCCTGTATATCGTCATGGGAAGAACTTCAGAAAGACTTAATTTTATTTTGGCATGTTTACTGCAGCTTGTTTACCTAAAAGGAGTGCAAGATGGATAAGTTAGAAATTGAAATGCCACTGGTTAATAAATGTAGCAAAGAAAATTGTGCATACAATAATGGCTGTGGATGTCATGCCAAGGCCATTACGGTAGGTGACGGTTCAAACCCTGGATGTGATACCTATTTCGACTCGGCAAAACATACCCAAGAAAAGCAAAGGATTGCTGGAGTTGGTGCTTGTAAGGTGAGTGTATGTAAGCATAATACTGACTTTGAGTGTCAGGCCGATTCCATTTCAGTAGGCGAGAAAGATGGTGGAGTAAAGTGCTTAACCTTTGAAAGACGTTAAGCACTCATATACTCGCTAGCAACTTGTGAGTTAGTGCAATATGTAAGCTTAATGTCCTGATGTAAAGACAGTATTTCTAAAAAACGATCCAGCTTGTGCCAATGTTTATGTGCGGTTTCTTGATGGGAGTTTATTACTGCGATGTAATTTCCAGTTCGCTTGCATGAATCTACTGCTTTATTGGCGAGTTGTTCAATCCAATCATGCTGCCAATAATCAACCGCACCTAAGTTGTTTGGAATTTCCAGTAGCTTGCCTCTTTTGGTATTCAAGAAGTACGGCCTTGACTCCATGTTAATCTGATCCCAAATTATCGATATATACCTTTGAAGATTGTCACCCTCCCATGAACTCCCTTCAAGCAACGAGGCCACAGTTGCCGAGCTCTCAATGAAGATTTTATTTTCCTGAAGTGACTCGAAAATTGCGTCGTCACTCATCCAACCACCTGCTCTAAAAGAATTTAACTTCTTAAAGCCATACTTACCCATCAGGTTAATGGAGAACTTAATCATTTTATCTATTTCGTCTTTTGAGAAACTATTAAGCATTACCTCTTGTCCATGTTCTTCACCAATGTTGTAGTCACCCATCGAAGAAAAACAGGGACCAACTCTAGGGTGTACTCCTGCCGAAGATACAAAATGTTTTGGTGCATGAATATGAAGGCCAGTATCATCTTCTTCTGATAAAATATTATTTATTGTTTTTGTGATTTCTAAATCACAGGTATTTGGATTTGTGTAATATCCTGGATTCAGGTAGTGGGTAAGGGGAACGCCCCAGTCGTGTTTAAATTTCTGGATTCTCTGTAAATTTTCTTCCTCAAGGTCAGTCCCTTCCCAGTCTACTGTAATTAAAACTTTCAATTCGCTCATTGTTACAAATTCCATAAAGATATTATTTGTTATGGGGGTAACAAAGCCCACAGGTTATTCCAAGGAGGTGTGTAGAAACTAAACGGTATGTATTACTGAACCTAAAGATTATCTAAATAGGTGTTTGGGCATTAGATTAAGATTTAACAAGAGAGACTGAGAGATTGTGGTTATATTACATTCCAATGGAAATTATAGCTTACAGGGAGGAAAGATGACTGATATTGCACTAACAGAAAGACAGTTGAGAGAGAAAGAGTATTACGAGGTATACGCCAAATCAAATACTCCTTGTCATGATCAGATTGATCTTGCTCCAGTAAATGCTTTGATCAAAAATGAAGGGATGAGGCCTTGGAACTCCTATTGGGCAATTTATGAATTTGCCTGGAGACACTTTGATGATGGAAAAATATTGTTAGACTTTGGCAGTGGTCCAGGAGATAACGCCCTAAGGCTAGCAAATTTAGGCTATAAGGTGGAGGGGTTTGACATAAGTGATGCCAATGTTGAAATAGCCAATAACTTGTTTAAAGAAAATCGAGCTAGCGGAAAGTTTCAGTATTCTACAGCTGAGTCGCTCCCTTATGATGATGCGAGCTTTGAAATAATTGTTGGGATTGATATCCTTCATCATGTAGATATTCCAAAAGCGATGAAGGAGTGCAAGCGTGTGCTTAAGTTTGGTGGAAAAGCTTTTTTTAGAGAGCCGGTTGATGCACCTCTTTTTGATTGGCTACGTAATACTAGGGCAGTCAAAGCAGTTTATCCCAAGGATGTGTCCTTTGAGAACCACATTACAGAAGACGAAAGAAAGTTGAATTTTAATGATGAAATTATAATGGAGAGTACTTTTCCCAATATAAAAAAACACTATTATTTACTTTTTGCTAGACTTGATAAACTTTATCGCAAGGGAGCAGATCCTAGGCCATCAATGCTTGAAAGGTTAGACTATTTTCTTATTAAGCGTTTTCCATTTTTGAAGAAGTTTTGTGGCGTAGTTATCTACGAACTATCAAAATGATAAAGAATACTAAAATTTTATGGCTTGTTCCTAAGTGCACTATCCCTGCAACTGATGGTGCCAAGGTGGCAACAGAAAGTCTTCTTGCAAGTGTAGTTTCTCTGGGTGCCAGCGTTGATTTGGCATGCATGACAAATGAAGGCAATATAGCCCCTGAGGATGTGTTAAAGTCAAAACTTGGAATAGAAAAACTTTATCTGTTTCAAAGGGGAAAAACAAGAGTGGGAATGATCTATCGATTTTTTAAAGAACCATTTATGCCCCTTACAATGAATAGTTTCTCTGATAAGAAGGCAAAGAATTTCATAAAAGAGTGTATTGCTAATAAAAAGTACGACGTCATTGTGATGGATGGCCTTCACCTCTGTGCCCCATTTCTTTTTAAAAATGAAATTGTTATTCCCAAAAATACTAAAATTGTTTATCGAGCACACAATGTGGAACATCAATTGTGGTCTGAAGGTGCAAAAAAGACGAAAAATCCCATAAAAAAACTAGTGCTACACTGGCAAGGTCAACTGGTGCGTCAAATTGAAATGAAGGTTGCAAAGTTTTGTGATGTCATCGCACCAATTTCAAATGAAGACACCTTAATAATTAGCGAGTTCACAAATAAGAAAAAAATTATACATACTCCCCTTGGACTCAAGTTTAAAAAAATTAAAAGATACGAGTCAAAAGGCCTAAAGGAATTTCTGTTCATTGGAAAGTTGGATTGGCAACCTAATAGACAGGGATTGGAGTGGTTTCTTAAGAGTGTCTGGCCTAAAGTTGATCATGAAAAATGTATTTTGCATATTTGTGGTAGTGGTGATTCAAAATGGATCCAAAAATATGTCTCCATGTCGGGGATAGAGTTCCATGGTTTTGTTCAGGACGTTGATTTCTTATATGCTAAGGTGGATGCTTGCATCGCGCCCATTTTCTTTGGATCAGGAACCCGGATTAAGGTTTTGGAGCCATATACCAAAAACAGGGTTGTTATAACAACAGAGATGGGAGCACAAGGTTCAGACCTTGTCGCGGGTGAAGATTTTATTCAGGCCAACAAACAGGAAGAGTGGATTGATGCTATTGAAAACTTTTCCAAGCATCAAGCAGAATCTATGGTCAACTCTGCTTGTAATAAACTATTTGAGCGTTTAGACCAGCGCAGGGTTGCCTACGATTTCTGTAGAAGTTTTTTGTAAACGGTAAGTGTACTTTTTTCCCATTGCTTGAAACTATACCTTTGCCTCGTTATTGAACTGTTTTCTTGGGCGGATGCCGTCAGTTCATTTAATCTTAATTGGAATTGTTTCAACGCGTATTCTAGGTCTCCTTCTTTTTGTGGATCGAATAAAACACCATTATCCTTTACCATTTCGGGAAGGCCTCCTACACGAGATGCAATAACGGGAATCCCTAATAGAGATGCCTCAATAATCACTAAGGGGTTACCCTCTCTGTGGGAAGGTAGTACTATTCCATTGTATTTTTGCATTTCTAGCATTGGGTCCTTTGCAAATCCATGGTAATAAACATTCTGAGTATGTTTGCAATGACTCAAAACTGTTTCTTTTAACGGCCCATCTCCATAGATGTGAAGATCCAAGTCAGGGCTTTTCTTTATCGCTCTTATTAATGATATGACATTCTTCTCCGGTGACAACCTTCCAAAAAATGCAACGCTTAAACGTTTATGATGTTTATTGGTATCCATAGGACTTTTATTTGGAGGTAATACGAAGTTTTCGATAAAAAACCGGTTCTTATAAGTTTCTGTTATATATAATTCCCTCGAAACACAAATTAGAGCGTTTGCTCTTTTTATGGCCATATTTTCAAGGAACTCCATTAACCTCATTTTAAAACTATGGGATGTTCTACCATGCTGAGTTGCAATCCGCTTGACAGGTAAAAAAGCATTTAGGATGTTTGCCTTAAGTCCATGTGCTTGTATTAAATCAATTCTGTCTTCCTTGATGGTCTTTTCAAGAACTTTTATTAATCCAAAATCTAAGCGTGCATTACTGTCAAACACTCGAAAATTCAGACCCAACTGATTACACCTTTCTATGAAGTAATTGCAATGTTGGGGGCATCTGGTTTCCCTGATAAGCCATAAGTTTGATTTAAAGTTAAGAAAGGCCTCTAATACCATTTTCTCAGCTCCACCGAAGTTACCTGGTGCAAAAAGGGTTGCAGTTTTATCCAACATTAGCTCTCCAAAACTTCCTGGTAAATGGAAAGATATTCTTTGTGCATTGTATGTGCACTGTACCTATCTATAATTTCTTCTTTAAAGTTCTTTGTTAAACGGTGTGCATTTTTCAAAAAATCTTCAATCGCATTTAATGGATGGTCAGTATGTCCTAGTATCGATACACATTCCTTGTGTTGATTAAACAATAAGTGACCAGGGATCCGGGATAACAAACACGGTAATTCTATTACACCGGCCTCTAACACGGAAATTGGAAGTCCTTCATGTTTTGAAGTGGAAATGTAATAATCTGCCATTTTGAGAAGTTCCATTATATCATCCCTAGCACCAGTTAAAACAATGTTTGGTGTTATACGCTCCCTACAGCGAGTAAAATAAGTATGATCGGAAGGTGGGCCTACCAAGACTAACTGGTGGTTTGAATCTCTATAGGACTCAATTAACCTCAACTGGTCTTTTAGTGGTGTTATGCGTGCAACATATACTCCAATGGGTTTTGAATGATCTAAATTAAACTCTTCGCATAGAGTACTTCTAAGACAGTTTGTGCTTTGATCGGGGAGTTCAACACCATTCTTAACCACATGCAATTTTGAAAGTTTTGTTAAAGGTTGTTTTTCGTAGTAAAGCTTAAAAGCCTCAGAAACTGAAATAATCTTTGAAGCAGTAAGTCCTACCAATAACTCATATAGTTTCGTCATTGGTCTGGCTTTTATATGCTCCATCCCATGCGTTGTGTGAACAAATTGAACCCTTTTACCGTACTTTACTAGATTTATTAGACTTAAAGTTCCAAGGTAAATGGCAGGATTTAAATCGTGGGTATGTACTATGTCATGTTTAAAAACCACTTGTTGGAGTCTATTTATGAGCTCTAGGTCAAAACCATCACTTTTTAGATAATCATTGTTAAGTTTTACCCCAATCTCCCTGAAACGGTTATTCCATCTCTGGTCATTGTCGTACACAATGAGGCTAACTTGATGCCCGCACTTTATTTGCTCTTTACATAGGTCTAAAAGTACCTTTTCCAACCCACCAATACCTAAAAATTGACATACATGTAGAATTCGCAAATAAACCCCTTATTAAGGGATCATTTCTACAATCAATGCTGTTAGCTGGGCAAATAATATGGCTTAAATTCAAATAATGTATAAGGTGGACTGTTCATATGAATCCCCTATATAATGAAGCTATGTTTGATTCTCTTTTTGAAAATGCTTGTGTTCATCATGAAAGGATACCTCTCTCGCATAATGTTGCCCTGGCCATGACTGACTGGCTCGGACCAGAGCAGAGTGGCTATGCTTCAAAGCGAATGGATGAGTATTTAGCCGGTAGGTATTGTGCAGTTAATGCTTCTAGAAAAGCTGAGATAGAATTAAAAGAGTTACCGATGGCCAATGACCGTTCACCTTGTTGGCCATCAGGAGTAGTTGGATCAATAACACACACAAACGATATTGCAATAGCAGTAGTTTCTAATAAAGTTACGGGTTTAGGTATAGATGTTGAAAAAATAATCCCAGCTCCAAGGTTTGATCGAATCCAAAAATTAATAGCAACAAAAGAGGAAGTTAAAAGATTTGAGAATATCAAATTTGCCCCAACACTTATTTTTTCTGCAAAGGAGACACTCTATAAAGCTTTACATCCCAAATGCAAAAAATATTTCGGATTCTTGGAGGCAACCTTAACCGAAATTGATCAAACTAATTTCTTAATAAAACTTCATAGTGATACTTTGGAAGTCTCAAAATTCAATGGAAATTACCGCGGAAGGTACATACTTTTCGAGGACAAAATTGTCACAAGTTTAGAGTTAACTTAGGCCTGCCTTAATTTAACAATGTCTAAGCATCGCCCTCCTTTTATATAAGTTCTTCTTGGTGATTATAGCCCTTAAATTGAATATAACCTGAGCAATATTAGAGGCATATTTAGCCTTCTGTGCATCGAGTGCTAAAGAACAAAGGTTATGGGCGTATG
Organism: uncultured Bacteriovoracaceae bacterium; assembly: GCA_950070535.1. Classification (GTDB taxonomy): domain Bacteria; phylum Bdellovibrionota; class Bacteriovoracia; order Bacteriovoracales; family Bacteriovoracaceae; genus UBA845. The sequence goes on along the minus strand of CATMLK010000029.1, from coordinate 11,286 downwards.
GGAAATTCACTACAAGAAAAAATTATTGAACAAGTAAAGCAAAGTCCCGATAAGATAGCAGTTATCTTTAAAGGAAATCAATTCACCTATAAAGATCTCGATGAAGCATCAAACAAGATCGCTTTAAAAATCTCTACCATTGTCACCGAAAAAAACTCTGTGGTTGGTATTGGGATGCCTAGAGGTTTTGACCAAATTTGTGCAATTCTTGGAGTCTTAAAAGCCGGTCACTACTACTTGCCACTAGATCTTGAATACCCACCAGAACGTTTAGTTTATATGCTCAAGAAGGCGAATGCCTACGCCGTAATTGGAGATGGTGAGTCTTTTAGCAGTGAAATTGAACATATCAATTTTATGCATGCAATTGATTCCAATGAAGGTGAACTTCTTGTTAAAAATGATAATGGATATGTCATTTATACTTCTGGTAGCACAGGGAAACCTAAAGGCATTTCGATGGGACAAAAGTCCTTATTAAATCTCCTTTCATGGCAAAGCACACAAATAGACAAAGGAAGAACCCTTCAGTTTGCACCCATTTCTTTTGATGTTCATTTTCAAGAAATATTTGGAACTCTTATACATGGGGAAACACTAGTCCTAACAACTGAGGAGGCAAGAAAGGACTTTACAAAATTGTTAGGCCTTTTAGATGAACGTAGAGTTGAGAATATGTTTTTACCCTTTGTGGCGTTAGATCAACTGGCAAAGCTTGCTTGTAATTCAAAACAATGGCCGAAATATTTAAAAAATGTTGCCGTAGCTGGTGAACAACTTAGAATTAACGAAAACATCAAAACCTTTTTCAATAACACTGGCGCGAAGCTCTTTAATCACTATGGCCCTAGTGAAACGCATGTTTGTTTCTCTAAAACATTGGATGGAGAACCAGCAAATTGGATTGCTTTGCCCACTATTGGTAGACCTATTTCAAATGTAGATTTCCTAATCATGGACAAAAGCGGTAAGGAGGCGCCAGAGGGGGAGCTATTTGTAGGAGGGGATTGCTTAGCTGATTTTTATATTAATGATTTAAAGACAACAAATGAAAGATTTGTTTTTCTAAATGATCAGAGATACTACAGAACTGGAGACCATGTGCGAGTTAACAGGGATGGAGAGCTTCAATTCCTAGGACGTCTTGACGATCAAGTGAAGATCGCTGGACACAGGGTGGAGTTAGGAGAACTTGAAAGAATCGCACAGGAAGTTTTTATTAATAATGAAGTTTGTGTAGGGACGCCTGTTTTACCAAGTGGAGAAGTGGCATTAGTCGTATACGTTAAAGGAAATCTACAGAATAAGGTAAGTCTAATGGCCAGTCTTAAGAGTCGTCTACCAAACTATATGCACCCTCGAGCTGTGGTCGAGCTTGAAGAATTTCCAAAAACCCCCTCGGGTAAACTTGATCGTAAATCAATAGGATGTCCCAGTTTAAGAAGAGGAGAGTTAGGAAATGAATATGTTGCTCCTCGAAGTGAACTTGAACAAAAAATAGCAAACGCATGGAAAAGAGTACTTCTTCTTGATGAAGTAGGAATCGATGACAAGTTCTTTGATTTGGGTGGAACTTCATTACTTGCAATGGATTTAGTCGAAGAACTTAAAGTTATTTTTCCAGAAATTTCAACGGCTCAATTATTTGAAGCAACAACAATTAGAGAGCAGGCCAAACTAAGGTCTAATCTTACCGGTAGACTAAAAGATCAGAAACGTCAGGGTGTAAAAAATAGAGATGTTGCAATTATCGGTATGTGCGGACGATTCCCAGGTGCAGGAAGTGTTGATGAATTGTGGGAGCTATTAAAAAACAATCGCTGTGGCATTACACGTTTTGACCTTAAGGATACGTGTAGCTCTGTCAGTTCTATTGTGAAAAAGTCTCCAAGTTTTGTTGCAGCAGAAGGAGTTATTCAAGACAGAAAAGAATTCGACGGTAGCTTCTTTGGTATGACGCCAAGAGAGTGCGAATTAATGGATCCTCAACAAAGAAAAATGTTGGAGCTTTGTTGGGAAGCACTTGAGATTGCTGGGATTAATCCAACAACCTATCAAGGTAAGGTTGGTGTTTTTGCTGGGGCCGGTAACAATACTTATAGCAAAAACCTTGATGCATATTCTGAAAAAGTTAAAGAATTTGGCGAGTTTAACGTAATGCTTGCAAATGAAAAAGACTACATTGCAACAAGGCCAGCTTATAAAATCGGACTCAAAGGTCCAGCTATTAGTATATATACAGGATGTTCAACTTCACTTGTAGCAATTGTTCAAGCAGTCGAGGCTTTAAGAAATGGAATATGTGATGTTGCAATCGCCGGTGGAATATCAATACATGGCCAAGACAAACAGGGTTATATACACCAAGAGGGGTCAATCTTTTCTAAAGATGGTTTTTGTCGGCCATATAGTGACAGTGCCAGTGGAACTATATTTACCGAAGGAGCAGGACTTGTTGTACTTTCGAGGAAAGATTTTGCGTTAGAGAATAATAATACCATTTACGCTCTTATTAAAGGGGTTGGGCTAAACAATGACGGAGCTGACAAAATGAGCTTCACTGCTCCTAGCATTAATGGCCAGACTGAGGCCATTACTTCTGCGATATTAGATTCGGGGGTAAACCCAAATGATATTGCTTATGTTGAAGGGCACGGCACGGCGACTCCGATAGGCGATCCCATCGAAGTTGCAGCACTTTCGAAGGCATTTCGTCAGTTTGGTCATGATAATAAGTGCTATCTAGGTAGTATTAAATCAAATTTGGGACACTTAACTGCAGCCGCAGGTGTAGTCGGCCTCATTAAGGGATGCTTGGGGCTTAGGAATGGATTAATGCCTGCCACAATAGGTATCGATGTACCAAATAAAAATATCGAGTTTGAAAAGGTAAATTTCGTCCCTGCAAAAGAGAATGTGGCAATTGCAAAGGACGCATTGGTGGGTATTTCCTCATTTGGTGTCGGTGGAACGAATGCCCATGTTATTATCCAGGGATTCATAGATCAGAAAGATAAACATGGTGATAGAGATGAAATTTTTATACTAAGTGCTAAAAACGAAGAATCTCTAAACGAGATGAAAAAGGTTTTAGACCAAAAAGCTGGTAAGATAAACTTTTCAACAAACGAAGCTTTCTCTTTAAGTAAAAGAGCTACATTTAATCTCAGAACATTCAGGACAAAAAATGGAAAATGGGCATCCACTAAAAAAAATCAAGCTGAAAAGCTTGTTTTTATGTTCCCTGGACAGGGTTCACAGTATGTTAGGATGGGTAAACAGCTGTATGAAAAATTTCCCCAGTTTAGAAAGCACTTTGAATCCTGCTGCTCGATTGTATCTCAAGAAATTTCTGAGGACTTTCTAGGTATCATGCTTGGTGATAATGCAGATGTGAAAATACTTAATAACACCTATTACACCCAACCAGCTATTCTTACTTTTGAATACTGTCTGTCCAAATTGCTAGAAAGCTTCAATGTAACTCCTGATGGATACATCGGTCATAGTATAGGTGAATTGAGTGCTTGTGTTTGTAGTGGCGTTATTAGCATTGAGGCTGCACTCAAAATCGTATGTAAAAGAAGTAGTCTCATGTCCAACCTTGAGCGGGGAGCAATGATGAGTGTAATGGCACAAGTTGAAGAACTCGAAAGTCTTCTGCCTAAGACTATCCAAGTTGCTGCCATAAATAGCAGAAGGTCAGTTGTCATCGCTGGTCCAATTGCTTGTCTTGAAGAAATGTCAAAAACACTGAAAACGAAGAATTGGGCCCATAAAATTCTACACACTTCACACGCTTTCCATTCCAAAATGATGGAACCCATTATTTCTGAGTTTAAAAGCTATATTGGAGGGTTTGAATTCAAATCGCCAAAAAGGCCTTTCGTTTCTACAGTTACTGGAGATTTGGAAAGTGAAAATTTCTGTTCCAATGACTATTGGGCCGAACATGTTGCTCGTACAGTACTTTTTTCACCTGCACTTGAAAAGATTTTAGATGAGAAGTCCATCTACTTAGAAGTTGGACCGAGAACAGTTCTGAAACAGCTTGGAAATAGTGTTGCGAAGGATAAGGGCCTCAATTGTGAGTTTATCTCAGTTTCTGGAGTTGTGCCAGATGAAAGTGAATACACATATTTTCTTAATTGCCTTGGATCTCTTTGGCAGCTTGGTATTGATGTTGATTTTGAGCCTTTGTATCGAAATGAAGATGTTCGTTTTGTACCAGCTGTTACGTATCAATTTAAGAAAACAGTACATTGGCTTGAAAATCAAAAAACAGATAACAATACAAATCTAGATATTAGGGGTGTCAAAATGAAAAATGATCGAAATGATGAGTTTATTAAGATCGTAGGGCAGGTTGTGGAGGATGCATCTGGCATTGATTTATGTGATTACAGTGAAGACACATGTTTTTTTGAGATGGGGATGGACTCATTGTTTTTGACCCAAATTGTTCAAAAAATCAATCAGAAGTTTAAAGTAAATCTGGGGTTTAGACAGTTAGCTGAAGAATTTAATACGATTGAGGCCCTAAGTATGCATCTTCAGGATAGCGTGGTTTTAAGTGAGCACGTTCCCGCGGCCACAACTGAAATGGCATCGAACGTTCAAAATACTTCCCTTTGCATTGATGATAAAGAGATAATCGATATGTCCCCTGCATCTGAAATAGACAATCTTATTCATGAGCAGTTGAATATAATGAAGCTTCAACTGGAACTTGTGGGTAGTAAAAAGAAAGCTTCAAATACAAAATCAAAAACTGAAAAGCAAACTCTATTAGAGCCAACCGCTGCAAAGGCAGCAAAAGATAGAAATAAAGCATTCGGGGCCATGGCCAAGATCAACTCCGATACTAGTGAGACCAATCTTAGTGAAATGGAGTTCTATCGTAAGTTTGTTCAAGAGTATAATACTAAAACTAGAAGATCTAAATCGTTTGCTCAGGATAATAGGATTGTCCATGCCGATCCCAGAGTCGTTACTGGATTTAGACCTGAATCAAAAGAGATTGTGTACCCAATAGTTTCAAAGAGCTCGATGGAACAAAAAATTATAGATATTGATGGCAATGAATATGTTGATATGCTTTGTGGGTTTGGATCCAACTTCTTTGGAAATAATAATAAAAGAATAAATGAAGCCCTCACAGAACAGATCTCACAGGGCATGGAGATCGGACCCCAACATCCACTGGTCTCCGAGGTTTCAAACCTTATTAGCGAATTAACAGGAAATGAGCGAAGTGCATTTTGCAATACAGGGTCTGAAGCTGTTCTCGGGGCCATGAGAATTGCTAGGACTATAACTGGGAAGGACAAAGTTATTTGTTTTAATGGGTCATACCACGGAATCATCGACGAAGTTATAGTTAGGAGTTCTCATAAAGGTAAATCTTTACCTGCGGCACCTGGTATACCTTCATCTGCTGTTGAAAATATTATTGTACTAAACTATGGAGAAGAAGAGTCATTGAATGAAATTGAGGAGCTTTGTTCAAGTGGAGAAGTTGCTGCCGTTTTGGTGGAACCTGTTCAAAGTAGAAGGTGTGATTTACAACCAAAACAGTTTCTCAAGAAACTCAGAGAGATAACGCAAAAAGAAAGTGTTTGTTTGATCTTTGATGAGGTCATAACTGGTTTTAGAATTCACACAGGGGGTGCCCAATCCTTCTTTGGTGTCAAAGCAGATCTATGTACCTACGGAAAGATTATTGGCGGTGGAATGCCAATAGGTGTTCTTTCGGGAAAGGCCCGGTATATGGATGCAATAGATGGTGGTCATTGGGAGTATGGAGATGACTCTGTACCAACAGTTGGTGTAACTTATTTCGCCGGTACATTTGTTAGGCATCCTTTGGCGCTGAGAGCGGCAAAGGAGGCACTAACAATTCTTAAAGAAGTGGGTGTTCAAGGCCTAGAGCTTCTCAATCAAAGAACTCAAGACTTTGTGGATGAACTTAATTGCTATCTTGAAAACTGCCAATCAAATCTTAGGTTCATAAACTTTGGTTCTCTTCTTAAGCCGAAGTGGATAGAGAATGACTATATGTATTCAGATCTCTTCTTTGCAATGCTTAGGAATGAAGGGGTTCACCAATACGATGGCTTTCCATGGTTCATCAATCTGGCACACTCTGAAAATGACTTAGAGCTTGTTAAAAAAACTATAATGAGCGTAGTTCATCAATTGCAAGAAAATGAGCTTATGCCTGGAGCACCACTGGAAAAAGACGGTGGGATGCCTAAGGGGGCACGGCTTGGCAAAGACCTCAATGGAAATCCTGGATGGTTCCTACCTCATCCAGAAAAACATGGGCAATACTTACAAATTCGATAGGGGAATAAAATGAATAGTTATCATAATTCAACAACAGTTAGTTTTAATCCCTTCAGAGATGGGGAGTTAGTTACGAGTGTTCCGACGACTGCCTCGCAAAGGGAAATCTGGGCGAGTATAGAGATGGATCCAAATGCCAACCGTTGTTATAATGAGTCCATTCGAATTGCCCTTAAGGGAAAATTGGATTTTCCTGCATTAGAGAGGGCCTTTAATGAAACTATAGCTTCAAGGGATGCGCTTAGAGCAACATTTTCTCCACGTGGCAAAGACTTTATGGTCGGTGTTCACACACCTAGAAAAATTGATTTTATGGATTGTACTGGAAACTTTGATCATGAAGAGACAGTTGAAGCACATGCAAGAACCTGCACAGAATACGAATTTGACTTAAATAGTGGACCTGTATTCAAAGCAGAAGTTTTGAAAGTCTCAGAGCAAGAGCATTACATGTTTTTAACTGGTCACCACCTCGTTTGCGATGGCTGGTCAATGGCCCTAATTGTCTCTGATATTAGTAATTATTACAAATTGCTTACAAAAAAGGGGGCAATACCTTTGAAGGTAGATGTACCTCGTTTCTACGAATACGCATTGGAAAAATCAACACAGGATCAAGAAATTCCTAAGTACTGGCTTGATGAATTTAGAGATTTGCCTAGCGAATTAAATCTACCTCTAGACTTTAATAGACCAAGTATCAGGACCTACGATTCTATTAGGATCGATTATCATATTTCTCCTGAAACAATCAATGATGCTCGTTCATATGCTGCACGAAATAAAAAGAGTATTTACCAGCTTTTGTTGGCAAACTTTGCTTTTTTGCTAAATGATCTTACGAAACAAGAAGAAATTGTTGTAGGTATTAGTAGTGCAGCTCAAGCTAACAATGGACATGAGAATTTAGTTGGTCACCTGGTAAATTTACTGCCAATTAAGTTTAATTTTAAGCATGATATGCCATTTTTCTTGTTGTTCGAGCAAGCAAAGAATAAAATGTTAGATGCTTTTGACCACCAGAATACAACCTTTGGAGAAATTCTAAAGCATTTAAAAATTCCAAGAGACCCATCCAAAATTCCACTTGTAAATGTTATTTTTAACGTTGATCAGCAGTATCCTGGACAGGGAATGGAGTTTGGTGAACTAAGTGCACAGTATGTGAGTAATCCGCGTAATTTTGAAAATTTTGAAATATTCATTAATGCAACACTGCTTGGAGATATTTGTACTCTTGAATGTCAATACAATAGTAATCTCTTTAAAGAGGAGACTATCAAAGCTTGGTTGAAAACCTATGAGACCAATCTCAAGCAAATTATTAGCGGTACAAATTTGAAAGCATCAGTAGAGAAGACGCCTAGTGGAAAGAAGGAGGCCATTAAACCTGCTCCTAGTCCCGACGAAAATGAGCTTAGTATCGCGCGTGATATCTGGCAGGAAGTCTTAAAATTAAAAGATATACCTGCAAATGCAAATTTCTTTGCCATCGGTGGGCATTCCCTTTTAGGTGTAGATGTTTGCCATTTGGCCAAGGAGAAGTATGACGTAAATGTAAAGTTAAAAGATCTCCTTTGTGCACCGACTCTAGCTGAGTTTTCCACCTACTTCTTTAATTGCTCTAGAATTAATCCTATTGAAACACCAGTCGAAAAGAAAAGCCGCTATCCACTTTCCAGTGCACAAAAACAAACCCTGTTTTGGGAGAAGTTAAACCCTAATAATAGTGGAGTGTATCACTTACCATCAGCGATTAGGATATCTTGTTCAGTCGAGAAGGATCGACTTGAAAATGCATTTTTAACTGTGATTGAAGCACATCCATCCCTCCGTTCGGTAATCAATAAAAATAACGAACAAGAGATCCTTGCGATACAAGATTTAAATTTTTCAATTGAAGAAATTAATGCAACTTATGAGAGCGCTCGTGACCAAATGAATGAGTTCGCTAGGGTCTCATTTGACCTTGAGGCTGGACCATTGTTTTCTGTCAAACTTTTTAAGCTTGGGGAGAATGACTATATTATCTTTGCTATGTTTCATCATATTATTTTTGATGGCTGGTCCTTCGATATCTTCTTTAGGGATCTAGACTTAGCATATTCAAATATGGCATTACCGGAAGAAGAAATGGGTTATTTGGATTTTTCTTCATGGCAAGCAGGATATTTGAAATCTAATCAGTACCAACTCGAATTAGAAGCATGGAAGAATAAACTTTCTGGTGAGCTGCCAAAGCTGAATCTACCCACAGATAAAATCAGAACAGCAACTATAAATACTGAAGCTGATGAGGTGAAATTTGAATTCTCCCCAGATTTGGTTGAAAAAATAAGTTTGTTTGTTAAAGCATATGGCGTAAGTACGTATAGTCTTTTGATGAGCTGTTATACCCAAGCTTTGATGGATTACTCAAGGATGGATCGTGTCATTGTAGGAATGCCAGTTAGAGGGAGAAATAACTCAAAGTTTCTAAATACTATTGGGTACTTTGTTAATGGCAGTGTCGTGTGTGGAGAGAGGAAAGAAGCGCCAATAGACACAATTAATGCTATTAGGAAAGAGGTCGCTTGGGGCCTATCCCATCAAGAAGTTCCATTCTCTGAAATTAGTCGCAATATCAATCAAACCAATACTGCGGGATTTAATCCGATTTATCAGGCCTTTTTCTCGTTTCAAGATATAAGTGGCAGGTCACAAAAGTTTAACGGTTCGCTTTATAAACAAGTAAATGTGGACTGCGTTCATGCAAGTGTCGATATTAATATGTGGGTTAAGGCCTCACCTGATAAAATTGAAGGATCAATGGCCTATAGGAAAGATCTATTTTTCAAGGAGACTATGGATCGTTTTTATGAATACTTCCTTGATTTAGTCGAATTTGCAATCGATGATCCTGATAAAGCATGGCATGAATGTAAACCTAAAAGTCTTATGAACTTTTATAAGAGTTTCAATAATACTTATAAACTAAACACCACTGAAGATTTTGTTGAATTAATTGATAGAAATAGTTTGAGATACCCTGGTAAAGTGGCCATCATTTCAGGCGATAAAAAAATAACCTATCAAGAGTTAAAAACATACAGTGATAGTATTGCCCAGGAACTTATTGAGCTCGGACTTGAGAGCGGGGATCTGGTAGGTCTTGGGTGCGATAGAGATGTAAATGCACCTATATTTTTATTGGGTATTTTAAAGGCCGGATGTGGCTATGTTCCTTTGGATCCAACATTTCCTGATGACAGGCTTGATTATATTGCTAAAAACTCAGGTGTTAAATTAATTGTTTCTAGTGTTGAAAGGGAGCTTAAGTTTAAACAATTTTGTGATATTCACAAAAATTTCAATGACTTTAATCTTTCTAAGAAGTTTACAGGAGTAAAGAAGTCTGAGAACTCTTCCGTGGCCTATGTTATATACACTTCTGGATCAACTGGTTTACCTAAAGGTGTTCAAATTTCCAGGGCCGCTTTAAATAACTTCCTTTGCTCCATGTCTAAAAAACCTGGCATGAACAGTAATGATACTTTTTTGGCAGTCACTACATTTAGTTTTGATATCTCCGCTTTAGAATTATATCTTCCACTGCTGGTAGGAGGAGAATTAATTATAGCGTCTAAAGCTGAAACCATGGACGCAGAAGACCTTATTCACCTCGTCCAAAAGTATAATGTGAATGTTATGCAGGCAACACCTACTACTTGGAGAATGATGCTTTCTTGTGGCTGGACTAGCGGTAAAGACTTTAAGGTACTTTGCGGTGGGGAGGCATTTCCAGTCGACTTAGCCAAACAGCTGGCCAGTGTCTCATCTCAAGTATGGAACATGTACGGCCCTACCGAAACAACAATTTGGTCAAGCTGTGAACGTGTCAAGTATGTTGATGATTATGTCTCCATTGGAAGGCCGATTGATAATACAAGCATGTATATATTGGACGAAAATATGCTTCCAGTTCCGTACGGTGTTGCCGGGGATCTTTATATCGCTGGCGAGGGTCTGGCCCTGGGGTATCATAAACAACCAGAACTAACCAAACAATCATTTGTTCCCAACTCCATGACTCTAAAAGGACGAATGTATAGGACAGGCGATATTGCTCGATTTAATAACAAGGGCGATTTAGTTTGCATTGGTCGTAGTGATGGTCAAATAAAATTGCGCGGATACCGAATAGAGTTAGGTGAGATTGAGACAGCAATTGCAAAACAAACTAATATCAATGAAGCAGTGGTTGTTGTGAAAAATAAAGATACGGCCAATCCTGTTTTAGCTGCATTTGTAAGGGTTCACAATAAGTCGGGGTTTAATCAGTTTAAGATTCAAGAGCAGCTTGTTAAAACCCTTCCGTCCTACATGATCCCCTCTCAGTTTTATGTGGTCGACTCATATCCACAAACTCTAAACTGTAAAATAGATAGGAAAGCACTTGAGTCTCTTGAGGTCAGTGAAAATACTCAATCTGAAGAGCAGAATGTGCACACTAATAGCTCTCTTGAAGTTGTGGAGTCTGTCAAAGAGATTTGGATGCGAACATTAGAGGTTGAATCTTGTAAATTTCAAGATAGCTTCTTCGACGTAGGCGGACATTCTTTGTTGGCCGTAGACCTATTTAGAGAACTTGAAACAAAGTTGAAAGTGAACTTGCCTTTATCTATTTTAATAGAAGATCCGACTTTAGGTGGCATTATTAAACACATATCTCCCAACATTAATTTTGAGGAAGACGTTGAGCAAATAAAAGGATCTAGTAATGAGGACAGGGAGCTGTTCGTTCCAAATATTTGTAAAAGTATTGTACCGATAAAAAGAAGTGGCACAAAGGCGCCAATATTTGTTTTTCATAGTGTCGGTGGAAATGTACTAAATTATATGCGTTTAGGGAGTGTTGACAGTGGGCACCCTATAATAGGAGTACAAGCTAAAGGGGTT
>CATMLK010000028.1:0-48282 GCA_950070535.1 uncultured Bacteriovoracaceae bacterium | reverse complement strand
GAGGTTTAAAAATTAAAAGGAACTATTATATTTATTCAAATCCTTCATATGGACGTTCTTTAACAATAAAAAAACGAAGAGAGTGGACAAATTCGATTTATTTAAACTCTGGGTTTAATACTTGGAATATTCATTTAGAATATGATCTAAACTCTATATTTGAAAACAAAAAAACAGATATAGGAGAAGAAATTGATATTAATTTTTTTAAAATAGGTTTGATTTTTTATATTCTATAACTCTTTTCTTAGTCTAGCAACTGGAATACCCATTTGTTCTCTATATTTTGCTATTGTTCTTCTAGCAACTTTATATCCTGCATCTATAAGTCTTTTTGATAATTCAAGATCAGCAAGAGGTTTATTTTTATTTTCATTATCAATTATTTCTTTTAAGATTTTTTTAATTTCAATAGTTGAAATATCTTCACCTTCAATATTTTTCATACCTTCAGAAAAGTAACTTTTTAGTAGTTTAATACCATAAGGAGTGTCAATATATTTGCTATTTGCAACTCTTGAAATAGTTGAAATATCCATATCTACTTTTTTAGCTATATCTTTAAGAATCATAGGTTTTAGTAGCTTCTCTTCCCCTGTTAAAAAATAATCTTTCTGAAAATCAATTAAAGCATTTATTGTTACAAAAAGAGTTGTTTGTCTTTGCTCAATAGCCTCAATAAACCATTTAGCTGAATCTAGTTTTTGTTTAATGAATTGGATAGCTTCATTTTGACTTTTCTTTTTATTCGGATCATCTTTATAACCCTTAAGAATTTCTTTATAATAATTTGATAGTTTTAATTCAGGTGAATTTCTTCTATTTATCTCTACTATAAGATTCCCATCTTCAAGAGTTAAAATAAAATCAGGTATTATAGTATTATTTTGAACTTCTGCAACGAAAACCTTTGGCTCACCTCTATACTTTTTTAGTTGTCTTTTGAACCTTGGGTGGGTTTCCATCTGCTTAATTACTTCCTTAATCGCAGTTCTTGTATCCTCAGACATCCAATTATCAGTAATTTCCAAGGACTTCTCGTCGGACTCCTTTGCCCCTACTCTTTCAGCTTTAAATGACGAGCAGCTAACAAAACAAATAGCAAAAACAATCATCAAAAAATTCTTCATCATATGATCCTTTATTTAAGGTTTAATAGGTTTAGTTTTTTCTTTATATCTACCTGCAGTTTCGGTCGAGCCTTCAAAAATGCGTCCTTTTCAGACCTTCCAGATTGAACCTGGTTCACGGTGAAGCTTCCAACTTTTTCTCCCAGATTATTTTTGCCTTCAAACTGAATTGTGAAGACAAACTTTTTAAAACCTTTAACGTTTAGATAGGCCTCCTTGGATTCGTACTTAGCATCCACAATGTAGTCCACGGCCCTGTCTTGACGTATTAAATACCCGGAACTTGTCATCAACTCTTGAAAGTACTTTCCAAGCGTTATAGGCAGATCTTTTTCAAAATTCAGAAACACTTTGTTAAAACCTGTGGAGGCAAACTTAATATTTTGAATTTGCGTAAAGGTTATTGGAGCCTTTGAAAGGCTTCCTTTAACGACTAGAAGCTTATCGGCAAGGTGGGCCCTTTTTTCAAGCAGTTCAACCATTCGTTTAATAGAGCTTTTTCTTTTTTGTGAATAAAGATGAGTAAGTTCGTTGTCTATTGAGTCTATTTCCGCATTTAGCATCTCTGAGGCATGGCCCTTCTTTAATACCGCCAAAGAAAAGTAAAGGTTCTCTTTTCCATACCTTTTTTCAATTTCAGTGGACTTTAATATCGCTTCAACAGTTTCTCCAACTTGCATCTCCACACTTTCCTGCAACTCAGATACTTCATCGTCAGAGAAGCTAGTTTTAAAAATTTCTAGCTTGGATTTTATCTTCGTTTCAAAGACAGCTGCCAACGCCTTGCGTGCCCTAAGGTCTGCTTGCTCGAGAGATTCTCCCTCACCAGCGGCACAGATTTCGATTTCATCTTTACATGCTTCGTCTGGAGCATATACCCACTCAGGTGTATCAGTACTGGTTGGCCCATCTAGGTCCACCCTACTATCGCGTGTGCTAGAACATCCTACTAAAAGTAAAAAGGAAATAAACCAAATCAACTTCACTTGCTGGCCTCCCGTAAAAAGTCTTTTTTGTAACTTTATCCCGAGTAAAACCAATGTCAAACGATTGTTTTTTCACGACTAAGCACGTCAAGTTGGAAATAACTTCTATCGTTATGCGAGTGGTTAAGGCAAATATTGAATTTTATGTTACAAATATCATAAACTTACAAAACGGAGGAATACTATGGAACACAAATTACCTGAGCTTCCTTGGGCACAAGATGCTCTAGAGCCACACATTTCCAAAGAGACTATTGAATACCACTATGGAAAGCATCACAATGCATATGTAACCAAGCTAAATGCTGGAATTAAAGATACTGAGTATGCTGATATGTCTCTAGAGGACATCATTAAAAAGTCAGAAGGCGGAATCTTTAACAACGCAGCGCAAGTTTGGAACCATACTTTTTTCTGGAACTGTATGGGTCCTGGAAAAGGTGGAGCTGCCAGCGGTAAAGTTGCTGACATGATCAATGAGAAATGGGGATCTTTTGATAAATTCAAAGAAGAGTTCTCTACAAAGGCAGCTGGAAACTTTGGTTCAGGTTGGACTTGGCTAATTGAAGACGGTGGAAAGCTTGATATCATGAATACAAGCAACGCTGACACTCCAATGAACCACGGAAAGAAAGCTCTTTTGACTATTGATGTATGGGAGCACGCTTACTACATCGATTACAGAAACGCTCGTCCAAAGTTTATTGAAAACTTCTGGAATCTTGTAAACTGGGACTTTGTTAACTCCAATTTATAATTTCAAGGGGGTCAATAGACCCCCTTTTTATTTCATCAAATGAGACTTTCAAATTTTTTCCACCTGAGTTATTATACGCCTAGCTGAGGTGGTGCCACTATGCAAGATTCTAAAATTCTGGTTATTGAGGATGAAACAGACATCAGAGAGCTCATCTTCCTACAGCTTCAACTAAAAAACTACACTGTCTTTACAGCATCCTCAGGAAAAGAGGCCAAAGAGCTGATTGAAGAGCGTGACTTTGATTTATTTTTAATCGATAGAATGCTACCAGACATTAACGGCCTAGAACTCTGTAATTCATTGCGTTCCTCAGAAAAGAATAGAAGCACTCCTATTATTTTAATTACGGCCTTGGCTGAAGCGGATAACATCGTAGAAGGCCTTGATGCTGGAGCGGATGACTACATAACTAAGCCTTTTGATTTAAGCATTCTTCAGGCAAGGGTTCGAGCTCAATTAAGACGACATGGACCAAAAGAGCCGAAAACGAAGGTGTCTTTTGGAAAACTAGTTATAGACGAGGCCAAGGCACGCATTAAAGTAGACGGCCAGGAAGTTAAACTCACCCATACCGAATTTCAGATATTAATTCTTCTGGCCTCTAGGCCAGGCACTGTTCACAAGAGAAGAGACCTAATTGACGCTATCCTAGGGGATGATGTACACGTTACCAGCAGGACAATCGACACACATATTGCAGGTCTTAGAAAAAAACTAGGTTCAGAGTCTTATCTTATTGAAACCATACGTGGTATTGGGTATCGTTTTCAGGATAATGAACAGTAAAGAACCATTTCCATGGCATTTCTATATTGGCGCAGTCAGGGCCAAAGTAACCATAATTATTGTGGCTTGTATTCTCACATATATTTCGGACAGGCTTGCACCTGATTCAAACTTGTCTAGGCTATCATTTGTTGTTCTGGGCATGTCCATTTTTGTTTTCCTGCAAGAATACTTCAAAGTTGGACCCATAAAGCGAACTTTAAACAGAATAGATGCAATTCAAGACCAGCTACCTCATGAGCGCAAACTTGATTTAATCTACAAAAAGGATGAGTTCCAGTTAATAGAAGAAATGCTGAGTCTCACCGAAAAACACCTCAAAGAGCAAAAAGAGAATATTGAAAATCAGCAGATCCAATCAAACACTCTTCTTAACTCAATCCCTAGCCCAATTGTAATTATAGACAGGTACAAAAATCTCAAACAATACAACCAAAGTTTCTCTCAAACCTTTATAAAGGATAAAAACATCCAAATGGTTGACTCTGAAAAGCTATGGAAAATATTTGACCAAGAAGATATATCCTTAGCATTTCAAAATGCAGCTGAAGGGAAAAGAACTGAAATCAAAGCGAAGTACTTTGACGGAACTAATCAATATTTTGATATTGCAGTGACTCCAGTGAAAAACGTAAAGGGTGAAATAAACGGTGCACTTGGTATTTTTCATGAGGTGACTCAGGCAAAACTAAATGAAAAAATGAGAGTTGATTTTGTTGCCAACGTTAGTCATGAAGTTAGAACCCCACTAACCTCCATTAAAGGCTATAGCCAGCTCCTTAAGGCACAAAAAGATCAACTTCCAAACAATCTATCTCCAGTCCTTGAAAAAATAGATAATAATACAGAGAGATTAAAGGACCTGTTTGAAAACCTTTTAAAGCTATCTGTTATTGAGTCCAAACAAGATCTCCATCGAGAACTATTTAACTTAAACTCAATGGTAAAAGGTATTGCAGCCGAACTTAAAGGAAAGTATCTCAAAAAAACTTTTAAAGTTGAGATAGAAGAAGATTTGGAGCTATTTGGGGACCAGAAGCTATTTCATCAAGTCTTTTCCAATCTAATTGACAACGCATTGAAGTATTCTGACAAAGAGGAGATCGTTGTCTCGATTCAGAGGAAAGACACTGAGGAGAAAATCCAAATCACTGTTAAGGATAATGGCCCAGGTTTTGCTTCTGTTGAGCAAAATCGTATATTTGAAAGGTTTTATCGTGTCCAGGGCAACTCTGAGAAACAAGTCGAAGGAGCAGGCCTTGGCCTGTCAATCGTTAAACATATTATACAAAAGCACCAGGGCTCAATAAAAGCTGAGTCAGATAAAGGTATAGGCTCGACTTTTACAATAACTCTGCCTAAACTAGAACAATGTTAAAATTTTTGCGTTTAATCTACTTTCCATTTTCAGTTCTTTTTACTGCGGCGATTACATTGCCCGTATTCTTTTTAAGGCCTTACAACCCAAAAAATTCATCTTTATTTTTAAAAACATTTGGTCTTTTTACTTTAAGGCCTATGGGCTTTAAATATACAGAGTACGACAAGCACAATATGACTAATTCTAGGCCTTCTATTTTAGTTGGCAACCACCAACACAACCTAGATGTCCTAGTCGCATCTAAAGCATTTTCCGACCATGTAGTTGTTCTAGGAAAGAAGGAAATTCTATATATTCCATTTTTGGGCCTTTGCTTTTATTTAGGTGGAAACATTTTTGTGGATAGAAAGAACAAAAAACGCTCCAGAAAAAGTTTGGATCACGTTAAAAAGAAATTGAAAGACAAGAATCTTTCAGTGGTAATTTTTCCTGAAGGGACAAGAAATCCAGAAAAAGGTCTTCTTCCTTTTAAAAAGGGTGCATTCCACACAGCAATTCAGACTCAACTTCCAATCGTTCCTTTTGTTGTTTCTCAATACGCTCAGGATATGAATTTAAACAAGTTAAACTCAGGCCATATAGAGGTTAAGTTTCTAGAACCAATACCTACAGAAGGTTTGACTATGGCCAATATGACAGAATTAATGGAAAAGACAAGAAACGCAATTTTGGCCGGACTCGATGAGTTTGATCAAAAAATGTAATCAAGGTTCATGCTGATTACACTTTTTTCATAATTATCAGTATCATTATTTCCAGTTTGGGAAGACAGGGCGTAATCAATATAAAAGAAAAAGTTCTTTCCTACTGGCCTATTTAAATTTACACCGAACGTGTTAAGTTTAGTTTGTCCCCTATCCGAGTCATTCACATAGTCCACAGAAAACACAGAAGCATAGAGGTTTGGATTAAATAGGTTGTAAATATCTGGCATAAGGATGTCTAACCTGATTGTGGTCGATACGTTATCTTCACTAGTTCTTTCTGTATAAGTATTTTTATCATAGGCACTATATAGGTAGAAGAGAGTGTTGAATGCTCCAACTGCTTGTTCGTAGACAACACCGTAACTAGATAGCTCATTGTTGATGTCTTCAGCATTCGTCTGAGTGTAACGCACTCTAAAGGTAGAAGGATTATTCCTCCATATTTGCAGCTGTTCACTCAGAGTGACTGAAGTGACTGTGTCTGACTTTTCTAACTCATCATTTTCATCTATATCATCTGCGTTGTAAGTGTAACCGACATCTAGGTAAGTTGTCGCAGGAGCTTCGTTGAAGAAATGCTCATACGTGGTCTGAATCGTGCCAGTGAAAAAGTAGTTATCATTTCTAGTTATAGTGCTTTCATCTGAGAGATATCTAGTGTAGCCAAAATTAAATTGTGGACTAAGACTAAAAGCGGAGTTTGGATAGAAAGTGTAGCGCCCAAAAGCTCCTACTTCATATAGATTTGAAGAATACTCTTCCTCTTTTAGGCCCTTAAGAGTATCGCTATCTAATGCATTTACATTGTCATCAACGGAGTACTTAAGATTCGCCTTTAGAAAGTAAGCTGGCCTTGCAGTTGGTCGACCGTTTCTGAGCTGAAAAAGCACAAGGTTATATCGTCTCTGAATATTCTCTATTTTTGCTTTAATTTCTGTAGCTAAAGCACTTTCCTCATCCCACTTTAATGCCTTTCTATACATTGGGAGGACATACTCCTCTATAGCGGCAGCTCCCATACCCTTTTCATTAACTTGGTCTAAGTAAATTTGGGCAAGTTGCATTCTAGCTGCCTGGACAACATCTTTCTTTTCACTAAGAGGAAGCTTTTCAATGGCATTGTAAAAAGTCGCAGCGGTTTTCAGGTCACCTATCTCTTGAGAGATGAAGCCAATGTAATACATTGATACGGCCATTTTATATTTGGCCTCAACAGATTTTTTAAAAGCGATTCTGGCCTTTTTAAGCTCCAAAGAGGCATAGAGTGCCTGGCCATATTCGTAGTATACATCACTTGCAGTGTAGTTTTCTTTTATGGCCAGTCTAAGCTTGCCTATCCCCTCTTCAAACTCATTGAGTCTCACATAACAAAGCCCTTGCCAGTAATACACCAAGCCTTTAAGGTTGGCCTGATTCTTTGAATGTTTATCGAAGTTTTCAGAGACTTTATTAAGAAGAGTAATTGCCTCTTCATACTCGCCATTTTCATAAGAGGAGTAGATTTCTTTTAAAACTTCCTTAGTTTCACTTGCTCCTAAAGAAAGAGTAGAAAAAATGAATAATAGGGTGATTATAAAGCTTTTCACCCTCTCATTATAGGTTCATTTTGGAATTTCAGTACGTTGGGGAATTAGTTTCCGCTTCACTCACCTTTTTATTACTTCAAACCTTGTGGGCGTTTTAGGCAGAGTGTTTCTATAGTCAGGCAGATTTTCTCTTGGGATGGTATACCCGTCTATAATTGGTGGTCTTTTAAGCCCATTTACAAGATCATTCAATCCTGCTGGGCTTGGACCTTTTTTCACTGAGCTTTCATTCACAGGGATTTCTTCAAGACCAGGCACTTCATCAAGTGGTCTAACCTCAAGAATTACTTCTTTAAACTGGTCCTTCTCCATTTTAAGAAGAGTTCCGTCATCATTGAGCATGTAGCCTTGAGGAGGTACGATTTCTCCATCAGCGTCAACATCAAAAGATGGCGACACCCACTCCCTAGTATTTGGGTCAAACTTAGAGTCTTTCCCTAGTGGAATTATTGTTCCAGAGTCTATGTGAACAAGGGATCCATCCACAGGCTTAACTTCATTTCCTCTGACATAACCTTTGGTATCATCTATATTAACTTCTTTTTTATTACCTTTAATATCAGACAGCTCTCTCAAGCCTTCTTCTGTTGAGGCCACAGCTCTTCCAGAAAGACCTGGTGGCACAAGGTTGCGCTTTGTTTTCGAGCCCTCTTTCACAGCGACATCTACGAACTCAGTATTCTTTTTCAATGCTCTAAATTGAGTAGAGGCCAACTTAGCAGGTACTGTCGGCTTTGCAAGCATTGCATTTGCCACAGAAAACTGGCCAGGATTAATCCTGTGTCCCCTATCAACTATTGCCTCTAAATCATCAATACTTTTGGAAGGATCAAACTTATTAAATACAACGGAGCCCTCGAACAGGACGGCCGTAGTGGCACCTGTTTCATGGCTAGTACTAAATATAAAGTCCGTTCCCCTAATACCCATTACAGCAGACTTACTCTTAACAAATAGTTTGGACTTGTCTTTGTCCATATTTAAATAGTCTTTTGATACTTGAGAACGAATTTTCCCAGATAGAACATTTATGACTCCGGCCTCATTTTTTGAAAACTTCTCAATTTTCATTTGTGATGATGGCCCGACATTCATTGTTGATTTATCCACAAAGCTCAATCGTACAAAACTTTTTGGGCTAGTTTTTACAGTTGCACCCTCTTCTATCCAGGTTCCGACTTTGAGTTCTACCTTGGATTCATTCAAAAGAGCATGCGCACTGCCTCTGACCATTTTAACTATCGCAACGTTTTTGGCGAGCACTGGCATGCCTGAAAATAGTAAGAGAATGAATGCAAAAGTTTTAACAGTCTTCATTACCAACCTTATCGGAAAAGCAAACTCTTATGTGAGCATTTCTTTCTATTATCTCAAACAAGCATGTTGCTACCACGCTCTCCAACAATTTCAAAAACTTAGCAAGATAGCCTAATTTTAAAAATACTGGAAATGCCAATTAATGGTGTCAATTTTTAGCAGAAAAGTAGTCTTTGCAGAATTTTTCATCCATCGATGAAGGATTTATGCCTAATAGCTTTTCAAAGCCTTTTGATCCCTCTTCACTTACTGATTTTGGAAAAACCTTGCGAATAAAACACATAGACACAGCCTCTGCAACCCATTCGGATGGCTTTTCCAATGAATATAGTGAAGGTAGCTGCTCATTAATAAGGAATGATTCGCCCCCTTTCTTATAGAGATCAATCCACTCCCTTACACTCTTTCCCCTAAAACTCGTATTTTCAAAAGTAGAAGCTATAACCTTTCTCTTGAGTCGCTTTTGAGTGAGGTATTTACTCCCTGTAGGCCTCTCTTCAAAGGCCCAACCTACACTTTGAGCAATTTTTTTAATATTTAGATCCATAGAGTGGACCAGTTCGTGTGCAAGACTGTGATATAAAAGTGGCAAAAGATAACCCTTAACCAGTTCGGCTTTTGTTTTTTGAGAGTAGTGTTTTTCATGCATTTCATTGAACTTCTGAACTAATTCATCTAAATAGATGTCTATTGTCTGAGAGCTTGGACGATAGGAAAAATACACTTGCTTTCCATAGGTAAATAGCGGTTTTGTGACCCTTAAAAATCTGACATCAACATCAGCTTGTTTCACATAGGAAAGTACATCTTTGAAGATTTTTAAAATAAGGAGGTCGTGACTTAGTCCCTCTCTCGATAGCAACGTAATCCCCTTGTTTTGTATCTCACTTAAGGTTTTTTCAATAGAGACATTCTGAACGTCAAAAATATTACTTATCTGGTCTTTGTTGATTTTTTTGACTTCGAACACAGAGTCAGACCAAGTTGAGTCTACTAAGTTTAAAACGCCATCATTGTCCCAGTCATCATCCTCAGCGCTAATGATTGTTAGAGCTCCACTAGTCGAGACTGTAAAATCACGAATACCATCTTTATCGAAATCAGATAACAAAATGTTTGGATTCAAGCCAGCACTTTCCATGAGAGACGTTAGCTCTGCCCACTCTTTTGGAATTGCAACCTCTGAAGGTGCGAGAAGATGAGCTAAAGGAATCTTATCAGCACTAAAAGCTTCAGGGACCTCCATCCAAGAAACATTAACTTTTTCCCCCTTTGTACTTAAAGTCTTCTCCAATGTTGCATAAAGCTCCTGGTCAACTTCTGAGTATCCCTTAGGAGTGATTACTTCATGTGCAATTCCGTCATTATTGAAAAGTTGCGATAAGTGCTCCGTGTGAATTCCACCAATAATGATATAAATATCTTTTTCTTTATGCTTTCTAGCTACTTCGTAGAAAGAATTATTTCTTGAATGGATTAAATTTTTACTTCGGTTCAAAGCCTTTAAAGATTCTTTTCTAGCAAACTCGACAGGGTCTGCTAGAACTTTCCCAGCAAGTTCATTCAAAGATCGCTTATACCTATCAAAAACTTCTGGCCTATTTTTACTACCTATTAGTCTTTCGTAGTACCCGGCAAAACCCCTTAAGTCACTGAAGGCCAATTTATTTTTTTCAATATCATCAACCTTGTCTCCACAAACAACCGTGGATTGTGGATATTTGGCCTTTATTTTCATGAATACAGGGGCCATAATATGAACATAGTCAGGGTCTTTGACCTTTGCTTTTAGATCTATAATGCTCCAACCGTTAAACTTCTCCTCTTCGTTAAGATTGCCCTCGCAGCCTTCAGCTACAATGACTGGTTTTTCATGAATTTTACTTTCAAGAAGTTTATAGATCTCTACTTGATTCAAATACTGTGGAAGTTTTTTTGAGGCTTCTACATCAGAGGCGTCTTTGCCTGGTGCCAGGTGCCATTGCTTAATAATTGTTATCTTTGCTTCTTCTTTGCAAGAAAGCATAATTAATGACATAGCTAATATAAAAATTTTCATGAGCCACTTATCGGCTTAAACTATCTTAAATTGAATCATTTCTTAACTCTAGGTTAGGCGAAGGCCGTACAGCTGAACTTGTACTTCAAATTCTCCAACTCTCCTATAAACTTACCCCTATGTTTGGTTTGGCCATATTGGCAGTTCTAACATTCTTTTTTGTTGTAGTTCCCGAAGCTATGTTTATTATATTTGCAGGGATCCTTATCGCCCTAATTCTGCTTGGAATTGTTAGATATATAAAGACAAAAATTCCAGCAAAAAAAAACATGCTGCTTGTTGGTACTGTTGCCTTATTCATAACAGCTTTTATAGGAGCAACTTGGTTGGTGTCAACTAGAGTTGCTCTCGAGTTAAGTGCCTTTTCTGAACAACTGCCCAAGGCAGTGAATGAGTTTAGAGATTACTTGCAGGAATTTAAGTGGTTTGGAAAACTGAAACTTGAGGCAAGCCAAGGAAACTGGATGGAAAACTTCATCGCTCCAAAAGTGCTTCCTCAGACAGCAAGAATGGCGACAGTAATTCTAAATGGATTCACGGCATTTGGGATTGCTCTGTTTTTAGGTATATACATCGCGGTAGACTCAAAACGCTATGCAAAGATATTACTAAAGATTGTTCCAAACAAACAACGGGCCCATTACGCCACCTTCTTTCAAGCTCTTGTAGACAATCTTCAAAATTGGTTATTGGGAAAGCTTTTCAGTATGATAGGTGTCTTCGTGATGACCTATATAGGTTTGCTCATCCTAGGTATAAAGGCCGCCTTACCACTTGCCTTTATAGCGGGATTTTTAAGTTTTATACCTAATGTAGGTCCAATTTTATCAGTAGTTCCTGCATTATTTATTGCTTTTGCTCAAGGTTGGAAAATGATGCTGTATGTAGCACTACTCTATATGTTCGTTCAAGCATTAGAAGGTTTTCTATTAACTCCAATGATTCAAAAAAGAAAAGTTAGAGTATTGCCTGCAGCCTTAATTTCATTTCAATTTATTATGGCAATTCTATATGGCTTCCCTGGACTTTTTCTTGCAACTCCAGTTCTTGTCGCTTTGATGACCACGGTTGATAAATTTTGGATTCAAAGACAAGTTTTTACTCCCACCCCACCAGCACCAAACAACACTAAAAGCTTTTTAATAAGGCCCGGCAATCGCCCTTTTAGTGAGCAACATCATTAAGTTTTTTTGCCTCATCTAATGAATGTGCCAAGTCCTTACCACCACGTATATCAAAGTTTAAGGTACGAATTGGAAATGGAATATCAATGTCATTATCATCAAAAGCTTTTTTGATTTCCTTGACGGCTTTGTGTCTTATTCGCAGGAAATCTTTTTCTTCCCTAAATTTTAACCAAACTCTTACATCAAAGTTTATAGAGCTTGCCCCAAAGTCGGTATAGAAAAACTCAATATCCTTAGATGTATCTCTATCTTCTATTTTTTCCAAACAACTAATTGTAACCTCTTCCACTTTCTCAAGATCATCGCCATAACTAACACCAACACCTAAATCCATTCTTCTTTCATTATTAGAGGTGTAATTCATAAAAGCTTCGGTAAACATTTTCTTATTTGGAATGATCGCATCAAGCCCTTGAAGAGTTGTTATGGTCGTTGTCCTCATGTTCATATTGGTGACCTTTCCATAATATTGGCCCATCTCCACAAGATCACCTATAGAGAATGGTTTTCTAAAAGCGATTAAAATGCCTGCAATGAAGTTTGCAGCAATTTCTTGAAATGCAAATCCTAATGCTAAACCAATTACACCAGCTCCTGCAAGAAGTGAGGTGACAGTTTTATCCAGATTAAGAATCCCCAAGGCGACGAAGATACCTGAAAAAACAACGGTCAAGTATATTAAAGTCTGAAGAAGACGCCCTACTGCCTTATTATGTGTAACTTTATCAACCAACTTAGATGAAAGTTTACGAACTCCTTTTGCAATGAGAAATGAGAGCAAAATTACAACGATCGCAACTATAAAGTTTGGTAGACCAGCAATAAAACCCTCTATCCAACCTTCAATCTTATTTATCAAAATTTTAGAAGCGTTCGTAATATCTAATCTACTCCAGTCCATAGAACTCCCTTTTTTGTTTAGTTAAGCTTACATCCTGAAATTAAAAACTAAGAAAGAGGCTGGTTGAAAAATATTAGACAAAATGCCTAGAGGCACCCGAAGTACAGGAAAATCAAGTCGTGCACATTGCGAATTACCAACAACAGAAGCAACATTATTGGTTTTAAAAGGGATTAATCATGAGTCAAACAGAGCTAAATGCCTTATTTATAAACTGCACTTTAAAAAAGTCTCCGGCCATTTCCAACACTGAAGGTCTATGGAAGGTTTCAAAAACGATTTTTCAAAAAAACAATGTCAATGTTGATGAGTTGAGATTTGTGGACCACGACATAGCATTTGGGGTTTATGAAGATATGAGACAGCATGGATGGGAGAAAGATGAGTTCCCAAAAATATACGAGCGAGTACAATGGGCCGATATTTTAATTATCGGAACTCCAATATGGCTTGGAGATAAGTCATCGATATGCACTCAATTAATAGAGAGACTTTATGCAAACTCGGGAAATCTTAATGAGAAGGGTCAATACGCTTATTACGGTAAAGTAGGCGGATGCATCGTGACTGGAAATGAAGATGGTGCCAAACACTGTGCTATGAACATATTGTACTCTTTGCAACATCTTGGCTATACAATCCCACCACAATCTGACGCAGCTTGGTTAGGTGAAGTGGGACCAGGGCCTTCATATCTAGACAAAAATTCTGGCGGACCGGAGAACGACTTCACTAATCGAAATACAACCTTTATGAGTTGGAATCTAATTCACCTCGCCAGAATGCTTAAGGACTCAGAAGGAATTCCGGCCCATGGTAATCAAAGATCACAGTGGGAGGCCGGATGTAGATTTGATTTTGAAAATCCAGACTATAGGTGAGGTTTAGGACTCACAACTGTAAAAGTATGTTGGACCGTTTGGATAGACGAGAATCCCTAAACTACTTGTATCAATATCAAAAACCTTAAGTATCGCCCCGTTGTCCAATTCAAATCTGGTTATGACAGCATAAGGCTTAGTCGGTATAACCATCTTTTCATAACTAGCAGTGACTGCCCAACCTACATCGTCACTAACCTCCGAAACACCTGCCTGACTTTCATTAATAAACTCTACGTCAAGCGTGGCAGTTCCATCCAAGCGCTCACATGAGTAACCAGAACTAGCAAATGTGTTGATTGAAAATAGTAAAATTGCAAACAGTAAGAGTGACTTCATAAAGCTTCCTTAGGTTAAATAATTTATTCACTAGGCTAGCTAGAAGGAAGCGATTGATAAAATGAATAGTTTTTAGACCAATGAATGTTCAGGTAAATAAATTTGGAAGGAGTGCACAAAGCACTCCTCCATTACAATCATTAAAGTTCTAAATATGAACAGTTATAAACGGATGGAAAATCATTTGGATAATGTAAAACACCAAGGATCTGCATTCCTGTCTCATACACCATTAGGATTCCATATTCTTCTGAAATGAATCTGGTTTTTGCAATATTTTCGTTGTGAGGAAGAGTGAACCTTTTAAATGAGGATTCATAACTTAATTGCCCATCTTCAGAAGTCTCAACAATTTTAGCCTTCTCATCGTTTAAAAACTCTGCGGTAAGAGTAGCCTTTTTATCCTCTCTCTCACATTTAAAGCCATCAAATGCCATTGAACCAACACTAATTATTAGTGCAAAAATTAAAGTTAGTTTTTTCATAAGTTCTCCAAAAAAAAGGGCCAAAAGGCCCTTCTTATATTCGTTTAATATTAATTAAGATTGAGGAGCGTACCAGCAAAGTGGTCTCACACCTTCGTCATAACCTTCACTTCTGTTACAAGTACCTGATGTTGCATCATCATTGCTAACTTCATCAGAAACTCTTTTGTCACAAAGTGCTCCCTGAAAGTAGGTATCAAGTCTACACTGTGCTTCAGGGTGAGCATTATTAGTTTTGCTAACTGTGCTCGTGTCTGGAGTGTCGAACTTAACATTGCTATTTCCACGTAAGTCACCCAGTAGTTTTGCTAAACTTTGACCTGCCATTGAGCTTCTTACACAAAGAGCTACATCGTCAGCAAGAGTGAACTTTTCTTCACACTTCGTTTGAACAGTGGCTGGAACATTCATTTTAGCTATAATTTCTTGGTTATCATCATTTCCGAAAACTCTTCTAAAGCACTTTAAAGTTGCAAAGTAATCAGATTGTCCCTCGTTAGAAGCCCATTTCATGAATAGACCGCCAGTTTGAGGAGCTCCACCTAGGTGATGACCTAATTCATGACAAACTACTAATGCAAATCCATCATCTGTAACTAGAGGGTGTCTAGCAAGTCCACCATACATATTTACTTTCCAAGTTCCCCAGAAAGTTCTTTGAGCGGAAGCGTTAACAGTGCCATCTTTCCAGTTTCTGGCCCACTTAAGTCTTCCACCTTTGCTTTTAACGACAGAAGCGTAAACAGCATCTACTTTATCAATGATTTCATTGAAGCGTGCTTCGGTCATATTGTTTCTTGACTTATCAAATACGCCGATTTTTAGATCGTTTTCTGGTAAGAATCCGGTTTTACCGTCTTCATCGCAAGCATATCCACTAAGTGCAGTTGCAAGCGTCAACATAAGAATGCAGGTTTTCTTTATCACAATTCCCTCCTTAGAAATTAACTGTAGAGCTAATTCTTTCTAGAGGGAGACACTTCTTCAAGATTAATATTCAAACATTACCTGACTTACATTCCGATCAATACAGTCAACTAATTCCAGGCGCGAACCTCTTGAGACAATTGTGATTCATTTATTAGACCACCAAGCTGATTTACAAGACGCCCACCTTTAAAGAATAGGGTTGCTGGCACACCCCTCACACCAAACTTTTGAGCAAAGCTTTGGGCCTGGTCGATATTAAGCTTAACAAACTCCGCTTTCAAATATTCATTGGCCCCTACTTTGGAGAAAATTGGGGAATAAACTTTACAAGGGCCACACCAATCGGCGTAGATATCCACGACAATCAGGCGCTCGGAATTTCTAATTAATTTATCCAACTGAGCCTCTGAGATATGATCTGCGGCTTCAAGATGATCTATCTCAGCGGAACATTTTCCACAGATTGGGGTTCTCTCAGACACTTTTTGGTCACTAATACGATTTAGTGAGCCACACTGATAGCAAAATTTGTACTTCACAAGACCTCCTGATAACTCTTATTAAATGCTAAACTCTAGGCCCGCCATCCCTATGAAGCTAATAAAGAAAAGCAAAATTGCGCAGTTTCGAAATAATGTAATCATAATAACTCCTCTGCATAACCTTAATATGGTGATTTTTCTTAGAATCGCAAGGCGTTGTTAGTGCCAATACAATGAAAATCAAACAACGAAGAGTTTCATAAAAAGTAATAAGGATTAATATTCATTATGGCGTACGCACTTTTAGCCTTATTTCTATTCAATACAACAGACTTGGTTAGCTGTAACACGAGGAGAATTCCACTGACTGAAGAGGATACCTTGCTGGAATACACTCCCGACAAGCTTGCAGTGGGGGGGCAAACTCTTATCCTTCCCCCCACAGGTGGAGCGAACTTTATCGACAAAAAACTAGCAAGAGGACTTTGTAGAAGAGGTCATAAGGTATTCATACTAAACTACAATCAACCCAATTCAGTTGTGAAAAGACTTAGTATTCATGATGAGCTTTCCAGAAAAGTTTTTAAAAGTGTGGATAATTTTTTGCAAAAATACCCTAATGATACTGCCATTTATGGCTCAAGCCTTGGTGGAATTTATGCCAGTGCCATTTTCAGTTACGGCATGAACCGGCCAAAAGTTTATCCAAGGTTTTCACGTGTTAAAGCATTTATAGGTACAGCATCAGGAGGACCACTTCACGAGGTTCTCACCTACTCCACAACTTCCGACGTTAAGAAGCAACGTAAATTAAGATTTAAAACTGGAGAATATGAGAGTCTATCCGATTATCAGCACCAACTCAGAGGTGCTATTCATATAGACCCATTAGAGTACGCATCACCCAGTGAGAATGTACTCCTATTCATTAGTACTCAAGATTCAGGTGTTCCAGCAAGATCTCAGATAAAGCTCGCCAAGGCATATCAGGCAAAAACTGAAAGAATTCAATGGTTTGGTCACGCCTACGCCATAGCTATAACTGGACTCACAAAAGCTGGAAAGATTTCAAATTTCATAAGGAAAACTGGTTTTCCTCTAGAAGATTAGGCCAATCGATAAAATAGCCGATATAAGAGTATGAGATTACTTTATTCAATTCTTATATTAAGTGCTTTACATCAGACCCTTGCTCATGAGGTGAAGATAACTTGTAGTAAAATTATCGAATCCACCGGAACAAAAGAAGCAGAAGCACTTCACGCGCATGTCACAGCAGCTCTAATGACAAAAGCTTGGCATGCAGTCTCCGACGACATGGTTGCTCAGGCCAACTGTAGACCAATGCTTCCCAGTCTAGATGAAATGGTTAAATTCATCAAAGCAAACCAAGAGGACAATAGTGGCGGGAACATCGGATCAATCCATCTTCCAGGAGAAGATAAGGATTTGGTAGAGCATCTGAAAGAGATGCTCGTCTCAAAACATAGTTCTTTAGATATTTCAAAGTTTGAAAGTTGCAAGAGTGTAATCTGCCTTTCCAAAGCTGTGTTCGGCAAAGAAAGAGGAATTAAGTTTTTATATCTAAAAGTGAAGTATGGAATTAATCCATCGCACCACGTATTCAAAGATGCACGAGCGTGGGAGCCCAAGGAAATTGATCCTTTCATCAAAGGAATTCTTGCTTACCCAGAACATTTAAGAGGGTTAACTAACAATAAAGCCTTTGTGCATGATTCTAGCTCTGATGGAAACACCTTGGGCAATTCTTATATGCGTTTTTTTGGAGGTGCCGACACCCTATCAGACGAATCCAAAGAGTATACTGCCTTCCACGAGTTTGCCCATTATATCTCCAGCGAACTTAACATAGATAGAAAACAAGATTGGCTAAAACTTAGTAACTGGGAAGTTGTTCCTCATCGCAAGTTGAAAATAGTAGAGTCCATGAAGAAAGGGCCAGAAGAAAACGAGTTCGTTATCCCTGACCTCACCATAGACCTGAGCCCTAGATTAGACCCAAACTTAGGGGGCTTTGACCAGGTTAGGCTACCAGAACAGGAAGACTTCATGGAAAGGATCAACAAAGAATCAATTGATATGCTCACCCACTACACTGCAATGGAGTCTCGCTCTCCCAACAAAATAATTTCGCAATATGGTCACATGAATCCGTCAGAGGACTTCGCTGAAAGCATGAGTGCCTATCGCTACAATCCAAATAAACTGCTAAAAACAAATCCAGAGAAATATAATTTTTTAAAGAATAAAGTTTTTAAAGGTATTGAGTTCTTAAATGACAACTACTGTAGATAACCAATCAAGCAACGTTCTTATGCTCTTTTAGACAGCAATTAAGAATAAATTCGAATTTTTTAGCAGTCCAAGGTTTGTCCATAAAGTAAACTTCCTCAAACATATTCAGAGATCCTTTTAGATCTGGCCTCATAGCAGATAACAACATCACAGGAGTTTTATTATTAATACAGTCTGTGGCCCTAACTTCCTTTAAAAGCTCAAGTCCATTTAATCCAGGCATATTAAAATCTGTGATAATCACATCAAATTTATCTAGAGAGCTATGGAGCATTCCCTCAACACCATCAAATGCCTTCACGATTTCAAATTCGACATTAAAGAAATTGCTAACTTCAAACTCTATTGCCTCAGAAATCTCAGAGTCATCCTCAACGATAAGAACTTTTATCAGTTGACTCGGTGTAAGATTCTTTTTTGCCTTCATCGATGTTTTCCTTGAAGTAAATGGATTGATTATTTTTTATCGGCAATTTCTATTTTTTTTTAAGTTAGAACAAATACCTCTTTAAATGTTAAAAACTTCTTAACAAAAAACCGATAAAATCAGAATTGAAATCAAAAAAATTAAAAAAAAGTTCACAAAGTGAACATTTTTAAGACAAACTTTTGTCATGGAAAATCTAATCAAAAATGAACTAGAGTTACTTAGTCTTGAGATTTTACCTTGTCGAGAGCCGATCCCAAGTCATCTTCGAAGTAAATATATTGAGGCATACAATCTATGGCACCGTGTGTGGAGCTCAACACTTAATAAACTAGATGGTCTAAAACACCTCCACTCTAATGAGTTCACTAGACATGATTTTTGTTCAGTGATTTTTAGAGGCGAAACTGCAGTTGGACTTTTTTGTTACAGTGAAATTGATCCAAGCATGCAAACAAGATTAAATGATTCCTGGTTTGCAGCATGGCCAAAAGAAATCCTTTTTGAAATTGGAAAGCATTATAAGAGAGGTCTCATGCCAGCTTGGCTTGCAGTGGCCCCCGAATATCGTAGGTCTAAAAATAACTACCCTATAAACTTAGGCCAAATTGTAATGGAAACCTATGCTCAGCTAATTCTAGAATACAAATATGAGATTGGTTTTGGCACCACAAGAAATGATAGAGGTGTAAATAAATTGATTAGTGGTACTGGAGGAACAAAGGTTGGTTCCGCAGTTGACCACGGTGTTGATGTAGATTTAATTTGCATGCATCCAGAAGTTGTAGAAGATCATTCAACAAATTTCTCACTAGAACATAAGTATTTATGGAAAAATAGAAAAGACCATTGGAGAGGTAATTATGAAAAGAAATCAATTGTTCACAAAGCAAATGTTCCTAGCGGAACAAGTAATTTTAGACTTACCCTGGAAAGATAGGGAGTTTTATGGAAATTTTTTGGCTCAAACTTATTACTTTGTTTGCCACTCGACAAGACTTCTAGCAAGGTCCATGTCCCACTTTCAGACTGACAGAGAAGGACTTTACAGAAGATTCTTGAGTCACATGTCTGAGGAAGATAACCATGAAAAGATAGCTCTTTCTGACTTGAAAAAGTTAGGTTTTTCTCTCGCTGACTTTCCAGAGAGTTCATACACTAGAGCCTTTTGGCAATCTCAGTACTATTTGGCAGATACATCCAAAGGCACAGCACTTCTTGGCTATATTTTATTTTTAGAAGCCGTTGCCGTGGAGACCTACCCTAAACTAATTGAACATTTATACAAATTTCATGGAAAGAAGTGCTGTCAATTCTTAAAGGTACATGTTGAGGAGGATCCTGATCATGTTCTACATGCAATAGAAGAAATTCAAAATCTTCCAGAGGCCGATAAGAAAGAAGTTTGGAAAAACTTCGAACAAACGGCAAAAATTTATTGTGAAATATTAAAAGACGCATCAGAGAATAAAGAGCTTAGTGTGCCACACTCTTTTATGGAAACAAATCTGGCCGTCGAAAACAACCAGCAAAACACTATTAACTAGCCAATCTTTGCTTCGAAGAAGAGGACTTTTTTAAGGCCTCTTCTTCGTATGGGTCGAGATTAACCACAGGAAAAGCAACTGTAAAAGTCGTTGACCCGGAGAGCGAACCAGCTTCTCCTTCACTTTCGACCTCAACGTAACCTCCATGTAGCAGAACAAATTCTTTAAGTATTGGTAGCCCAAACCCAGTTCCCTTTTCACCACATGTTCCAACCCTATTCGTTTTAGCTTCAAACGAGAAGAGTTTCTCGATTAATTCTTTGGGTATTGGGTCGCCAGTATTGCTAACCTTAACTTTATTAAATTGATCTACTCTTGAAAATGAAATTCCAATCTCAGCACCAATTGGTGAAAACTTAATCGCATTAGAAACTAGGTTTGAAAGTATTGAGTTATAAAATGAGCTTCTATCCACATGAAGACTGAAATCATCCTCAGAGCACACGTAATTAAAATTTAGCGATTTAGTATCCATTTGGTCACCAAAACGAATATTAAGCTCATCCTTTATTTCTTTTACAAAAACTCTGTCTTTGCTCAATTCACTTTTTCCGGACTTAACGCTTTCATACTCTCTAACCTGGGTGACAAGATCTGAAAGAACTTCCATCCGACCTTCAAGCTTCTTCATAATCTCTGGTACAACTTCTTCATTCTCAAAACTATTCTTCATATTCTTTTTTAATTTTCCAACTTGGTAAGAAACAACAAGTAAAGAATTAGATATGTCATGTAAAACGACTTTCAAGAGAAGGGAGTTTTGCCTGTTCAAAGAGTCGAGTTTTGTATTAGCCTGCTTTAAATCAAAGGTCTTTTCATCTACCATAACTTTCAAACGGTCTTTTTCGGTTCGGTTATGAAAGTCCAGAGATAGAACTGGCAAAAATACTGCAATTAATTGGTATAGAGCGTAAGCGGTAACCCACCCCCACAACTGTGCCCCAGGTTCCATTCTGAAAAGGGCAAAATTAATAGCATTAACTCCATTACAGAATAGTACTAGTGCCATTAGTTTTTGGAATGGATTTTTAGTCAAAAAACCCTGTTTTATAAGGATGTAACTTGCGTGAAAAACAGGAATCCCCACTGCAAGAGAAATAGGAAGTGCCTTCCAGAAAAATGAAAGATCACTATCCATGATCGGAAAGGTAATTGCTATTAAGACAGCATTAAGTAGTCCATACCTCTTAACCGGAAATTTTACTTCTGAAATCAAGAATGAAGTCATACTCAAGAGAGTTACAGGTACAATGGAAAACGCAAAGCAAAGTATCACTATACTTTCCTTAGCCTCTGCCGCACTTCCTTGAACAAAGAAATTAATAACAAGTGAAACCCAGAACCCGGCCTGCAAACCATGCAGCTTTAATTTTGAATTTATATAAAAATAAAGACTTAATCCCAGATTTAGAACGGAAAATCCTATGATTATTAAGAACGTTGTTTGTAGTAAGTTACCCATTTTATTGTCTCCGGATAATAAAGATCGGTACCCATTAAGATTTTCTTAAGAGAAAATTAAATATATATGAATTTTTTCCTTAATTTTTATTGGAACTATAAAGTCTGACAAAAGTGCTTCTTATATAAGTGTGAGATTTTGAGTAGGAATTTTAATTAGACTCTAATGTGCTTACCTATTGGGGGCTTGGCCTATGATGAAAAACTATTAATCCTTTTATTTTGAAATAGTTTTAATCTTGAAGGCAGAAAGGGCCAAAGCCGAAAGAGCTGAAAAGGAGATTATCACTATTTGTGATTACAAGTTTTCACTTAAAATATTCATTGAAATGGAAAATATGGAAAAATGGCGGGGCGTGAGGGATTCGAACCCCCGACCAATTGGTTCGAAGCCAACTACTCTATCCAGCTGAGCTAACACCCCGTTTAGGTTTGTTTGAAATATATTCTAGTCCTAAAACTAGGAAAAATCCAATAAACATGATTGATAATGCTAAAATTGTCTGTTGATCAAAGCTTTCTGGTAGAACATTCTGCTCTTGTAAAATGTAGGTCTTTCCTCTTATCACGGTACTCTCTAAAGTTTCTCGCCAAGGCCAAATCTTCTTCAGGGAGCCAACAATAAAGCCAGTTAACACAAACATCATTGCATTACGGTGGGTGTGCATTAGATAGTTCAAAAGTTTGGAAAAACTTAAAATCCCAGTTAAGCACCCAGCACAAAAGGTCATAATCACAAATATGTTATTGTCATCAAATGGTGCTTTAAGCGCTGAGGTGACAAATGCATATTTTCCAAGAATTAATAAAATAAAAGATCCGCTGATTCCAGGAAGAATCATGGCACAAATAGCAATTGCGCCGGATCCAAATATGTAAGGGTAAGCATTGGGAGTTGTTACTGGCACTAAAGATACGCAAGCGTATCCGATAGTGATTCCAAGAGGTAAAAGTAAGTAAGTTAAATTATTCTTTGGATGTTCTATATGCTTGGCAATATAAAGTGCACTGGCAGAGATAAGTCCAAAAAACATACTCCAAGTGTAAATTGGATACTCGCTCATCAAGAAGTGCATTAGTCTTGAGGTTAGTAAAAGTGCTGAGAATATCCCTATCATTAATGGAATGAGGAACTTGTAGTGAACCTGTTCGAGAGCACTTTTGAACTCGAGCTTAAGCAGCTTTCGAACAAAGTCTTTATTTACAGAAGCTATTGCCTCCAATAATTCATCATAAATATTCGTAATGAATGCAACCGTTCCACCGGATACACCTGGAACGATGTCGGCCATTCCCATAGCGAAACCTTTAAGACCTAGTGAGATTTTCGATTTCACTTTTGTTCCTCAAGATCGTTTTCAATATTTAGCAACTCATCAATCTCTTCAATATCAAATTCGGTAAGTCCAAAAGGGTTTTCTTTATCGTTAAGATTTTCATCAAGGTAACGCTTGCCAAAGTTCTCTTCTATTTCATCCAATGATTCCTGTTGAGAATACATCAAATCTTTTTCAATTTTATCTAAGCTTTGAGACTCCAACCACTTATCTTCAGTTAATTTGGAGTCTTTGAGCATTTTCTCTGCTTCCTCGATCTCACCTTCAAGTCTCTCCAACGCCCTCAAATCTTTCTCTTCTTCAGACATGATTGATTTTTCACGTTCTTGTCTTTCCAGCTCGCTTAACTCATCCTCAGTAAATTGAATTCTATCTGCCTTATCAAGCAGGTCATCATTTAAATCATCTAAGTTAAGTTCAACGTCCAACTCTTCCAGAGCCTGATCCTCTATCAGTGAATCTGCTCCAGATTTGATTCTAGCATTTAGCTTGGAGGCCCTGGCAGCACTTTCTTTTGTTTTAGTAACCGCGATATCCCCAATATTAAAATCTCTTGAACTCTGTGTTACCAGTGCAGTTGCAAAATTATCAGTTAAGGAAATAACTGTGACTTCACCATTTTTATATGTTGGATTGGTGCTAATTTTTCTTCCGGTTCCTCTATCTTCAAAACCATAAACTTCAAAGATATTACCCATTTCAACGCCATCAGCACGTCCTCTATCCAAATAGATCACATCGCCGGTTGAAGCGTATTTCTTATATTGCTGGAACGATCCAAGCAGAATTGCCTCAATAATCCGAGTGTTAAAAGTAGAAGTGATACTTTCAATTTTAGGAGTATATACAGTGATTCTATCTCCTCTGTTTACAACACCCGCAGACTCAATAACTTCGCACTCCCAAAGATCACCAAGTTTTTTCACAGTCTTAACACTTGCAACGATAGTGTACTTGTAGCCTTCTCTGTCTGAATTTTTATGAGTGATACCACCTTGTGCTGTATAGATTGAAAATTTATCACCTGGGATTACATTTAGATTATCATCAAATCTCAAATACATCTTATCCCACATGGTAAACATCTGCTTTGCCTCAATTGCAGAATCAACCTTTCCAAAGTCCTGAACGACATTTGTAGAGATAAATGTATTTAAGTAAAAGCCCTCTTTAAAGTCGAAAGTTACTTTAGCGGCCCTATCAAAACCAGTTTCGTCATACTGTTCGCCTGGGATTTCAATTAAGAAGTCAGGTCTTGGCGGCTCATAAGCTTCATATTCAGTAATGAGACTTCTCGAGCTAATCTTTTTTAGATCTTCAGCGGTATCTGCTGATGAGTATTGAATATATACACCCTGCTTCTTGAGATTTTCTTTCTCAACTAGCCAATCAGGCTTAGTATCCGTGCCCCATTGTGAAAACTCAGGATCGCCAGTGGCTACATTGTTTTCAAAGTCCTTCTTCTTCACTCCAATTGTGGGCAGTGAATCTTGAGAGCCTGTATCAAATGTCAGAACCATTCCAGGTTCAATTAAATGCGGATTTGTTATGTAAGGATTAAGTGCCCATATTTTTGAGTAATAAAAACCCGAACCGAAAAGTTTCTTAGAAATTTTCCAAAGCCAGTCGCCTTTCTGTACTGTATATGAACTCTCGGTTGTTGCTTCAGCAATTTCCTTCCACTCTTGTGCCGGGATCTTCCCTTTTAGTGTTTTGGTCAGCTCTAGAAGCTCTTCTTCTTGTTTGCCAACATCAAAAATTAGCTCCTCATCTCCTTTGGCCTCACCTGTGATAATTTTTGGCCTAGAGCCCTTTGAAGTGGATTCATCTTCAAGGAGTTTTTCATCAGGAAGAGTAAACTCAATATCGCCAAGATCTTCTTTTAGCTCCTCCAAATCATCAACAACAAGGCCTTCCAAACCTTCTGCTTTGGCCTTACCAGAGGAAGCCTCACCGGTAGGAAATTCATCCATAAGAAGTTTAATATCTTCTGGATCCTCTAATACTAAGTCCTGTGCCAATTGAGCATTGGCACAGACAGCAAAAAGAGCAGTGAATAAGATTGTTGCTTTTTTAGTTCCCATTACCCTTCGATTTCAAAAAAGTCTTGTAGAATAGATTGATACTTCATTTTTTTCTGAGTTAGGTTCAATCTATCGCAACATACAACTGCTTTTTTAAGAGCAGTTAAGATTTTTCCGGAAAATGCGTCGTTAGTAATCATGGTTTCATAAACTTGAAGTGCCAAGTCGTACTGTCCTTTAATCATGTAGATGTCCCCAATCTGTGAACGGGCACGAACACGAACTTGATCAGTCGGTGACCTCTCTAAGTATTGAAGTATTTTTAACGCCTCATCTATTTTACCATTTTCTTTAAGGGCCATGGCCTTCTTATAGTATTGAAGCTCTTGAGAAACTTCATCACTATTTAGACTTTCTTTCGCAACAGGTGCTGGAGTTGGAATGGCCGGAGCTTTCTTTGCCGCCTGATCTGCAAGACCATTCTTAGCAAAGACGTCTACTGTTTCAGATGGTGTCTTCTTGGCCAGCTCGTCCACTTGGTCATAAGCAGAGCTGGAAGGTTGAAGGCTTTCGTCTTTAAGTTTTTCATATTTGTCAGACAGATCTTTATAGCGTTCCATAAGGCCATCATACTGTGCCTTGCTAACCCATTTCACTTCTTTTGTTTTTTTTCGGGGAGTTTCACTACCCAATAAGGACTTTCTTGTTGACTCAACCAGACTTGAGCAGCTTGATAAAAGAAAAGGACTAACTAGAATTAGACCTGTTAAAGAATATTTTTTCAACATTAGTCCTCCATGACTACAAGCGAAAAACTTTTTAGTTAACTAATATTATTTTAAGGCTTGTAAGGTGGCTAAGTCAATGTTATTCAACGATTTATTCGATGCGAGAAATTATGAACCACCACGAAAGTAAAAAATTAAGACAAATGAGACTGAGAGTTACAAAGGCTGACTCCAGTTTTTTATACTTCACATTTGAGTCCAATGAAGGTCTGGCCTTCTATTCGACGCTTAACGAGTCATCCGACGAGCACCACAGGGACATATTGCTCCACACAACTCCAGAGTACTACACTCCGGTACTCAATCTACTAGAGCACCTTCGAAAGAAGATGCCCATTGAAGTGCTATTCGATAAAGAAGTTGAAGATGATTCAACTATAGATTTTCTTTAATGAAGCTAAGAACGTCGTCGTGGTGGCTTTTAGTTTTCACTTTGGCCATGACTTCTTTTAGCCTTCCGTCCTTTCCAATGATGAAAGTTTGGCGAAGAATTCCGTCATAAACTTTGCCCATAAACTTTTTCTCACCCCACGATCCGTATTTTTCAGCTATTTTGTGCTCAGGGTCTGACAATAGAGTGAAGTTCAAATCTTGCTTTTCTTCAAATTTTGCAAGCCTTTCTGGAGCATCTGGACTTACCCCCAACACAACGGTATCGGCCTTTGCAAACTCCTTCTTATAATCTCTTATCCCACATGCCTGCACAGTACACCCTGGCGTCATTGCCTTAGGATAGAAGTACAAAACAACGTTTTTCTTTCCTTTAAAATCTTTTAGACTAACTTTTTCACCATTTTGATCTTTAAGTGTGAAAGCCGGTGCCAAGTTTCCAATTTTTGGAAGATTTGCCATAGATAAACTCCTTACCATTGATCCCTTTTGGACCTAAGTTCAAAAAATAATTCTTTTTCGTCCTTATGATGAGTTTTACTTTTAAGTTTTTCAAGTCTTAAAAAAGGATTAATCTGCTTTTCAATCTTCATTGTAGTCAACATAAACTCCTCATCAAGTTTTTGAGACTTTCTGATTCTAATAAGTTCATCTATTTTTTCATTATCTTCTTCTATTGTTTTAGCGAACTCCAAGTTGTTTAGAAGGTAATCATGGCCTGGATAAATTAACAGGTTGTCGGGAAGGGTTGATATTTTTTCGCTAATGCTTTTATACAAACTCTCTACATCTCCCCCATTTTTACAGTTGCCTACGCCAGCATTAAACAGTGTGTCACCGCTAATGAGCGAGTGTGCTTTTCCATCAGTCATTAGTAAAAAGCAAAAATGATCTTTTGTATGCCCAGGAGTGTGAATGGCCTTGACACTCTCTCTAGTGGAGATCTGAAATTCCTCTCCATCATCTAGTTGCAAATGGGAAGCATTTGTCGTTTCTAGAAACTTCTTGTTGTCTTTGATATGATCACCATGTCCATGAGTATTTAGAAGGTAGGCTGGCTCTAATCCTTTTGCGATGGCCATTGGCATTGTTTTGTCTATGTCCAAGGGATCTACAAAGATGGCCTTATTATTGAGTTCACTATATAAAATATAGTTAAAGTTTCTAAGAGAGTTGTGCATAAATACTTGCATGACTTTCATAAATTCCCCATGAGGTTTTATATGACTGAAAGTTTGTTTTATTTGTTTATCTTTCTGGCCACGTTTCAACTTATTGTAAAAATCGTTCTTAATTACGTAAACCTTAATTATGTTCGACAACGACAAGATAGCGTGCCCGCTGACTTTGCCGATAAAATAGACTTGGAAAGCCATAAAAAAGCAGCTACGTACACAATTGCCAAGATGAAGTTTAATTCTGTAAGTTCCGCATGGCATTACGCAATTCTTATGTTTTGGATCGCTTTTGGCGGCCTGAACATGCTTGATCAATGGAGCCGCAGCATGGGACTTGAAACAACACCAACAGCTTTAGTGTTTGTTTGTGCCTTGGCCTTGGCGAGTATGGTTCTTGGCCTTCCAGAATCGATTTATCATACTTTTGTGCTTGAAGAGAAGTTTGGCTTTAACAAAACCACTCCAAAGCTTTTTGTTATAGATAAATTTAAAGAACTTTTGGTTTCAGCAGTTATTGGTCTGCCTTTCTTTTATGCTTTAATGAAGATCATGCAAGGTCTAGGATCTAGTTGGTGGTTTTTTGCGGCAACATTCATGCTGGGCTTTCAATTCATTATGCTATGGGCCTACCCTCGCTTTATCGCACCCCTATTCAATAAATTTTCCAAACTTGAAGACCAACATTTGGTAGAAGAAATTGAAAAACTTTTGGCCCGCATCGATCTAAATTTTAAAGATTACTATGTCATGAACGCAAGCATAAGAAGTTCTCACGGCAACGCCTATTTCACAGGTTTTGGAAAAAATAAAAGAATCGTCTTTTTTGACACTCTTTTAAAGACACTTGCTCCGCAAGAAATTGTTTCGGTTTTAGCACACGAATTAGGCCATTTAAAAAGAAAGCATATTCTCAAGAGCATGGCCATCATGTCTGTGTTTCTATACATCGGTTTTTATATTTTGGGTGTTTCTTACGAATCAGAAGTTTTTTACACAGCTCATAATGTTCAAAACCAATCGAGCTATATGGCCCTGATTTTATTTATGTACTTGGTTCCGATTTATACTTTTCCGATGACTCCGGTTAGTGCGTGGTTTAGTAGAAGAAATGAATATGAAGCAGATGAATTTGCAGTTAAAAATGCAAGCGGACAAGAACTAATATCTGCACTTGTAAAGATGTATAAGGACAACTCAAGTTCGCTAACTCCAAGTCCTGTGTACTCAAAGTTTTACTTCTCCCACCCGCCAGCAGCTGAGAGAGTAAGCTTTATAAAGTCTCAAGAAGCCTAATTAAATATGGAGTCCATTATGGACTCCTCTAAAAATTCCAAATAAGGTTTTCTAAACCTTTCAATTTCATTGTGAAGTTCATGCCAACCTCCCTGCGAAACGTAAAGCTTGGCGTGCTTTTCTACCTTTTTAAAATACTCAACACATGCCTTAGGGTTCACCAATTCATCCTCAGTTCCAATGGCCACGTATAATTCACTCTTCACCCTAAGCGGCCTTGAAAATACTTCTCTGGACTTAGCAAGAATTTCAAGAAATAAATGAGAATGAATTTTTAGGCTATTCAGTGGATCTTTTACATAGCTTTCATAAACTCGAGGGTCATGCGAAAGCTTTTTTAAATCCAAAACACCAGCAAGTTTAACCGAAAGAGGTGCGGCGGCCAATAGCTTGTTAAATTTTAGAGGAGACACTCTAAAGAACTCTCCCAACAGACCTGTTGCTGCCACAGCGGGAGATGATAAAAACACTTTTTCAGGATAAAAGCTCTCTTCTGCTCTGTCTTGAACATAGGCCGACGTAACAAGTCCACCCATAGAGTGTCCAAAAACAATGTGGCGTTTCATATCATAAGTATCTTTAAGAAACTGAATAACATCCTCAAGATCATCCACATACTTATCGAAATATTCTACATTTGCCCTTTCACCTTCACTATCGCCATGACCTCTTAGATCATACAAACAAACACTAAAATGCTGACTAAACATCTTAAAGAAGTGGGAGTGGCGTCTGCAATGCTCGCCTAATCCATGAGTTACAATGATCCAAACAGGACTGCCGTTCTCAATCATTTCGCAATGTAATTTAGTCTTGTCTCTAGTTTCAATTATTTTGGTCTCGCTAATCATAAATCACCACTTTTTTTTGTTTAAATGTTGTCACACTCATTGCATAATGTGCGTATGTATTGTCCAGGCTGCTTTAATGATACCCTAAAATTAACTTCTAGTGGAGTCGTTAAAATGACATTCAACGGCAAGGCCAAGGCCACTAGCCAGTTTTTTTACAACCTCTCCAAAGAGAGTGCTGAAGAAATTTATGAGAAGATGTATACCGTAGTTGAGGATTATTTTTCATGGTACTCAGATTTTCAGAATAAAGACGACATCAAGTCTATCGCCTTAACATCCAGTGATTTTAAGTGTAGCAATGGGTGTAGCTTGGGACATAACTTCTCCAACAGTGTGCTGAATTTGGTTGTAACCAAAGATGAAGTTATCAAGGCAGCTAAGGAACTTGGACAAAAGTACCAAATCAACCTTGGCCCGGCATTCTCTTAGACTCCCAAGTCAAATTTAAATTCCAACTCAATAAACCCATTATATTTAAAATCGTTCATTTCAAGTTTTTTTATTGAAAAATACGTGTCAAATCGAACCATGTCCTTCCCTTCTAGCATCGGCACTAGATTGGACTTACTAGCCTCCACTTCAGCACAAACAAGTTCTGTGCATCTTTCCACCTTTCTCAGACCAAAGTTTTCAATAGAGCCATACTTCTTATTGATTTGAACAATCATCTGCATAAAGTCTTCCGGCTCATTTAATTCTACATATAAGTTGCTGCCAACTGTCGAGAATCCTTTAACAACGCTTTGCTCTTTTAACTCACGCAGCTCTTTCAACTGATCTAGTTTCTCATTCTTAAGAAGATTCTTTCTCATCCTCAAAATGACCATTGATGAATATGACTTAGCTTTAGAACGACTTCTTCGCATAGAGACATCGTTATCAAATCGAGCAATGGTTACTTGGCTGCCTAGCGAGGTATTAGATTTTGAGAATGCCTTTAATTCCTCAATTTTGAAATCTTCTTCTTCAAGGATAGGATCTTCATCCTCTAAAATGCTCACTCTTCGATCTGACTTAAGAGGGACGAAATTGATAAAAAACTTGTCCAGTAAGTTTAAATTTGCTTTTCTTTCTTTATTGTACGCGGAACACTCCACCTCTCCTTCTTCACAATTTTCTAGTGCGAAAAAGATCTTTTTAACCTTAAGTGATTTAATATATCGTGAGTCAATGCTAGGAAGTTCGGTTGCAAAAGAAAGCTTCACCTTATTAAAAAATCCCATCCCAACACCCATTTGAAATACTGAATACTTCAATGAGTTATACATCTGCTTTAACATTCCCTCTTCTTTATCAATTGAAGAGTCTTCCAATATTGAGCTTGCATCGTAAAAACTTAAAGTGTCCTGTGTAAGTGGCACTTTAATTGTAAAGTTCAGAGTTTTGCCATCACCGTGAAGTTCAGCAAGGCTTTTTTTCGCAAACATAGGCTCAATAGTTTGCTTTTCACACGAAATAAAAGATAACAGCCCCAGCAGTACAAGAAATACCCTCATTTTTCTCTTCTCCTTTTGTCTATGAATTAATCATGAGGGAATTTTAGATTTCATGACAGTTTTAATGACAGTGCATGTCATTTTTACAAGCACTGTCTAAAAAGCAGGAATATTTTCCAGACTTTTCATAGAATAAGAACTCATTAAGTGTAACATTTACCCGTTTTTTGGTTTTAAACTATCAAAATTATAGGGTTTTAGTGGTTAAGAGGAACCTGAATTTATGAAGTATTACGTTGTTGCTGCTCTCGTTTTAATCTCAAGCTCTGCATACGCACAATATTACAAAACCCTTCCAAAAGGTGTGAGATCTGCAATAATCAGAAATATTCAAACATCAAAGATCGATTCCTCATACAATCACTCTGAAAGCCTAAGACCTCTTGCATATGACATAACTCTTGATTCTTCATCCTTGCAGGGCCTTGAGGACACCAGTATTCAGAATATTTTTAACTACGTTCGAGACATATATCCCGAAGGCTTTGACAGACTAAGCGCTGGTTCATTTAACATTTCGGGAGCCGCCAGATTGAGCGTAAATGCTTATGCTCTTGCATGGGGTCTTACTGAGAAAACAACGGTTTATGGTGCTCTTCCCATGTATAAGGCCAAGGTTGAGATGAAGTACAAGAGAACTAAAGAAAATAACTTTGAAGAAGTTGCTGATCTTTACTCTACTGAAACTGGTAGCGATATGGCGCAAGGTTTTGGGAGTGTCTTTGCAAATACCCCCGACCTTATAAATGGTTCAACAATTCAGAACTTGTTGGTTGAAAACTATGGCTACAGAGAAATTGGTGATTGGAGTGCAGAAGGTCCAGGTGATATGGAGTTCGGAATTATGAACAACTTCCTATCTGAGGATAACTATGGTGCCATGGCCACAGCAGGTATAGTGGTACCAACAGGAAGAGAAGACAACCCAGACATCCTTCAGGACGTGGCATTTGGCGATGGCCAGTGGGATGTTTTTGGTGAGATCGGTGGTGGATATAGAATTAGAGACCGTATGTTTTTCAATACATTTGCCCGTTACACCTATCAATTTGCAAGTGATAAAGAGCTAAGAATTCCGACGAGTGAGGACATGGCCATTTCTGACAAGAAAGGCACCTTTAATGAGAAACTGGGAAATAAACTTCTTTTAAATATGGATCTTGAATACCTTCATTCCGACTGGCTTGAAATGAAGGCTGCCTATCTATACGAAACGATTGGCGAAGCTAAATATGAAAGTGAGTATGATGAAGCAAACGGATACCTTGCTTCAAACACGGATTCAACGGCACACAATCTAAGAATGACTGGTACAGTTACGTCTGTTCAACCTTACCTAAATAACGAATTCTTGCTTCCTGGCCAGATAAAGCTAACTTATCAAAAGATGCTCCATGGCCGGAACACAGAAAAAGTTGACCGCTACGAAGTTGAATTTAGAATGTTTTTCTAAAGAAGTTTGTAGCCTTTGCCCCAAACAGTTTCAATGTGCATTGAAACTTCTTTAAGCTTCTTTCTAAGTGAGAAAACATGAACATCAACGTTTCTATTGGTCATTTTCTCGCCTGAAAAACATTCGATTAGGAGGTCTCTAGTTACAGGCTGGCCTGTGTTATTAACTAGATACTCAAA
Source organism: uncultured Bacteriovoracaceae bacterium (assembly GCA_950070535.1). Taxonomy (GTDB): domain Bacteria; phylum Bdellovibrionota; class Bacteriovoracia; order Bacteriovoracales; family Bacteriovoracaceae; genus UBA845. The sequence continues at coordinate 15,622 of CATMLK010000028.1, read as the reverse complement.
TATAATGAACTCTCTTGAAGTAAGGTTTACTGTCTTTCCATTCTTTATAAATGCATTTGCCTCTGGAAGCATTCTAAAGTCTTCCAATTGGTTTTGCTGGAGTAATAATTCGAATTTTGCAGCAGCATTATCCACTCTAACCGCAAGCTCGTCGAAGCTAAAGGGTTTGGTCATGTAATCATCAGCTCCTGCAGTTAGTCCTTCAAGGACCTCTTCCCTACTACTCTTAGCTGATAAAATAAAGATTGGTGAAATTTTATCGTGTGTTCTTATTCTTTTAACAATATCTATTCCAGAGTCACCCGGAAGCGTCCAATCTAGGAGGTATACTCCGCAGAAATCTTCAGTGATCTTATTTTCATAAAAATCTTCAGCACTAGAGTAATCAAATACTTCGTAGTCATTGCACTCAAAAAACTCTTTCACTGACTCACGAATATCTTGTTCATCTTCAATAACACAGATACTTTTTTTCACAATTATTCCATCCCTATTAATTTCGACTTTCATGCCTTCCTTAAGTTTACTTTAGTTGAGAGCTCGGCGCTAAAAAAAATATATAGCTACAAAATATTCCTACAAACAACTCTTATTTAATGTCTGAATTATTTACACAATTTTACCGGCCGTATGGCCGTATAGACAGTGTGGAAGCCTTTAATTAAGTAAATTGTATAAATGCATTGCAACGCGTCAGCTATCCCTGTATATTTACTTTACTAATTTTATCAATTTTCTCAGGGCACGGATTGCTTTGTAATTGAAAAAAATCCGAGGTTAAACAGTGAAAGAAGACGTATCAAAAAAGAATTCATCCAAAAGATACAATCCAAATTTAGGCTTTATTGGCAATATTGAGGTAAAGGTGGCCAACTATCTTTTCTCCGCTAAAAAAGCGAGAAAGGCATACACCCATGCCCAACCGGTTGCCAAAAGAATTCTAGAAAAGGAAGTTGAAGAGCACTTCCATGAAAGTAAAAAGTTAACGAAGTTTTTAAAGGCAAGAGACTTAACCTTTTCCAAGAAAACTGCCAAAGGCTATAAGACATTTACTGTTCCCTGCACCACCACAGTGGTGCCTATACAGAAATCACTATTTAATGAAGTTGAACAGGCCTCCCAAAGATTGATTATTGCAATGAGAAAAGTATTGCAAGACATCTATGGTGCAAAAGATCTTGAATCTAGTGAGTTCGTTCAGAGTCTTCCTGACTCTGTTAAAGAGAACTTTATTAAGGCAATAAGAACATCACCTTGTTATTACCCACAGCTTCATCATGACAACATGAAAGAGTACCCATTCTTTGACAATGTTGGATTGGACTTGGTTTTGGTTGAAGACTACCTTCAAAAGAGTGATTCTTTTCCAAAGCTTATTGCCAAGAATAAAGAAGGGGAATTGCCTGGACTTCCATTTAGAATCTTGGAGCTTAACGCCGGCTCCCCTTCAGGTGCATCAAATAATATGAACATGCTCCAGGGTATCTATAGTCAAAACCCTGAGATCTTAGACTCTTTGGGCAAAGTAATGCCAAATGATCACTTTAAAGTCTTAGGTGAAACTTATAAATCTCTTGGTGAGAGCTGGACTAAGAGAAAAGATGGAATTCAAATCGTTCTGCCACCAGGTGGATCCAATGGTGCTGCACCCGAAATTCATCAATTGGCAGCATACTCAGGACTTGTTTACGCTGACGCTGATCAGCTTTATCAAGACAGCAAAGGCTATATTAGATTAAGAACTGTATGCAATGAGAACCCTGTAGTTACAGCAGTTTACTCGCGAGTAAACTCGGACTCGGCCCTATTTGACCCGGAGAAAGATCTTACACTTAGAGACCCTGACTCTGGAGAAGCAATCTATTTAACTGATGCCCTCAGAAAAGGACCTAACGGCAAACCAGAGGTTGTTAAAGACGCAAACGGAAATCCAGTGCCACTTGAATCTTCATATAAGATTCCAGGAGCAATCAATGCAATTGTTAAGCGAAAGCTCTACATGGGTGGTTTAAATAGAATTCTAGACAACAAGCTAATTCTTGCGACCCTAACCCACTATGGGCCAAAATACTTTGCAAATGAAATCGCAAGGAAAGGACTAGATCCTAAAGGTACAAAAATAATGCCTCCACAAACTTTGCCGCCAACAGCAAAGTCTGCGGAAATAATCGCAAAAAACCCGGATGAATGGGTTGTGAAATCTCCAAACCTAGCTGGTGGACAAGGGATTTATATTCTCAAGACATTACCACCTGCCCAGCGCAGAGAAGTTATAAAAATGATAAAAAAGCGTCCGGAAGAGTTCGCTTACCAACAGCTAGTAAAGATAGGAAGAATACCTGTTGCTGTTCAAAGAAAAGCTGATGGACATAGGTTTGCCAACTTGGCCGCCGACATTAGAATTTGGGTATTCTATGGCGGTGGTGAAGACGCCCTGCCAAGGATGACTCATAATGCTCTTGTGAGATATGCACCTCAAGAAAGAGGTAAAATGAGCTCCATCGTTAACACTTCAGCTGGTGGAGGATATGCTCCATTTGTCATAATCGACGATACAAACAGCAAACAATCCGTGAGTGCAAAGGAACTTGTAAAGAGCGAACAGCCTAAGGCCCTAGAGTGTGCGATTCCTGTTTTTGTAGGTGCTCAAATCGTACAAATTTCAAGAATGCTCAAGGTGGCCAATAAGCTTCTAGACCAGGACTCAACTTCAGCCAGGGAACTAAAAGGTCTTTTAGAATCAATGAAGGCACAATTAAAGGAAATCCTTAGTTTTCTACACCCAAGAAGTATTGAGTACATTTATAAAGCAACTGACCTTTTGGACGCCAAGATATCCAAAAGAGAAGTTGAAGCGTGCATGGATGTTATAAATCGAAATCAAACGGAGATAACAAGACTCTCTCGAATGATTGAAGATAGACAATTCTTTGCCCAAATCAGAGATCTTATGGATAGCATCAGAGTTCTAGATATGGACAAGGCGTATGGAAACTACAGTGAAGAAGAAAGAGCGCTCGATCTTGTTTTAATTGAAGAAATTAAAGCTATTGGGACTAAGAACACTAGAAAGAACACCCAGGACAGAAAAGTTGTTGAGTCAATTGTTCGAAGGTTAAATAAGTCTGCAAACCAAGTTTATCCAAAGACAATCCTTGGGGCGAAAAGCAGAGAAACAATTAGAACATTGCTGGAAAAATTCTGCACAACTGCTAAATCTAGACTTAAAAAAGCATCAAGCTCCCAGGAATTCATCGAGCTTTTGGACTTAAATGCCAATGTCACAACTCTTAACTATGAAACTCTTTACCTTGGAAAAAGAGATAGCGACAAAGAGATAAAAGTGGCCTCGCAATACGAGATGAGGACAGGTAAGTCCCTTATCGAGTCAGAACTTATTGACGACGAACTTAAACAAGCTAGAAAAGATTGGTTGGCCCATGTTGAAGCCTCTAAATCTCAAACACCTGAGAAAAGAAGCTCTTACTTGGCCGCAAGAAGAAAAGAACATTTTATAAACTATCCGCGCCTGCAAAAGTATCAAGAGTTGATAGACTCACCTTCTCAGTCGGTAGATAGCTTAATAGAGCTGCTTCCAATCGCTCCATATGCAAAGTTTAATATTGAAAGCTTTGCCAAAGAGCAAGGGCTTACTCTCAAAGAGGTATTCTCTTCGGATTTCCGCCCAGACAGAATTTCAATTCTGGATACAGCGACACTCAAAGAGCTTAAGCTTTGTTCAAGAGAGTTTGCTGGCGAGTGTTTTGCAAAGAAAAGAAAGTCACATGGCCTAATGAGCAACAGTGACATCTATATTTGGATGAGAAAGGAGCTAAACCCCTTTACACTTCTATATACCGCAGGCCATGAACTGATTCACTATCAGCAGATAAAGAATAGCATGAACGCAGAGAAGAGGGCCGTAAAGGACGGAGGCGTTTCATTGGCAAAATACCTAAACTACTACGGAAACTTCCTGGGTGGAAACGGAAGAAATGTGGAGAAGTTTCAATTTGATCTACAAGCAGAAAGAAAACCTCTATATGGTTACGTGGACAGGTTGAGCTCAACGCCAAACGCTCCAATCATTCGAGAGCTTAAAGCTGCGCTTAGAAGTGGTGATATTGAATGGGAGAAAAAGCTAAGCGAGTATGGCTCTTTATTTGGCTATATGACTCCAAACTCCCCTTCTACCAGAGTGAAGGCGCTACAAGAGGTTTTACCAGCGTTAGAAAATGCTAAGAACATATTGTTTGCACAAGAACTTGGGTTAGAAATTGCCATGGATCCTGTCCATGCAGCTCTGCCTGCGGCAAACTTAAATCAAGTAAGGCAGTACAGTGCACTTGTATTGGAGGCATGTAAAACTCCGAACGCGCACTGGGAAGCATTAAGAGTAGTAGCGGGACATCAGTACCACGGGATCTCTTTTACAAGAGCTGATCGTGAAGAGGACAACCTCACACTGAGACCCCCAGTAGGAACAGTTGCGATGGGCGCAAGCTACAACCAAACACAACAATAGAGATTGGGTGAGATATGGACCCTAAATTGATGATAGAAATATCAGACCTCGTGATGAAGTCGGCCAAGAGCCTGGATGTGCGATTGGCCGACCTCTTAAAACTAGAGGCCTTGAAAAAAGAGTTTACGGAAGGACAAGTTGAACCTATCGCGGTTCACAACTTTAATGGTTTTTCTGGGTACAATTTCTGGGCCGGTGGAAACCTTATTGCACAACTACAAATGTCCAGTCTAACCTCGGGCTATTATACTTTTTGGAAAAAGGTTTTCTTAGAGGAAACAGTTCAGGAGACTTACGACTACTACAATCAAGATGGCGAGTTTGTCTATTCTTCTCAATCGCTTGATGGACAATCATTGTTTTACAACTCCATAAACATGGATCCAACAAGTCCTTACATAAATCACCTATATAATGTTCTGCAAGTTCAATATGAGCAGGCGGAAAATGGAATGGGCGAAACTAAAAGGATCGCACTTCTTGAGGGGATACTGAACGACTTTCTTAAAAGAGATGATATTTTTATTGGAGCAAAACTTAGAAGAAAAGATCCAGCTTTAATAAACATCATCAATGAAATTCATAGAGTGGAAAAAGACCCGGTTTTAAGCTGGGATGAAAGACAAAAAGTCTTCTCTGGACTTAAACAAGTCCGTAGAAAAATACTAAGAACAAAAAGTCGGGCCCATAAGTTTAATGGCCTTCTCTATCAAGCACCTGTCACTCTATATGACGCAAAAGTAAAGCTGGATGTTATTAAAAAACGTCCTGCTGACAACCTCTTTGGTATTTTCAAAAAACATACTTGGGGAAGGCTCGTTTGGTTTGGCAATACAGTTAAAGATAATCTTGGTTTTTCAGTTGCCATGGCCATATACGGCCCATTTACCTTCTACTTTATCTCCCAGCCAATGAACCCTCATGCGATGTGGGCCGTTGGAAAAGTTCGCTCAGCATACATTGATGTCATCGACGGGCTAACAATGGAAGAAGATGAGGAGATGCTGGTGGCACAGGCAATGGACAAGGTCTCTGTAAAGCAGGCCGGGATTAAAAAAATTCCAGATGCCGGTGTTCACGAAGACTGGGATTCCCGAATGAGTTCATTTAAAGCAATGCAAATTGCTTATGAAGAAAGTATGGTTTTCGCTGCAAGAATGGGCAGAATTGAACAAATGGAAAATCAATTCATGTTTCCTTTGACAGCAGAAAGTGCTTGGGAAGAGATGGAGCGATACTTAAAGGCCGTCAAATCCGCATTGGAGTACAACAAGAACCTCGATGGAAGATTTAGAGCATTTCTTGAAAGCGAAATTGAAAGAACTCATGCTCACCAGGTTTATATTTGGAGAAAGACCGCTCAATTTTTCAATGATCATCCGTACATAATGGTGGATCAAGACGACGAGCAACCTGGAAAAGATTACTATGTTGGCCGCGGCTTTGTTTTCATGGAGAAAATGACTAACAAGCTTGAGAAGATGGATCTTGCAAAAACACCAGTATTACATGAGCAAATCGAAAAGCTTGCAGATAAATTTAAAAGCCTTAAAAAAGAAGGCGACTCTATAATGGAGACTCTCGCTCGAAATACAAAGTTGTTCAGACAACAAGACATCTATGACACTGATGAGTTAAGAAGCAACTTGCAACGTCACTGGGAAGTTTTATTTTTACAACAAAATAAAAAACAAGAAGCATCATCCTTTGCCCTTCAGGCCTACACTTGGTCTGTTAAAAACGCGATTTGGATTATGCAGGCACTCTACTCGGCAAAGAGAGATGAGCTTGGCACCTTGACCTATAAATATAACCTTGACAACCAAAATACCGACAAAATTGGAAGCGATAAATCTAATGATCAACTTTACGAATCGCTAATGAACATGTTGGTATTGGAATACGTAAGTATCAGCAAGGAAATCGCTAACAATCTTCCAAATGATACGGAAGGCGTTCAACGAAAAGCTGTGATCGAAAACGTAAAGGAGTACCTAAATGAAAGGGACAGGCTATTTAACTCTAAATTAAAAATGGCCAATGGTGAGAAGAACACCACAACAATTTAGGATTGCTATGAAACTTTTGACACTAATTCTTTTGAGTTCGGTCACTTCTTTTGCACAATTGCAAAGTGGGATTTCAATAAATTCAACGCAGATTTTTGAAAAGGCCAAAAACACCCTGTCAAATTTTCGTTTTAACTATTACGCAAAGTATTTAGGGCCATCACTTTCGAATGACATGCAAAGCGGTTCCACATTCAACCGCTTTTCAACAGGCCAAGACTTCATGGACAACGATACTGATTACAAGGACTCCCATCAAATGTTTCAGTCCTTTGCTCTTGGTTATAAGATCACAAATAATGCCACTGTAAGCTATTCTTACACCTTTCAAGACAATTTAAATGAGGGTATTGAGTATACAGACTCTGTCACAGGTCAAAGCTCTACAAGAGCTGCTGAGCGAAGCTATAACAATCAAAGAATTGGCCTATTCCTAACTAGCCTCTATAGCAACTCAATCTTTTTTGTAAATAGTGGCTTTTTTTATGAACTCCCAACAACTGAAACTTCGAAGGATTCCGATATGCAATACGGCCTTGGAATTCAGCCAACAGTAGGCTTCTTTACGACAACCCCAGGTTTGTCTCTAGGACTTAATGCATCCATAGAAAGATACTTCTACCCTGACGATCAATTTATCCCTGAGTGGTGTAGCTTTAACTGCGATGACGTGACTAATCAGGTAAGAAGACAAAAGCTTATTGCCAGCGTTTCTCCATATGTAAATTACATGCTCACTGACAAAACTACATTGCGATCAACTTTGGTGTTTGATTGGGACCAAGATGGAGATAGCAACTCTCTAAGAAGCAACTTGGATGACATTGCAACCATTGGAGCCGACTACAGAGTTTTAAATAACCTAACTGTTGGGGCCGGAGTGGAAGCTTCTCTTGTAGACACTTCTCTCAAGAAGACTGCTGTAGTAGGAAGCCTAAACGTTAATATTTAATAAACTTTAAATTGACCCAAGGTGAGACTCCATAACGATCTCACCTTCTTTGAGAATGATATATTATTCCAAATTGATCCCAATTAAATTCAATCTCTGAGACAAGATCCCCACAATTAAGCAAACTGGTATAGCAAAGAGCATATGAAAAGAATTTTAATCAGTGTGGAGTGTTTAGGGGTACTGTCTGCTTTTTCAGATGCCACTTTGTACACGAATAGCGACGGGGGTGAAGTAAAAGTATTTAAAAGGCAGCACGGCCTTTTTATTTAGCAGGACTCTTCGCAGTCCTCACCTTCTTCACATATCTCTTTGCCAGACTTTTCACATTTATCTTTCATAGCACACATATCACAAGCAGACTCTCCCATGATTGCGCCTATGCCGCCGCAAGAGCCTTTAATTCTCTTATTAGAAATGATCACGCCGATTGCCATACCAGCAAAGGCCGTTAGAAATACTGCAATTGTTATAAAAACCATGTTCATAATTTAAATCTCTTTCATAAAAGGTTTAAAAGCCTCGGTGCTCACTATATCAACTCTTTCACCATTTTTCACTATAAAGTAGGCCGCAAGCTTGAGCTTTTTTGCCAGATTCTTTGCCTTCCTTACTCCCATTGCAAGCATTGCTGTTGCGTATGCATCTGCATTAGCACATTCAGAGTGTAAAACTGTGACCGAGATCACGTTGGTGTTTGCGGGGACGCCGGAGGTTGGATCAATTGTATGGCCAAATACCTCATCCCCGTATTTTACATAATTTCTATAACTTCCAGAGGTGGCCATCGCCATATCTTTTAAAGTAACAATCGCTTGGATGCCTTCACCAAGTGTTTCGTTTGGCTTTTCTATACCTATAAGCCACTCTTTTCCATTTGGCTTGACACCGGTTGCTTTTACTTCACCACCAATTTCTACTAAGCCTGATTTTATTCCACGTTCTTTTAAAAACTTCATAACCATATCTACTGCGTACCCCTTGGCAACTGCAGAAAGGTCGATATAAAGATCCTTTTTACCCTTTTGGAATAGGTTATCATCTACACTAAAAAGCTCCATTCCAACATTCTTCTTTAGAAGTTTTAATTCATCCTCGGTGGGTCTCTTCTTATTTTTATCGGGCCCAAAGCCCCAAGCGTTTACTATTGGACCAACAGTTACATCAAAGTAGCCACCTGTCTCTGTATGAATACTTTTACTTAACTCCAGAATGTACTTAAGCTCTTCACTAATTGGGATTTTCACATGATTACTAGCGGTGTTAAGTTTTGATAATTCTGAATTTGGATCATAAGTTGAGAAGATCTTATTCAATTTATCCAAGGAGAGCTTTATATCTCTAGCAAGCTCACCATCTCTTGATGCAGAAACCACCTTTACCGAGTAATAGGTGCCCATGATTTGACCTTCATATGAGTGAATACTTACTTTTTTTGAGCAGCTAGTGAGAAAAATGAGGGAAACTATGATTAAAATTTGAATTTTCATGCACAGTAAAATACTGCAGGTATTGCGATCTCACAACAGAGTTAAGTCATTGTTTTTGCTGAGCTTATAGTTTTTTAACTGAAAGAGTTCTTCCTCAAGGTCGACAATGGGTTCAGGTTCTTAAAAGGAGGCCATCTATGACTTTGCAACTACAAGCTCAAAAGAGAGACCTACAACAATCCAACAAGAAGCTAAGACAAAACGGCCAGATTCCATGCTCTATGTATGGCAAGAATGTGGATAGTACAAATCTGCTGATACCTAGACACATCCTTCAAAGATGCCTCAAAGAAGGCTCGCGAAAGGTTAGTATTGAACTAGATGGCAAATCCTACTTGGCCTCAATTGAGGAAGCACAAAGAGAGCCTGCAAGAAGCAAGCTCTTACACGTATCTTTTCATGCATTCAATAAAAATGACCAAATCACAATGCAGGTTCCACTAAGGTTGGAGGGTAAAGCAAAAGGTGTTCTCGATGGTGGGGCATTACACCACTCCATTCAGACCCTTACTGTCCAGGGCCGTGCTGGGGATATTCCAGAAGAGCTGGTTCTTGATGTAACAAGCTTAGAGCTCGGAAGCTCTCTGCATGTCTCAGACTTAAATATTCATGGCAACATTGAAATAAAAGAGGCAGCTGAAATTACTTTAGTTGCTTGTAACTTTCCAAAGCTTCAAAAAATTGAAGATGAAGCTGCGGCAACCATTGAGGCACCTGTTGAAGAAATTGATGATCAAGAAAGTGCCGCTTAATTCCAAGCATATTCACTTCTTAAAAACCTGGGAGGGCCAAGAGTCCTCCCTTTTTATTTCACTACGGTTTGCAGGTAAGTCGTAGTGATTCAACAGCGTCGCCCGGAGGAACTTCCGCTAGGCTTCTAACTGACAACCCCTCGGTTATCGTTTGATCTTCATCTTCAAACAACGGAAGCCCATACAAGGTCAATACCGCCCCAGGTCCAACAACCACACTGTCAATTATGCCTTTCCAGTTAGGCCAGTCATTTTTATCTAATTCCGGCCAGGCCGTGTAACCCACAAGAGTTATAGAGCTTCCAGTAAAATCTGGGCCATCGTAAAGTTTAGCCCAACAGTTTGTCATTTCTTCAAATTTGAGTCCACTAACTATGAGAGAGGGAGCTTCAAAAACTCCTTCTCTCGATACTTGGGAATAAGAGATGCCTTGAAAAAACACGAGTATTAAAACTATGATTCTCACATACATCTCTTACACCTTGTATTATTCTGCTAGTTCAGATGAAGTTCTAAATGGTTCGAAATCAACTCTTCTGTTGATTTGAAAGTAACTTTCATCTGCTGCTGTTACTTTCGGATCGGCCTCACCTTTAGAAATAGTATAAATTCTATCTCTTGAGACACCCTGACTTACCAAATAGTCCTCTACGGCCTTTGCCCTCTTCATAGCAAGCTCCCAGTTCATTTCCTCTCCACCTCTTCTATCGGCATGACCTTTTACGTAGACATTGTACTGAGGGTTATTCTTCAAGATCTCAATATTTCTATCAAGTCTATTCTTAAACCTTGAAGTAAGTTCAGCTTTGCCTGTTTCAAAGTAAACAGAGCGTAAATCACCTCTAAAATCTGCCATAGATTCTTGTTGGCTTTGGGCCTCAGACATTTCAGCTCTAGTCACCGCCTTCTCAGCTTCATATTGGCTCGCACATGAAACCAAAAAGAGTCCCCCTAGGGCGATATAAAATAATCTCTTAAACATAAAACCTCCTTGTGTTTTTATAATAATTTTAGAAGCGGCGTCCTATCTCGTAAAATAGGCTTAAAATATGGAACTCATTGTTTTATCCTATCCAGACAAGGCCTATACAATGTCGGCCAAGAGGATTGTTTTATAAAAATTTTGTCTTAAGGTGGAACATAATGAAACTTAAAGTAATAACAATTGTAGCAGTGGTAGTGGCAAGCTTACTAAGTGCAAGACTATTTTTCTTGGGAAAAAAAAGTCAAAGCAATTTTCCAGAGCTTGGACATAGTGAAGGAAAACTAACTCCATGCCCTGACAAGCCAAATTGCGTTTCAAGCCAAAATACAGCTCAAGCAACGGTTCTACCTTTAGATGGTGAACTTAGCTTGGATGAACTAAAGAAAATAGTTCTAAGTATGAAAGGCGCGAAACTTGAAAAAGAAGGTGGTGAATACCTTCGCTTTAGTTTTAAGTCTGACGTATTTGGATTTGTAGATGACTTGGAACTATTAAAAGCAGATCAGCTTTGGCACATCAGATCCTCTTCCAGAGTAGGATATTCTGATATGAACACAAATAGAGAAAGAGTTGAAAAGCTTAGAAGCCTAACAGAAAGAAACTAGGTCAAATAGACAAAGGACTTGCTGATGAAAAGTATTAATCCTCACAATGGCGAACTCATAAGAGAGTATAAAGAGTACTCGGAAGCGATGATAGAAAAGATATTAACAGATGTTAACAATTCCAATAAACTTTGGGCCCACACAGGCTTTACGGCCAGAGCAAAACTATTTAAAGAACTTGCCCATGTGTTGAGACATGAAAAGCTTGAATACGCAGAACTTATGGCCGAAGAAATGGGAAAGCCTATGAAAGAGGGAGTTTCTGAAATTGAGAAATGTGCTTGGGTCTGTGATTATTACGCTGAGAATGCAAAGGAATTTTTATCACCTAAAAAGATTGAAGCAGATGTTCGAGATAGCCACGTAAGATACGACCCAATCGGTACCGTTCTGGCGATAATGCCTTGGAATTTCCCTTTCTGGCAGGTCTTTAGATTTGCAGCACCAACATTAATGGCAGGCAATACAGCACTGCTTAAACATGCTTCCAATGTGAATGGTTGTGCTCTTGCTATTGAAGAACTTTTTAAAACTGCTGGGTTCCCAAATGATGTTTTTAGAACTTTGCTTGTAACTGGAAAGAAAATTGGTGGAGTCATAGAAGATGAACGAGTTGCAGCAGTTACACTCACAGGCTCCACCCCTGCAGGAATTTCGGCAGGCACAAGTGCTGCAAAAAAAATAAAAAAAGTCGTTCTTGAATTGGGTGGTAGTGACCCATACATTGTTTTTGATGATGCTGACCTTGACCAGGCAGTGGACTCGATTGTTACCAGTAGAATGATAAACTCAGGGCAAAGCTGTATCGCCGCCAAACGCTTTATAGTCCATTCAAAAGTCAAAACAGAATTTACCAAATCTTTAGTGAAAAGGTTTGAGCACATCACGATGGGTGACCCTACAATTGAAGGCAATATGATCGGTCCTCAAGCAAAAACAGAGCTTCGAGATGAATTACATGAGCAAGTAAAGAAGAGTGTAAACAAGGGTGCAACACTTTTAATTGGTGGTGAAATTCCGGACCTAGAAGGCTCATACTACCCACCAACCCTTTTAACAGAAGTTAAAAAAGGAATGCCTGCCTTCGATGAGGAAATGTTCGGCCCGGTGGGAGCAATAATCGAATTTACAAATGACGATGAGGCATTAGAGCTTGCTAATGATAGCGAGTTTGGTCTGGGGAGTGCCATTTTCACTAAAGATCATGACAGAATAGAACGCTTTGTAAGAGAGCTACAGGCAGGATCTGTATTTGTTAACCACTTCGTAAAGTCTGACCCTCGCCTACCTTTTGGAGGTGTTAAACAATCAGGCCATGGAAGAGAATTATCTGATTTTGGAATCCATGAATTTGTTAATATCAAAACAGTTTCAATGAAATAGATTTCGACCTGCTTCTCATGAAGCAGGTTCCTAGCTGATATTCCGATCACTTACAGACCACCATTTGTAAATAATCCACGTTTCACACCACATACGACTATTTGAAGCACAATGTTTCACTTAGTATTGAATCCCACCCCATTCCTCTGTATAAACCACTCAACGAAATGAACAACAGGCTTTTAAAAGCTTAAAACAACCAGAGGTATACTATGTTTTTAAAATCAAAAAATTTATGTCTTGCGGCCTTGACTGTACTAACTCTTAACCTTGGGCAAGTGGCCCAAGCAACTTGTGCTCAAAGCATAGAAGAGAGCGACTATAAGCATAACAGAGTACCTGCTTATATTTTCAGTGGTGTCACGGCCGCAGCAGGTGCGATCACCGCGACACCTTATGCAGCCCCAATGGCGGCGGTTGCTCTCTCAACAGTAGCTGCTGCTCAAGTTGACCGTCTAGATGATCTAAGTGTCACTGAGAGCTATGCTTATGAAGTGCTGGTGGAAACAGAAGTTCAGGGGGTTTCACCAATCGAAGCTAACTTCGTAAAAGCAGTCCAAAGAAAAGTTGCTGAAGACCGGAACGCCGTTATTCCAACTTTCAATGAAGTTATAGATGAGATTGAAAGTATGAACTATGACCTAAGTGCTTGTACCGATGAAGGAGGCAATTTCTTTAGACCAACCAAAGATGACATTATAGAGGAAGTAATTTCTCAATTTTAAATCCCTCTCTCTAAATTCCCAACTCCCTATCCCTAGCCTCTACAAATGTAGAGGCATTTCTATTTTGCCCCTCTTTTTTTAGTTAGTTAGGGCTGTCAATTTTTTTTACACCTCTATCAAAAATTCAGACGCAGTTCTAACTGAACAGTCAAAAGCTTATTCTATTCTCTAATATATTTTAACGAACAATAGGACATGAAGTGAATAATCCTTTTCTGTATATAATTCCTCTACTCTTTTCATTTAAAACAATGGGGATGAATTTAGATAATTTTTGCAAACAGGCACAAACTGAGCGCAACTTGTCTAAGATGGCCCTCAAGTACAATGGCAGATACAAGATTCGAGTAAAAAGTGCACAGGAAAAGTTTCCCAGCTATAAATTTAAATACTATAGAGGTTGCTACCACGACATCCCCTGGATGGACCAGGTTTACAACTCATTATGTAAAGATGGGCAAGCAAATGATAACATCTCCTTAGCTAATATAGACAATGTAGTGCTTCCAAAAGTCTTGGCATTCGCATTTGCCGGTGCGGGAGACTTCAATGCCGTTGAGGCCAAGAATGCTATAAATCCGGTTAACATCCGAGGATTCGAAGGAAATGACTTTACAGGCCACGCTTTGAGTCTACCTCTGATGAGTAAGGTGTTTAGGAATAGGGATAAAAGTGTTCAGCTAAGCTATTACTCAAGTTCTGGCTTTCATCAGAACCAGAGCTATAACTCTGCACTAGCATGCATACAACAGACTCATAATTATTTAGAGGCGATGGAGCAGATAACCGGGAAGGCCCCATCACTGAAGTGGGCATTCATTGGTTATAGTAACGGTGGTGCTCACGCAATTGACCTCCAAAATGAGTTGGCAAAGATGGACATTGGAGCGGATCTAGTTTTTACTGTTGATCCAGTTGTTCAGACAGTTTTTTTTCCTTTTCACACAATTAAAGATGAAATTGGAATGAGAAATGCTAGAACGAAAGTTTTTATAAATTATTACCAAAGAAATGATTTCTTTAGTCTTCCTCCTCTGATGTTGAGGGGAAAGCCTGTTCCCGGAGCGGACTTTAACTATAACGTTACAGAGAATGAGCATTTGGCACCTAGCGGCTTCAAGAACCATAACCTAATTGTGGGGCTGGAAATGATCGCCAGGAGAGCTAAATGCGAGTTTAATAAGCTTATAGATAAGGACTGTACCGAAGAGGATTTTGAGAATAAAGAGGATTTTGAAAATGAAGACATTTAGTTTAGCATTAACACTTTTGACATCCCTTTCAAGCTTTGCACAGGCGCAATACCAATCTTTAGATAGTTATTACGCCGTTGCAACTCAGGAGGAAAGATCTAAAAATACAAACTGGATGCCTGTTCTGGATGGGCGAATTGAACTTGTAAAAGAGTTTAAAACTTCTCAGAAAGTGGAAAATTTAAATTTTCCAGAATCAATCAACCTTGAAAAGCTTAAAACTTTACAAGTGAGAGACCTCTACATCGACCAAAGTAGTGTAACTGCCAATAATGAGCAGATTTCAATACCATTTGTAATCAGTCTAAGATATGAGGAAAATGTCTTAGTTCAAGGCACATTAAATGCTTCAGGGATGATTAGTATCAACTTCGAGGAACCCAGTATCCCAACAATTGATTTAGTTTACTTCTCTGACTCCCAGTGGGTTGAGGAATTAGGCCGCACTCTAGGCATTATTGATGCCTATGAAGCGAGATTTTTAGAAACTGTTGTTAACGCTTCAGTTTTAAATCAGTTTAAAGATGAAGAGCTAATTAATAAAATTTTAACGATCTCAGAGCTATATCAAGACATCAATAATGTTCAGCTGTTTTTCTAATAAAATCAGTGAAACTACTCAGAATAGTGTCCAATGATAATTTTGACTTGGCCCATTACATTTTTATGGGCCAGGTGGTGTTATTAAAACTGTTAACAGGCCATTTATCATTAGAGCTAACAATCCAGAGTCTATTTTTATACATAAAAATCTATCAATTTTCAGGCAAGTAAAAGCTCAAGCTAGAACCAACAACTAGGTAAACGTAATTGCTCTAAATCCTGTTCATTGATGATTTTGAGATCTTTCCTACGGCCCCATGTCATTTAAATTATTTGGCCA
>CATMLK010000027.1:0-52314 GCA_950070535.1 uncultured Bacteriovoracaceae bacterium | reverse complement strand
TAGGAGAAGCTGTTAATTAAAAAAAATCAAATGGAATCACAAGGCTCGTGATTTTGTTAGGTCACTCGATGATAATACAAAACGAGAAATTGGGTCACTGCTTATGCTCATTCAGTCGGGGGAGAACTCTGGGTGCCCCCCAGTCCAAGGCAATGAAGAGCATTCATGCTAACGCCCATGAGTTGCGAATTAAAGACAAAAAGGGAATATATAGGGTCATTTATGTTTTAAATATTGGGGACCAGGTGCTTATTCCCCATGCTTTTACCAAAAAGACTCAAAAGACCCCTAAGAAGGAAATTGAACTATCAATTAAACGATTACAGGAGCTAATAGATGAAACTAAGTAAAGCTGCAAAACAATTAGCTGAAGACCTTGGTCTTAGTGAAATCGACGCATACATGATGGAACTCAAGGCAAACCTTTACAAAAAGAGTGCCGACTTAATCAAAGCTTCCAACAAAACATATGAAGAAATTGCCAAAAGTATTGGGACCTCTAGGAGCAGAATTAGCAGAATTGCCAATAATGGTGAAAATAACGTATCGATTGAGTTATTAATTAAGCTCATCACGGTTCTCGAAGGTAAACCCGCTTTCAAATTTACAGCATAAAGTTATAGAAAAAGCTAGTTTTTGGACCGGCCTTTAAGCTTTGCTAAAGGTAACGCCCCCATGACTACTAAGATAAAAGCTAGTGACATTCTCGAAGCTCAATTTGGCAGCTTATACTTCTCAGATCTTTTAAAGGCTCATAGGCTTGGGAAGGAAATGACCCAAGATCAACTGGCAGGTAAGCTAGGTATTTCCAAGCAAACAGTCTGTGACTATGCAAAAGGCCGCAGACTTCCCTCTATTGAAACGGTTGTTAATTGGGCAAAAAAGCTGGCTGAGCCTCATGAAATTTGGGTAAAGGCCTACCTACAACAACAAATTGATTATGCGAATCCCAAATTTAGAGTCGAAGTCAAAAAAGTAGTATAGAGCAGGAAGTAGAATAGAATCCATAAGCCTAATGAAGTCAAAAGGTTATTCAAACAGGTTTGTAGCTTAAACTTTGTATAATAATTCAGGCTTTAATCAACAAAGACCAGCACGGAGCTGGCCTTTGTTTTGTATTCTATTTCTGTATGATTCGATACGGTTGTTCTTTAAAAACCTAGTGTTTTTAATTTTCCTGTTCTAAGACTTCGCCTTTAGAATTCATTGTAAGAGTACATTGGTAAAATACGTCATTGGAATCAATTGAAGCATTTAATCTTAGGCAACTAATACTTTGGCCTTGTTTTTCTTTTTGAAAACCATAATCTTTAATCGATACATCTGTCATACCATCGTAAGCAGATTTTGCTGCATACCCTGAGAACTGCAATTCCGTAATTGCAAAAGAGGACATTGATGTCAAAAGAGTTAATCCTACTAATAACTTTTTCATTTACTTCTCCTCCACCTTAAGGTGGTCTAATCACAACACTAGTTCATTATAAAACCGTGTTTATAGTTTCTTTATTTTGCTAAAGATTTTCATCAAACCTTGAATTTAAAGACGATCTGTCTTGATAGAAGTGAAGTTTGTTTAAGTCTCTGTAATACTAAACAGAGACTTACTAGCGATCTAGAGCTTTAAAAGCACGTATCAATTTCATCACCACTTAATAATAAGAACACGGAAGTAGTTCGCTTTTACTACTTGAAATTAGATTTTTAGTTAAGTTCGGAAGATTTGGTCCATTCCATTCCGTTTCGACGTCAAACTCATTTACAACTTCAAAATCATCCTTACCCTCAGCTCTTGTTTTCAATCTCGCCAGTTGGATTGTTGTTATTTCTAATGCCTCACCAGGTACCATACACTCGACATCCTTACTTCCAAATGTGGCAATTCCTATAACCCCTGTTAACATACAATGACCAAGAGCGAACTTTTCTCTGTCGTTTTCTGGATAAGACTTTACAATATTATAAACAAAATCGCCGACTTTAATATCTTCGATTTTCTTAGTTTTAAAGTGATTTTCCCTAAGATCTCTTTTTGAAAAGTTCAATTTAAAAGACTCTCCAACTAGGAAGTTTCTTTCCGTGGAGTTATACATCGTATCAACAATATTACATTCTTTAGCAAGCAATTGAGATGATAGTCCTAGTAAGAGTATTGAGCTAATTATAATTTTCATCTGAATCTCCTCAGCATTATGGCTATTTAAATAATGGTTTATATCCAAACCTTGTTAATAATTTCTTTGTCTTCCTATTCGTGGTTTAGAAAAGGCTGTCTTTCTGATCCATTCTTAAACGCATATATGGCGTCGCTGTCTTCAATGAAAACGAACTTGCCACAAAATGACGCACAACACCAGTCCTAGGACAGCAAGTGTGAAAAACCTACATATGAATTAATTTTCTCTAATAAGGGGATTACATTAAATTTGAAATATTATCATAATGATAATCCCGTTTTTTCTGCCTTAGCCTAACTCAAGGTAATTTAAGCCAACGGTTGGGAAAAGTTGGGAAATAAAAAAGCCCTCATTGAGAGGGCTTTTTAAGGTGCTGAAATTTTGGGATTTTCAGCAAATATCTTTAATGAATGGTCGGGGTGAGAGGATTTGAACCTCCGACCTCCTGCTCCCAAAGCAGTTACGCTACCAGGCTGCGCTACACCCCGACAAATCAGATATGGACAATAGTTTTAATGTATTAAAACTATTTTGGCAATGAAGTTTTTTTAGTTTTGAAAGAATTTTACTGCCTCGCGACAAGCTCTTGCTCTATGACTATTCTTCATCTTCCATTCGGAAACCTCGGCCAAGTGCTTTCCATCAAGGCCATCAGGCACAAAAATCGGGTCATATCCAAAACCCTTATCACCCTTTAGCTCATGTCCAATTTCACCATTAACCCTGCCCTCAAAAAAGTAAACTTCTGACTCAGAGAGGTAAAAGCATAGATTGCACACAAAATATGCGGCCCTATCCTCCCCTTTGAACTCCTTCATAAGCTCAATAAGCTTTAGGTTCTTGTCTCGATAATCAGGAAGCTCAGGAGCAAACCTTGCTGATTGAACGCCCAAAAGATTAGGCAAAGCTTTAACAACAAGCCCAGAGTCATCTGCTAGGGATGGTGCCTTGTAAAAGTCATGATAGGCCTTGGCCTTCTTAAAAGCATTGCCCTCAAAAGTATCGGCGTCCTCAATAACATTTAATTTTTCTGAGGCCGCTTTTATTTTTGCAACACCACCTAATAGCTCATTTAGTTCTTCAGCTTTATGAGCATTACTTGAACCTAAGATGAACTCAGTCATTTTCTAAAACCTGTTTCTGGGCCTTGAATATAGTTTTCATAGCGTCTTTAGCACATTCCAAAATAGCGTCAAGCTGTTCTCTTGTGAATGGCTCGCCTTCTGCAGTTCCCTGCACCTCAACAAATTTATCCGATTCAGTCATCACAATATTTACATCAGCTTCGCATGAACTATCTTCCTCATAGTTTAAGTCAGCTATGATCTTGCCATCTTTGTCAATTCCAACACTCAGTGCCGCCAATTGCTCTTTGATGGGAGACTCTTTAATAAGCCCAGCTTTCAACAACTTTTCCACGGCCATCGCAAGAGCAACATAAGCACCAGATATAGACGTTGTCCTTGTGCCTCCGTCTGCAACTAAAACATCGCAATCTATTATAATTTGCCTCTCGCCTAGTTTTTTAAAATCAACCACGGCCCTAAGAGCTCTACCTATAAGTCTTTGAATTTCCTGGGTTCTTCCTGATGGACCTTTTCTCTCCCTTCTTATCCTGTCATGGGTTGATCCTGGAAGCATATTATATTCTCCGGTAACCCAACCAGTGCCTGTGCCTCTCATCCATGGGGGAACATTCTCCTCAACAGTGGCGGTAATATGAACTTTAGTGTTTCCAAACTCCGCCATAACACTGCCCAGAGCATATGGGTTAATGTTTTTTGTAAACTTGATCTCTCTTGGCTCGCTTCTTTTAATTAAAGACATTAATGGCTCCTTTATGAAGTTCATTTATAACGTTTTTTTTAGTAGTCTTCAACAATGATACATGTACATAAAACTGAGTGTGAATCGACCCAAGATCTTGCCGTAAAGCTCTCCAAAGAATATGAGCAAGACGACATTCTGGTCTCTTGTGAAATGCAGCTCTCTGGTGAAGGACAAAGAGGAAAAGAGTGGTTCTCTGCTGATCAATCTCTTGCAGTCTCCTTCTCTACTTGGGCCTCAGACATTTTTGCCCTAAGCTCCCTTGAGATGGCAGTACTAACAAGGCAGTTCATCGAAGAGACTTTTAATGTTCAAACTAAACTCAAATGGCCAAACGATATATTTACCAAAGATAGAAAGAAGTGTGCCGGGATTTTAATTCAAAGCTCAAATGAAAAACTCATCGTTGGGATTGGAGTCAATCTCTTTCAGAAAGAAAAACCAAGCCACTTGAATCAACTAGGCTCGCTTTTTTCAGAACAACAAAACATCGATAACGAGAAAATTTCTAGAAAATTAAGAGACTATATCACCAACAACCGAATGCCATCCAACATAATTGCACAGCAATGGGAGCGACACTGCCTACATCTAAATCAGGAAGTGAAAGTCGTTGAAACCGATTGTTCCTATAGGGGCACTTTCAAAGGCGTTGGTGAACAGGGACAAGCGTTAGTTGAGCTCGACGGAAAGACCGTCGAACTATTCAGTGCAAGTTTGATTATTGATCCATTATAGAGTCTGATATTTTTTGAATTTCTTTCTTAATTAGATTCTCGGCAAGATCAGGGATGACTTCCCAAGCAATTTTCTCAACCTGCTGCTCGCAATATTTTTGAATATACTTTTCCACAAGTGGAGAAAGCTTTTCTGAAAGCTCTTTTTCAAGTTCATCCTTGATATCCTGGGACATTTTTTCAACATCGATTGGCTCAAAGCTTTGCTCCATAACATCAGCAGGAAAATCTGTAGGAGTGTCATTCTCAGTCACTTCTTCAAGAGAATGAGGTCTGACTAGAGGCAAATCCTCTGAATCATCTAAACTATCATCGGACTCCTCAACAACATCGGCCGCCCAAAGATCATCTTCTTCACCGAGTTCATCTTCAATAAGAGTTTTGATATTCTTAACATCCTCATCAGTTTCTGTTCCACCTTCGAGGACATCCATCTCTTGGTCGCTATCATGTGCTAGTTCATCAAGAGGTATAAGTTTAGAGCTAGTTGGCTGCTGCTGAGTGCTTATTTCAGCAGGATATTCCAAATCACTTGAGCTAGGCAGGTGTATTTCTTCGGAGGCAGGCATATCCAGCTCATTGGAGCTTTCCTCAACTCTATCAGGTATAGAGTCCTCTTCAACGACTTCATCAATGTTTTCAGCGCCTATAACGGAAGGGATTTCAAAATCCTCAGAGGTTTCATCAGAACCAATCACTGATGGAACTTCCATTCCCCAACTTTCAATTTCGTTCTCAAGAGGGTTAGAAGCTTCAACGTCTTTGCTTTCCTCTGCAGGTTCTTCATATGAAGGCTGGTTAACAACCCACTCGTCTTCCTCTGGAGAGGATATTGGCCCAGGGAAACTGCTTGTTTCGCTCTGTGTAGCACTAGCCTCAGATCCAGGAAGTCCGCTTTCGTAGTCGGATGCCATCGACCTGCATAAATTTATAAATTTTGTTCCATCAAATGGCTTAACGATATGATAGTTGCAGCCACAATCGGCCAATAAAGCTTCATCTATTGTATCAAAGGTTCCAAATAGCATCAGTACTTGGATTTGTGAGTCTACGGCCTTTATCTCCCTGCAAAGGTCATATCCAGTTTTATTTTCTGATAGATTAAAGTCTAACAGAACCATCGCTGGACGAAGGCTATTCACTGTATCTTTTAGAATGTTTGCTTGTGAGCAGTCATGAAGCTCAAAAGGTTCGTTTGCCAAAGTGATTTTTATCACTTTTTGTATGGTCAAACTATCGTCTGCGATAAGTATCTTTTGTTCCATCAATTAATCCC
Source organism: uncultured Bacteriovoracaceae bacterium (assembly GCA_950070535.1). Lineage (GTDB taxonomy): Bacteria > Bdellovibrionota > Bacteriovoracia > Bacteriovoracales > Bacteriovoracaceae > UBA845. The sequence continues at coordinate 46,297 of CATMLK010000027.1, read as the reverse complement.
TCAATTGAAATAGAGTGTTTTACAATATGGTACGCATCAATAGGCGCAATGTCTATTTTTAGATACTTAGCCTAAAATTCCAAAATCATGCATGATTGGTTATCAAGATTGCCTTTTTGATTGGATATTGAAAACATTCTCTCAATCTTGGCCTTACCATCTATTTCAGGATTAGTAACTACATCCTTTAGCTCATCCTCCGAAAGCCTAGAATAAACACCATCTGATAGGGCCACAATTTTATCCCCCGAGAATAATCTAATCTCCCTTACCTGATAATCCAGCTCAGGAAATAAACCAAATCCGCTCAAAGGAGTCGTCTTAAGATGGTTTTGATAGCTATTATTAGTGAGAAATTGAAAGCTGTCCTCAATAAAAACTTTTTCCAGCCTTCCCTTGCGGTATAGATAACAAGCACAATTCCCCACAGAAACGATTGATAAGACACTTTCAGATTTGGCCATAAAAATTCCTGAAGCACCGGCCCTGGTGGAAAATTCTTTTTTCAAATTGTCTTTATATAACTGATCATGTGCGTGCAATAAAGAGTTAACAATTGCATTTCCTTCCAACAGATATTTTGGACTATAAAAAAATGGCATCGTAGCATCGGGATCTGCACAAAACTTTGTATAGAATGACTTTATATTTTGCTTTAAATTCGTTACGCAGACATCTCCAACCCCTGAACCACCAAAGCCATCAAGTAGAAGGAATACTTCATTGATCAAGTCAAAGTCGTAAGCATCTTCATTAACTTGAAGAAAAGGGCCAGGACTTGATTCGGCGGAAAAGGTTTTAAGATTCACATCTACTCCAAATAATTTTTTAGGCGCTCGGTTGCCTTGTTGTAATATTCACTATTCACCGGAGAGATTTGTTGAACTTCTTCAAATTTCTCCCTCGCTTCTTCAAACAAACTCAAGCTTTCAGAGATTAGAGCTTCCCGATACACTTTCATTGATCTTGTTCTTAAGGAATCAAAAATTTTCTCTCTTTCCGTTAATGCTTCTTCATTTGAAGGATCATATTTTAAAACTTCCCCATAAGTTTCGTACGCTCTCTTTAAATCCTGACCTTCTCTATAACTTCTAGCCCTACCAAGCAAAGGGTTTATCTGTGCCGAAAGATTAACCTTGGCCTGCTTCAACATATCAGTCGCCTCTTTCATTAGATCTTCATCAATGTTTGGCTTTTGTGTAAATTTTGAAAGTCGATCAACTGCCTTATACCACTCTTCTTTTAGAAATAACGTTTTCCCAGGGCTCAGAGCATCTACCATTGCTTTTCTAAGTGCCTTTTTTCTTTGCTCTTCTTCCTTTTTACGCTTCTCGTTTGCTTGATAGGCCTCAATTTCAAGCTTCAATTGAGGAACATCTATATTTTCAGGATCAAGCTCTAGAATTTGACTAAATAAACTTTCCGCAACTTGAACTTCTCTATTTTTGACAGCTTCTTGAGTCTTTTCTAAAAGGGCCTTCACCTTAAGTTGCCGTTTTTTTCTCTCTTTCTCAGCTTGCTCTTCGGCCTTTAACCTAAGAAGCTCCTCATGGCCCTGTTGGACAAGTTTTCGCAAAGTTTCAGTGTCTTTATAGGTTGGGTCGATAGAGCGGATAATTTCCAGGTACTCTTTTGCTTCGTAGTATTCACCACCCTCATATTTTGCCAACGCCAAGGCATAGTTTTCTTCAAGTTTTGCAATAACTTCAGGTGGTAGTTCCTTTTTTTGTTCAGCTTTCTTTTCTTCAACCTTCGTTTCTTTTCCTTTATCCGCTTTAGCTTTAGAGGCGGGCTTCTTTCCGCTTTCCTCTTCACTTAAAAGAAGGATGACCAAAAGAAGTCCTACAACTATTGCTATTCGCCTTTTCTTAGGGTCTTTCCATATTCGCTTAAAAAGACTCTTTTCTTCGGATGGCTCAAGGCTAAAGTCTCCACCTCCAGCGGTGTCCAATTCATTGTAATCCACTTCTTCTTCAACAACTTCTTCAACTTCTACCTCCTGGTTGTCATCCACCGGCATGAGCATGTCTTTTTCAGACTCAATTAAGTCTGAAGATATTTTGACTGTAAATATTGTAGATCCAATTTGAAAATTATCGTTGTTTCCAAGCTCAGATTTATTGATTCTCTCACCGTTAAAGATAGTACCATTTGAAGAATCAAGATCTTCAATAGTACAGTTTACCAGTGTCTTCTTAATTAGGGCATGTCGACCAGACACCTCTGGGTCATTGAGGACAATCTGACACTTTTCAGGATCTCTACCAATATAAATTTCAGAGTCTTCAATTTGATATTTATCAAATGGAGCGTACTCACCATCGATAATTAAATAGTATTTGGCAAAGGACTGGTAAACCTGTGTTGAGTCCTCATCGTCTCCACCAAAGCCTGAGTCATCGGAAAAGCCATCATCATCACCGCCAAAGCCCAAATCTTCATTAAACTCATCTTCAGATTCATCACCGTTTGCCCCATCTGTAGAAAAAGAATTTTCTTCTTCAAAGCCACCTGCGAACTCGTCATCGCCAGCAGAATCTTCGTTCTCCTCAAACTCACCTTCGTCAGGTTCACTCCCGTCATCCGATGCTTCGATCTCCTCGTTAAACACCTCAGTTGCTTCCTCATTCTCTTCAGGCTCTGGAATATTATCTTCTAATATAGGTTCAGGCTCTAAGATTGGGCCTTCCATGATTGCAGTTGGCTCATCGATGAGAGGAGAATCTTGTATCCTCTCACCATTTGTAGGCAAATCACTCGCAAGTATCACATAGTCTAAGATTGAAACCTTATCGCCTTGCTTAATTGAAACTTCTCTTTGCTCCACCCCATTAATGTAAATTGAACCGAGGTCTGAAAGTTTTTTTATATTCAAGCAGTCATTGCTCCAAAAGAGCATTGCATGATGCCTAGAAATCTGTTGGTCTTCTAAAATAATATGACAGTCATCTGATCTGCCCACATATATCTCAGCTCCACTTTCCATTTCATACAGTGGAACTTCTAGTTCAGAGATTTTGCCGGAGTCTTTAAAGATTTCAAATTTCATTCTCCAACTTCCTCCGCACACTCGATTTGTCCTTCTTCATAGCCAAGTTTTTCCTCTAGTCGAGAAATACTCTCTTTTGCATTCACAAACCGATCATCTTCAGGATAACGATGAAGTAGTCTTAAGATTGCACAATATGATACGGCAGCGTTCTGGTACTTCAAAGACTCCTCATCTCTTTTAGCCTTAATGAACATCTCTTCTATAGAAGTATCTAAGGCCTCTTTAGTCTTTCTAAGATAAAATTGGGCCAGTCCATCATTAGGGCTCCAAGAAAGTGCATGTTCAAACTCAGCAATGGCCCTAAAATAATTACCTTCACGAAACTCTCTTAAACCTTTTTGGAAGTAAATATTGAGTTTTTCTTTGTTCTTTTTGTCTTCAGCCTTTTTACGTTTCAACGTATTGATAAAAGGATCTGAGACCTCATCAACTTTATAGTTGGCATTGGAACGTTTTGTTTCCTTTTCCTTGTCTGAAGGCGACTCCACGAATAACAGAATTATGGCAAGTACTGCCACACCCGCAAGTATTGGAGTTAGCTTCGACTTTTTTTCTTCAAATGTCTCCTCTTCAAAAGTCGCCTCCTCTTGTTTCTTCACTTTCTTTTTTTCAACAGTCTCGGCAACCTCAACTTTGTCAAATTTGTAGATTGTAGTTCCAATGATAACTTTGTCGTCTTGCCCCAGGGAGTGCTGTTTAATTTTCAAATCATTTACAACTACCCCATTTTGAGAACCCAAGTCTGTAATGACGTAGTCTTCACCGACCTTAACAATCTCGGCATGCTCCCTAGATGATTTTAGATCATGAACCTTTATGTGGGCATTCTCACCTCTTCCAAGAACTACACGATTTCCTGTAATGAAATAAGCAAGTCCTTTGTTTTTACCATTTAGGCAAATTAGACGATAGTGCTCTCCCTTTTGAGTAGGCTTTTCAAAGTGTTTAAGAATTTTAACTGCGCCACTCATCGGTTTATTCATCCTCCACAAAAGTTACATAAAATGCTTTCGCAAAATTGTCTTTACCAAGAAGGGAAGAAACATGGATTGTATAGTTTTTCCCAGTAAGCTCATACATTTCGCTTTGACTGGTACCTTCGTTATTTGCAGACTGATCGCATAAATCAATCACAGTCGCCGCAAAGCCTTGATCTCTGGCCGAATCTAATAAGCTTGTCCCTCCGGCAGAGCTTTCTCTCATACCAGTAAGATCCTCCCCCTCAGAATTTATATGCTCAATCAGTTTTTCCGAGTTCAAAACCATTACAGGTCCTTGAGCTCCCTGCATAAACTCGTACAGACTTCTCACATAAGGACCATCTTCTTCAATTTCAACAAAGTCCCCGCCATCCTCACTTTGAAGCTCTTTAAGTCTTTGCAAAATAGAATTGACCGTATTGTTAAGGGGTTGAATTTCATTAAATAGAATTGGCAATTGCAGTTCCTTGCGTTTTCCTCGTAGAACTTCTTCAATCTGAATTCTCATAAGCTCAAGTGGCCTAGTCGTCATATAATAAACAATTCCAAAAAATATCACACCAACGATACATGTAATCACAAGTGCCTCTAAATAAGATCCTGATTGGTTTGCCGCCTGTGCTGCCCAAGATCTAGGTTTGAACCTTATGGCAATAATACCAACTGGCTCTTCCCTCCCTGTATTTGTGTCATAGGCGAGGATGGCCTTGCCGATTCCAATTTCCCCATCCCCTACAACTTCATAAATTGTCTTACGCAAACTTGCGTCTCCTCCACCCAAGATTTGCTTCCATGCCTTTACTGAAAAAGCGTCTTCAACATAGGAATTTAACTTCCCCACAGGCCTTACAATTCGTCCCTCTAAGTCGAAAAGCTCATATGATTTAACATCTTCAGCGGAATTTTCTAGAAAATTGGTATTTAGTCTATTTAGGTCACCTCTACTTAATGCTGCACGATTAAAACGAGCAACTTCTTCAGCATACTGACCGCCCCTTGCCACAATTTCATTCTTTAGAAGTTCTTTTCCATCATGTAGAACCGGGCCTATTGTTAGACCGATATTCGTACATACAAAGACAAAAAGAATAATACCTAAAAGCACACTCCACTCATACTGCTCATTAAAACTGTATATAACGGACATTACTTTGTGCTTAAAAAAGTGTTTAAGCTTCCCTATCGTGTCCTTAGGTGCAACATCCTTAAACTCAATTGCGTCTTCGCCGCTCTCATCAACCTTTGCAACTTTTTTGGTGATGATGATTTTCTTTTCCTTAACGTAAACAATCTGAAATATCACATTAGGAACAGCGATTTTATCTCCACTTTGAACAGTTTGATTTTTAACAAGCTTGCCATTTACAAATGTGCCGTTGGATGAACCTAAGTCCTGAACATAGCAGGTGTCGCCGTTTACATTGATGGACATGTGTCTCTTTGAAACACCAGCAACTTTGATTGGGTGATCAACATCCATCCCTCTTCCGATGACATTCTCCCCCTCAGTCAATTCAATTTCGGTTCCTCGAAGCTGCCCTCCGACTGCAACGAGTTTATACACCTTGTGCCTCCAATAAATCTCCTATTTCAACCTCGTCACTCAAAGATCCAGCAGGCAATTCTACAACATGCCTTGCTTTTAAATAAATCCAACTAAAGCGCCATGGTTTAAAGTTTCTTATAATTTTAACGACTTTCCATTCCGAGTTTATGAATACAAGGTCAATTGAAAATCTCACAAAACAGTTATGAACAGAATTTGTATTTTCAATTAACATTGCATCAAATCCTTCCATCCTTTTTATAAACATGAGTCCTTTTAACCTAGAGAAAAAGGTATTTGCGACCTTCACTTTCGTTGCAATAACCATGTTCGTTTTCTTGTGTATAATTTTCATTTTCTCCATCACATCAACTGTAAAAAAATTGGTGCCATAATTACCAATCCAACTGCCGGCATAATCAAAAACATAACCGGGAATAAAATCTTCGTTGCCGCTGTTGCACCCTTTTTCTCGGCATCAGCACTTCTTTTTTGTCTAATCTCAGCAGCCAAGGTTTTTAAAATGGGTCCTACTGAAGCACCTACCGCATCAGCAGCAATTAAAGTAGCTGTAAAGGATGAGACTTGTAAGCAATCTGCTCTCCAAGAAAGTTGTCTAAGCCCCTCGGCCCGACTTGCTCCAATCCTTGTATCCTTTAGTAGAATCTCAAATTCTTCTGACATCGCAGATGGAGGAGCTTTCTCTAAAACCTTTTGAATTGCGGCCATGAAATCGAGTCCGGCCTCTACCGAGAGTGCAAGCATATCCACGATAAAGGGCATATTTTGAATTAACTCTTCTTTTCTTTTACTAATTTTTCCTGAAAGCCAGATGTCAGGATAAAAGAATCCAAATACACTGATCATAGGTACGAAAGACAAAGGCCAGCTTTCTTCAAGAAAGGCCCTTAGCCCAAGATAAACGATTGGAAAACCTATAATTAGGAACAATTTAAAGGCAAACATATCCTCAGGAGAGAGGGCCTTACTTAGTCCTGCCGAAGCGAGTTTTCTCTTATACTTGTCCCGAATCTTCTTCTTGCTCTTCATCCCACTCACCACAGGAGTGAAGTATCTTTTAAAGAAGGGTCTTGAGTACTTTAAAACAATATCATTTGGAACATCTTGTTTATCTTCTTTCTGAGCATCTTCAAGCTTTGACTGTGCCTTAAACCTGTCTTCATCTTGAAATACTGCTCTTGCAACAAGAAACACTGCAAGAAAGATTAGAAAGTTTCCAGCATAGTAAAGAGTATCTCGACCTTGAATCAAATCAGGCTGCTCTAGTTTTTTATAAAAAACACCTTTGGCCTCACTAGAGGCAAAAACACACTTTCCACTTTTCTGGTAAAGTCGAAAGTCATCGGAGCTCGTTTTATCGAACCCGGCCCTATCCATACTCCAAGTGTTAAAGCTTTTAGAAATACCAAAGTGTCCAGAAGGACTCATTGAACCTTGTCCTATGTATGTCGTTACATCAAGTGTGATTGAACACTCATCTTTAGATAGGAATGCAGATTGAACAACAAACTTACCCGGCAGGCCATTTTCGGAAATAAAGAAGTAAGCACTGCCTTTAATTTTTTGAGGATCTTTTGGAATTACGAATTTAATTTCGCCGGCATTGCCGAGCTTTTCTTTTGCACAGTTTAAATCAATAGTATCAAAGTCATTCGTGCATTGAGCAAAGGCATTCGATTCACTTAGAAAAAACGAAAGTGAAAACACCAAAAAATATATTAGGTTCTTGTGGCCCATTAACCGCTCCAAATATTTACTCCAACTATATAATATCAAATATTTGGGCAGACTTCAGGGCCACAGCTGTGGGGAAATTTTTACTCTATGCTTCTAAATTAATTTTACCCAAAAGTTTGTTTTGAGTTTCTGAGTTCAGTACTTTGGCAATTGAAGGTATATAAATAGGCTCATAGCTTTTAAAGTGGGCCTTTTTACAAGCTTTGACCCTTTCAATCTTCTCTTCGATCACTTTTAGCTTCAACCGACCGTTTCTTACAGCATCTTTAACTGCTTTAAAAGCCAGACGAGTTTGATCCATTGAACGATAAAGTAGGATGTCTGCCCCAGCTTCCAAAGCTTTGATTGCAGCCTCTTCAACGCTGAAATGCTTTGTAATTGCATGCATTTCCATATCATCAGTGATCATTAATTTTTTGTATTTCAACTTTTCACGGCAAAAGTCATATGCTTTTTTGCTCAACGTACATGGAAGATCTGGATCGATCGCATCAACAATTAGGTGGGCCATCATCATAAATTCCACACGAGATTTTGCGGCCTTCATGAAAGGTTTTAACTCAACTTTTTCAAGTTGATCCATATTGGCTTTTACATAAGGCAGATCAAAATGGGAGTCTTTTGTGGTATTCCCATGTCCAGGGAAGTGCTTTGCACATGCGATTACGTTGCCCGCATGAAGACCTCTAATTGCAGCACTCACATGTCGCTCCACCAGGTCTGCATTATCACCAAATGCTCTATCTCCTATTACAGTGTTTTTTGGATTCGTCCAGATATCGCAAGTGGGAGAATAATCTAGGTTTATGCCGCAAGCAGCCAACTCTGTGGCCATTGCCTGATGCAATTCAAAAGTAAGTTTAGGTGAATCGTTCTTTCCTAAGGTAAGCATTGAAGGCAGCTGTATAAAGCTATCTTTGAAGCGTTTTACCCTTCCACCTTCTTGATCCACTGAAACAAAGAGCGGGTATTCATCCCTTCTAGTCTGTATACTATTAACCAACTCGGCCAATTGAGCTGGATCTTGGTAGTTTCTTGAAAAAAGAATCACACCACCAATATTATTAGTTTCGAGAAAACTCCCTTCCTCTTCCGACAGAGTAATGGAATCAAAACCTGTAATAAATAGCTGTCCAAGTTCATTTATATTCAACGTTGTTCCTCACTTTTTTGCATAGAAATGCCTTGAAGTACCCAATACATATTTACAAAGTTTTCTTCTGAATCAAACTCATATAAAACTAACTGTTGACCAATCAAAAGTCCAAATCTTGCAAGTCCATCTTCATGACCGTCAAAGGCCCAGACACTTTTCTCAAAGCCGTCAGTTGATAGGTTATCATAAATTTCATTGTGATAGGGAAAGTTGTCCCAAATAACTTGTATTTGAATAGGTCTTTGTCTTTCATTTAAAAGTCCATACCTTTTAGCACATTCAGGAATCTGAGAAAAAAAACAGAAGATTTGTCCCTTAGGAAACTTTAACTTGGTCTGACCATTCCACTTGTCGTCTGGACTCTCCATACTTACATTAAAGCTCTTATCTTTTAGATTAATTTTTAACTGGGAAAAATATTTCTGGCCTTCAAACCAAATAGTGTGCTGAGAGATCTCAGGCCTCAACCCCGGAACTTTCCCACTGTTGGATTTCACAGTCCCAAGTTTTGAGACAGTAATTGTCTTCTCAACCGGCCTATTCAATTCATTGGGTGCAAAGACCTCGTTTTTGACAATAATTTTTGAGTTGAGCACTTTTACTGAGCGATCAACGATAAACTCACCACTTTTATCTTTGTAATAGTATCTATTTTGTGAATTTTCTACTTGGGACGGCTGCACTCGATGCAGAGAACATGAGAGAAAGCAAAAGAGAAAAGTTAGTTTCAGAAAGTTCATTCCACAAAATCTTCAAACTCAGTTTCAAAATCTCTAAGAACACTGTTAATAAGAGCTCCCAATTCTTGATCTAGGTTTGTATCAATTTCCAGGAATCTCACACCAACTTTAAAAAGCTGTCCTGCTTTGGAGTCGGAGATCATTTCTACATTGTATACAACTTCTGCACCTGGTATAGACACTTCTTTTCGGTTAAAGATTAGCGTCAAGTTTTCAAATTTTACTTTCTGCCCAAAAACCTTTGCTTCAATACTTCCAACCCTAAATGATGCACCAGTGACGGAGAGGTCTAAAACTCTGAAGGAGCTACCTAAATTAGCCCCACTCTTATCCTCATCTTCAACCAACGATAGAAACTTTTTAAAAAGACCTGTTTCGCTCATGCCCGACTTCATGCCAATAACATTACTCTCAGGTACATCTTCTTGTTCAAAAGCGAATTTAAGAAAAACTCGATGGTGAGGAAAAGTGAGAAGGCGAAAGCTAGATCTTCTCTCGCTCTTAAAGAGCTTTCCTGCACAATTTATGACTAGATTTGAATTATCAATGAGACCAAGATCAGCAGTCCCAAAAAATGAAAGTCCATTCAGTTCGAAGGAGTAAAGAACCTCTTTCAGATCAACATTGTGAGAGCTTTTCACACAATAAAGCTTTTTATCTTTCAGTTCATATGCCTTGAGCTTTATTCGCTCCTTTGCACCCTTCTTCCATATAACGAGCTCTCCACCGGTTTTGACCAAAATGGAGAGCTTGCTTGTTTTTTCATTGTCAGTAAGCTCTTGGAAGTGAACGCTGCTTTTATCACTCATACATTCCTAAGAGAGAGTCGTTACTTGTCTCAAGAGGCTGATATTTTCCAGTGCCATACCACATCCCCTAACAACACATGTAAGAGGATCTTCAGCTAAAGAAACCGGAAGGCCAGTTTTCTCTTTAATCAACATATCCAGGTTCGCAAGCAGTGAACCCCCTCCCGCAAGAATGATTCCGTTATCTACGATATCAGCTGCAAGTTCTGGTGGGGTTTTTTCAAGAGAAGTCTTAATTGCCTCTATCACCTCAGCTATTGGATCGGACAGGGCCTCACGAATCTCATCTGAAGTAACTTCAATAGTTTTAGGTGCTCCGGCAATCAAGTCTCTACCTTTAACTTCGTAAGTCTTGATTTCTTCATCAAATGGATAAGCGTTTCCGATAGACATTTTTATCATTTCAGCAGTTCTTTCACCAATTAGTAGTGAGTACTTCTTCTTAATGTAATTAACGATTGCATCATCAAACTTATCACCGGCCACTCTCACAGATTTGGAGTAAACAATGCCGCCAAGGGAGATCACTGCTACTTCTGTAGTCCCACCACCAATATCAACAATCATATTACCTGATGGATCAGTAATTGGTAGACCTGCACCGATGGCAGCTGCCATTGGCTCTTCAATAAGGTAAACTTCCCTGGCTCCGGCCTGCTCAGCAGACTCTTTTACAGCTCTTTTCTCTACTTGAGTGATGCCGAATGGGATACAAATGATAATTCTTGGTTTTACCATTTTTGATCCATTCATAGACTTTTGTATGAAATATTTAAGCATGGCCTGAGTGACTTCAAAGTCAGCGATGACACCATCTTTCATCGGGCGGATGGCCTTAATAGATCCTGGAGTTCTTCCAAGCATTTCCTTGGCCTCTTTACCAACAGCTAATACTTTTTGTTCACCTCTATATCCTTGATGAACGGCCACAACTGATGGCTCATTCACTATAATGCCTTTATCTTTTGCATACACGAGACAGTTGGCCGTACCAAGATCGATAGCCAGATCATTGGAAAACCAATCCAAAACCTTCTTAAACATTGCTTTTATCCTTTAAAAAAATTGAGCGTTTGTATGTAAAATGTAACACTTGGCCTAAGGGCGCGCAAGAAAAAGAAAGTTCCCATTTCCGACAATATTAATCAGCTAAATTTATCCATTTATAATTTTCCCAAATACTGTAAAATCTTAAGCACAGGAGAATTAAACATGTCTGAATTTCTAAAATTTCCATCTAATTTTGTTTCCGATCAATTTGTGGAGTATATCGACAAATCTGAGATACAAACTGTCGTTGAATCTTTGGCGCACACTATTAGTCAAAAGTACAAGGGTCAAGAACTTGTGCTTGTTGGCCTACTTAAAGGAAGCATGATTTTTATGTCTGATTTGGCCCGCCAAATCAAAAATGTTAAGGTCTACATCGACTTTATGAAGGTTGAAGCTGTAGGCAGAAGTAAAGAGAGCAATGGCACAATAGTTATATCTAAAGATCTAAGCTCCGATGTTCTTAATAAAAATGTGCTTATTGTTGAAGAGATCATAGACACTGGTCGCGCTTTAAGTTTTGTAAAAGAAAGAATAGCACAGGCCGAGCCTTCTAATATTGAAGTTATCACTCTTTTTGACAAGCCATATAAAAGGGCCGTCCCAGTAAAGGCTGATTACATTGGAAAACAAATTGAAGATCAGTTTGTCATTGGGTATGGCCTAGACCTAGACCAGTACGGGCGAAACATGTCAGAAATTTACTATCTCAAATATCCAAATTAAAAGATAGTCTCCCGCTAAGAAGACTTTTTATTAGCGGGAGACATTTCTAACTCGACTTTTTTAATATCATTATTTTGAATTTTTAAAATATCTAGATCTTTTAGCCAGATTCCTTCATCAAGCTTCCACTGCCCTGTAATTCCATCAATCAGCTGCATATTAACGAGCTTTCGCTCAAGCTCTTCTCTTTTATCAAATTTTGAGTCTTCCAAAATATTTAAGGCCAGATTCATCCCCTCAAAAGCAAGTGTCTCAACCAAGGAAGGATTGGATTTATTTCTCTTGGAAAATACACTGACAAAACTTTTATCAAAGTCATCAGGATCATCTCCAACAAATCTGAGTGAGCCTAGATTTCTCTGCTCCTTGACAAGCTTTCTACTCATCCAACTTGGGCCACCAACATACTTTAAGCCTTTTGCGTCAAAGTAAGTGAAAGATGGGATAATTTGTAAGGCCTCATGTGGGTATGAAGGTACAAACACCCAATCAAAGTCTACAATTGGCCTTAAAGTTTGTATTCTTCTAATGCTGGAGTTTTTTCTCTCCAAAGAATAGATCTCTTTCCATAGTTCAAACTCTTCACTTCTTTCTCTTGTGTACTTTAGACCAAGAAGCTTTTGAACCCACTCCCTATAGTCTTTAACGTTTTTATCAAAAGATGCCAGACTCTTAATATTGATCTTGCCCTCTTTTGCCTTTCTCCAGACTTCGTTAACGTAAGCAAGACCTCCCTCACTGTCAGGATAGATCATGGCAATATTGTTTCCGTTTTTAGCCAAGAAATCCTCTGAAAAGATTGTAGCAACCTGAGATTGGACAGAGCCTGGAATTTCAATAAGCAAATGGTTCTTTTCTTCCTTTTCTAAATATACTGGAGAAAGTGAAATAAAAAGAGCACCGTACTTTCTGGCCTCCAAATACTCTTCTTTGGCTGTTGAGGGAAATAACCCGCCTATAATTACCGAGACATGGTGCTTTTGAATAAGGTCATGAACCAATTTTTTGGCAACAGTAGGATTGTTCTTATTGTCTCTCGTATATAGCTTTGTGGAGGCAAGTTGATCTTCACCTCTATTTAGTGCTGTATCTATCCCCATTAAGGCCTTCTTACCAAACCTTTCCTTATCACCTGACAATGGCAATACAACCCCCACGGCTCCAACGTCTACTTTGGAGAAGTTTTCTATTCGGTATTGGAAGTCTGAGACAAAGTTTTGTACATCCTCGTACTCGCCAAAGTTACTCTCAAGCCACTCAAGAACATCTTCGGCACCTGCTCGATCACCAAAGTAATACCTTTGCAACGCTTCCTCGGCTGCAAGAAATGGTATTACCACGGCCTCTTGTTCATCATGTTTTTCAAGTAGAAAAACTCTTTCAGATCCTGATAGCTTTCTAAAACTATCCATAAGAAGGTTTTTTTGTTCAGATTGATTGATTTCTGAAAATAGCTTTTTATCTTTTAACAAATATATCAATGACGAGACTACCGCCTTATGAGCATTCTCTCCCTCGGCCAGGGCCAGTCTTAACTTGTGATATTTTTTCTTCTCTTCTTCTGTGAAGACTTTTGGATCTATCGTCTCAATAGTATTGAAGGCCTTTTCGTACTTATCCATTTTGTAATATGCACTTGCGAGATTGAGTCTCGTTTGTCCGGCCAGTACCTCGTCTAGCCTTATAAAATCTTTAGCTCGAAAAAAGTATTCAGAGGCCTGGGAGAAGTCTCCTTCAGAAAAGGATATAATTCCAAGAAAGTTAAGCTTCTTTCCAAGTTCAGCTTTAGAAAGGGATGAGTCATTCAACTTTTCCAATTCGGCCAAAGCAGTGTCTTTATTACCTTTTTTATAGATTGCTTGAATCTTATCCATTTGCTGAAGAAAATCTTTAGAGTAGATATCCTCTGGAGTTAACATTTTTATATTTGCACAGCTTATGAACAAGCAGGTAATTGCTATTGCGGAAATTATGAGACTTTTCATTCAAGCTCCCAGTTTTATCAATATTAAAAAGGCGACCAATAGGCCGCCATTATTTTTATACTTATATACCGTTTATTTTAACGGGCAAAGGTGTCGCTGTCATGAGAAAGTTCCAATTGACAATAAAAACTATTGAAACAGATCCTTCACCTTTTCAAAGAAACCGCGGGACATTGGGCTATTGGTATCTTCTAAGTGTGCCAATTTCTCAAAAAGCTCCTGTTGTTCACCACTTAGTTTTGTTGGTGTCTCAACAACCACGGTAATAATTTGGTCCCCTTGACCATAGCCACCCAGCCTTTGGATTCCTTTCCCCTTAAGTCTCATCTTTTTATGGGACTGTGTTCCAGCAGGTATAGACATGCTGACTCTACCATTTAATGTCGGTACTTCAATCTCTGCTCCAAGAGCTGCTTGAGAAAATGTTATAGGGACCCTACAAAACACATCAAAGCCGTCTCTTTCAAAAAGTTCATGTTCTTTGATACGAACCTGAACGTAAAGGTCTCCATTTGGGCCCCCCTGTCCTCCGACATCACCTTCGCCGGCCAATTTTAGTCTCTGCCCAGAGTCAATTCCAGCAGGCACTTTCACAGAAAGAGTTGATTTCTTCTTTACCCTTTGTGCTATTTCACCAGCACCACCACACTTTGGACATGTCTGAGAGATAGTAAAGAAGCCCTGTTGCCGTCTAACTTCTCCGTGGCCTTGACACATATCGCATGTTTGAGCTGTTGTGCCCTCTTTTACAACATTCTTAACAACTGTCACTTCCTTTTCACAGCCAAATGCTGCTTCCTCGAAGCTTACATCTACCACAACGGCAAGGTCGTCTCCCCTTCTGGCACGAGAGCGTCCAGGTCCACGTCGGCCGCCGCCTCGAGCACCACCACCAAACATGTCGCCAAAAAGGTCACCAAAGATATCACCCAAGTCACCAAAGTCTCCTCCAGCTCCAAAGCCCCCACCGAAACCTCCGGCCTGGCCGTCAACACCTGCATGGCCAAATTGGTCGTATCTTGCTTTTTTCTCTTCGTTTAACAGAACTTCTGCCGCCTCGGAGGCCTCCTTGAATTTAGACTCTCCATCAGGTCCAGGATTTCTGTCTGGATGGTACTTCATGGCCAACTTTCTATAGGCCTTTTTTATCTCATCTTTTGAGGCACTTCTATCTACCCCAAGAACTTCGTAATAGTCTCTTTTACTCATAATCCACTTTCCAAAATATAAAAAGACCTCCCGTTAAGGAGGTCTTTGTTAATATGGGTTATACCTTAAACTTCTTTAAAGTCAGCATCAACTACATCATCATCGTCTTTTTTGTCCTTAGACGCTTCTTCTGATGAAGCCTGCTGTGCTCCAGCTTCAGCACCAGGTTGTTCTCCTTCAGCTCCAGGTTGTTGGTACAAGAACTGAGCAATTGAATGAGAAGCATTTTGTAGACGCTCTGTTGCAGCCTTAACTTCGTCCAAGCTATCTGATTGAAGCTTAGACTTAGCTTCTGTCAAAGCAGCTTCAACTTCACCTTTTTTATCTTCAGGAACTTTATCTCCTGCATCTTTTAAGGCTTTTTCAGTTGCAAACACTAAAGAGTCTAAGTTGTTTCTAGCATCGACAACTTCTCTTCTTTTTTGGTCAGCATCTCTATTTGCTTCAGCTTCTTTAACCATCTTTTCAATTTCTTCCTCACTAAGACCAGAACCTGAAGTGATTACGATATCTTGCTTCTTACCTGTGGCCTTGTCATTAGCACTAACGTTGATTATCCCGTTTGCGTCAATATCAAAAGTAACTTCAACCTGAGGAACCCCTCTAGGAGCAGGAGCAATTCCTGTAAGGTCAAACTTTCCAAGAGTTTTATTGTCATTTGCAAATTCTCTCTCACCTTGAAGAACGTGGATGGAAACTGCCGGTTGATTATCTTGAGCAGTAGAGAAAACTTGTGACTTTTTAGTTGGAATAGTGGTGTTCTTTTCGATAATTTTTGTCATTACGCCACCAAGAGTCTCAATACCAAGAGATAGTGGAGTAACATCTAGAAGAAGAACATCTTTTACGTCACCTTGAAGTACACCACCTTGAACGGCAGCACCAGCAGCAACAACTTCATCAGGGTTAACACCTTTTGAAGGCTCTTTTCCAAAAATTTCTTTAACTCTTGTCTGAATAGCAGGGATTCTAGTGGATCCACCAACAAGGATTACTTCATGAATTTCATTTCTATCAAGACCTGAGTCCTTTATACAAACCTGACAAGGCTCAGCAATTCTCTCAAGGTGCCTACCAATAAGGTCTTCAAACTTAGCTCTTGAAAGAGACAAGTTAAGATGTTTAGGACCTTCGGCATCAGCAGTGATGAATGGCAGGTTGATATCTGTTGAAGTAGTCGAAGACAGCTCATGCTTCGCCTTTTCAGCTGCTTCTTTTAGACGTTGAAGTGCCATTTGATCTTTTCTAAGATCTACGTTTTGCTCTTTTTGGAACTCTTCGGCCATCCAGTTAATGATTTCTTCATCGAAGTTCTCACCACCTAAAAATGTATCGCCATTTGTAGCTTTAACTTCGAAAACGCCATCATCAGTAATTTCAAGAATGGAAATATCAAATGTACCACCACCAAGGTCGAATACTGCGATATTCATATCCTTTTTCTGGTCCATTCCGTAAGCTAATGCAGCTGCAGTTGGCTCGTTAATAATTCTCTTAACTTCAAGACCTGCAATTTTTCCAGCATCTTTTGTGGCCTGTCTTTGAGCATCATTAAAGTAAGCAGGAACAGTAATAACCGCTTCGCTTACAGTTTCTCCCAAATAGTCCTCAGCAGACTTTTTCATTTTTTCCAAAATTCTGGCAGAGATTTCTTGTGGAGACATTTCCTTGCCATCAACTTTTACCCAAGCATCTCCATTTTTATTTGCAAAAACTTCAAACGGTGCAACCTTAGCAAAGTCTTGAGCCTCAGCGGCATTCGACTTTCTACCAATCAAACGCTTGATTCCATAAAGAGTTTTCTTTGGGTTGGTAACAGCTTGTCTTTTAGCTACTTGACCAACAAGAGTTTCACCTTTGTTGTTAAATGCAACCACTGAAGGTGTTGTGTTATGTCCTTCGGCATTTGGAACAATTTTGTATTTTCCATTTTCATATACGGCCACACAAGAGTTTGTGGTACCCAAGTCAATTCCAATAATCTTACCCATTACAATTCTCCTTATTTAATTAATTATTTTTAGCTATTACAACTTTGGCTGGTCTGATTAGACGATCATTCAGCATATAACCATTTTGGTGAACCTTAATAACTTCCTCGTCCTTTTTGCCCTCAGCCTCTTCTTGACTAAGTGCTTCATGGAAGTTTGGATCAAAGGACTCGCCCAGTGCATCAACTTTTTTAAGGCCATGCTTTTCAAGGGCCTCTAAAAGTTGTTTTTGGATCATCTCAATACCGACCACAATGTTTTGAACTTTTTTATCATCACTATTTGATATAAATCCCAAAGTTCTTTCAAAGTTATCCACTACGTCTAAAACGTCTTTAAGAACATTTTCATTTCCATACTTTAATAGACTTTGTTTTTCTCTATCAAAACGCTTTTGCAGGTTTTGCATTTCTGCTACCACGTAATAGTATTTGTCTTTGTAATTTTCTGTATCCTTAATCTCGTCATGGCCTTTATCTTCAGTTTCTGAAACCGATTCGGCATTAGACTCCTCAGAAGGCTGCTGATCTTCACTTAATTTTGTGTCTTCACCTTCTTTAACTTCATTTTCCATTTCGCATCACTCCATTTTTCATACATTCATATATAACAATGGGGTCGCTTTTTATGATGTCAACGTCAGTGACCAAAATTAATTTGAAGTTTTTTAGGAAAACCGAGATAAGTATTTTCAGACACTTATAACAACTCAAAACGAAATAAGTCATCCATCAGAGAATCAATCATCAAATAGCCTTTTGAGGAGAGAACAAGCTGTCCGCTTTCAAACTTGTGTACATATCCCAACCCATTCCACTTTTTCACAATTTCAGTAACTTGAGAAGATCTGAAGTGTGTTCTGGTGTCCAGGCCGCTATTAGTTCTTAGACCTAAATAAACTTGCTCAAGCTTGAGTTCAGATTCGTTTAATTCTTCTTTTGAGTAACCCGTGTTACTTGGACGATGTTGGTAGCGAACAGCCTGATTACTTGAGAACATAAAAAAGCCTGTGGCGTTTGGGCCCAAAGCATGCACAGTTTGAGCTCTCCAGTATTTTTGATTGTGTTCACTGTATTTACCTGGAAGAGCAAAGTTACTCACCTCATAGTGGTCAAATCCATAAGACTTTAATATCTCAGATACTTCCAAGTACTCTTCGCTAGTGAAGGTATCATCAGGCAACACATCATTGTGGGGATAGTTTTTTCGAGTTTTCAAGATATAGACGCTAAAATGGGAAGGCCTATAGTCCATGGCCATGTCAATTTCTTCTCTAATTTTTCTTTTTCTCTCCACAGAGTAAGGAAGACCAAGCATGAGATCAACAGAGTAATTACATCCAGCGTCTTTAAAGTACTTTAAAGTCTTAAGGGACTCACCAACGTCGTGGGAGCGGTCCATGATTTCAATAAAGTCGGAGTTTAGACTTTGAAGGCCAATTGAGTACCTATTAACTCCAAGCTTATGCCAGGATCTCAGACCACTCTCAGTCCAAGCACCCGGGTCGACCTCCATTGTAAATTCATGGCCATTGGAAAACTCAAGACCATTTGTTTTCAAGAACTTTCCTAGAAACTCTGCACCTTCTTCTCCCCAAAGAGAGGGAGTACCACCACCCAGATAAAGAGTATCGATAGAGCCTAGTGATGGTGCACCTTTTTCTTCAATAAGGGATAGCACAGAGTTGAAATGAGTTTGCAGTCCCTTTTCAAGCTCTTCATAAGATTGTCCGGCTGAAATGGTTTTCTTATAAAAGTCGCAATAATTGCAAAGTTTTTTACAGAAGGGGTAGTGGATGTATAGTGAAAAGCTCTGCATAGTATGTGACTCTATGAATTAAACCCGAATATTATGGAAAAAACTCCAACCCTGAATTATCATATTGTAATGAGCCTAAAAAGCAATTTTTTAAAGGTATACACCCTTACTTGGGCGGACATGAAAGGACGCTATAGAAATACCTTTGCAGGTTTTTTATGGGTAATGTTCAATCCATTAATCATGTTCGCTGTCCACTCTATTGTTTTTAAGCACATTCTTAAGCTTGATATTGATAGATACTTTGTTTTTCTTTTGGCAGGCCTTCTTCCTTGGGTATTCATGACTTCAACCATTCAGGCGACCGCCAATACTTTTGTAACAATGAGAGATGTATTAATGTCCTTTCAAATTAATCCACTTTCATTATTGCTTTCCAAGCTTTTAGACAACTTTATAAATTTTATCATTCCATTTTTTTGCTTGTTCTTTTTTGTCTTTTACAACGAAGGTATCCCATTAAGAGGAATTCTATACTTGCCAATTAATTTATTTTTAATGCTTTTTATGACGTTGTCATTAAATATACTGGTTAGTACTTTGCAAGTTTTTTATCGGGATATTCAGTATGTTATTCAGTTTGGTTTTAGCATACTATATTTTTTAACTCCCATTTTTTATCCTGAGAGTTTGGTTCCTTTAAACTATAGATGGATCATGCAAATAAATCCGTTTTATGCGGTCATAAAACCTTTTCAAAATAGTTTATGGAACTTTAATCAAGGTCAGCTTCATGAGTCTATTTTCGCCGCTGCTGTTTTCGTGGGAATCGTGAGTATTGCAAGTTATTTAACATGGACAAGAAAAAGAAATGAACTATACCTCTACATTTGATCCAGACATTGTATTAAAAGTCGAAAACTTGGATATTACTTATCGTCTTGCATATGCTGGAATGGATTCATTGAGAAATGTTTTTATTAAAGCGTTAAGCAATCCAGTTAAGCTGCTATTTAGGGAAAAAAATCAATTAGAGCTTCTCAAGGGACTAAGCTTTGAGCTAAAGAAAGGTGAAAGACTCGGACTTTTAGGTGTTAACGGAGCTGGAAAGACTTCCCTATGCCGGACAATTGCAGGAATGCACGGAAAGACCCCCAACATACACCTTAGAGGAGTTGTACGAGCAATATTTGAAACTTCTGTCGTTGTTCAACCTGAACTCTCTGGGATTGAAAATGCCAAGATTTTAACAAATCTAATTTTTCACAATCATTCCCGAAATGATCGTGAAGAGATTGTTAAGGATGCTGTGGAATTTTCTGAACTTAATGAATTCATCTACACACCTTTCAAGCACTACAGTAAAGGAATGAAGGCAAGACTTTTTCTAAGCATCATTTCCGCAAGACCTAGCGACCTTCTCATCATGGATGAAGTCTTTAGTGGGGCCGACACCTTCTTCAATGAAAAGATTTCTAAACGCGTTGAGGATATGATTCATGACTCGGGTGCAGTGATTTTTATCTCGCATCACAATGATCTCATAGAGAAAGTTTGCAATCGCGTCATCGTATTGGATGACAAAAAAATTGCTTTCGATGGACCAACTTCCGATGGCCTTGAATACTATCTTAGTAAAACTCAAGGGCCAGCCTTTTGAAAGTAACAAGAGATCGATTTTACGAAATTAAATCCAACTTAAGAACACCTACGCAGGTTAAAATTTTAACCGGCTCCATGGACCCATTCATAAAAGCAGGGGAAAAAGTTCTTATAAGGCCATTTGACCCAAACTCTCTTAAAAAGCTGGATACCATTATTTTTTGGCAAGAGGATAAATTGATTTGTCACTTTTTCTACAAGAAGGAATTGAAACAAAATAAATGGATATACTATGCCAAAGCATTAAATTCAAAAAAATTAGACAGCCCCTTAACAGAAGATGATATCCTAGGCGTTGTAATCAAACCCAGTCTTCCCCAATGGAAGAAGTTTCTTATGAAGTTCTTATTCTAGATCTTAAGACTTCCCTTCCGATTAAGTTCCTTTAAAAAGATGTGGAACTTTGGATTTAGCTCGCTTGGCTTCACATTTAGAATTTTCATCTTATAGAACATGGATGCAAATGCCTCTCCTTCTGAATTGATTTCAGAGATACAAACATCATGGTATAAAGAGAGTGCATACTTTCTCCCGTTTGAGGCAGATTTCGTTTCCTCAAGGCCAAGCTCCCCAATATTTTTAGATGAGAAAAAATGATTTAAATAATTGTCTGAGCAAAGTAAATTGTCAGGTGTTATGTTTAGAATAGCATCACCAGCTTCCAACTTGGTGCTTAAAACTTTATTATTATTTGTAATAAGCTCAAAGTCGGATCCAAAGTGCTGGAATAATAATTTCAGGGAATTTGTGTACACAGGAGACTCGTCAACACTTTGAAAAACACTTCTCTCCCGCATAGGCATATAAAAAACCTTTTTCGAATCTGCAGGAATTAGATC
This sequence comes from uncultured Bacteriovoracaceae bacterium, assembly GCA_950070535.1. Lineage (GTDB taxonomy): Bacteria > Bdellovibrionota > Bacteriovoracia > Bacteriovoracales > Bacteriovoracaceae > UBA845. The sequence continues at coordinate 25,036 of CATMLK010000027.1, read as the reverse complement.
TTTCACCCTTAAAAAGCACTCTTCTGGCGTATTTTTCCAAAAACTATATTCGTTAAAAATCCCAAACCCTAGGACAGTTATAGGCTTTTTAGCCACTTTAGGTCTGCTAAAAGAGTAGAGTGCTACATTCTTATGCCAAGGTTTGGGTACGATATGTTCCCATTTTTTGGAAACCAAAAAAATGGATTCTAGATCAGCAGGTGGCTTCGGGTTACTAAGAAAAAATGCAGATAGAGTTATAAGTCCATCTCTCAACATGATAATAGGAAAGCGCTGCATGTCTGCGAAGTTTTTGTACTCTGTTAGAAAACTTGGATTGGCCTCAAAGTAATATCTATGCGTACTGGGCCAAATTCTTCCGTAAACTTCCTTATATAAATTATCTCGATAGAAGACGTTCCACTTTTTGCACATTAATACTTCGTCGTGAGAACTCTCTATTAGTTCATCAACCTTACTCAGCATAGACATCATAAACCCTATAATAAAATTGATTGTAAGTTTTGGTCGATTCATTCATGAACGGAGAACGCTTAAACTCACTAACTGAACCAAGCTCGCGCATAAGCTTACTAAATCCCTCAAAGCAATCCACCTTATCACTTAAAATAATTTTAAGTGCTCTAGCACAGGCCTGAGTTGATAATTTTTCGTGTGCACACTTAGCGACGTTCAACCTATCGGTAGCATTCAACTTGCCCTTCGAGCAATCTTCCAGATTCTTCAGGGCCTCTTCAATATCAAAAGTAGCTCGTTTTTCTCCCAGTTTTACAGATATATGCTTGGTTGCGATTGAAAAATCCTCAAGCTTGAATGAGCTGTATCCGGCCCAATTAGTTAATAGACATGGAAGTCCTGACATTAAGGATTCGGCAACAGACATGCCATAGTCTTCGTCGTGATAACAGCTAAAACTTATAAACCTATCAGCGAGGTTATAGTAATCAGCTAAATCCTCATTCGGGATATTGCCTAAAAATATTACGTTTTTAGCCAAGTCTTTTGAAAACTTCTCCAACACTTTTTTAGTTTTTCTGAAGTACTCTCCAAGGAGTTGTTCCTCCTCAAGATAAGGTGATCCTAAACTGTCAAACTTCCCTGCCATTAAAAGCTTGGTGTTTCTAGAAAGTCTTTTGTCAGACTGGGCCTGTAGAAACACTTCTATTAGTTCCTTACTTTTTTTCTGTTCTGAAAGCCTGCCGGTGTACAAGAAAACAAAGTCATTTTCTTGCAGACCGATTGTAGATCTTAACTCTTTGTAACTCTTATTAAAAAACTTAAACTCTTTGTCATCAACAGGGAATGGACATGTTGTCACGCAATCGTTCTGAGTAAACTTTCTAACAAGTTTAGCCTGTTTTTCAGAAGCACAAATGAATTTAATTTTTCTACCTATCAACAATTTCTCAGTCGATTTCCACAACTTCAAATAAAGAGTAAAATCACCATAGATATGAAAAACAATCTCCTTAAGAGCATCTAACTCTGAAGGCCCCACACTAGACAAAAAGCTGTAAGGATGTGGACGATGATCTAGAAAGATCAGTTTATCCAAGCTGCCATCAAATGCTTTCTTCGCAGTTTCTGCTACCACATCATTAGAATGACTGTTTGAAAAGTTGATATGGACAAAGTTAATTTCAGGAACATTTATTTGATATGCCTTTATAAGATTACCAACTATTTTAGTGACACTAAACCAATTAGAATCTTCAAATGAATATACTAATCCAACTTTCATCTTATCTCTGCGGTTTTAAATAAATTAATATGATACTATAATACACAAATTATAAAACATTAGAATTGGAACTCTTATGAAAATTGAACAAAAAATATTGGCAAACAATCTAAACACACTCTTTATTCATTCACCAGGAAGCACATCTGCCAGCGTGCAAATGTGGTTTAGGGCTGGTAGTGCCCTTGAAAAGACAAAAGACCTTGGGATTGCACACTTTTTGGAGCATATGTTTTTTAAAGGAACAAAGAAAAGACCTGGAGCTCAAATAGCACGAGACGTAGAGTCTTACGGTGGAGAGATCAATGCTTTCACCTCATTTGACTACACTTGTTATTACATCAACACACCGAATAGAAAATTAAGTAAAACTGTTGAAATCTTAATGGACATGGTTACTAATCCATTATTTGAGGAAAAAGAACTGGTACCAGAAAGAGAAGTTGTTTTTGAAGAATATAGAAGGTCACTTGACAACCCAAGCCAGTTCAACTTTTTTCACCTGCAAAAAAACTGTTTCACAAAAAATTACAAGTATCCAATTTTAGGAACCGAAAAAACAATTAAAAATTTCACACGAGACCAGCTTATTAACTTTAGAAATGAAAACTATAATAGCTCCAACGCACTTTTAATTGTTTCAGGTGACATTCAGCATGAAGAAAAGCTTTCTGGTCTTATTGAGAAATTTAAATTGCCAGCGGGCAAGGAAACTAAGTTCCCTGTGTTCAGTCTTAAGCCTGAGGCAAAAGTTAACGTTCACAAAAAAGATGTTAATCAGATTACACTAACTTTGAACATCCAGGCTCCAACTTATACCTCAGATGAAGGTCCAATTGAAGACCTAGCTTTAAACTGCCTTTCCTATGGTGAGATATCACCAATTTATAAAAGGCTCGTGTCTCAAACTCAACTTGCATCCAACATATCCGGCTCAACAATGTTTTTTAATGATGGGGGTTCCCATTTTATTAGATTGGCCCTTCCTGAGGAAAACCTTCAAGGAGCTTTAAGCGAGTTTCTCAAGTCGTTAAAAGATTCTTTAAATAATGGCTTTCAGGAAGATGAGGTTTTAAGAATAAAAAACCAGTATGTTGCATCCAAAATCTATGAAAGAGAGTCTATAGAGTCTTTTGCATTTACCTTAGGACATGGATTTGCACAGTCTGGAGACATTCACTGTGAAGAAGAATTCATTCAGAAAATAAAAAACACTAGCAGGGTATCAGTCTCCAAAGCTTTAATCGATATTTTCAGCAAGCCGGCACACATAAATGCTCAGGTTCCAAAAGCGGCAGATGCCGAGAAGATCAAGAAACAACTGGAGCAATTTCAGACAAAACTAGCATCAGTGACAAAGTCTATTAAGCAAAAAACCTCGAAGTACCGAAAGATTGAATCAAAGTTCGATCCTGAAGTTAAGGTGCTAGAGCTTAAAAAGGGAGTGAAGCTAGTTTATAGAAAAAACAAAGTTTCGCCAACGTTTGTCCTACATGCTTACTTAAAAGGTGGACTTGCCCACGAGACTCATTCAGATAATGGTATCTTTCACTTCACATCAAAGCTTTTAACCTACGGGCATGGGAAGGTTAAATTTGAAAGTTTAAAAAATGAGCTTGAAAAAAAGTCCGCCTACATGCACGGCTTCTCTGGTAAGAATGCATATGGCCTTAACTTACATGGACTGAGCGAACATTTTGAGGGGCTTGTCGATCACTTTGCCGGCTCTCTTCTCCATCCTTCTTTTCCCAACCAGCACCTAAAAATTGAAAAGGAACTGGTAAAAAGGCAATTGCTCATTCAGAAAGAGGATCCTGTTAAGATTTGCTTTAACAATCTTAATCAAACAGTATTTAATCAACATCCCTATGCGATGGATCTAATAGGCAACGAGAAGTCTTTAAAAAAAATTAAGCGAAGTAGCTTGATGGACACACACCAAGAAAGACTTAAAAAGAGTGAAATCGCCTTAGTTTACTGTGGAAGTGATGAGCTCGAAAATGTTATTGAAAAGCTTCAACCTATAATTCAGAGCCTTGCCCCTAGGCAACCAAAAGCAAAGAAGAAAAATAAACTAGAGCCTTTATTTGGAAGAGATATCAAAGTTGAATTTGACAGAGAGCAGACGCATATTTTTGTTGGAAGGCCTTCCTTTAAAGTAGGTACAACAGAAGACTTATATTTAAAAATGCTCACATCCTACCTCTCTGGACAGTCTTCTGAATTATTCGTCGATGTTCGGGATCGCAAAGGGCTTTGCTATGCAGTTCAACCTCTTCACCATACAGCACTTGAGGCCGGATACTGGGGCATATATATTGGAGCTGGCAATGAGAAGAGTGAACTAGCGATTGATGCCATTATTAAAATTCTTAATAAACTTCGAGACCGCGGTCTTTCGAAGAAAGAATTCAACAGAATTAAAAATATGATTGATGGTCAGAACCTATTGAATATTCAAACCAATGACGATTACGCAAATTTCTATGCAATCCCTGTTCTACATCAGCTTGGCCTAGATTATCAGCATATTAGTTTTGAAAAAATAAGAAATTTTACACACGAGGATTTCAATAGATTCCTGAAGAGGTTCTTGAGCACAGACTGGAATATAATTCAGGTTGGTAAATCCAACTAAGATACTTTCTTTGAATGATTTGGGGATATTCCCAATATCGCATTAAACTTAGGCACTCCCTCTTTAAGTAAATAAGGAGTGTCTTGGTTACTTGCATTTAGATCCATAACTATGGCCATCATGCTTGCCAAGTTTTCAAAGCAGGTTGACATGATTTTATAAAAGCTGGGGATATCAAAGCATGCGGGCTGACTCGCATTGAGCTTTTCATAGGCCATTTGACCGAGTCTGTAATAGTAGTCATGGCCTAAAATCTTATCATTTATGGACCTTGAGAAATAACCCGACATGATGAGGGCCGTATCTCCAACTTCTTTATAAGTTCTTTTTTTAGTCTCAGAAGAGCATGCTGAAGCTTCTAGTAACTTCTTACCCAAGATCTTATGTTTTACCCTGCCATCTTCAAAATTAAAAAGACTTGAAGAGAATGCACAGTTTTCAAGGACTTCACTTGAATAGTAAATAGTTTCCTCTGGAACGGGACAAAGGGATTTTTGGTTAATTTCTTTTAACTGCTTAAAGAAGTATGATTTTAAGCTCTCTGATAGGATAATGTGACCTTTTCCACTTTTATTCATCACCTAACATTATAACACAGCATGCTATATTTTTTAAGTTAGGTAAAAGCTTCGAAGGCCATTGAAATATTAAGTACTTACTCTTCTATCTCGATCATGACATGACCAGATTCCAAATTTTGTCCCTCTGACACATTAACAGTTTTAACAACTCCATCAACACCGGCCTTAATCTCATTTTCCATCTTCATGGCCTCTAAAATGAGTAGAGTATCACCCTTGTTAACTGTCGCACCCTCTGCGGTTAATAATTTCACCACTTTTCCTGGCATATCAGTCTTTAGGGTTCCGGCACTTGCTTGGCCTAGGCCTGAAGGTTTAAAGCCCCTGTAGACTTTAAGAGATTCATTTACATTCACCAGGCCCTTGGAGTTTGAGATTCTTGGTGCTTTCTCCCATGAAATCATATCCTCAGAAATATAGTTCTTACCAGCAAGAGATCTAACATAATACTCTTTAACTTCACTGCCTTCAGCCTCGACTTTGAAGCCAACAGCCTCAGACTGTCTAGGTCCCATTGAGCTGACATCAAAGAAAACTTCTTTTCCCTCTGAATTGATAATATAATATCTCATCTTTCTCTTCCCTCTTGTAACGCTTTCATCTCTATTGCGATGGCCTTCTTATACAGACTCTCCACCTTTTTTGTCTCCTCCACACCCTCTTGTGGAGAAACTTCGGCTATATAGTTTGTCGTGTAATGACCACTCTTAAAGTTATTCTCTTTCATGATAACTTTATGCAATGGAATATTAGTCTTTAACCCCTCGATAATTAGACCTTCCAGAGCGTTGTCTAACTTTCGTATAACAACATTTCTATTATGTCCATAGGCAATGAGTTTTCCGATCATAGGGTCAAAGTCGGATTTCACTTCAAGGCCATTGTAGATGCAGTGGTCAAATCTAATCCCCTGAGGAAATGTGAATTCAAATCCATTCACTTGACCTGGCGCAGGCAACATAGTTATTGGATCCTCTGCACAAATTCTGCACTCAATAGCGTGCCCTTTAATAGTAATTTCCTCTTGAGATTTAAAATCCAGTGTTTCTCCAAGTGCAGACTTTATCATGTTTACCAAGAGGTCTATTCCCGTAACTTCTTCAGTGATAGGATGCTCTACCTGGATCCTTGTGTTCATCTCTAAGAAATAGAACGACTTGTCTTCACCCATTATAAACTCTACTGTTCCTGCAGAATTATAGTTTACCGCTTTCGCTAACTTTATGGCGGTGTTACAAACATTAAGTCTCAACTCCTCATCATCTCCAATAAAGGGAGAGGGAGCTTCTTCAACAATTTTTTGATGTCTTCTTTGAATAGAGCACTCTCTTTCAAAACAGTGAAAAACATTGCCTTTATTATCTGCAATAATCTGAACTTCAATATGGTGAGGATTAACTATAAACTTTTCAACGAGAACTCCTGGATTCCCAAATGAGGAAAGAGCCTCTCTTCTAACAGCATCAAAGCTATTTGACAGCTCATTTTCACTATTAACTACCCTCATGCCTTTTCCGCCACCACCAGCCACTGCTTTTAACAGGACAGGGTAACCAATATCTTTTGCAATAGATGCCGCTTCCTCAGCTGACTCAATTTCTCCAGTAGACCCCGGTACTACAGGCACTCCGGCCTCTTTGGCCATCTGCTTAGAGACGGCCTTATCTCCCATCTTGTGAATTGCTTCAGAATGAGGGCCAATAAAGGTCGTGCCTAATTCTTCAAGTCTTTTACAGAATTCCGTATTCTCTGATAAAAATCCGTATCCAGGATGAACTGCATCTATCCTGTGAGTTTTTACGATCTCTATAATTTGTTCAATATTTAGGTATGTCTCAGTATTGCTAGAGCCCTTCAGATGTACCCATTCATGACAGTACTCCAAATGAGAGGCTTCAGGTTCACTGTCGGTATAAAAACCAACAGCAATATGACCTAACTCGCGGACGGCCTTTGCCACTCTAATGGCAATTTCACCTCTGTTGCAAATAAGTATCTTTTTCATAAAATTCTCCTACAGTGGGATATTGCCATGTTTACGATTAGGTCTTTGAATTTTCTTATCTTTTAGAAACTCAAGGTACTTATATATTTTTTCTCTTGTATGCTCAGGATAAATAACCTCATCTAGATAACCTAGTGAAGCTGCCTTATAAGGGTTGGCAAATTCTTTCTCATAGCTTTCAACAAGTTGGGCTTTTTTCTGATCAAACTCTTCTCCCTCAAGACCTTTTAACTCATTTCTAAAAATAATATTTACGGCACCTTCCGCTCCCATAACAGCAATCTCTGAAGTAGGATAAGCAAGGTTAATGTCTGCTCCAATGTGCTTGGATGCCATGACATCATAAGCACCACCATAAGCCTTTCTAGTAATAAGTGTTATCATTGGAACTGAGGCTTCACTGAATGCATATAGAAGCTTCGCTCCATGCCTGATAATGCCCCCATACTCCTGAGTGGTACCCGGAAGAAAGCCTGGAACATCAACTAGTGTAAGCAGTGGAATTTCAAATGCATCACAGAATCGTACAAATCTTGCAGCTTTATTCGAGGATTCAATATCTAGACAGCCCGCCAATACGGCCGGTTGATTTGCAATAATACCTATTTTGTTTCCGCCTACACGTGCAAAACCGCAAATAATATTTTTAGCAAAGCCCTCTTGAACCTCAAGAAAGTGCTCCTCATCCACCACTTCCATGATTAACTCTTTCATGTCGTAGGGCTTTTTTGAGTTTACAGGTACAAAGTCTTTGAGTTTGGCATTTTTTCTATCTATAGAATCAGTTGTATAGCTTTGTGCTTGAGGCTTAAAGTTTGAGCTTGGAAGGAAAAACATTAACTCTCTAACTCTCTCTAGACAGTCATCCTCATCTTGGCACAGGAAGTGGGCGACACCGGACCTCTCATTATGTGTATGTGCTCCTCCAAGTTCATCCTTCGTCACTTCTTCATGAGTTACAGTTTTGACTACATCTGGACCAGTTACAAACATATAGGATGTCTTATCAACCATGAAAATAAAATCTGTCATGGCCGGAGAATAAACAGCTCCCCCAGCACAAGGTCCCATGATTAGAGATATTTGAGGTATAACACCCGAGGCTTTAACATTTCGATGAAAAATATCAGCATAACCTGCAAGGGACTCAACCCCCTCCTGAATTCTTGCTCCACCAGAGTCGTTGATTCCAATTATTGGAATTTTATTGTCCAGGGCGAAGTCCATTATTTTACAGATTTTTTGGGCGTATGCTTTCCCTAGGGCACCACCCCAACATGTGAAGTCTTGAGAAAAGAGGGCAACCTTCTGTCCATTTATCCTGGCTATACCTGTAATTACACCATCACCCAGGTACTTACTCTTTTCCATTCCAAACGAGTTACACCTGTGAGTAACAAATTTATCAAATTCGATGAAGCTCTCAGGGTCAACTAACTTAAGAATTCTCTCTAGAGCTGTATACTTACCTTGGTCATGTTGCCTTTTTATCCTGGCCTCGCCGCCTCCAAGCCTTGCATCCTCATTCAATTTTGCCAAATGGTCTCTTTTCTCCTGATTGGAAAGCATTATATCTCCTTGAAAGTTTTCGAACTTTATATAACGTTTGGTTAAAAATGTCAGGTCTTGGATCGGATTTCTAAAAGAGAGTGGCTTGGTGCAAAAAAAAGGCCCGACAAAAGTCAGGCCTTAGCATTATTCATTTGCAGCTTTTTTTCGTTTATCGAGATCGTATTTATCAACCTTCATTATCAGGCCGGCCCTACTAATACCAAGCTCCTTGGCAAGCTTTGACTTATTAAAGTTGCAGCGCTTCAAACCTTCTTTAATCATATAAGATTCAAGCTCCTCAAGAGCCTTTTTCAATGAGCCTTTAGTATTAATGCCTCTTAAATTTCCAACAGGTGTTGGACCATCAACAGCATCTTTGATTCTTTCACTAATCATATCTGGAGTGATTGTTTTATCGTCTCCAGCAAGAACCACAAGTCGCTCAACCTCGTTTTGCAACTCTCTAACATTACCTGGCCAGTTATAGTCCAGAAACTTTTCCAAGGTTTTCTTACTCCACTGCTTTAAAGAATGCCCCATCTCTGCACACTTCTTTTCCAGGAAGTGATCCATTAATACAGGTATATCTTCTTGACGCTCTTTAAGAGAAGGTAGAGCAACGTTAATTACATTTATTCTGTAGTACAGGTCTTCTCTGAATTCACCTTTAGCAATCATTTCCTTCAGTGGCTTATTTGTTGCCGCAACGACACGAACATTAACTCTCTTAGGTGAGGTTGCTCCAACAGGCAGGAAGGTTGACTCTTGAAGTACCCTTAGAAGTTTTACCTGCATAGAAAGCGACATATCTCCCACTTCATCCAGAAACAAAGTTCCCCCATTAGCTACTTCAAATACACCTTTTTTATCTTTAACTGCGCCAGTAAAGGCTCCTTTCACGTGCCCAAACAGTTCAGAATCTAGCAAGTTATCATTAAAGGCGGAGCAGTTGACTGCCATGAAGACGGCATCTTTTCTTTGTGAGTTGTAATGAATGGCCTTAGCAACCATTTCCTTACCTGTACCATTTTGTCCCTGGATCAAAATAGTAGCCTCAGATTTAGAAACCTTGGAAAGAAGATGATAAACCGCCTGCATTGGCCTAGACTTACCAATAATATTATGAAAGCGATATTTATTCCCTAATTCTGCATTTAGATCCGCAATACGCTCTTCACGTTTACTCAACTCATCATACACAGTTGATACTTCACCAGCAACGAGTCCAATAAGCTCCTTTAAGTATTCAAACTCATGAATTTGAAGCTTTTTAATATGTTCACAAGCAGCGTGTGCATCATCTTTATCTGCTCCACACTCTACCATTTTATCTTCTATTTGCTTAAGCTCTGTCTTGGTAACCTGATCTGTAACATAAGGGTAGGCAAAGACTGCACCTAGAAATTCGCCGTCGACCTCAATTTTAGACGCCAACATTCTTACGTGGGGAAAAAAAGAGTTGAAGTAAAAGCACTTCTCTTGAGTCTCATTTAAAAGCTCTAAGCCTTTCTCAATATCTTGGGACAAGAGTTCCTTACCATAAGGCATGCTCTGCTGAACTTTAAAAAAGTGACTGTCGAAATCATGATCGGAGTTAACAATTTCAGAATGAATATTTCCATGTTTGTCTGTATAAAAGATATCTACGCCAAACCAATTACCTATCAAGCTTTCTAGCTTTTTATTTACATGTAAGTCTTTAATGTTTTTCCAGTCAATCATAGGATCCCCCCTTAAACTGTAAAAAAGTTTTCATAAACTTATCGACAGTTTTGGTGAGAAACTTGACACAATTAAAAATTTTGAACAAAAAATAAACAATTAAGCTATTAAAAAGTGCCTAATCTCAGTACGTTAGAGAGGGTTAAGGGACTGAAAAAACTGAAAAAACTCTGGCTCAGCCCAATCTTGTGCACCGGAAAACCTGCGGACTAAATTTAGATTTTGATCAAAAACATAAGTTTCTGGCAGTTTGTAAGTACCAAAGTATTTTTGATGTTTTTGTTCATCATCTACCAATAATATAAAGTCCTCGCTACCTAGGGCCTTGTACTTTTTCAAAAACTTTATAATATCTTTTCGTTTATCATTTACAGCGACAAACAGAAAAAGAACATTCTGTTGCTTTAGCTTTTTAGTCGTTTCTAAAAGGGCGGGGAACTCCTCTTCACATGGACCGCACCAAGATGCCCAAAAGTGAACGACAATAGTCTTACTCAAACCCTTAAGGGATGACATCTCTAAAGAATTGCCATCCTTAAAAATGGGCAAAGAGGTGTCTGGCAGTTTTTTTAAAATTGTGTTTGTTTGAAAGTAGTCTTTGGAGGACTCAAGCTTACCATCCAGCTTAAGTGCATTAAACACGGCATAACCAAAAACACTTAGAACGATAAAAGAAGCAATTATTAACTTTTTTTGCATCATAAAAAAAAACCTTCCTACATTAATGCAGGAAGGTTCTAATCAAATTATAAAAATTCTTTTTAATCTACGAATGAAATGAAGCCCATCTTAGAAGCATCACCAACTCTGCCGTCAGCAAGCTTAATGATTCTTGTATAACCACCATTTCTTTCTTTAAACTTAGGACCAACTTCAGCAAAAAGCTTAGTCACTGCATCTTTGTTGTTTAATTTAGAAAAAGCCTGTCTTCTATTGTGAACAGTATCTTCTTTCGCTAGAGTTACTAGTTTTTCAACATAACCCTTCAATGCTTTTGCCTTTGTCTGAGTTGTCTTAATTTTTCCATGGTCAATCATAGAAATTGCAAGGTTTCTCATTAAAGACTTTCTGTGAGATGGCGTTACGCCTAATTTGTATTTGTGCTTAGAGTGTCTCATTACTTTCCCCTGATTTACTGATTGTCTTTAGCATTCTGAACTTGTTTCATTATGCTATCAACTTTCATACCTAAACCTAGACCCATTTGAGTCAAAATTTCTTTAATCTCGTTCAACGACTTACGGCCAAAGTTCTTTGTTCTCAACATTTCACCTTCGGTCTTAGAAACGAGTTCGTAAATATACTTAATATTAGCATTTTGCAAGCAGTTTGCAGATCTTACAGAAAGTTCCAATTCAGATACAGGCTTAAGCAGTGCTTCATTCGTAGGAGATGAAGTCGTTGTCGCCTGGGCAGTCTTAATCTCAACTGGAGTCTCTTCATCCTCAAAGTTCAAGAAAACAGCAAGCTGGTCTCTTAGAATTTTAGCAGAGAAAGCTACGGCATCATGTGGATCAATACCTGCATTTGTCCATACTTCAAGAGTTAGTTTGTCATAGTCAGTTCTCTTTCCAACCCTAGCGTTAGTTACAGTATAGTTAACTCTGTTTACAGGGGAAAAAAGAGTGTCTAGGAACATCCAACCAATAGGTAGGTCAAACTTCTCTTTATTATCAAGTGCCGAAACATATCCTTTACCACGAGCAACCTTGATTTCCATCCTGATTGAACCACCAGAAGAAATATTACAAATTGTGTGCTCAGGGTTAAGAACTTCAACATTTGCATTTTCTGCAATATCAGAAGCCTTCACTGCACCCTCAGAGTTTTTCTCAAGGATTAGATTAACCTCTTCTTTATCGATAATTTTAAACTTAACTTCTTTTAGGTTAAGAATAATTTCTGAAACTTCTTCTTTTACATTGTTTATGGTACCAAACTCATGCTCTACGCCATCAATTTTGACAGCAACAATACCAGCACCTTGCAGGGAAGAAAGTAGGACTCTTCTTAGAGAATTCCCCAATGTTAAACCATACCCTCTCTCTAGAGGTTTCGCGACAAACTTTCCGTAATTAGGCGTCAAAGCGTCCTTATCAACTTCAAGTGCTGTCGGACGGATCATATCGATCCAGTTTTTGGCGGAGAATGTGTTATTAATTGACATTGAATCAACTCCCTTAATTAAATATTAAACTCTTCTTCTTTTTGGTGCTCTACAGCCATTATGTGGCATAGGAGACTTATCTGCAACAGAAGTTATTTTAAGGCCAACAGACAATAAAGCTCTAATAGCGTTTTCTCTACCAGCTCCTGGACCTTTCACTTTTACGTCAACAGACGAAACACCGTGCTCCATCGCTTTTTTTGCAGCCTCCTGAGATGCCACCTGAGCAGCAAAAGGAGTTGATTTTTTTGATCCTCTGAAACCTAACCCACCAGCTGACGCCCATGCTAAAGCATTGCCTGCAGGGTCAGTGAAGGTAACAATTGTATTGTTAAAAGAAGCCTGGATGCTACATACAGCATGTGGAACGTTCTTTTTAGTTTTTTTCTTACCAGTTTTACCAGATTGCTTAGCCATAAAATTTTCCTGTTATTTCATTTGCTTGATTGATTTTTTACCTGCGATAGCCACAGACTTGCCTTTTCTAGTTCTAGCATTAGTGTGGGTTCTTTGACCTCTACACGGAAGACTTTTTCTATGTCTAATACCTCTGTAGCAGCCTAGGTCTTTCAATCTTTTAATATTTAAACCAACTTCTCTTCTCAGATCGCCTTCAACAGTATAATCATCTAGAGCTTGCCTAATATTATTCACTTGCTCCTCACTCAACTCAGTTGAGTTAAGATCACCATCAACACCAGCCTTCTCTAAAACCTCAAGACCGATTTTCGGCCCAACACCATAGAGTGATCTGATTGCGATTTTCATTTTCTTATTTCTTGGTAAATCTACACCTAATATCCTAGCCATTACGCTCTCCTACTAACCTTGTCTTTGCTTGTGTCTTGGGTTTGCCTTGCAAATGATCCTCAAAACACCTTTTCTTTTTATTACTTTGCAGTCTTTACAGATTTTCTTTACACTTGCCCTTACTTTCATTTTATTTACCCTTTGCTTCTATATATAATCCTTCCCTTGCTCAAGTCGTACTTACTAATTTCAACAAGCACCTTGTCCCCAGGAAGAATTTTTATAAAGTTCATTCTCATTTTACCGCTTATATGTGCCAAAATTACATGTCCATTTGGCAGCTTCACTCTAAACTTTGTGTTCGGCAAAAGCTCAAGAACCTCGCCTTCTACCTCTAGAATGTCACCTTTAACTTCTGCCATTAATTCACCTATGATTTGAACACCCTTGTATATACAAAATGTATAACAATGGCAATAAACAAATTTGGTTATTGTTCTATTTTCTTAATTATTGCGTCATAAACTACTTGCATTGATTGATCAGCATCAACCTTAACAAGTTTATTCGCCTCTGAATAGTATTCAAGAACCTCATTCATGGTCGAATTGAATACTTCCATTCTACTTCTAACAACCGCTTCCGTATCATCTTTTCTCTGAACCAACTCTTCACCTGTCACATCACAGATACCAGGTTGCTTAGGAGGATTTGTTTTAAGATTGTAAATATACTTACCGTCCTTCGTCGTTCGGCGATTTGTTAGCCTCTCAACCATTTTTTCGGTATCAATCTTAAAATAGACCGCTAAATACGGAAAACCACTCAAAATGTCCTCAAGGGTTTTTGCCTGATCAATATTTCTTGGATAACCATCAAATATGTAGGCTTTGCTCTCAAGGTTTAAATTAGTTTTTAATAATTCAACAACCAACTCGTCAGAGACTAGTTGGCCGTTTGCCATAACTTCTTTTACTGTCTTTCCAAGTTCTGATTCTTTTTGAATTTCGGCACGTAGAAGGTTCCCTGTCGAAACATGCTCATAGCCTTTGGATTCAACTAGTTTAGCTGACTGCGTTCCTTTCCCGGAACCGGGTGCACCAAGGAATATCAAGTTTTGCTTCATTAGAACCTTCTAGCTCCACTGTACTTGCCACGAGATTTATACGCAGTATCATACCTTTGTGAAATCATAAAGCTCTCTGCCTGTGCCATTGTATCAATTGCAACACCCACCAGAATTAAAAGGGATGTACCGCCAAAATAAAATGGAACCTTAGCTACATTAAAAAGGATCGCAGGCATAATACAAATAATGGAAATATAAACCCCACCAACAAGCGTAAGCCTATTTACGACATTATCTAAAAATTCAGCCGTTTTTTCTCCAGGTCTAATACCTGGAATAAAACCACCGTTCTTCTTAAGTGACTCAGAAATATCTTTAGTCTTAAATTGAATTTGAGCATAAAAATAGCAGAAGAAGATAATGAGGGCCACAAACACTACATTATAAAGTGTCTTCCCAGGATAAAGCGATTGCTGAATCGTATCAAAATACATTTTCATTCCACTTCCTTCTGGAATGAATTGGGAGACAGTAGTTGGGAAGCCAAGGAGTGCTGAAGCAAAAATAGGAGGCATCACTCCAGATATATTAATTTTCACAGGAAGATGCGAGCTCTGCCCACCAAATACTCGATTGTTGACAACCCTTTTTGCATACTGAACAGGTATCTTTCTAAATGCTTTCTCTGTATAGATTATGATCCAAAACGAAACAAACATGATAGCTGCAACAAGACCAAGATTAAGTCCTGACAGTTCACCGTTTTGAAAAAGATTTAATGTGTCTCTAATACCACTTGGTATTCCAGCCGCAATACCAGCAAAGATAATCAAAGAGATACCATTACCAATACCTCTTTCGGTAATTTGTTCGCCTAGCCACATAACAAACATTGTTCCTGCAGTAAGAGATATAACCGTTAAACCTCTAAATCCCATACCGGGTTCAAGCACAATTGGCATACCGCTTGGACTTTTTAGAGCCTCTAACCCAACAGCAAGGCCATAGCCCTGTATAACACATAGTAGTACTGTAGCGTAACGAGTCCACTGCTGAATTTTTTTATGTCCATCTGGTTCTTTTTGAATCTCACCCAGTGCCGGAAAAGAAACCGTTAAAAGGCTAAAAATAATTGAGGAGGTAATATAAGGCATAATCCCAAGGGCAAGAACAGAAAAGCGCTCTAGAGCACCACCGGTGAAGTTATTAAACACACCAAATACGGAGCCCTGCATCCCCTCAAAAAAGGAGGTTAATGCAGAACTATCTACACCAGGAGTGGGTACCTGTGTTGCAATCCTAAATACGCCTAAGATAAAAAGGGTAAATAATACCCTTTTTCTAAGCTCTTCAAGTTTTCCCTGAGCTCCAGCCATTACTTGCTTTCCTTGTTCTCTTGAACTTCTATCTTTCCACCAGCATTAGTGATCATTTCTTCAGCATTCTTAGAGAACTTAGCAATTCCCTTGAAAGTTAAAGCTTTCGTAAGCTCTCCCTTACCCAATACCTTAATCGGTAAAGACTTAAATCTACCACTTAGCAAGCCTTTTTCTACCAAAAGCTCTCTTGTAACATCACCTTCAGAAAATTTCTCAGCGATACGACCAAGGTTTAAAACTGCGTATTCAGTCTTAAAAGGAGCATTTGAGAAGCCACGCTTAGGAAGTCTTCTGTAGATTGGCATTTGCCCGCCTTCGAATCCAAGCTTAACGCCACCACCAGATCTTGCTTTTTGACCCTTGTGTCCTTTACCAGCCTGAGTACCCCAGCCAGAACCCTGACCACGGCCGATTCTTTTAATATTCTTGTGTGCACCTTTAGGGCTCTTCAAGTTATTTAGAGTTAACATTTTCTACCTCAAATAATTTTTTTATTTTTCTTCAACAATTTCCACCATATGAATGATTTTTTTAATCATTCCTCTAACTGATGGCGTGTTTTCCAATGTTTTAACTGATCCAATTTTTCTAAGTCCAAGACCTCTAACATTCGCTTTTTGCTTTTCAGTGCAAGAAATCGGACTTTTTTTCAATTTAACTGTTATAGTGCTCATAATTCCTCTGAGATTTTATTATCTTGTTCTACTAATACGTAGACCCTTGGTCTCAACGCCTCTAGCCTTAGCAATTTCCTCTACAGACCTCAAACCTTTAAGGGCAGCAAAAGTAGCCTTTACAACATTGTGTGGGTTAGAGCCTCTTAGGGACTTGGTCAAAACATCCTTTACACCCGCAAGCTCAAGAATTGTACGACAAGCACCTGCAGCTTTAATACCTGTACCTTCAGCAGCTGGGTGAAAAAGAATTTTTCCAGCGTCAAATTCGCCAAGTATTGTGTGTGGTATCGTTCCTTTTTCAATTGGAATATATACCATTTTCTTAGCAGCCTCTTGGCTAGCTTTTCTGATTGCATCAGGAACTTCTTTAGCCTTTCCAAGGCCAAATCCGACTCTTCCTTTCATATCGCCCACAATTACAAGAGCAGAAAAAGAAAAACGTCTACCACCTTTTACAACTTTAGCAACGCGGTTAACGGCAACAACTCTTTCCTCAACATCAGCAACAACTTCTGTGCTTTTCTTTGGAGCTGGCTTAGAACCTTTTCTCCCTCTTGGAGCTTTCTTTTCAGAAGGTTTAGCTTCTTTAGTTTCAGTATTATCAGTCATTTATTACCCCTATTAAATCTGAATTCCGTTTTCTCTGATTGAATCGGCAAGAGCTGCTATTACGCCTGTATACTTTCTTCCGTTTCTATCAAAAACCGCATTCTTAATATTTTTACCAGAAAGTGCTTTTGCGACATCCGCTCCAACAGCCTTCGCACCCTCAACATTTGCACGACCTTCGCTTGCTTGCTTACCAAAAGTCTGTACAGAAACAATAGTTTCACCTTTTGTGTCGTCGATAACCTGAACATAAAGGTTTTTATTTGTTTTCGTAGCACAAATCCTTGGTCTCTCAGTTGTACCTGTAATCTTGTTACGAATTGAAAGCTTTCTTCTATAGATTTTAGCCTTAGAAGCATTTTTAATTTTCTTATATGTTTTTCTCATAATTCACCTACTTCTTGGCACCTGCTTTACCAGCCTTTCTTATGATTGTTTCATCTGCATACTTAATACCTTTACCTTTGTAAGGCTCAGGCGGTCTAAAAGAACGAATCTTTGCAGCAGTAAACCCAACTAACTCTTTATTAGCTCCAGAAATGTCAATGACGTTTCTTGTAACTTTAGCAGTTACACCTTCTGGAAGATCATAATCAATTGGATGTGAGTAACCCAAATTTAAAGTCAACTTACTACCTGATACAGCAGCTTTATAACCAACACCATTAAATTCAAGTGACTTCGTGAATCCCTTTGTCACACCTTCAACCATATTTGATAGAAGGGTTCTTGTTAGCCCCCACAAAGCTCTACTTTTATTCGAGCTATCAATTGGAGTAACAACCAAAGTGTTTTCTTTCTGAGCAACTTCTACTTCAGGATTGTGAGTGTAAGTTAAAACACCATTTGGGCCCTTAACCTCAACCAATCTTTCTTTTATTGTAACGTTAACCTTCTCAGGTACTTCAACTGGTTTCTTACCTATTCTTGACATGTTTAACTCCTACCAAACATTGCAGAGAACTTCTCCACCAAGCTTCATTGCTTTAGCTTTACGTGAAGAAACAACACCTGCAGACGTTGAAACTACAGAAATCCCTAGTCCACTTAGAACACGTGGCATTTCTCTGTATCCTTTATAAACGCGAAGACCCGGCTTAGAAACTCTTTGAAGACCTACTAAAGCACCTTCTTTAAGAGCTACACGAATCGTTACTGTGTTGTCTTTCGCTACAATTTTAAAATTTTTAATAAAGCCTTCTTCTTTAAGAACTTTACAAACGTTAGCTTTCATTTTGCTAGCAGGGATATCTACTTTTGCATGGCCAGCTCTCATCCCATTTCTAATTCTAGTAAGCATATCTGCCAATGGATCAGTCATCATAATTTATTTCTCCTACCAACTAGACTTTGTAACACCCGGAATCATACCTTGGTGTGCAAGTTCTCTAAACTTTATTCTTGAAAGTCTGAAGTCACGATAAACACCTCTCGGTCTTCCTGTGAGCTCACATCTATTTCTTACTCTAATCCGACTAGTGTCACGAGGAAGCTTTTGAAGCCTCTTTTGAAGCTCTAGTCTCTCAGCATCACCAGTTTCAGGGTCACTGATTTTAGCTCTTAGTTCAGCTCTCTTAGCTTCACCTTTTTCAGCCATTTCTCTTCTTCTATTATTTTTTGCAATTGCACTTATCTTTGCCATGCTTACTTCCTTATTTTTCCTTGAACGGCATGCCGAACATTTTTAAAAGATCTCTACCTTCCTCATTAGAGTTTGCAGTAGTTATGAAAGAGATCCCCATCCCTCTGATTTTATCTATTTTGTCATAGTTAATTTCAGGGAACATAATTTGTTCTTTAACACCAAGAGTGTAATTCCCCTTGCCATCAAATGCTTTTGGGTTAAGACCTCTAAAGTCTTTTACTCTCGGAAGAGAAAAGGAAATGAGTCTATCTAGGAATTCGTACATTCTGTCACCTCTAAGTGTAACAGAAGCACCCAAAGCTTGACCTTCTCTCAATTTAAAAGATGCGATTGAATTCTTAGCTCTAGCAATAACAGGCTTTTGCCCGGAAATAGCCGCCAAGTCGGAAACGATGCTTTCTACAACCTTTCCATTTGTTACAGCGTCACGAGTAACACTATTAAGTACAATTTTTTCCAGTTTTGGAATTTGATGAACGTTTTTATAACTGTACTTGTCCATCATTTTCTTTTTTACCTCTGATGTATACAGAGTTCTTAGTCTACTTGCCATGGACAACCTCTACTATTTTAACTCAGAGCCACATTTAGTCGCGACTCTAACTTTTTTTCCATCTTTGTTTTCAATTCTTACTCTAGTTGGGCCACCAGTCTTTGGTGAAACTACAGCAACATTGCTCACATGAACGCCCTTCTCAACATCAGCAAAACCGCCATTTGGATTTTCTTGAGTTGGCTTTACAGCTTTCTTAAATATGTTAACGCCCTCAACCATAACTAGTTTCTTCTTAGCGTTGATCTTCTTAACTTTTCCTTTTTTGCCAGCATCTTTTCCTGCCAAAATAATTACTTCGTCATTTACTTTTAATTTTTGCATAAATCACCTATTAATTTAAAGAACTTCTGGAGCAAGGGAGCAGATCTTAGTATAGTTTTTATTTCTAAGTTCTCTAGCAACTGGTCCAAAGATACGAGTCCCCACAGGATCTTGTCCCTGTGTTCCCAAGATAACAACACTGTTGTTATCAAATTGGATATATGAACCGTCTTCCCTTCTCACTGGATATTTTGTTCTAACGATTACAGCTTTCTTAACGTCGCCTTTTTTAATCTTTCCACCAGGCAAAGCCTGTTGAACTGCGACCACCACAACATCGCCTAGTTTAGCTGACATTCTTTTAGAGCCGCCAAGTACCTTTACACACTTCACTACTCTAGCGCCAGAATTGTCCGCCACTTCTAATTTTGATTGCATTTGTATCATCGGAATTCTCCCAAATAAACTTTTCTATTTTGAAGAGAACAATTCCCACTTCTTTGTCTTAGAATGTGGTCTTGACTCTATAATTGTTACAAGGTCACCAATTTTAGCTTGGTTTTGCTCGTCATGAGCATGGTATTTTTTTGTCTTATTAACAAACTTACTATAGATAGGGTGCTTAAACCTTCTCTGAACTCTTACAACAATAGTCTTATCAGCTTTGTCGCTAACAACAGTTCCTCTAAGCTTTCTTTTAAATCTTTTTGATGAATCACTCATAATTATTTACTCTCTTTACTGTTTAAAGCAGTTAAAAGTCTAGCGATATCTTTTCTTACGCTTTTTAGTTCGTGTGACTTTTCTACGCTTGTTGTCACTTTCTGCAACTTAAGCTCAAAAAGTTTCTTTCTTAACTCTGAAACCTGACCTTTTATTGCTGAAGCGTCCAATTTATTAACTTCGCTCATTTTTAGCATGATTTTTACCTCTAAAATTTATTGGCCGTATATATAATACTTCGCCTAATAATTCCACTATTCTTTAGTTATAATCTTAGTTTTTATAGGGAGTTTGTAAGTCGCAAGTCTTAATGCTTCTTTTGCTAACTCGTGCTCAACACCCTTAATTTCAAATAAAACTCTACCTGGTTTAACAATTGCAACCCAACTGTCAGGAGAACCCTTACCTTTACCCATCCTAACCTCAGCAGGTTTACGAGTAAGAGACTTATCAGGGAAAATTTTAATCCAAATATTACCACCCCTTTTAGTTTTTCTCGATATTGCAATACGGGCAGATTCAATTTGTCTATTTGTAATATATCCTGGCTCAAGAGCTTGAATGGCGAACTCACCAAAAGTGATCGTATTGCCTCTATGTGCGGCACCCTTCATTCTACCTTTCTGCTGCTTTCTCCACTTTACTTTTTTAGGACTTAACATTTTTTACCTCTTTTCCAAGTAATGGGCCTTAGGCCCTTAATCTGTTTGTTCTGCGAACAACCAAAATCCAACACTGGGTTTATTTGTAAATTTCACCTTTATAAACCCAAACCTTAACCCCAATTTTTCCATAGGTAGTTAAAGCTTCAGAAGTGTCATAATCAATATCAGCACGAAGAGTGTGAAGAGGAACTTTTCTTTCAGAGTAGCCCTCATTTCTTGCCATCTCAGCACCACCAAGTCTGCCGCTACACTTCACTTTAATTCCTTTAACGCCTGAACGGAAAGCTTGCGTCATAACTTTTTTCATAGCTCTTCTAAAAGCAACTCTTTTTTCAAGTTGGCTGGCGATATTATCTGCAATCAACTTTGCCTCAGCATCCGGTCTTTTTACTTCTGCAATATTAAAGAAAAGAGTTCCAGCTGTTATTTTCTTTAGATCGTTTCTGATTTTATCGATTCCAGCACCTTTCTTACCAATTGCAACGCCTGGTTTCGCAGAATATACAGTGACTTTAACTTGGTCCGATGTTCTGGTTATCTCAGTTTTTGCAATAGCAGCGTTAGAAAGATTCTTTTCAATATATTTTCTAATCTTTAAGTCTTCTTGAAGAGTGGCACCGTAGTTATCTTTAGAGTACCAATTAGAATGCCAATCCTTAATATAGCCTAATCTAAAACCGTATGGATGTACTTTTTGTCCCATTATTTACTTCCTTATGCTTCTTTAAGAGCCACTGTTACGTAACTTGTTCTTTTTCTGATTCTGAAAGCTCTACCTTGGGCACGAGGCTGAATCCTCTTCAAAGTAGGTCCTTCGTTAACCTCAATAGTTTCAACAATTAAGTTATCAAGATCGTACTTTTCGCTGTCTGATGCGATTTGAAGACCACTGTTAAGTAGCTTCGTAAGCATGATTGAAATTTCTTTCTTGTCGTTGAAACGAAGGATTCTTAGGGCCTCTTCAACTTTCTTTCTTCTAATTAGGTCAGAAACTTGTCTAACCTTTCTAGCAGATTTGCTAACACTATTATTTTTTACAACTATCATATTGACCTACCTATTTTTTACCTTTCTTATCAGCACCATGGCCGTAGTAAGTTCTGGTCAAAGAAAATTCACCAAGCTTGTGACCAACCATATTGTCAGTAACGTAAACAGGGATAAATTTCTTACCATTGTGTACAGCAAAAGTTAGACCAATAAAATCAGGAATAATTGTTGATCTTCTGGACCACGTTTTAATAACTTTGTTTGCCTTTCCTTCTGCCTTTGCCTCATCAGCTTTTTTAAGAAGATGGTAGTCAACAAAGAAACCTTTTTTAATCGAACGAGCCATTTATATTCTCCTAAATTACTTTCTTCTCTTAACGATGAACTTGTTAGTTCGTTTATTTTTTCTAGTCTTAGCACCTTTAGTTGGCTTACCCCATGGTGTAACAGGGTGTCTACCACCAGATGTTCGACCTTCACCACCACCATGTGGGTGATCTACTGGGTTCATTGCAACCCCACGAACCTTAGGTCTTCTACCTCTAAGTCTATTTTTACCGGCCTTACCAATGTTCTCTTGCTCATGCTCAAGATTACCAACTTGGCCGATTGTTGCACGACAATTACTTTTTACTTTTCTAAGCTCACCTGAAGGTAATCTTAAAAGAGCCTCTTTTCCTTCTTTAGCCATTAGCTGTGCATACGCGCCAGCAGATCTGGCCATTTGACCACCACTTTTTGGGTGAAGTTCTACGTTGTGGACCAATGTTCCAACAGGTATGTCTTTTAGAAGTTTAGAGTTTCCAACTTTAATATCTGCACTTTCAGATGAGATTACTGTATCACCTACAGTAAGACCATTTGGAGCCAAAATATATGCTTTCTCACCATCGGCATAAGCCAATAATGCGATATTACATGTTCTATTTGGATCGTAGTGGATAGCCTTAACAGTTGCAGGGATATCAGTTTTCTGTCTTTTGAAATCGATAATTCTGTACTTCTGCTTATGTCCACCACCTCTTCTTCTTGAAGTGATTCTACCAAAAGCGTTTCTACCAGCTGTTTTGGTTTTTTTGGCCATAAACCTCTTCAATGGTTCAACTGTTTTAGTTAAACCATCAGAGCTTAAGACTGCCATTTTCCTTAACGATGGAGATGTAGGTTTAAATCTTTTAATGCCCATAATAGCCTCTTATATACCTTTAAATAGTTCTAGTTTTTGACCTTCAGCAATTTGAACATAAGCCTTCTTATAAGATTGAGACTTTTTTGTATGACGGCCTGCCCTTTTTACCTTTCCAGGTAAAACTGCTGTTTTAACGTTCATTACTTTCACATCGAACAATTGCTCCACAGCACTTTTAATGTGGTTTTTGCTTGCCTTTGGTTGAACCAAAAACGCATATCTGTTAGTCGTTTCAGTTTCAAGTGAGGTCTTCTCTGTAAGTAATGGTTTAATTAATACTTGTTCTAAATGCATAATTACCCCAACCTGCTTAATAGTTTTTCTAAAGCCGCTTTTTCAATGATCAAGTTTTCAAACTTCACTGCTTCATAAACACTGAATCCTTCAACTGCCATAGCTTTCGCGTTTCTTATATTTCTAGCTGCCAAAATCGCCTTACTGTCTTTTTGTTCAGTAACAACCAATCCTGGAAGTAAGTTCTTCTCTGTAAGAGTTTTGAACATTTCTTTAGTCTTACCGTTAGAATCAAAAGACTCTACAACAGTTAGCTTTCCGGCCTGCATCTTGTCTGCAAGAATTGATTGAATAGCTTTATTCATCATTTTCTTGTTAACTTTTTGAGCAAAATCACGTGGAGTTGGACCAAATACAGTTCCCCCACCAACCATTATTGGTGATCTAGATGAACCCTGACGTGCTCGACCTGTTCCCTTTTGCTTGAAAGGCTTAGATCCACCACCTCTTACTTTTGCTCTATTTTTTGTACAAGCATTACCTTGTCTTCTACCCGCCAAAGTAGCTTTAACTACTTGGTGAACAGCTGGTGCACTTATTTGTTCAGGATCAAGAGAAACATTTGTTTCAAGGGAACCTGACTTTTCAAATTTTGAATTTACTAATGTTATTTCAGCCATAATTTACCCCTACTTTTTAAGCGCCTTTGCGATTTTCACAAAACCATTCTTGGAGCCAGGTAAAGAGCCTTTAATTAGCATGTAACCTTGCTCTTCATTGACTTCAACAACTTGAAGGTTTTGGATAGTTTTTGTTTCAACACCCATGTGACCAGGCATTTTCTTTTGAGGGAAAACACGACCAGGAGTAGCTCTGTTACCGATTGAACCAGTTCTTCTGTGAAACTTAGAACCGTGTGCAGCAGGACCACCTTGAAAGTTATGTCTTTTCATCGCACCAGCAAAGCCCTTACCCTTTGAAGTACCAGTAACATCAACAAATGTGTTAGGAGTGAAAACTTCTAGGGACAACTCTTTGCCCAAGTTTTCTTCACTAACTTCCTCAGATCTGACTTCTGCAAATCTATGAAATGCCTTGTCAACGCCAGCCTTCTTAAGGTGACCTTTTAGGGGGTTACTTACAAGCTTTTCTCTTTTTTCAAAATAGGCCAACTGGTAAGCGTTATAGCCGTCTTTCTCTAGAGTTTTAACTTGGGATACTACATTTGGAATTAATTGAACGACAGTCACTGGAATGTGCTTGCCTGATTCATCGAAGATACGTGTCATACCAGCTTTCTTTCCATAAAGAGCTGGCAAGCTTATTTTAGTTGCTTCTGACATTTTGCCTCCACAGCATCACCCACTTATTGGGATGCATTCATGGTTAATATTTAACTAAACAAACAAAGTTTGCTTCTTATACTAGTATTTGATCTCTACGTCAACACCCGCTGAAAGATCTAACTTCATTAGGCTATCAACTGTTTGTTGAGTAGGGTCAATAATATCTACAAGTCTTTTGTGCGTTCTCATTTCGAACTGCTCTCTAGACTTTTTATTTACGTGCGGGCCTCTAAGAACAGTGTACTTATTAATTTCAGTCGGCATAGGGATCGGACCTGCCACCTTAGCACCTGTATTCTTAGCAGTTTGAACAATCTCTTGAACCGAAGTATCAAGAATATTGTAATCGTAAGCTCTAAGCTTAATTCTTAACCTATTTGCTTTCATTTGTACTCCAATATCGAAATGAAGCTCTTTTTAAAACAGGGAATAAGCCTTGTCAAGCAAATTCCCTGTATATAAAAAATTACTCAATAATTTCTGTAACTGTTCCTGCGCCAATCGTTCTACCACCCTCACGGATCGCAAAACGAAGACC
>CATMLK010000026.1:0-52537 GCA_950070535.1 uncultured Bacteriovoracaceae bacterium | reverse complement strand
TCTACGTGACCAATAGTACCGATGTTTACGTGCGGCTTACTACGGTCAAATTTTTCCTTTGCCATAATGTTTCTCCTTACAGTTTATCGCATTTACGGACTTAAAATTTATAAGCATATATTAACGTCAATGAGTATGCTTCAAGCTAACTCAACTGACAACATTTTTTAACCGCTCATGTGATGAAAATGGAGCTCACGCCGGGATTTGAACCCGGGACCTCTTCCTTACCAAGGAAGTGCTCTACCCCTGAGCCACGTGAGCATGCACCATTTTTCGAGCTTTGTATTTATATTAATAAAAACACACTATCAATGAAAAATTTTCAAATTTCAAAATTTAGCTTGTTGGTTAATTTAATATTATAAATTGATAAAATAAAGTGGGAAAAGAATGGAGCGGGCGATGAGGCTCGAACTCACGACCCCCAGCTTGGAAGGCTGGTGCTCTACCAACTGAGCTACACCCGCTTTGATCACATTCACACTTAAAAGATGGTGGCGCGGGAAGGATTCGAACCTTCGAAGGCATACGCCGGCAGATTTACAGTCTGCTCCCTTTGGCCACTCGGGAACCACGCCGTGGAGCTGCTCACAGGAGTCGAACCTGCGACCGTCGGTTTACAAAACCGATGCTCTACCAACTGAGCTAGAGCAGCCAAAACATCCCTTAAGATGAGCTTATGTTTATAATCGGGAATACAAGCAAAATCAAGTGTTTTTTATTAAATGCCGAAACATTTTTCCATTGAGATAGCCGCTGCAACTGAAACGTTAAGTGACTTTATGCTTCCTTGAGATTGAATTGACAATTTTTCATCAAGAACTCTCATTACCGCATTGGAAATACCTGTCTCTTCCTTACCAAGAACCAGTGCCAAATTCTTATTACTTGGTATGGCCCCTAAGTCCAAAGATTCTTCTGCGTGTTCCGACAGACCAATTACATGGGTGTTGAGTTCTTTTAACTTGGTAAGGGTTTTAGAAAGATTTCCCACCATTACCAGTTTTAGATATTCATGAGCACCAGAAGCGATTCTAAAATACGTCGGAGTAGTACCAAACGACTTCTTACCAGGTAGGATCACCACATCAATTCCATAAAATGAAGCCGTTCGTAGAATTGCTGCACCATTATGAACATCAGTTATTTGGTCCAGGCATAGAATCTTTAAATTGCCTTTTTTTGCCAAATCATACAATTCCCTAACCTCATATTCTGGAAGTGATTCAGCACAAAGTAGAGCACCAGACGGGACTCTTTGATACTCAAGGCCCTTGTTTTGAAAAAGCTTTTTAGCCTCCTCTTGGAGCTTGTGAGTAGACACAAGTTCGAAATCGACCTTTCGTAGGTCAAACCTTTTTCTAAGCTCTTCCTTTCCATCCTCTGTCAAAAGAAGTCTAATCACTTGCCTTGAGGGATTTTTTAAGGCTGCACAAATACTGTGTAGCCCGATAATCAAATCGAAATTACTCATTTTAAGCTCATTAAAGAATCTAACAGGGCTGTCACTTTACCTACAAGACCCTCTTTCTTAACTTTAAATGTTTCGCCAGTAGCACGAACTTTCACTTCCAACTCTCCAGAAGAAGAATAATCTCTCTCACCTAGAACGACTCTCACAGGAAGTCCTAGCAAGTCAGCATCTTTAAACATAGGACCAGGTCCAAAGCCTCTGTCATCGTAAAGAACTTCAATATTTTTAGAAGTCATTTCTCCATAGATTTCGTCGGCTAACTTTTTAGTAGTATCCTTTTTGCCAATAACTGCAAAATAAACACTATAAGGGGCTATTGATGCTGGCCATATAATGCCATTTTCATCATGGCTTTGCTCAATTGCCGCGGCCATAGTTCTTGTTACACCAATCCCATAACAGCCCATCAAAGGAGACTCTTTCTTTCCACTTTGGGTTAGAACCGATGCTTTCATTGATTTGGTATATTTATCGCCTAGTTGGAATATATGACCAACTTCAATTCCCTTCTTAAACTCAATTAATTGATCTGAATTTGGAGCATAATCTCCGGCCTTCGCCATTCTTAAATCAGCTCTTTTAAACGTCTCAACATCTCTTGAAGGAGTGAAGCCCTTTATGTGATAGTTTTCCTTATTTGCACCTGCAACATAACCACAATCCGGATCAATAGTTTTGTCAAAAATAAAGCTTATTTTCTCTGTGATCCCGTATGGACTCATGTAGCCTTTTATAAGTCCCAACGACTTCATTTCATCGACGCTCAGTGCTTGTACGGCATCTGCTTTAAGAAAGTTTTTAAGCTTTAATTCATTGAGAGAATCATCGCCTAAAAGTAAAAGCATATAGTTTGCCGACTTCTCACCATAACTAGCTTTATACATCAAAGCTTTGATGGTTTGTGTAATTGGTATATCAAGTAGCTTAGCGACGGCCTCGCAAGTTTGAGTGTCTTCGGTCAAAACTTCCTCAACCTCACTTGATGGGCTGAATTTTAAATTTTGTCTATCAGTTGAAGCTTTTTCCAAGTTTGCCGCATAGCCTGCACCCTTGGCCTGCACCACAGTATCTTCTCCAGAGTCTGCTATGACTTGAAACTCATGAGTCTGTGCATCACCAGACGCCATTGATCCAGGGTCTGCCTCCACTATTATGTGCTCAAGTCCCATCCTGTTTAAAATGTTCGAATATGCCTTGTAATATAGCTGATACTGCTCATCAAGACACTTTTTATCCATACTAAAGGTATAGGCGTCCTTCATAATGAACTCCTTACCTCTCATCAGGCCAAATCTTGGTCTGATTTCGTCTCTAAATTTTGTTTTAATCTGGTAAAGACTTACTGGTAGTTGCTTGTAGGAAGTTATCGCTTTTCTAAAAATATCAGTTATAGATTCCTCATTCGTTGGACTTAGGCAGAAGTCATTCTCTTTTCTATCCTTAACTCGAAGCATTTCAGGGCCCATACTATCCCAACGTCCAGATTCTTTCCAAAGCTGAGCAGGAGTTACAAAGGACATCTCAAGCTCTTGGGCTCCAATAGCGTCCAACTCCTCCCGAATTATGTTCTCAATTTTTTTAATTGTTCTCTGGGCCATAGGTAAGTAGCTATAAATCCCAGAGCCAGTCTTGTGAATAAAGCCCGCTCTAACTAACAGTTTATGAGAAATAACCTCAGCATCGCTTGGTGCCTCTTTATAAGTTTGCCAAAAAGCTTTGGACAACTTCATTATCTACCTACCTTATAATACTAATGGCGTTATAATCTTTTTTCTCAACAAAAACTTCGAGAATACATTTCTTAGCCATGTCTAATCCGACACTAACTATTTCACCAGAGGGCTGATCAACTTCTACAATGGCCATCTCCGAAGCAAAGTTTCCATTCTTACAATTTAAAACCTTAAACTCAGCCAGGAAGACATTAATCATCGAAAGGGGACGAAAGTCCAAAAGCTTTAGCTCTTCATTCGCATTGATTTTTTGAGTCTTTCCATTTAGTGACAGTTCAATATTTCTATCAATTTTGTAGGTTCTACTTTCAACAAGGTCAGCCCATTTAAGGTTTTGACCGTATGAGGAGGCAGCGGTTAAAAAAACCAATAACGCAACGTGAAACATAACTCTCCTTATGAATAAGCTTCACTATTACATTATTTCGTTTTATTTGAAAAGCATTAGCCTAATTGGTTACAGATATCATTTGAGGCAACATGTGGGCTTCTCTAGCCTCTTGACTCAATGAGCTGGCAGAAACCACCTCATAACATGAAGGAGTATCTAAGATTTTTCGGCACAATTGGTTGTGAAGGTAATGACCTGACTTGTAAGTAGTGATCTTGCCGGCAACCTCGTAACCTAGAAGGCTTATATCGCCAATCGTATCAAGGATTTTGTGTCTTACGAATTCGTCCGCAAACCTCAAGCCCTCAGGGTTAACCACTTTGAAATCATCCAATACGATAGCATTATCAAGGGATCCACCCTTAACAAGGCCTTTTCTTTTGAGGTGATCTACATCTTTAAGCATTCCAAAGGTTCTCGCCCTACTAATTTCATTAATAAAGTTTTCACAGCTAAATTCGAAAACCTGCTTCTGTGCCTTAATAATAGGATGGGCAAAAACAATGGTAGAATCGATTATGAGATTATTTGCTGGCTCAATCTCGGCCCATGTACCGTTTGCCTCAACACGAACTTTATCCACTAAGACCATAAACTGTTTCGACTTATTAAGGTTTTGAACACCAGTCTCTTTTAGGATAAAAACAAAAGATGCACTTGAGCCATCCATAATTGGAATCTCCGGCCCATCAATTTCACAATATACGTTATTTATCCCAAGACCATAGAGTGCGGAAAGAAGGTGTTCTACAGTGTGAACACAGTCCTCACCTTCGCCCAAGGTCGTGTTATTTTCTGTTGCACCTACAGTTCTCGCATCCGCACGCATTTTCTTTGAGTTCTTTAAATCCGTTCGCTTGAATACAATTCCTGTATCTGCATCTGCAGGAAATAATTTTAGTGTAACCTTCTTGCCAGAGTGTAATCCTATTCCAGTTACTTGTACTTTTTTGGCAAGGGTTCTTTGGTATATCATTTTAAAAGCTTCCTTTTTATAGCTACTTAATCCACTAAACTTTATTCGTTGTTTCGCATCACGTTCATTAAGTATAAGTCAAATATTCAAAAATACACGTCAGAAAATTTTTTCTATGTATTTTCGAGGTGTTACCCAAGAAGTGAACAAATGTTCAAAATTCGTGTAGAAACATTCACCTACTCAAATAATAGGCACTAGGTTTCAAGTAACTGATTTCTAAAGTTTTATTAAGGATTTACCAGTAGAAGTAAAAATTCTCAAGGCTAAAACATCGAACTGGACTATTTTATATGGTTAATGGCCTTTTCGGACAAAGCTCTACCTCTTGGTGTCCGAAGCAGAAGGCCCTCCTTCAGAAGGTAAGGCTCATAGACCTCTTCAACTGTTTGCTTATCTTCGCCAAGTGTTGCACAGAGAGCATCAATTCCCACGGGACCATTTTGGTAATAATCTCGAATTACGTTGAGAATCTTACGGTCCATCGAGTCCAGCCCAAGGTCATCAATATCAAGAAGTCTTAGTGCCTGCTCAACATCATTTACACCCACTTTTTCGTGATTTTGCACCAATGCGAAGTCTCTCACTCTTCTCAATATTCTATTTGCGATTCTAGGAGTGCCACGGCTTCTCTTTGCGATTTCAGCCTTTGCCTCCCTTTCTAAATTCAGTGACATCTTCTTGGCATTATTAGAAATTATCACAGCAAGCTCTTCTACATCATAGTAGTCAAAGTGCAGGTGTGCCATGAAACGATCTCTCAAAGGATTTGATAAAAGTCCACTTCTAGTTGTTGCTCCAACAAGTGTGAATGGGACTAAATCAATTTGCATTGTTCTGGCAGATGCTCCTTGCCCAATTAAAATATCCAACCGGTAATCTTCCATTGCGGAGTAAAGAATCTCCTCAACACTTATATGCATTCTATGGATTTCATCTATAAATAAGACATCCCTAGGAGCAAGATTAGTAAGTACAGCAGCAAGGTCACCTTTTTTCTCTATGGCCGGACCAGATATAACATGAAGCTCACTTCCAATATTTTTTGCAATTAACATTGCCAATGATGTTTTCCCAAGGCCAGGAGGTCCAGACAACAAGGCGTGATCCATGGCAGCCTTTCTCTTAACTGAAGATTTAACCATTAGCTCGACATTCTCAACAACTCTCTTTTGCCCTACATACTCATTGAAGTTTTGAGGTCTAAGTTTGGTATCGTGCTCAACTTCACTGTTTTTAATTGAATCTGAAAGGAAACGCTCCTCATGCATTCTTATAGCTCCCTAAGAACAAGTTTAATTAGTTCCTCACTTGTCCCGACGTCTTCTGAATAATTTTTGCCAACAATAGGCGCAACAATTTTCTCACTGTAACCTAGGCTTTCCAAAGCTTGGATTGCATCCTTAACAACCTTCTCATCCCCCGAGGCCATTTGGGGCTTTAATTTCTCAGACACAGAAATTTTACCGATATCCAATTTCTGGATCTTGTCTTTGAGACTTAAAATTATCTGCTCTGCCATTTTTTTTCCTATCCCCTGTGCCTGTGTTAGCACTTCTTTTTGCTCGAACACAATTGCCGTCACAAGGTTTGAAATACCAACCTGGGTGACTAGCGGATAAGCTTTTGAAGGCCCAACCTTGTTAACTGACTTTAGTAGCTCAAACATAGCTTTCTCTTCAACCGTTTTGAACCCCCAAAGGCTTTGGTCATTTTCACTAATACTGTGGTGAACAAATACTTTTGTTGTCTCGCCAGGACTGGAAAAATACGCATAATTCACCTCATAGCCAACACCGCTATTGGTGTTTAATATCAATTTTTTCCCATCTGAAAATATAGTAGTTCCTTCTAAATACCCAATCATTCTAACTTCCTATTTTGTGTGCTAATGCCTTTGCAAGTCCCGACGAACCACGTGTGACGGTTTTTTTGTCAACTCTTCTTGAATTTAGGAGGTGGCACATAGCGATGGCCACCGCATCACTTTCGTCATGGGTTTCGTACTCTCTCTTGCCAATGGTCATATCCAGAAACTTTCTCACTCCTTCCTTATCTGCATGCCCATGGCCTGCAGCAATGGATTTTATCGCGTTAGGAGAATACTCAAAGATTCTATTTTTATATTTTTCCACGCAGGCAGAGAGAATAACTCCGCGCGTTTGGGCGAGCTTTATTAGGGCCTGTGGACTTTTAACGTAAATTAACGATTCAAATGCAATTGCATCAGGAGAGAGATTCTCAATTAGGCTCGTCGATGAGCTTTTAATCTCCGTCAATCTATCTAAAAACTTGTCTTTACCGTTAAATCGCAAAACGCCAGAATCTACAACACTTATTCTTTTTCCCTGGCCTTTCAGAAGTGCCCATCCAGTGGTAATGGAGCCCGGGTCAATTCCCAATACAAGCAAATTGAAACCTTTTTCTCCGATAATACGAATGTTTGTGCTTTTAGTCCACTAGAAGGATTATGAGATCATGTCCAAGTTCGCCCTAACAGTGCGTTCCATTAACTCAAGAAACTTCATTTCATCAGACGCGATGAGATCGTTGAGAATTCGGTAATGGGATACCAGGAATTTTTTCTGACCTGATTGAAATAGCTGAACAGCATGGTTTCTACATAATATAACTGGAATTGGATTGCCTGAGTCGTCATAGAGGCTTTGCCTTTCAAGTGTAGACTTATCAAAGGTGTGCCTTCCATAATGTTTACATATTGTGCATTCAAACTTTTTATTCATTCCAATTTCCTCAGAGTGATTTACTCAATTGTAACTACATATCGAATTGAGCACAAAAAACTTTAGCATTTTTAGCAAGTATTTGAATTTTCGTGTCTAATTTTCCCTGTCAAATGCCGTTTTTTTAATATATTTTGCAAATATGACAACTATTCTTAGCACTCAAAATATAGTGGAAAACAAGCTTGAATTACTTTCTAAAAGAGTTCAGAAGCTAAAAGAGAAGGGCATTAGGCCTAAGATGAAAGTGATCTTGGTGGGTGAAAACCCAGCAAGCTTGGTTTATGTAGGAATAAAAGAAAGAACCTGCAAAAAGCTAGAATGTGATTTCGAGCTCTTACAACTTCCTAGTACGATTAAAAAGGATCAATTTCTTTCTGAAGTAGACTCTATGAATAATGATCCGCTAATCCATGGCTGTTTTGTGCAACTCCCGGTGTCCAAACATCTTCAAGATATTGATGTGACATCCTTAATCAACCCTTACAAGGATGTGGATGGCTTTGGTGGACAGACGATTGTTGATATCTACAAGGGAAAAGATCCGTTTTTTATCCCTTGTACCCCTATGGGTGTCCTAGAACTTTTCAGAAGTAACAAAGTAGATACCCTTGGAAAAAATGTTGTAATTATAGGTAAAAGCCTCATAGTCGGACGCCCTTTATCATTGATGCTGCAAAACCTCGGAGCAACAGTGACCGTATGTCACTCTAAAACTAAAAACCTGATTTCACATACCCGCAACGCCGATATCATTATTAGTGCTGTTGGAAACCCCAGATTTTTAACTTCTGAGTTTTTCAATAAAAGTTTGGCACAAGTAGTTGTTGATGTCGGAATTTCCAAGGACAGAAATGGTAAAATATGCGGTGATGTTGATTTCGAGAATGTTAAGGAATTAGTCTCTGCAATCACTCCTGTACCCGGCGGCGTGGGACCCTTGACAGTAATATCTTTAATGGAAAATTTAATAAAGTCCGCAGAGCGGTCAAGAAAAGGCTAAATAGAAATGAAAAGAACATCTTTATATGATTCCCACATTGATCTAGGTGCAAGGATGGTTGAATTTGGCGGCTTTGAGATGCCTATTCAATACTCAAACCTTAAACAAGAGGCCCTTGCAGTAAGAAACTCTGCAGGAATGTTCGATGTTAGTCACATGGGCGAATTTTTTGTAAAGGGAGAGGACGCTGCAAAATTCGTGGACTTTTTAATTACAAACAGTTTTTTGCCTGCAGAAGAGTTAAAGGCAGTGTACTCACCTCTTTGTAGAGAAAATGGCACTGTTGTAGACGATCTAATCGCTTACAAAATCTCAAACCAGTTTGTGATGATTTGTGTAAATGCTTCAAATCTACAAAAGGACTGGGACTTCATTAGCTCAAAGGCCCAATGTTTTGATGTTCAGCTAACAAATCGATCCGAAGACTACTCTTTAATCGCTCTTCAAGGTCCAAACTCCTTTGAAATACTAAAGAGTATAGATTCAGACTTGGAAGACATCCCTTACTATTCACTCCAAGTAAAAGACACAGGCGACACACCAACTATTTATGCTAGAACAGGTTACACAGGTGAAGACGGATTTGAAATATTTGCTTCTCACGCTGAAATTATGGGTTTATGGTCTAAATTGCTGGCCAAAGATGTAACTCCATGTGGACTTGGGGCAAGAGACGTTCTTAGACTAGAGGTGGGCTTTCCACTTTACGGTCAAGAGATTACAGATGAAATAACTCCGCTAGATGCTGGTTTAAAGTGGACCGTTAAGTTTGATAAAGACATCTTTCTTGGAAAAGATTCCTTATTAAATGCCAAAGCAAAATTCACAAACTTAAAGCTTGTTTTAGATAAAGGTATTCCTCGAACTGGATATAAAGTTGAGGACTCAAATGGCGAAGTTATCGGCGAGGTCACCTCAGGTAGTATGTCTGTAGTAATAGGGAAAGGCATAGCGATGGCCAGAGTGAACAAAGAAAAATATACTTCTGACTCTGAATTGTTTATAGATATCAGAGGAAAGAAATTCAAGGCCCAAAAACACAAAGGCCCATTTGTTAAGGGAGGACATAAATAATGAGTACAATACCTGAAAATCTTTATTACACCGAAGAGCATGAGTGGATTTCCATCGAAGGTGATGTGGCGACAATCGGAATAACTGACTTTGCTCAATCTTCACTTGGAGATATTGTTTTTGTGGAATTACCTGAAAGTGAAACAGAGTTCGAAGACGGTGACAGCTTTGGTGTTGTTGAAAGTATTAAATCGGTAAGTGATCTATACACGCCTTTATCTGGTAGCGTTTTAGAGAAGAATGAAGAAGTCGAAGACTCTCCAGAGAAGCTTAATGAAAACGCATTTGGAGCATGGCTTGTAAAAATTAAAATGTCTGATTCAAGTCAAGTGGAAAATTTACTTAGTGCCCAAAAGTACAAAGCTTTTTGTGAAACCAATAGCTAAATCCTTCTTAAACCATTGAAAGGTCAATAATAGCTCTATTGGCCTTTTTTCAACAACTTCTCAAGATTTCAAATCCCTAAAATTTTTTCTTCTTCCAGAAAATTCTCTTTACTGTTTTTTCACTAGGGCGCATACTCACCCAACTTCAAACCTCTGTTGAACAACAGTTTTCATAAGGGCAAACGTTAATGGAATCTATTCAGCTTCTAAATACAGCTATCATCAAAAGCAAAGAAAAAAAGATTGATAACAGCTATGAAGAAAGATTAGCAAAAATTAACCAATCTCCGGCAATTGAAGCTATCAACAAGAGTATCTCAATTCTAGCGGAGTCCCAAAAAATCTCTAGGGACCAAGCAGCACTTCAAGTAATTGAAGCAATCCGTGAACTCGATTCCATTTGGGCCGATTATGTCACAATGGAAGGTATCGATAGGCTAAAAGCAATGCTTAGGGGCGAGCCACCTCAACACTAATATTAGTTTGATGTAACCGCAAAACCCCATTTGATAGTGGCAACACCATCTTTCAACATATTTTTGGGTGGATTTGGAAAAGGTCCGGCTTCATTAAAACTAGTAATTGCCACCTCATCAAGCTCCTGCACACCACTTGTAGAGTTAAGCTGAATGTGAACAATTTCACCTTTTGAATTCATCTTAATAACAAGTGATGTTAATAGGTTTCGTCCACTCGCAATCGTTCTCCCTGATCGATATAGCCTCTCCATTTCTTCCTGAAGTTTCGCCCCCCAAAACTGCTCCAGCTTTTGCCTAATACGGTGATAAAAGCCATAGAACTTAAACTCTTGAGTATTAAGTCTGGTGAAATCTCCAAGGGGCACTTCTTCAATAAAATCACTAGATCTCGCTAAACCAGTCTGACTAACTTTTCCATTCTTAAGGCCTTTTTTTGCCTGGTTAAGCCTTTGATTCGAACGATCCATATTTTTGGGACGCATTATTTTCTTTACTCCAAGATCTGAAAAACTCACTTTCTTGCTCTTAGGTTGAATTGCCTTTTGACTTGAAAGATTTGCCACCGCATCTCTGCTGCCCTTGCCAGCTGCTTTATGTTGTCCCGTCTTTCTCGCTTTTGACTCTCGCTCGAAGTTTGTATTTTGTTTTCCCAAAAATTTCGCGTCCTTAGGAGGATTCGCTTTTTTAGAGGCGTCTGTTTGCACCACCTGCTTTGATTTTGAGGATTTATTTAAAAGCTTTATGACGAGCTTTTTGGTGTTTTGCTCACTACTTGGCCTGTGCGTGGGCATTTCTAAACTCAAAAAAAGAAAAGCTAGATGTACAGCTACAGAGACAGCGGAAAAACGCCATAGCCTTGATGTGAATTTTATTGAGTTCGTTGAACCTTCCATAGATTTTTATCCTCGCTAACTTATCGGACAATTAGCGAGGAATTTTAATGGAAAGAATTACTGTGAAATATAGTACTCTTCATCCTCTAAAAATGAGTCTGAGAAGTCTTCAGAAGGCTCTTCGAAGGTGTCTTTTGCCGCACCAGGTTCAGTTCCTTCAACAAAAGCTTCCATAAAAGACTTTGAAGAACCTGAGCTTGCCAGTTTTCCAGTTTCAGGATTTATTGCCACATTTACTATTCCACCAGGAATTGGAAAGTCTGTTTCACCATACTTTTTTATTCCCAATTCCATGTAGTTTTTCCATATAGGCAGAGCTGACTTAGCACCTGTTTCACCCCAGCCCAAAGTTTGGTTATCATCAAACCCTGTCCACACTCCTGTAACAACTTTTGATGAAAAACCCAAAAACCAAGCATCCACGTAATTATTTGTAGTACCAGTCTTTCCGCCAATGTATGAACCAATACTTCTTGCACCTCTTCCAGTTCCATTTTCGACAACCCCTTTTAAAAGGTTTGTCATTAAGTACGCTAGCCTTGGATCATAAACCTGATCCTCATCTAGACTGGCCAAAAAGGGATTAATTTTCTCTTCTGGAGTCTGCTCAGAATCTAACTCTTTCTCACCAACGGCTTCTTCTCCCGAAATGTCTTCAAAGGAGTCTGGACCTTTTTTTACTTCATCATTTTCGGCAAGCTCCAACTCTGAAGCTTCTATAATCTCTTTGATCTTGTCTTTCTTTTCAAAGTCAACAAGATCTCCGTATCTGTCTTTAACTGATAGAACGGATTTAATTTTAACTTTTTTCCCGCCATTTGGAAAAATAGCATATGTCTTAACAAGATCTAGGAGGTTGATGCCAAAAGATCCCAAAGAGACACTTAAATCCTTTGGCAAGTCAGCATCTACCTTAATCCTCTCAACAAAATTAATAATCTTTGAAACACCTACATCTTGAGTTAAGCGGATAGTGGGGATATTTCGGCTTGTCTCCAAGGCCCTCCTAAAGGACATCTCCCCCTTAAACTTGCCGTCATAGTTTCTAGGCTTCCAGCTCAAACTATCATCCACACCGCCCAACGCCTGTGGGGAGTCAAGAAGCATTGAGCTTGGAGTGAAGCCATTTTCAAGGCCCACAGCATAGAGTAAAGGCTTAAACGCTGAGCCAGGTTGCCTGTTTGACTGTACGGCCCTATTAAATTGGGACTTTGCAAAGTCACTTCCGCCAACCATTGAGATTATTTCACCAGTGTGTGGGGAAATAGCCAGTAGAGCTCCTTGGGCATCTGGCTCCTGATCAAGTGCCATCAGGAAAAATTGCTGTTTTTTAAAGGTTTCCAAGGTTTGCTCATCCTTTAATCTCTTCCTAAAGTGGGAGTGAAGATACTTAAATACAGACCTAGGCGCTCCAAGAACCTTCACATTAACAACATCGCCTTTTTTAAGTATTGTTTCAGGCCTAGTGACATAGGACCAATAGTGTCTTTCCTCTGTGATATTTCTTTCATGGGCCCAGCGAAAATGTTCATAAGGAATCATCCCCTTTACACCGGCCAAACTAACATAGATCATTCTTTGGCTATCACTTACTCTAGTGACCATGGCGTTGTAGTTTTTGCCAACTTCCACTAACTTTAGAAACTCATCATTTGGATTAATTCCAATTTCCAAATAGTTCTTCCACTTGCCCTTTGATTGGGCAAACTCTTCTTTTTCATAGATGAGAGCATTTTCAATCTCTCCTTCTTGATACTCATATTCAGGCTGAGTCGTTCCATCCGCTTTAAAAGTGAAATGATATGACGACTCTTCATAAATTTCTTTCCGCTGTTTTATCAGATTTTCTTTGACCTGGTCTTCATCCTCCCATGTTTCGATGGGTCCTTTAAATCCCTGTCTTTTGTCTATTGCCTTGACACCCTCAAGTACTTCATCTTCGGCTTTTTTTTGAAGTGACCAGTCAAGTGTTGTCGTGACCTCATAGCCTCCAGTTAAGAACTCTTCTTCGCCATACTCCTCTAGCAGTCTTTGTCTTATCCAATCAGTAAAGTAGCCGGCCTTCATAAGGTTTGGCTCTCTGGACTTCATTCGGATATCTTCAGCAAGAGCACTTTCATACTCTTCTTTAGAAATTTTGCCTGTATCAAACATTCTTTTTAGAACGTACTTTTGCCTTGTTTTTGCGTATTGAGGATTTACGTAAGGACTATACCTGCCAGGAGCGACAAGAAGGCCAGCAATAAGAGCAGATTCTGCAATGGTGGCCTCAGTAAGCTCTTTATCGAAGTATCCTTTGAAGGCTGCTTTCACTCCATAATAGCCCCCACCCAAATAGACTTGATTCAGATATAGGAACAAGATCTCTTCTTTAGTGAATTTGTCCTCAATCTTTTTAGCCAAGAGAAGGTCTTTAATTTTTCTAGTGTATGTCCTCTCGCTTGATAGCAATAACGATTTTGCAACCTGCTGAGTGATGGTTGAGGCTCCTTGAACAATTCTGCCGGCCTTGATGTTTTTCACCATTGCTCTAGCGATTCCAATGTAGTCCACGCCTGAGTGGTTATAAAAGTTGTCATCCTCCGCAGCTAAAAATGCGTTTACGATCCTCTTTGGAAACTCTTCAAAGCGTGCGATCTCCCTTCTTTCTTTTGCAAGTTCCAATAAAAGCTCCCCATCTTTTGAGTATATTCTAGAAGGGATTGGTGGATTGTAATCTGCAAGAGTATTAATCTGTGGCAAATCGAAAGATATTGAAACAATTAGCCCAAGAACAAAGAGCCCACCTAAAAAACCAAGTGAGGCTAGGGCCAACAAAAATTTTATGAAAGGTCTCAAAACAAATCCTTTTTATTAAGAGTATAAAGCAAATTAATTTCAAATACAGGCTCTAATTATTGCCTGCTTCTAAGCTAACGGTCTCAAATACCATTTTTGCAAAAGCTTCGTTTGGAGTCTTCACCAGATTTAGATAGTCAGAGATATTCTCCAGAGCATCCATATAGTCCGACGATTTTAAATTGGCGGAAAATGTGTCTTCATGAGTCGAGCTTTTAATACGAGAAAACACTCCAAACAGAAATCCATCTGGTCGCTTAAAAGAGATCTTTTCTGGCAGAAGACTAATCCTAAATATGTGGTCGGCACCATAGCTTGCCAACTTTTTGGAGTAATCATATCGATTAAAAGTCATAAGACTGCTCTTATTTGATAGGTTTACCGCCTTTGAAATTGCATCACTAACCTTCTCACTTAAGTCGAGTCTTATCTCTCCACTTTTAATGTGCGGAATTATTAGAACTTTTTGCAACTGATTTAATTTGAGTTCCTTAAACTCTTTCTCTGTAAAGCTGTTTAGGATATTTCTCCATTCAGTACTAAACGGTTTTTTATCGCCTAGTTTTTGAAAAAGCTCAAACATCTTCCATTCAACCATATTGGCCGTGCCATATTTTGCATAAAGTGCGGCAACTACAGAGCTGAAACCAAAAGAGCTGACAATGTCGACTCGAATGTTTTTCTTTTCTAAT
This sequence comes from uncultured Bacteriovoracaceae bacterium, assembly GCA_950070535.1. Lineage (GTDB taxonomy): Bacteria > Bdellovibrionota > Bacteriovoracia > Bacteriovoracales > Bacteriovoracaceae > UBA845. The sequence goes on along the minus strand of CATMLK010000026.1, from coordinate 37,851 downwards.
TCCTTGATTGTGGATACGTATCCGATAGAGAAGTATAGGCTAGGAAGTAGATCTAGAGCTAGAACTGGACGGTTGTTTGAGTCCTCCCCTTCAAGGCCCTCGTCGCCTTCCAGTGGTGGGCCATAATCTATACTTTTTTTATTCTCAATTTGGACTACTTTTCTTGGGCCCATATCTTCAAAATCGACAACACTAAGTGAGTTTTTCTCAGGTTCGCCAATATGAGAACATCCCCATAGTAAAAGTATGGCTGCTAATAATGAAACGGACACATTCATTAATTTTCTTCTTCGTACTGCTCTTCTTTTAGTGTATCAGTCAAAATAGAAATTTTCTTCTCTGCATCTTTAAGGAGTCCACGGCAATCTTGGTAGAGCTTTATACCATTCTCGAACTTCTTAATACTGTCATCAAGTCCAAGCTCTCCCCCCTCAAGTTCCTCAACAATTGATTCAAGTTTTTCAAGGGCAGTTTCAAATTTTTTTTGTTTACTCATATATCTCTCCCACAGGTCAAAAAAATGACACAGGAATTTTTTTTCTGTCACTTAGATCATTTTCTAAGATTTAACATATATATTCCCAGTATAAAAGCTAAGAGACTGAAAAGACGAACCTATTCCATGTTTTTAAGTACTTTCCAGGTCATTTTTGCACCTGTCATACGCGTCAAAATATCACCACTCGAAACACTCCACCATACAATTTCATACACTTAGCCTCTGTGGACATTTTTTCCGATAGCTGATTTTTTGGCATAGGGATTGCTAAAATCTTGGGGAGGTTAGATTTAGGATGAATCTGGCCAAAATGTCAGGAGGACAATTTGAAAAATATTTGGGTGCCGCTATCTGGTCAGATTGCTCAGCAGAGGAAGGTTGAGACTATTGCCAATAACATAGCGAACGCAAATACGGCAGGCTTTAAAAAAGACAGGCTCGTGTTTAAAGAACATCTCACTGCTCTTACCAAGGGAAGTGATGACATCGATCTTCCCAATAAGGAGTGGAGTCCCGATGACTTTTATCGAAGCCAAGGAGCAGAAAACGCCTACGTTAAAGTTGATGGAAGTTACACAAACTTTGAGCAGGGAGATTTAAAGCCAACAAACAATCCACTTGATATGGCCTTATTTGGAAAAGGCTTTTTTGAAGTTTTGACACCCACCGGCATCAGATTTACAAGAAAAGGAAACTTTGCAGTATCCAAGGATGGAGAACTTGTGACGGATAGAGGCTACAAGCTTTTATCCCCACCTAAGGCAGATGGATCTCAAGGAGGAGATCAACCTGCCCAAATTTCCGATATTGGCGATATTTCCAAAAGAATCATTAAGGTCCCACCTAAAACACGAATCTCTGTATCCAAAGAAGGAGAGATTTTTTCAAATCAGGGAGTACTCGGAAAGATTTCAGTTGTTGAATTCAAAGACATTCATGCCTTAAAAAAACAGGGCAACGCTTTGTTCATTAATAACGATTCCAAGAATGTTAAGCGTGAAAGTATTTCTACTACCGTAAATCAGGGATTTATGGAGGGCTCAAACGTAAACGCTATTCAAGAAATGTCAGAATTAATCAAGGCACATCGACATTTTGAAAATATCCAGAAGGCCATAAACACTTATGACAGTATTTCTGGCAAAGCCGCAAACGATATAGCAAGGTTTTAGGAGTTTACTATGAACATGTTCGCTAAGATTTTTACAATTTTTATCAGTGCTAGTTTTTCAACGAACTCAATCGCCATGCTTAGAGCTCTAAATACCGCAGCGACAGGAATGGCCGCCCAAGAGTCCCAAGTGAACACGATTTCAAACAACATAGCCAACGTTAACACCACCGGATACAAAGCTCAAAGAACTGAATTTGAAGACCTTCTCTACGAAACAGTTGAAGAGGCCGGTGGTCGATCAAGCAATAATACAGAGTACACAGTAGGCCATCAGGTTGGCTCTGGAGCGAAAGTTTCGGCAACAAGGCGCCAGCACACAATGGGCAGCCCACAAATCACTAACAGGCCATATGACTTAATGATTATGGGCGATGGGTTCTTCGGTGTTCAGGTTGGAGATCAAATAATGTACACTAGAGACGGCTCTTTCACCGTTGATGCTCAAGGAGTACTCAAAACGAGAAATGGTTACCCTCTCCTTCCCGGCATTACAATTCCACCAAACACCAAAAGCTTAAATGTTTCGGAAGGCGGGCAAGTTCAAGCTTACCTCACAAATCAAACAGCACCAGTAGAGCTTGGTGTCATACCAGTGTTCACTTTCGTCAACCCAGCTGGACTCTCTGACAAAGGTGGCAATCTGGCGATTGTGACTACTGCTAGTGGCGAAGCAATTCAAAACATCGCGGGAACAGAGAACTCTGGGGCGATTCAACAAGGAAGCCTTGAGTCCTCCAATGTCAGCATCATGAATGAAATGACAAATATGATTAAGGCCCAAAGGGCGTATGAGATGAACTCCAAAGTTATGGGTGTAGCTGATCAAATGCTCCAAACCGTAAATAATATTAGGTAATATGTTAAAAACACTTTTTCTAAATCTTTTTCTAATTACCAGCACGGCACTTTCCAAAGAGTGCCTTATGCAGACTAGTGAGCGAGTTTTTAAAATCAATAAGATTTTGGACTCATCATTTATAAAGAGCACCAACTGTCCAGACAACGCGAAAAATCGTTTTATTAAGTTTATTTCAAGTGCTTCAGGAAGACTAAACCCAAGGCACCTCTCTCAGCTATTTGAATCAGAGTATGGCCTTTCAATGAAATTCTCCAATCAAATAGAGGTTGTAGATGCAAAAGATTTTATTGCTGAAAGTCTTAACAATAAGGACCTCGTAATTGATTCATTATCAAGTTTATATGGCAATGCCAGCATTAATCTTGAAAATAACGATACTTTATCTGTTGAGTGTGGCAACTGTGACCGCCCAGGGGACAAGAATATAAAGCTTCTCATCAACGGAAAAACAGTTTGGTTAAGTGGTAAGATAAAAATTAAAAGAAAAGGCTTCATGGTTAAAACTGATATTGCAGCATTCTCAGAAAACCTAGATGACTCAATATTGGAACAAACTTATGGAGTCGACAGTGGCAAAGTTGCTCTCTTTAGCGATGTCAGTAATCTCAAATTTTATAAGTCGCGCCGGCCAATTCGAAAAGGAAGCCTCCTTAAACAAAACGATTTAGTTTTGAAAAACCTTATTAAATACAACAACAAGGTGGATGTACTAATAAAATCAGATGGCCTTTCACTCAAAACTAAAGCTATAGCAAGAGAAAATGGAAAGCTTGGCGATCTAATAAGGTTATTTAACTCTAAAACGAAAAAAGTCCTTACCGGGAAGGTAATTGATCAAAATAAGGTATTAGTTGAACTATGAAAGCTGCGCTCTTAGTATTGTTAACCATTTTTCTTTGCTCCTGTTCATCTTATGTTAAGAGTTTGCATAAACAAATTAACCGAGAGAATAGGGCCCAACGCTCTCAAGCATTACAAAGTTACTACCAACAAAATCCAGCAATGCTTGACAGAGCAAATGACAGAAGGCCGATTGAGAATCCTGTAACTTTAGGTGGTCAGAGAACGCCTAAAAATCTGATGCCTCGTGTGAAAAGACAATATGGAAACCCAAGGGCCAGAGCAGAGGATTTAAAAGACAACGACGATTCAGGCAGTCTTTGGTCTGGAAAAAACAGTGAGAGTTTTCTCTTTGTTACAAACAACATTAAACGCCCCGGGGACATTGTTATTATAGACGTTCTTTCAAAACTTAAAGACGATATAACCGAAGAGCTTAAGCGGGCCTACCCAGACCCGCCAAAGAAAAAGAAGTCCCAAAGTGAGACAGCAGACACTGAAGTTCAGGAAAATAATGATAATGAGCCTGCTTCTGATGGAAAAGATCAAAAAGTTCACGACAAGATTTCAACTCAAGTTATTGAGTCCGTAAACAAAGACTACTTGCTCGTTCGTGGTAGAAAAGAAGTCCTATTTAAGGATGCAAAAAGATACGTAGAGATACAGGCACTGGTCTCTAGAAAAGACATAACTGACAACGACACGGTAAAATCAGATCGCATTTTAGAACCTAAAATTAGAGTATTGAGGTATTAATGAAGCTTTTCTCCACTTTCCTATTTATCTCCCTTTTCAGCTCCGCGTTTGCCGATAACCGATTAAAGGATATCGCCACAATTAAGGGAGTAAGAGACAATCCTCTAATTGGATACGGACTAGTCATTGGATTAAATGGCACAGGAGACAGTGGTGGTGAAGTTACCAATAACTCTTTAAAAAAGATGTTTCAGACCTTAGGTCTTGACCCCGTTCAAGAAGTAAGTTCTGCAAACGTAGCTTCGGTCATCGTTACAGCAAAGCTTCCTGCTTTTGCGAGGAGCGGGCAAAAGATTGATGTCACGATTTCATCAATTGGAGATGCAAGCTCACTGGGTGGAGGAACACTCCTTGTAACTCCCCTCAAAGGTGGAGATGGAAAAGTTTACGCCATTGCAAGCGGAGCACTTAGTATTGGTGGATTAAAGCAAGGGGCCAAGTTTGCCACAACTGCTGCAATTCCAAACGGAGCGACAGTTGAGCAGGAAGTAAAAATGAATTTTAACGATAAGAAGTCGTTAAGAATGGCACTAAATACACCTGACTTTACTACGGCCGCAAGGGTTGTTAAAACGATTAACGAGAACCTCGGAGGCAAATTTGCCAGTGCCTCAGACTCTGCCACAATTGATCTAGTGGTACCTCCAAGTTATCAAAGAAGAGTTGTAGACCTTATTGCGATTCTTGAAAACTATAGAATCAACCAAGACCAGAAGGCAAAAATAGTAATAAACGAAAAGACAGGTACAATTGTGGCCGGCGGAGAGATCACTCTTCATAAAGTGGCAATTAGCCATGGAGATCTTACAATAAATGTTGGTGAAGAAGGTGAAGGCAAACCAGGCAGCCTCTTTATGATGGAGAAAAAGACCACCTTAAAAGATCTTGTAAATGCACTTAATGCAATTGGAACAAGTCCAGACGACTTAATCTCTATTTTTCAAACTTTGAAGAAAAATGGGGCATTAATTGCCGAGTTAGAACTCATATAGTGTCAATTTCTGGACTTAAACCATATTTTTTTATGGAATGTCGCGGTGAATTGATGTTATACTAAATATGAAGAAAGGCCATCAGGAAGAAGGCCGAAAAAAGTGAACCAGGAAGGTTTGATGTCAGAAAAGATAAATTCCATCAATCAAAATTCCCACATGCAGGCACGTGCAAAAAAGGCAGCCGCCAAGTACGAAAATGTGCCTAAAGAGTACATGGATGTAGCCCATGGGATGGAAACTCAATTCATCAATCACATGTTAAACGAAATGCGCAAGACAGTGAAAAGCACTGAGCCAGACAGCAGTGCAACTAAGTACTACAAATCTTTAATGGATCACGAACGTGCCAAGATAATGGCCGATACAGAAAATGGAATAGGATTAAAGGACGTAATCCTAGACCAAATATATCCTAAACATATGAGAGTCGGGATGCCTAGCAAGCATGCCATAAACGCTTACCAACAGGAAGTTGACTCCAAACAAGGAGAGAGCAATGAGCAATAGCATCGACACCAGAGCGCCATTTTTTCCAAACTCTAAAACGGCACAAAAAGAAGCTGCAAGATTAAGGAAAGCTGGAAATGTTCACCGAAACACCTATGATAGGGCCGAAGAGATTAGAACAAAGACGGCCAAAGATGCCAAAGTGAGCATACCTGAGTCAATTAAAGACTTTTCTAAAATTAAAAAAGCTGTAGATGCCTCGGAGCCGGTAGACAACCAAGCTAAGATTGCTGACCTAAAAGCACGTATTCAGGCAGGAACTTACGAAATGGACTACGACGCTCTTGCAGATAAAGTCCTTCAAACTGAGTACTAAAATACACCAAAGAGGTAACCATGGATGGCGCCCAAGAATTAAAATTGCAACTTCAATCAGAGGCAATTGCTGACCTTTGGCAAGAACAATGCTCTCTTCATACAAGGCTATTTGAACTGACTTGTGATGAGTACACCCACTTGCTTGCAAGCGACATGGACGAGCTTGACGAGTCTATTGAGCAGAAAAGTATTGTGATTAAAGATATTGAGAAGCTCGACAAACAACGCCAAGCGCTTGTCAAAGAATTGAATGCACAATGGGAAGACGCCAACATTTTCAAGGTCAACACCTTGGTTGAGTTCTTAAAAACCAATGGTCAACACAACAATGCCGAAAGAATAGAGAAGCTTAACCTTATTCTCATCGATATTGTTGAAAAAGTTCAGGCACAAAACAAGAAAAACCAGGTCTTTTTAAACAAGGCCCTTATATCTCTAAGAGAACTGAAAGAGAGTTTCTCTGGAGGAAAAAAACAATTTAAAACCTACGGCTCCAACGGGGTAACACGTAGCACTTTAAGCAAATAAGGAATAGCATTGGGTTCCGACTTATTTAGTATTGGACATTCAGCCCTATCCACTTCAAAGAAGTCCATGGCGACTACGTCGCACAATATCGCCAATGCAAACAATGAAAACTACTCTCGCCAGCGGGTCACCACTGAGTCTGGAACACCGATTTCCGAAGGTGATTATGTCGTAGGTAGTGGTGTAAACATTCGAAGCATTAAGAGAACCCACGACGCTCTTGCTGAAAAGAAGCTTAACAACTCAATCTCAAATCACGAATTTAATAAAGAAAGGACAGACCAGCTTACACAAGTTGAAGAGATCTTTAATGAAATAAATAGTGAAGGGATGAACAAAATTTTAAACCGCTTCTTCAACGCTTTCAGAGAACTTGCCAACCAACCGGAAAATGAAGTTGTAAGAACAATGGTGAGGGACAATGCCCAACTTGTGGTCAAAGATTTTCATAGAATAAACGAATCGATAACAAGGGTTAAAGAAGGTATTGATACAAAGCTAAGCCGTTCAATTGAAGACATAAATCAATCAGCTGAAAAGATCGCCTATCTAAATAAAGAGATCATTCGCTTGGAAAATGCTGGCGGGGAAACTGGTGACCTGCGCGATCAGAGAGATGAGGCAACTCGCCTACTTTCTGAATATTTTAGTGTGAACACATATGAAGATGAGAAAGGTCAGTATGTTGTAAATATTGCCAATACAGGTTCTTTGGTTGCAGGTGGAGCTGTTAACAGGCTTAAGGCCGGCAAAGTAATGGGTACTAGTGGAAATGGAAGAGATTCCGAGGGAAAAGTCGATATCTTCTTCGAAGCACAAACCAACCTATCGATCTCAGACAACCTTAAAAAAGGAAAACTTTCAGCCTTAGTTAAAACCAGAAACGAAGACATTGAGTTTCTTAGAGGTGAACTTGATGAACTAGCACACGGGCTTGCAAAATCAACGAATGCTGTTCATAGAAGGGGTTTTGCCAATAAAGAGCTTCCTACAGATCAAAACGGCAACGTCATTAATGACGGAAGTGCGGGGGTTGTAACCGGTATAAATTTCTTTAAGGAGCCCCTGGCCAAAGATAGAGCAGCTGAATATATTGAATTGGCCGACGAAATTAAAGGTGATCTAAATAACATTTCAACGGCCCTAGCTCCAAATGCTCCAGGAGATAACAGAGTGGCAATCGCGATTTCCAAGCTTCAACACGAGAAAGTACTTGGAAAAGGTGATACAACTCTAGAAGAGGGTTATCTCAAGGCTGTTGGGAAGATCGGCCTTACAACAGCTAAAACTAAAATCGATACAGAACAAACTGCCGGCATACTTGCCCAGGCAAAGTCTATAAAACAGCGTATTTCTGGCGTCTCTCTAGATGAGGAGACGGCCAACCTCGTTAAATATCAACACTCATATGATGCCAGTGCTAGAGTTATAAAAGCTGCTGATGAAATGTTTGATAGTGTTTTAGGAATGATGAGGTGATTAGATGACTAGAGTTTCCGAACAAAGTTCTTTTCACGCAATAAACCACGCTGTTGGAAAAACTAAGTCTAGACTTGAAGATCTTCAACTTAAAGGATCAAACCTTAAACGTGTCCAAAAGCCCTCGGACGATCCGATAGGAAACACTGAACTTCTGTCAATCCGATCACAAGATATAGACAATGAACAATTTGGGAGAAATATCAGCTTTGCCAAAGCACAGTTAGCTTTTACCGAGAATGCTGTTGAAGAGCTCACAAATATTTTGTCCAAAGCAAAAGAGCTTGCTATTGGTCAGGCCTCAAACTTCTATGATGCAGACATTAGAAAGAGTGTTGCCAAGGAAGTCGAACAACTAAAAAAACAAATGATAAGTATTGGCAACCGAAGAATGGGTAACAAGTACATCTTCGCTGGCCACAAGAACTTAACCAAGCCATTTGATGAGAATGGAAAGTTTCTAGGCGATGACAAAACAACAAATATTGAGGTGAGCAAAGACTTTTTTGTTCCAATATCTTTTAGTGGACAAGAAGTTTTTTTCCCTGACGGGGAAACTAAAATGGCCGATAGAGAGCCAAAGCTTCCACCTGCACCTAAGATTAATGGTGAAGAAGTAGAAGAACCTAAGTTTGAAGTAAACAGAACTTTAGCCTCTGAGGACCAAATCACAACCGAGAAGGCTCAAAGAAACATTATCCAACATATTCAGGCCTTGGAAGATGCCTTAAACACAAATAACCCCGAAATAATTCAGGGTCTTTTACCAGTTATAGACAAAGATATGGATAAGCTTGTTCAAATTCGAACAACGATAGGCTCCACAATAAATTCAATAGACAACGCTTTTGAAAATATAGAAAAGACAAAGTTACTTAACGCAGAATACAAAAGTAAAATTGAAGATGCTGATGTCGCAGAGCTATTCACCGACCTCACGCGTCAACAGAGCACCTTAGAAGCAACTTATAAAGCAAGTGCTCAGTTGATGAACAAATCTTTGATGGACTTTTTGAGGTAAAGCTAAATTTTCACTTAAATTTATAGGAATATTTCAGTTGTAAGCAACCCACTTCAATAAGCTTTACATTAGAACCTTCCAAATAACAGTGACTTAATTAAGCAAAACTCTCCTTAAACGGCCAAGAAGTGGTGATTAGAAACCACCTAAATGACCGTGTAAGTTTTACTAGAGGTGCTTTAGGAAATAATAAATAACTTGCATTTTTAATAATGCGATAATATATCAAACATCCAATTGAAGGAAACCAACTTAGTTAGTTAAGAGGAATACCTAATGCTAGTTCTAACAAGGAAGCTTGGAGAAAGCATAGCCATTGATGATCATATAAAAATTGTCGTTGTACAAATCAAAGGCAAGCAAGTTCGTTTAGGCATCAAAGCTCCAAAAGAGACAAAAATACACAGAGAAGAAGTATACCAGGCCATCCAGGACCAAAATACTGAAGCTGCAAAATCAACACCTTCCGACTTATCGCGTCTAAGCGAAGATTTGAAGAAGAATTAATTTCCCGCTTGCGGATCAATATAATTGACTGATACCATCGTAAAAGGTAGGAATTAGACTACCTGCTATTTGATTCGGAGGGATACGTGAAGGTTAACACAACTAGATTTGGTGAACTGCAAGTCAATAAAGAAGATATTATCACTTTCTCAGAAGGTGTTTTAGGGTTTGAAAAATTAAAGCAATTTTTCGTAGTCGACCCGGGTGACAGCACTCTAATCCTATGGATGCAATCTATCGAGGACTCTGAGATCGCCTTCCCAATCATTGAACCTAAAATTTTTAAGCCTGATTACGTAGCGAAGCTTTTGCCAGCTGACATGGCAAGCGTTGATCTAGAAGCTTTATCTGATGCTAAAATTTATAGCATTCTAACAATACCTTCTAATATCACTGAAATGTCCGCCAACCTTAAGGCTCCGATTGTTATCAATAACAAGAAAAAGGTTGCTAAACAAATCGTTCTTCAAGACAGCAAACTTTCTGTGAAGTACGAGATGTACAAAGATCTAAAAAGTTATATCGTATCTTACTCTTCAGACGACTCTAAAAGAACAACTGTTGCTGAACCACAAACTATTAGTGCGAAAGAAGAGACAAATGTTGAAACAACCGTTTCTCCAAAAAGAGAAAACAGAAACGAAGCTTAAATCTTAAAAATATCTCTCATCAATAAAAAAAGCCTCCAATCGGAGGCTTTTTTATTTCTTTAATTTCATTTCTTTTAGGTCGATAGGTTTGTTTCCGTGGCACTCTTAGATAGGTTTAAATACATTTGTAGCTCTTCATTTCCTGGGTCTTTTGCTAGAGCATTTTGCCATTCTGTTTGAGCTTCCAAAACATTTCCCGTTCCATAATGAAGAAGTCCTAATGCCACCCTTGCCGGAGTATAAGATGGGTTTTCAGATTTCAGCTTTCTCAAAACCTCAATAGCTTTTGAAACATAACCCTTTTTGGAATAAACCTTTGCAATTTTTATACTTGCCTCAAGGTTCTCCGGGTCAAGCTTGCTTGCTTTATTATATTCAAACAAACTTTCATCATAACGATTGTATGAAAAATACATTTCTGCAATTTCGTAGTGTTTCTGAGCAAATTTTTTGTTTATATGAGGATCTTGAACACCAGTCGATTCTTTTTTTACCTTTTCATTGGCCTTTTCAAAAATATCCTTGGCCTGTTCATACTTTCCAATATCGTTGAGAATCACTGATAGGCTTATTGCTGCGTCAGTGTGGTTTGGATCTAACTCAACCACTTTATTAAATGCTTTAACAGCTTTACCCAGTTGTCCCTTGATATGAAATATATTGCCAATAAAAAAGTATGCATCTGTTGACTCTGGATTGATTTCAAGAGCTTCTTCAAAGAACTTTTGAGCTTTTGAAAGGGCGTTCTTTTGGAACATTTCTTTGCCCTGGGACAGTAGTTGTTGTTCGTGTTTATTTTCCAAATTGGCCTCTTTAACTATTTATTTAGTTCTTTAATACATGTTTTTATAATTGAAGAAATCTCAGAGTCGCTTTTTGAAAGTGATGCCTCAAATTTTTTACCGTAAAGCCCGCACTTATCATATTCCTTAAGGTTGTAGGAACTTAAAATTACCCTCTTCATAGCGTGTCCGACCAACTCTTTTTCCTTAAAGTTCTCTAAAATATTAAGGTATCTCCAGCGAGCTGCATCATAGACTTCGGTTTTGAAGTAGAAGTCGGCGATGTATTTCTCTTTAAGCCTTATCATTTCTTGAGCTTCTTTAATTTTAGACTCGGCCTGCTTGGAATAGTTTGAACTTGGAAACCTTAAAAGCAAATCATTATAGTACTTTATTGCCTCGAAGGCCGGTTGAAGATCCCTGTCATATGTTTCTGGGATTTGTTCGTAATATGACTCTGCAATTTTATAAATAACATAAGCTATTTTTTCATGCTTTGGATGAAACTCTTTAAACAACAAATAAGAGGCTGCGGCTTCAACATAATTTTCTTGCTTATAAAGAATATCAGCAAGCATCAATTCAGAAGGTGTTGCATAAAAACTGTACGGGTACTGATTTTTTAACTGGTTAAGTTTTTCTGTGGCCAAGAGATAGCGGCCATCTTCCATCATCGCTTTGGCCTCTTTGAAAAGTACTTCCGCCTCAGTTTTGCCTTTGGGTTTCTCTGTGGAACAAGCTAATATCAAGGCCATAATGGTTATAGATAAGAATTTCATAGCCTTATAAATATCATTTTTAACATGAATGAGTCAAAATCATTTCGCTGATGGGTTTGCATAGAGTTCATTGTAAATCTCAACAAAGAACAGCTTCAGAAATGCTGCGAGTGGAATTGAAACAATCATCCCAACAATACCTGCGACCTGTGAGCCTAAAATGACGCTCACCACAACTACCATAGGGTGGAGATTTACAATTTTAGAAACCAAGATTGGGAAAACCAGCGCTAAATCAATGATGTTTGCTATTAAATAAAGCAGGGTCATCTGGCCTAGTGCAGGGCTTTGATCAACTAACCCAACAATTAAAGCTGGTATAAATCCAAGTAACGGCCCAATATAAGGAAGAATATTAGTAATTGCGGCAAATAGTCCTAATAAAAGTGCGAACGGAAACTCGATAATTAATAGCCCTGTTGTAATGACAGTTCCAACTATTGCTGCCTCCACAAATTTCGCAAATATATAATCCCCAAACTTAGTGTTAAATTGATGAAAGAAGTAATAAGCCTTCTCCACCATGTGGTTTGGAATAATTTTTATATAGCTAAATCTTAGCTTTCTTCCATCTTTTAGAATAAACACAAGAAACAGAGGAATTATTAAACCCCACTCAAGTAGGGAGCCTAGAAGTTTAGGTAAATAGATAAAAAGAGACTGAGTGTATTCTTGTCCTATTCTAACCAGCTCATCAACAGGATTAACCTTTATTTCGTAATTGAGTCTTTGGAACACCACATCTTTAAATTCAAGGTACTGCTGTCTAAGGTAAGATTCAGCTCTAGGGAGATAGAATTCCAATTTATGTGCCTCATCCCCTATAGAACTCACGCCTGTTACTACTGGATATATAAAAGCAAAAATAAATAAAACGGTTAGAAGGACAGCAAAGGTCTTTTTTTGGAAGTTCGAGCTATAAAATACGTTTACTAATGGTCTAACCATTAGAGAAAGGATGTATGCGATGCCAAAAGGTATCAGTATTCTAGGTAAAGCGAAAAGAACCACTCCGATTGAGAGTGTTATTCCAAAGAAGAAGATATTCTTTAGAAGCCTATTACTTAGCCTTTTGCTTTGATTCACTTTCCACAACCTTTAGTTTTTCTTTTAGTACTTTTAACTCGTTGGCAACCGCTTTAAATCTTCTTGAAACGATAAGAGAGACTGATCGCAGAAGCTTGGAGGCCACCACTGGGTACCTCTCTGTAAGTTCGTCCAAATCAGGCTTGAAGAAGGCCAATAGTGTTACTTGATTCTTTGCTTGTGCTGTCGCGTTTCTTACACTTCTTTCCTCTAGCAGTGCCAGCTCCCCAAAGTACTCCCCTTCTCCAAGGGTTGTAATGATCTGGCCCTGGTCATCCCCTATTCCACCAGAGATAATATCTACATTTCCAGAATAGATTAAGTAGAAGCCAAAGCCTCCAGATCCTTCTAGAAAAATTTTCTCGCCAGCGTGAAAGCTTCTTAAGTGTAAGAACTTTGAAAACCTTCTTAGTTCATAGTCTGTAAAATTATCAAGAACACGCACCTTTCTAAGGAAGTTATGAACTCCCTTGCTTCTTGCACCAGACAAGGGACTCGCCTGCCAGAAATACTTCAACACAGGGATATTGAGCCTATCATCACCAAATGAATTGGTTCCAGTCTTTTCTTTGATTTCACTTTCGTAGCTCATAATTTTCTATAACCCTTGTTTTTCACCCAACCTCTATGTGATTGGGGCGAATAAATATAGATCCACCCTTCAATTTTTTTAGACAGAATAAAGCTCATTCCAGGAACAATTTCTTGTGTCTGCTCAAATATAGCAGATGGCCCTCTCAGGACGTCCAGCTTCTCAATTGCTATTGCCTGAGTATAGTTATTCTTTATATAGAACTGTCCTACAAAGGGAAATGTACAAAAAATAGCAATCACGCCCCTTAACCAGTAGTTCTTAATAGATTTAAACTTTATCAAAAAGAACAAAAGCAATAACAAAGATATATTAGCGCCGGTAGCAATGGAAGAATCTAGAGCAAACGACGTTACTTGTTCACTAAATGAGCTTTTAGTCTCAACTCCAACCACCCCAAGCTCTTCCTTAACCTTCTCTAAGCTTTCCATAGTCTTAATTGATTTAAAGCCAAGTGCTTCTGCCTTTTCTAAGTGATATCGCGATAGTGGCAACTCATTGACCAGAGCGTAATTCACCCCAAGATTGTAGTGAAAGATAGATGGGTCAAAGTTTTTTTCATGCTCTTTTAAATGATCAATAGCATCTTTATATTTTCCATCTTCAAATAGTGATTTGTATTTTTCTTGTACTTTCATAGCAATCCATCTTAGGGGGAGATCTGTTTATAGATTTTATTATCAACCTCGGGTATAAATCAAGGAAGGATAATTTAGTGGAAAGCTTAAATAAAAAAGACATATTTACCCAAACGCTTTTGAAAAAGCGATCAATCGCCACAAAACAGGTAGCTCCAATAACTAGCTCCACAATAGTTGACGGGCATGGGCCAATAATTGAATTTGACAGTGGATCTTTTGCCTATGATTTGCGAATGCCTAGCTCTAAGGGAGTTTTACCAAAAAACCATCCTATACTGCTTTTTTCAGAATCTTCAAAGGCTGCAAGCTTAGAAGAGATTAAAGGGCATCCCCTAATTAAATCCCTGGACTTTGAATTTTTAAAGATAGTGAAAGTTAGCCCAACCCAGTCCACTTGGTATGACAATGGCCAAATTTTAACCAAGGCTAATAAAGATCTACAACTCCTAGCCTGGAGTAGTGATATATGCTTGGCACTTAGCAGCAAATCAACGTTACTGGATAAGCTAAGCCCAGTACCCGTTCCATCTGGTTTGTTAGAGTTTTTAGACTTTTACCAACATATAGCTTTAAATAACGGTAAGGGCAGAATTTCAGCAATCGAAAATATTATAAAAGAGGAAACTCAGTGGAGTGTAAACGGTCTTTACGTCCAAGCTCCTTTTAAAATAAAAAAAGAAGAACTCTTCTTATTAGGATTATTTGTTGATGACAAAAACTTTAAGGAAGATAGCACAGACCTATGCCTGCCAATCAGTATCTACGATGAACAGGTAAAAGAAATAATCAAAAAGCTTGGAAGTTTGGAGAATAAATAGATGTACCTACTACGAAATGCAACCTTGGCTGATCTAGAAGACTTGTATGAACTTAGCTCAAAGGTGACATTTATAAATTTGCCACACAATAAAAACATGATCGAGCAAAAGATCATAAAATCCGAGAGAAGCTTTAAGTCCCCCAGTAAAGATCTTTCAGAGAACTATTATATTTTTGTTCTCGAAGACCATAAATCCAAAAAGGTTGTTGGCGTCTCGATGATTCACGCCCAACACGGAACAGAAAATGAGCCCCACTTCTTCTTACGAGTTTCCCAAGAAAGGAAATATTCCGAAACCATAAACACGGGTTTTACTCACGGGAAACTCAAACTCGGTTTGGAAACAGATGGGCCTACAGAAATTGGAGGCCTTGTCATACATCCCGAATACAGAGGAACTGGGGAGAAGCTTGGCAAACAAATTTCTTTTGTTCGCTTTCTTTACATGGCCATGCATCCTAAACGTTTTAAAAAAGAAGTTCACTCAGAACTGATGCCTCCTTTTGATCAAGAGGGGAAAGCACCCCTGTGGGAAGCGATTGGCAGAAGATTTATGGCAATGGAGTACGATGAAGCAGACATATTAAGTAGAAACAATAAAGAGTTTATCCTCAACTTATTTCCGTCAGAGAATATATATATGACCTTATTGCCTATGGAAGCTAGAAATGCTGTTGGAAATGTTGGCCAAGACACCTTGCCAGTAAAAGCAATGCTAGAAAAGATTGGTTTTAAATACATTAATGAGGTAGATCCATTTGACGGAGGCCCACACTATAGATGTGATCTAAAAGAAATTAGGCCAATCAAGAACCGTTTACTGAAAGAGATTAAATTTTCAGAAGGTTTAGGTGAAACAAGGCCTTATTTAATTGAACTTAAGAGTGAGGACTACGACTTTTCGGCCCAGCTTGTATATGGGTTAGATAAAGATGATGCTCTTTATCTAACCCCAGAATTTAAAAATGAACTGACTTTGAATACTAAAGGGAAAGTCCACGCAATAGAGCTCTAATAGTGCTTCTTATTAATTAGAATACCTCTTGAGCCAATTGCGTCTTCTTTATCTGGATTATCCAAGTCCACCTCAGGCTCGGGCTTAAAAAACTCAATACTAGAACTGACCTCATATGTTTTAAAGGCCTCATTCGTGTTAAGTCTGTGCTTTACCTTCTTTAACCTTTGGCGCTCTTTAATTAAAAAGATTGTTGCAGAGTCTTGCTCTGACTTTTCCCTAGCACTTGCGGCCTCTTTTATAGCGTGCTGTTTTTCACCGGAGATAATTCCCATCTCCTCTAACTCACTTTCAGGCTCAGACTCTACGGGAGCCGACTCCTCTGGAGGCGGCCTTATCGGAATAATCTTTGCTTCTCCAAACTCCTTTTCAGGATCGTTGGGAGGTTTCCAATCTTTTTTATTCTGGTCTTGTTTTTGGTGGTTAAATGACGATTCCATGCTTCCGGAGCCTAGAGACTCCGCACCAGCGGCTATTTTTGAAACCTCTTCGGTTTCAGCTTCTCTGCCCTGTGAATATCTTTCTATTTCGGCGGGGGTCATGACTTTAAGCACTGACATGACCACTGCCCCCATAGGACCAAGCATGGAGCTCCTTTTTTAGGGTTATCGGTTAAAACTTCTCAAAACTTGAGTTAAAAACTCAACAAATTTGCACAATATTTTAATACCTTATCCACAAAAAAGAGCTGGACAGTTAGATAATTAGAAATTATAAATGTTGGTACGGTTTTAATGGGGTATAGCTCAGTTGGTAGAGCAGTAGACTGTTAATCTATTTGTCCGCGGTTCGAGCCCGCGTACCCCAGCCATTTAAAACTAAAAAGCCTTCTTTAACCCAGAAGGCTTTTTTTTTGCCTTTTTTCAAGAACTTACCTTAAAAAAATCGTAAAAATTACCCGTGTCCCCATACTTGTCCACACAAAGGCGGCCACACCCTACCGCAGCGCAGCAATTCTTGATAAAACCTTTTTCATCAAACCGAAACAAAGGATTTAAAAATGAAAAAGCTACTAACATCAATCTTAACTATGACAACTCTTATCGGCTCTTTAAGTGCTTCTGCAGTGACAGGAAACGTTAAAAACCTTATAGGCGGAACAGTTAAAGTTACCGAAGACTTTACAATTGAAGCGAATACAGCTCTAAAGGCATTTAAGTACGGTGGTCCTCGAGGTCGCCAGATTCTTAATCACCATACCGATTGTGGGGTCATTTTGAAGAATGAATTTTACGAGGATCAAACCTTTTTGGCACAGGAGAAATCTTACTTAATAGAAAGTGTAGAGGTAACAATGATTACCACTGGCCGGGGACCACTATATACCGCAAAGATTAAATTACAGAACACGAACTATATTAGTCATATTGAGTGTAAAAGAATAATGAATGAAATTTCCGCAGAGGGTGTGCAATCGGCATTCGGAGATTATTTAGAAGTCAATTATCCAGAACAACACTTCGACGGAAGTCTTTAATACAGAACAAAAATTAAAAATAACCAACCCAACAAAAGGAATAGAAATGAAAAACTTAATTATTACAATCGCTTCGCTAACTATTATGAGTACTGGCCTTTTTGCACAAGAAACCGCTGAAATTAAAAAAGGCGTAGTAAGAGAAATTACATGTAATGGACCAACTGGACTTGGAATGCTTAAGCTTGAGACTGTGACCGGATTTGGTCTCTTTGGAAAAACGCACCATGGTGAATGGCTAAAAGTTAACTCTAAAAAGCTTTGCGCAACAGATCCAGGACAATACTCTTTTCTTTCAAGCCTGGGATTTGACGCTGTTTTCTTAGGTGAGACTTATGAATTAGAGATTAAAATAGTTGATGGATTTGTAGTTGATGCAGAAAGAAAAAATAAGGTCGACTACATGGAATTCACAAAAAACGTTGATGAGTGGAAGGTTTACAATGTATCCTCTAGTCATGACTGGTACCACCAAGGCCCGACTTATGTGGACTACTACTCGAACGAGCAAGAGAGAGCTGAAGCAGTAGAAAAGTTTACTTCACAAGAGTTTTTAAATTCAGTTAGTAAAGACTACTACTTTGGAAGATAAGGAAACTTATAGGGCCTGAGCACCAGGCCCTTTAAAATTAGGATTTTTGATGAGTGTTTTATCAGAGTTTTTAAAAAACAAGCTACAAGAGAAACAAGACAACAATTCTGCCTATTCAATGCGCTCATTTGCAAGAGATTTAAATATTGACCCCTCCTCTCTTTCTAAAGTCATGAATGGAAAAAGAATCCCAGACTTAGAACTCGTTCAACAAATTTTAGAGAAACTCAATCAGAGTCCTGAAGAGATTGAAAAGATTTGTTCTAAAATTGAGCAAGAGAAGAATATTAAGTCCTTTAAAATCTCGACACCAAAAAAAGAATATAAAAGCACTCCAGAGATTGTTTTTAAAATTATCTCTGATCCGATTCATTACACTTTCCTGGAGCTGATAAAACTCAACTCAGGTGAGTTTGACACGCAATTTTTCACAAAAAAATTAAAAGTAAGCGACGAGCGCATTGGGGAAGTACTAAACAATCTTCAACAAGCCGGCCTTATAAAGATAGAAGATGACCATATCAGTGACCTAACTGCAGGTTTTTCAAGCCACGAGATAGGTCTTGAGCAGACCAACATGGCCAATAAAGAGTACCAAAAGTCTCTTCTTGAATTGTCCAAAGAAGCAATAGATGAAGTTGAAATGGAAAATAGGGACCACTCTGCAATTGTTTTTGCAACAAACCAAAGAAAGATCTATGAGGCCAAGGGTATTATAAAAAAGTTCAGACAAAGCCTTTGCGACTTCTTGGAAGATGTTGATGAGAAGGACTCTGTTTATGCCCTTCATGTTGGGCTTTTTCCAGTGACTAAAAAATAGACACACATGTAATTTTGACACTTAGACTAAGAGATACTCCTAAACTGGGTGTAGAATTTGGTCATGAAAATTTTAATCTTAGCACTTTTTTTAACGACTTATACATTCGCCGGCCGTGATGGCAATGGTGGCAATGAAATAGCCCTCCGATTTACCCAAATAGCCGCCAATAGCTTAAATTTTTTAAGCTCTCCAGGCAAAAACCCAACTAATATTGACCTTGAAAAACTGGAAGAGGCCATCCAAAAGACACAAGTATATGTGGTTGGCTACAAACTGTGTGCAGATGACAGCGACAGGGAATGCCCTGACGAAGCAGGATTTGTCGCTAAAAACTACCCATTAAAGGGGGAAATTTTAATAAATGAAGGGAAGTGGCAAAAGCTCTCTCTAGAAGACAAGATTAGAATTGTGCTTCATGAATATTTTGGAATAATTGGACTTGAAGAGGGCAAATACAATTTGTCTTCAAACATAATTATCGCACTAGAACACAAAGAGGGCGAACAGTATGCATGTCAACTTTCTTTGATTAAAAATTCATATCCAACTCGAGTTTTAGGCAGTGAAGGTTTTATCGTTCACAACAGCAGTGTAAAGAGTATGGGTAAAAGCTCACAGATTGAAAACTCAAACTATGATGTGGTTTTCCGAATGGTCACTGCCAAGAACTATCTTCGCGGCACCGTTGAAATATCGGAAGTAGACCGGGATCTACCAAATCTTTATGTAAAAAATAAAGAAGAGATACTGTTTGAAAATGTGACATTTTTTAATGGAGAACCGATTGGTGTGAAAGTTTTCAAAAAAGATGACAAATTGCTCCAGATCTCTTGTGTCCACATATAGCCATAAGAAGACTGTGATAATTTTTTGTAGGCAAAAGTTGTGAAAAACTTTTGCCACTTTTCCAACATCATCTAGCAGGTTCCCCTAATCCACCTCAATGTAAAATAGTTAGACACCTAAAGTAACAATTTCACTTGATCTTACACATGTTTACGAAAGGTGGGAGAATTCAGATAAGACTTATTGAACAAAGGGAATAAAAATGAAAAAGGCCATACTTGCATTAATTTTGACTCTTCCGATGGTATCGTCTGCCAACCAGATTCAATCTTTTAAAAGTAATGGCGACGAACTTACTGCATACAACTGCACAGTTCATTTTGATAGTAGTGACAAGTATAAAGAGAAAATTGAAGATGAAAGAATATCGATGAAAAAATATTATCATTTAAAAGCACTTTCGGCATCGGAAGCGATTGTCGCAGCGGAAAGCAGGGGTCAATCATACATAGACTTTATACAGGCCACTAAGTCAATTGTTCTTAGCAGTCATGCTTCTAAATTAAAAAGTGTTATTAATGGTAACATAAAAATTTCTAACTGTATGGAAGCAGGTGTTTGGGAATAGTAAACTTAAGATACTGTATCCAAAGAGGCGACAATTTAACAGGAGACCTATTTCTTCACTTAAAGGTCGCCTAAAAGCCTTTGCATTTCATTGGCCGGCATGAGATCGCCATTCTTACCTGCGACTTTTATGCCTTCTCTAAAGGTTTCAAGAGCAAGTGCTTTTTCCCCTGATTTCATATATGCCTTTCCAAGAGCAAGCCAGGCCACAGAATAGTTCTTTTTATGTTCTATAGCTTTTTTAAGATGTGCTATTGATTCTTGGTAGAGACCTTTTTCTAATTCAATCTCCCCTAGTCCGTAATTTGCTAGTGTATCCTCAGGATCAATTTCCAAAACTTGACGGTACATACCTTCACGCTTTTCGATCTCTTCTTTCTTTTTCTTTTCTTCTTCCTCTAGGCGTCTTTTACGATCAGCTTCATCACCAAGAACCTCAAATTGCTTGATCGTCGCTTGTGCCTTTTGATCTTCAGCCTTTTCAATTTCCCCAATCTTCATGTAATAAAGTGACATATTTGTGTGGGCCATGACCGATTTTTGGTTAAGCTTGGATAGCTTTTCCATATAGGCTATTGCTTCTTTATATCTCTCTTGTCTTCCGTAGAGAACACCTAGACTTTCATAAGCATCCTCAAAAGTTGGATTGACTTCAATCGACATTAAAAGGTATTTTTCGGCTTCTTCTTCATTCCCTTGTTGAAATAGCTCTACTCCATGATAATAAAAGGAGATCGACTTTTCCGAATATTTGTATAGTGGAAGGTTTTTAACAACCCCTTCAAACTCGAAAGGCGAATCAAAGTTAACTCTTAGTCCCTCAATCCTAGACTCTCTGTTAAGTGAAGCGAGCAAATGGCCATCAGCTTGAGATTGAGCCTTGCCAACTTTCTTTCCCTCTACTTTTAGGATCTCTGTTGAACTAATATCGATTTTATCATTCAACTCGATAACCACAGGCTTGAAGGCAGCTCCCCTTCTAGTTTCAATTTTACTAACTGTCTCTTGTCCTAAAAAGCAGCCTTTATCTTTGTTATAGGCCAGATCGATAAGGGTGGTGTTATTAATTAATTCAAACTCATGAATAGTTTCACCCCAAACCGGATAACCAGTAAGGACTTTAAGTGTATGAAATGAACCTTTGTTAACCAAAGGGATATCACTTCCACCAAAATTTAAAACAACTTTCTCACCAGCATAAAATCCATGCCAGCCTTCAACCGTCTCTTGCTTAGTTCCGATGATGCCGTGAACTGATTGATCTAATCTTTCAATCTCCACATCTTCGGCAATAAGATATTTTTCAAGCCTTTCCACAATTGCGTCTACAATATCCACATGAGAAAGAATAAAAAATTCATTTTCACTGGTTTTTAACAGTTCAAAAAAGCCAATAACTTTTGCAGACAGATCCAAAACAGAATTTAAATGAAAGCTTTGATCTTCAAGCTTAGAGACATCATTTGTTGTTTGATTATTTAAAAAAGTCTGAGCGTCGTCGCCTTTTACAGATATGACCTTATGGTTGGGCAGCAAGAACTGCCCTCCATGATAAACAACGTCTTCAACTAATAGGGGTATATTTTTAGACAGAGAAAGACTCCCCACACCCACAAGTGTTTGTGGCATTTGGATTATTAAAAACAAAACCTTTTCCGTTTAGGCCGTCTTTAAAATCCAGTTCAATTCCCTTGAGGTAAATTGAGGACTTCGGGTCAATTAAAACCTCAATTCCACCAAGAGAAATAATATTGTCTTTATCTTTTTTAGGTGAAAACTCTATTTTGTATTGGAGACCAGAGCAGCCTCCGCCTACAACCGCCAACCTTAGGCCAGTGTTGGGTCCAGGAGCCTCACTTTCAAAAATATTTTTGATTTGTGCCTGAGCTTTCTCAGTTATCTGAACAAGATCACTACCATGCATATGCTTCTCCTTATTTATAAACAGGTTACTACAAAATAAGGCAAATGTTAACGTACTTTAACTCTCCAAGTAGTTAAAAATACTCCAGACTTTTTGAGCGATTTACTTTTTTCAATTTTAAGTATTTAATATTATTAAGGAATTTTTAAGGAAGTGCCCGTGAAAGTATATATTAAAGTTCAGCCTCCAGAAGGTGATGCTAAGTTTTATCCAATTTCTAATGAGCCAATAACCCTAGGTAGGACCTCAGCATCAAGAATCTCAATAAATGACGACCAACTAAGTGGTGTCCACATGAGATTCTATGTCCAAGGAAAGTCTGTTTTCATTGAAGACCTTGATAGCAAAAATGGCACTAGCCTCAATAATATAAAAATCTATCAACAAAGGTTCTGCGTGGGCGATCAAATCTTGGCAGGTGGAACAACCATTGAAATCGCAGGCCCAGATAAAAACTCAGAAGAAATTTTAAACCTTTTAAATAGAAACGGTACTGGCATTACTCTCAACCTTCAAAGCAAAGAAGAAACAAGTAGAAGATATGGAGGTAATGATGCCGCTGTCAAATTCACTCGCAACGCCAAATTATATCACGGCGACAGAAAGTCCTTAAAAAAGAAGTCAAAGGTTAAGGCCGTAAATAATAGTCTTAAAGAAGTTTTAGCTCTATTGATAGATATATCATTGTCCATAGGGGTTTTCGCATTTGCACTTAAAATTGCTCCCAAATTTTATCCAGATCCTTTTAAATCTAATACTAACAAGGCGATATCCGCCTATTTTTCAGTTGAGCTACTTCCTGTGACGGTTGCTTGTTTAGTGTTGGCCCTCATTGTTTTCAAGCTCAACAGAGGCAATGGTGAAAAGGCGAGCTTTGGTGAGAAGTTAACAGGCCTTGATTAAGGCCTCCAAATTGTTTCCTTCTCTCCTAGCTTTAAATTAATAAATCGAGAGTAAACGAACAGAAAGTCCGATAATCTGTTGATAAACTGAATCGCATTTTCAGGAACCTCAGTCGGAGATTGCTTTGAAAATTGTACAAGCCTTCTCTCGGCCCTTCTACATACTGCACGTGCAATGTGGCAGCTTGATGCGGCCATAGATCCATTTGGAAGAATAAAGTTTTTCAACGGCTCAAGCTCCTTGTCAAATTCATCCATTGCACTCTCAAGCTTTAAAATATCTTCATTTTTAATTTTTGGAAGTTTGTAGGTTTCCCAAGAACTTGATTCGCACGCAAGTTGTGACCCTAGGTTAAAAAGAGCATTTTGTATAAACTCTATAAGTTCCGATCCTGGCAAATCTATCTTTTCATACTTTAGTGAACTGTGGATTGCTCCAATAAATGAATTTAGCTCATCCACTTCGCCATAAGTCTCAAGACGTAGATCAGCTTTGCTAATCCTGGTACCTCCAACAAGTCCAGTCTCTCCCTTGTCTCCAGTTTTAGTGTAAACTTTCATTTACATGTTTCTCCTATACTTGCCACCAACTTCATAAAGAACTTGGGTAATCTGACCAAGAGAGCAGTAATTTACAGTTTCAAGAAGTTGCTCAAAGATATTTTCATTTTTTAGAGCAACATTTTTTAATTTCTCAAGTTGTTCTTCGGCCTTGGCTTCATTTTTCTTTTTGAAATCATTCAGTCTATTGATTTGCTCCTCTTTCTCCTCTTGACTTGCCCTAGTTAGTTCAATGTCTTTTGTGAGTTGCTCATCAATATTGTCGGCAATGTAGGTGTTAACACCAATAATTGGCAACTCGCCTGAGTCTTTTAATGATTCATAGTATAGGGACTCTTCCTGTATCTGGGCCCTTTGATACATACTCTCCATAGCTCCTAGAACTCCTCCTTTATCTGAAATTTTTTCAAATTCAGTAAGCACAGCTTCCTCTACAAGCTCTGATAGCTCATCAACAATAAATGAGCCTTGCATTGGGTTGTCTGTCTTATTGAGGCCAAATTCCCGGTTAATAATCATCTGTATTGCCATGGCCCTTCTAACACTTTCCTCAGTTGGAGTTGTAATGGCCTCATCATAAGCATTAGTGTGCAAGGAGTTGCAATTGTCACTCAATGCCAAATATGCCTGAAGAGTGGTTCTGATATCATTAAAATCAATCTCTTGAGCGTGAAGAGATCTTCCAGAAGTTTGAATATGGTACTTTAGTTTTTGGCTTTTAACACTTGCACCATAGCGCTCTTTCATTGCAATAGACCAAATCTTTCTCGCAACCCTTCCAATCACTGTATACTCAGGATCAAGTCCATTGCTAAAAAAGAAGGATAGGTTTTCAGCAAACTCATCAATATGCATCCCTCTAGAGAGGTAGTACTCAACGTAGGTAAATCCATTTGATAAAGTGAGGGCAAGCTGAGTAATTGGATTGGCTCCTGCCTCGGCAATGTGATATCCGCTAATAGATACAGCATAGTAATTTTTAATCGAGTTTTTAGCAAAGTACTGTTGCACATCACCCATCATTTTAAGAGCGAAGTCTAGGGAGAATATACAAGTGTTTTGTGCTTGGTCTTCCTTTAAGATGTCAGCTTGCACTGTACCACGTACCTGCCTCATTACTTCAATTCGTTTTTCGGGATCGTTTCTCTCTTCGCTGCTTAGCTTCTGATTAATTGCAGTGTTCATAAACATTGCAAGAATGATTGGCGCTGGCCCATTTATAGTCATTGAAACCGAAGTGCTTGGAGCTGAAAGATCAAAGCCATCAAAAAGATCTTTCATATCCTGAAGAGTAGCGATTGATACTCCAGACTCTCCTACCTTACCATAAATATCAGGTCTGTGGTCTGGATCTTCACCATAAAGTGTAACGCTATCAAATGCAGTCGATAGTCTTTTAGATGGATCGTCTTTTGAAAGGTAGTGAAACCTTCTATTTGTTCTTTTCGGTCCACCCTCACCTGCAAACATTCTTTTTGGTTCTTCGTCTTTTCTTTTAAAAGGAAAGATTCCGGCAGCGTATGGGAAAAAGCCTGGAAGGTTTTGAGTTCTTAAAAACTTAACCTTCTCACCCATACCTATAAACTTTGGGAATCCAACTCTAGAAATATTTTGGTGTGACAGTGACACATATTTTGTATCCACTTTAAATTCTTTGCCCCTTACCTCATATTTATAGGTGCCTTGTTCGTACTGAGAAACCGTTTCGTCGTACTCCTCAAGTTTCTTCCAGTCTTCTTGAGTCAAGACCGCACTAAGCTCTTTTTCTATTGCAGCAAGTTCATTTTTAACAGCTTCGGTTTTTGAAAGCTTTATAGAGGTTCTCACCCCGTCAATCTGATTAAATAGATATAAGAGCTTCTCAGTTCTTTCGTTATACTCTCTTACCGTTTCAGAAATACTTCTTAAATAGCCTGTCTGCTTTGCCGGAATGATTGAGTGTTTTATCTGTGGAAACTTTTCTTTTGGTAGAAGCTCAAGTTCCTCTTTCCATTCAAAATCAAACTCCTTTACTAAGTCGCAGAAAAAAGCATTAACTCCAACATCATTAAATTTTGAGGCCATCGTGCCATAGACAGGAAGCTCTTCATCCGCCGGACTGCCAGGGTGATTTGCAAATAGTTTGTGGTTTCTACGGTATTGCTTTCTAACATCTCTTAAGGCGTCTTCACTTCTTGGCTTTTCATACTTGTTAATAGCGATAAAGTCTGCAACTTCAAGCATTTCGATTTTTTCAAGCTGTGAGGCCGCACCATACTCGGGAGTCATTACATATGCACACTTGTCTGCAACTTGGGTAATTTCATCACTTGCCTGTCCAATGCCAGAAGTCTCAACGATAATAAGATCGTAATCAAGTGACTTCATGAAACTTGTTACTTTCGAAATCTGGGGAGAAAGCTCTGTTTTTGAATTTCTGGTGGCAAGCGATCGAACAAAGACGTTTTCAAAAGATGCACTTCCCAAACGAATACGATCTCCAAGAAGTGCTCCTTGAGTTTTTCTTTTAGTAGGGTCAACTGAAATCAGTGCTATTTTTCTTTCTGGATAATATCTGTGAAATCTCAAAAGAAGCTCATCAATTAAAGAAGACTTCCCAGCACCGCCGGTCCCAGTGATTCCAAAAATTGGAACTTGCCTCTCTTTTACTTCTATGGGCAGCTCCGCCTTGTCTTCAATATAAGTAATAACCTTTGAAACTTCTCTTGGGGCAAGGCTTTGGGTATTTTTAATTTTATTGAAATCAAATCCCTCTAAGGTACTCTCACTGGCCTTGGCAATCATATCGTCGATAATTCCCTCTAGCCCAAGCTTCATCCCATCCTGCGGATGGTAAATCTTGTTTATCCCATACTCTTCCAAAGCTTTGATCTCTGGTGGAGTGATTACACCACCGCCACCACCAAATATCTTTACATTGGCCGCACCTCTCTCCATTAAAAGGTCTTTGATATATTTAAAGTATTCATTGTGTCCGCCTTGGTAGGAACTCAAGGCGATTGCGTTTGCATCCTCACTGATTGCTGCATCAACAACTTCTTGCGCAGAACGGTTATGTCCAAGATGGATCACTTCCACACCCTTAGACTGAAGAAGCCTTCTCATTATATTTATCGAAACATCATGGCCGTCAAATAAACTGGCCGCGGTCACAAAACGTAATTTTGTCATAATAACTCACCACATTAATATCAGGTTAAAATTTTGAAAATTAATACCACACAGGGCTTCCAAGAGCAAAAATTTAGGACTCTAGTAGAGCTTATCAAGAGATGAAGTTGGCCTACTTTGACTAAGGCGCCAAGTCATCAAGACTACAACCGAGATAATCAAAGAGATGATCTGAGAAGTGCTTATTAAATCAAACCAGACTCCTCTAATGCTATCCCCTCTTGCAAATTCAAAAACAAATCTGCAAAAGGCGTAAAAGCTTAAATACATAAAGGCCAAGTTCTTATGTCGAATTGATTTTTCTCTCATTGAATAGATACCAAAGATTACTAAAAAAAAGGCCTCAAGCAACTGCACAGGAAACCTCTGGACTTCATGCAAGTGGATAGAGATCAAGCTTTGATGTGGTATTCCATAACAACATCCGGCCAATAAGCATCCTACTCTTCCCAATGCGTGCCCAAAACATAGTCCCGGTATAAAGATGTTAAAGAATTTAACAGTCTGAGATGTTTTAATTCCAAAGTATAAAGTAAATCCTAAACCAGCTAGCAGCCCACCATAAAAGACAAATCCACCACCCAACCAAAAGGACTCTTCACTGGCCAAATGTCCGATTTTCACATTATCCGCACTTAAAAGGTATAGGAGTTTGGCACCAAGCCAACTTGAAAGAAAAACACCCATTAAATAGATATTTAAATACTTAAACTTGACCCCAAAACGACTGTTCAAGCTTTTTGCGATTTGGATGCCCAGTCCCCAAGCAACCCCCATCAGTAGAGGGTAAGAAAAGATTTTTAGGCCAAAGAGATCTAAGACGGGCATCATAGATCTAAGCGGTTTCCTCTTTGCTTTTCGCCTCCCGCTCTTGCTTTTTACTTATAAAAAAGTCAATTATGAGAAGACCTGCAGCAATTGTAATTGCAGAGTCGGCGATGTTGAAAGTCGCAAAATGACTATTACCCTGATAGAAATCGATAAAGTCTACAACATAATCAAGCCTAAACCTATCTATGAGGTTACCTATGGCACCACCCAAGATCAAAGTATATGCCCAGGTTAATATTTTTGGTCCACTGAGGGACTTAACGAGTAAAGTTGAAAGCCAAATACAAGCAATCACTGGAAGGGCCAAAAACAACAAATAGCGTGCCCAGTTTTCAAAATTTCCACCAAAACTAAACGCAGCTCCAGTGTTTCTGGCATAAGTAAAGTTAAGCAGTCCGTCTATAACCTTTACCGACTCACCTAAATAGAAGTTTGCCGAAACCAAATGTTTAGTCCACTGGTCTAAAATCACAATTGCAAATATAACCGCAATATAAAGTATCAAATTCTTTTTCATATTATTGGTAGTAATCCTTAGGGTTAATCTCGTACTTCTCTATTTTTCTTAGAAGTGTCTTTTTCGGGATATTGGCATTAAGTGCTGTTTGATTAATCTTCCCTTTATTTAGCTTCAATGCCTGCTCAATAAATTCTTGTTCAAACTTATCCTTTGCAGCCTGAAAATCTAATTTTATCTCTCCGTCTTCTTTTTCAGCAAAGGTAAACTGATACTGGGAATTATCAACCTCTGTTGGGTCTTTGTCTAATACGGAGTTTTGAATCCCTTTAAAGTCTATAATTGGGTCTTCTGACTCATTTTCGTGAGTTGATTTGTTTCCAGAGATAATTTTTTGTGGAAGTGAACTTTCCGAGATGTAATCTCCACTCTCCATTATAAAGCAGTGCTCAATCGTATTTCTTAACTCTCTAATGTTTCCAGGCCAAGAATATTCTTGCATTATTTTAATTGCCTCAGGAGTTACACCGCTTACCTCTAAGCTATGCACATTATTAAAGTAGTTCACGTAATAGTTTACTAAGTGCGGTATATCAGATTGCCTCTCACGCAGTGGTGGAAGATATACAGGAAGAACATTAAGCCTGTAAAATAAGTCTTCTCTAAAATCTCCGGTTTTAATCATCTCTTCAAATGGCTTATGTGAGGCTGCAATAATTCTAACATCCACAGAAATTTCTCGGTTTGATCCCACAGGAGTAAATTTCTTTTCTTGCAGTACTCTAAGTAACTTAACCTGCATAGATGGAGAGATATCCCCGATTTCATCCAGAAATAATGTACCGCCTTCAGCGTATTGAAACTTTCCAATTTTTCGTTGATCAGCTCCGGTAAAGGCTCCTTTTTCATGCCCAAATAGCTCCGACTCGATCAAGTTGTCAGAAATTGCACCACAGTTAACAGCAACGAATTTATTGTCTTTTCTTGGACCGTTGAAATGGATGGCCTTGGCAACTAGTTCTTTACCAGTACCAGACTCACCTCTAATTAAAACTGGCGTATTAACCTTGGCAAGTTTTCCAATAACGTTGAATACCTTTTGCATTGAATTTGATTCGCCTACAAACTTGTCATCGTTCGAGTCACCCAATGAAAGAGTTGGAGCTGAAAATGCGGTAGTTTCAACCATTGATCTTGCTTTAAGTGCTCTCTTAATTAAAGCAACAAGATTGTCTGATGTTATTGGCTTTTCCAGGTAATTGAATGCGCCCTCTTTTACGGCCTTGACTGCGTCTGACACATTAGAATAAGCTGTTAGAACTAAGACAATAATAGAAGGGTCGTGTTTTTTAATCTCACTTAAGGCCTCAATACCATCCATTTCGGGCATGTTTACATCCATTACCACTAGATCGTATTTTTCTCTGTATACTGCGTTCACAGCTTCTTTACCATTATCTGCCACATCAACATTGAAGTGATGAAACTCCAGGGCCTGCTTTACCGATTGCTGTAAAACCTTGTCATCATCAACTACGAGTACCTTATGCATTTATTGCTCCCTGATTATTCATTTTTCAATTTTATCAAAAAAGTTGTTCCTTCATTGGGCTTGGATGAGACCTCAATGTGACCATGGTGCAACTCGATAAAGTATTTTACCAAATAAAGCCCAAGCCCTGAACCCTTAATTTTATGGCTATCATCGTTCTTTACCCGATAAAATTTATCAAAAATAAAGTCCAAATCTTTCTCATCAATGCCTTTCCCAGTATCTTTTATTTCGATGTATACCCACTGTTCATCATCCCAGGATTTAACAAAAACTTCGCTGCCATCTCCTGCATATTTAATTGCATTTCCAATTAAGTTTGCAAGCACTCTATTTATTAAGACCACATCCAACTTGATAGGATATAACGGAGCCAACTCAGTGTGTATTTTCATATTGTGGGCGTTGGCCTCAAATTTAAGTTTACCAACCGTCTGCTCAATCAAGGTGTTTATGTCCTTATTCTCCAGACGAAGGGTAATGTCTCTAGATTCAATTTTAGTTAAATCAAGGATTGATGTAATAAAATTATTGAGTTCCTCTGTTGAATAAACAATGTTGTCTAGCAATTCCTTTTGCTTTGGTTCATTTCGATACTGATTTCTCAGGATGTCTGCAATACCAGCAATTTTGGCGACAGGTGTTTTTAGATCGTGACTCATCAGTGAGATAAAGTTCTGTTTAAGCATATCCACCTTCTTAAGCATTTTTGCTTCTTCTTGGATCGCGTAGCGGGTTTGATACTCACCAATGGCCCTAAAGGGAACCCAGATATAGTAAACAACAAATATGCTTAAAATAATGTGGGACAGCTTTAGCCACACTCCACTACCGATGTACAAGAAATAGGCCAAAGAAAACATACTTAACATTATTGTTACTGTTATCAGTAGGCCTTTGGTGGGTTGCACTTTCGAAATTATAAAAGATAGAAGAATTGCTAACAATACTGCTATAAAATCAGTTATCCAATCGGGTGCCCTAATAACTGTCAAATCAGTAATTAGAGAACGAATTATTTGTGCATGGACATTTATTTTAGGCGCTTTTACCTCCTCCTTGCCAAAAGGAGTGTTAACAAAGTCTCCAGCGTTGGATAAGTACTGTGAGCCTACCAAAACAATTTTATCCTTAAAGAACTCCTTGGGAAAGTTGCCCA
Source organism: uncultured Bacteriovoracaceae bacterium (assembly GCA_950070535.1). Classification (GTDB taxonomy): domain Bacteria; phylum Bdellovibrionota; class Bacteriovoracia; order Bacteriovoracales; family Bacteriovoracaceae; genus UBA845. The sequence goes on along the minus strand of CATMLK010000026.1, from coordinate 7,141 downwards.
CTACGACCCTGTGAAACGGTATGCTTGTCACGGCATCATATGATGCAGGGTCTGCTCCGAATCGAAACATCGCAAATGTTGCGTCTGCTTCTCTGTTATAGTACGAGCCTTGATATTCTGCTGCCTCCAGGGTTTCAAGATTTTTTTCTTGTTGATATTTTCTAGCGATCCACAGATGAAGTGAGTCTTCCCCCGAGATATTTAAAATAACTCTTCTTGTTACATCATCCTTTGAGAATACATTCCCATCTTTATTTATCAGGGCCAAAGAATAGCCTAGGTCTGCCAAGTTCTCTGGAGGTATTTGCTCACCCCATGCATCTTTGTCAGTTCCAAATCTAAAGGTTCCCTCATTTTGAGAGTACTTTAAAAGCATATCGTGGAAGGTTTCTGCGTACTTTGTTTCCACCTTAGTTTCAGGCTCTAAAAATGGAATCAAGTAGGACACAATCCCAGGTTTTGCATCTAAGAGTTTATTTAAAAAGCGAACGTGTGTTGCGTAAGTGTATGGATAAATCTCTCCTAAAAACTGATCACTCTCTTCATCCATCGTAATTACAACAACTTCTTCAGGCTCTGATGCAACAAAGTCGGCCTTTGACCATAAGTCGTAAAAGATGGCGTCTAGAGAATTAAAGGAGTATTGAATTAAAATAAGAATGAAGATTATTGTAAAAAATAGTGGATACAGGTTGTTGTATTCAATGTTTTTAAACTTTTCTAGTAGCTTCATCAGTAGCTTCTTCTCAATTTTGCGTTTTCAACCACTGGAAAACTTTCCATGTAATGGACTATCATGCTTTTTGGATTAATATTTTCAAGTAGATGGTCAAATATAAACTGACCATAGTTTAGATCCGGGTTTATATCCCTAATTGTGTGAATTACAGGAGCGAGAGCACTATCACATTCCAACTCTGGAGTAGATCTTCCAAAAATAAGGATTGTGTCAAAATAGGGTCTAAATAAGGACAAGCTGAAAAGGCTTACAATTTTAAAGATTTTTGAGTTTGTACTTATAAGAAGAAGTTTAGACCAAAATGAATAAATGGCACCCATAGTTAGTACAACAAGACCTAAGGACTTTGTCATTCTCCAGGGAGCTGATGTTTTCTTAAAGCTAACAAGGTATTCCGCAAGAGCCTCTATTGATGTTGCATTAAGCTTTGCTGCAAGCTTTCGATCCAAGACAACAGACCACTCTCCTCGCGATTCGAAAACAAAACACTTCTGTGCCTTTCCAGAATATAGGTAGATTTTTGGTTGCTTCTCAAACCTTTTATAGGTCTCACTTTTAAGCTGTTGAAAGAGCTCTTGAAAATCGTTATCTATAATTTCAATTGCTCCCAAGAGAAACAATAATACCTTATCTATGTATAAGTAGCTGATACTCCACAAAAGAAACCACACAGCAAAGACAACGCCACGCACAACCCCATCAAAAATTAAAAATATAAATATCATCGGGAATATATTGGTGATGACCAGATGGTAAACAGATAGTAAAAGCTTCATTCCATTTTTGCCTTTAAATTTAAAAACTTAGCTATATTCTACCAAGTTTTGAAAGATTTCCTATCATAATTACAGTGTCTGAGCATAGCACTCGACATTTATCCTACAAAACGCTATAAAACACCTCGCTTAAGGTATTTATCCAAGCTTAGAGGGCATATGGACAAAGAAGAGCTGGAAGCTCTACTAGAGTTGAGGGAAATTCAAACGATTCAAGAGGGTCAGAATGACAACTTGTTAATCTGCGAATGCAACTGCTTAAGCGTAAAAGATTTAAAAGAAGCGTTATTATTAGGGAACTTACAAACAGTTGATTTAGATTTTTTAAAAGAGCAACTTGGCCTAGGGAGCGGTTGTTCCTCTTGCATTAAGAACTTTGGTTCTTGGTCAAAAAAAATCTTTTAGATGCTGTTTGAAGGAAAATTAGGAAGGAGTGAGTAATGTCTTTTGAAACATTATTATTTGGAACCGCGGGTGTGCCTAACAGTACAGCAAAAAAGAACAGTCCGGTAGACGGCGTCCAAAGAATTAGTGAGCTTGGCCTTGATTGTATGCAGCTAGAGTTCGCTCATGGCGTAAGAATGAAAGAAGAGGTATCTTCCGCTTTAAGAAAAGTATCTTACGAATTAGGTGTTCCACTTACTTCTCATGGGCCATACTACATTAACTTAAACGCAAGAGAGCAAGACAAGATTGATTCTTCTGTAGAAAGAATTATCCAAACAGCAAAGATCTCTGATCTTTGTGGTGCAGAGTCTATGACTTTCCACGCAGCCTTCTACATGAAAGACTCTCCATACGACGTTTTTGATCTTGTTGAAAAATCAATGAATGTTATTGAAGAGAGACTTAATCGTCTTGATATTGAAATTGAGCTTAGACCAGAACTTACTGGCAAGACTTCTCAATTTGGATCTTTAGAAGAGCTTATTTCTCTTACTAAGAATGTTATGAGTGTTAAGCCTTGTATGGACTTCTCTCACCTATATGCAAGAACTGGCAAGTACAACACTTATGAAGAAATTAAAGAAGTTCTTGATCAACTTGAAGTTGAACTTGGAGCTGACGCTCTTAAAAACATGCACATCCATGTTTCAGGTATCAGCTCAAACTCTAAAGGCGACTTGAAGCACCTAAACCTTGAGAAATCAAAGTTTAATTGGAAAGCAATGCTACAAGCTCTTAAGGAAAAAGATTGTAGAGGTTATATGATCTCTAACTCTCCAAACCTTGAAGACGACGCTTTGATGCTTAAAGAATACTACAACGCAATTTAAAAAAACACAGGCCTCCAACCGGAGGCCTTTTTTATGCCCCGCTAGCTCCGTAATTAGGAAGTACTCTCGCACTTGGATCTGCAACATCACAGTTCTCCCACTCTTTATTTGGCATCCAAAAGTCTTTTATCCACTTTGCCTTTCCAGGATAGAAACCTTCAAATATATCTCTATACATCAAAGACTCTTTTGTGAAAGGAGTACCAAAATCGTACTTAACTACACCCTTTTTAAAATCTACCTCCGTATAAAGCTCTTCAGCGTAGGCCTTAATGTAATCTACCAATGAGTGGCCAACAGCATCACTAAAGGCCGCCTTCTCTCTAAAAAGAATAGATAGTGGAAGGTAGTCACCTTCAAATGCTTTTCTTAAAAGATATTTCCCATGCCCATAAGAGTTCATTTTGAGCTTTGGATCCACACTCATTACATAACTTACAAAGTCTGAGTCGGAAAAAGGCACTCTCGCTTCAAGAGAGTGAGCACTAATACATCTATCCGCTCTTAAAACATCATAGATATAAAGCTCTTTCACTCTTTTCGCTGCTTCTCTTTGAAATTCCTCAGCACTCGGAGCAAAGTCTGTATATTTATAACCAAAGATTTCATCAGACACTTCACCAGTCATAAGGACTTTAATATCTGTTTTCTCTTTTATGTGTTTACACACCAGATACATTCCCACACTTGCTCTGGTGGTTGTGATATCCCAGGTCTCCAGGTGATAAATCACCTCTCTCAGTGCCTTTAGTACATCGTCTTTTGTGATAATTACTTCTGTGTGCTCCGATCCAATATGATCTGCAACTTCTTTTGCATATTTTAAATCAATTGCATCTTCACTCATGCCAATTGCGAATGTTTTGATAGGAGTCTTTGAATGCTTTTGAGCAATGGCGCATACAAGAGATGAGTCGAGCCCCCCACTAAGAAGAAACCCAATAGGAGCGTCGCTATCCATTCTTTTGATTACGGCCTCTTCAAGCTTTGCTCTTATGTTGCTGCACACTTTTTCTAGGTCGTCCTCTAGATATTCATCTACATAGGATAGATCTAAATATGAAATAAAATCCCCATTCTTATAATAGTGACCCGGAGGAAAGGGGGTTATATCTCTACATTCTTCCACTAACGCCTTTGCTTCTGAAGCAAAAGCTATTTCGCCTTCTTTAGTATATCCATAAAATAAAGGCCTTATCCCCATTGGGTCTCTCGCAGCAAATACTTCTTCTGTTTTTTTATCGATATAGACTAAGGCATATTCTCCATCTAACTCAGCAACAAGCCCTTCAATCCCAACTTTCTCGATGATTGGAAGAATAACTTCGCAGTCGCTTTCGGATTTGTAATCAAAGGAGTACTTTTCTTTTAAGGAGCTATGATTATAAATTTCACCATTACACGCCACAGCATAATTTTCATTTAAAAAGGGCTGGTCTCCCTCTGTGCTTAAGTCCATAATCGCGAGTCTTTTAAATCCAATAGAGCTATCACCTACTTGGCTGAATCTTGTTGAGTCAGGGCCTCTGTGATGAAGCTTCTCTAGTGCCAATTCCACAACTTTTTTTTCTTTTCCCTTAAAATAAACAAATCCACACATTTCGTGCCTCCTAATTCATAAATAATCGGCAAAAACGCCACTTTAATCAACATTCAATACTTAATTTGGCTTATTTTTACGAAATCGATGCAAAAGAAGTTAAATTAATGATAAATTAGGTAATAGAAAGGTAATAAATGAAGGAAAACTACGAAATTGATAATTTAGATCGGCAAATTCTGGCCCAACTACTGAAAGATGCGAGAACTCCCTTCCTAGAAATCGCTAGAAAACTCATTGTTTCTGGTGGCACCATCCACCAAAGAATAGAAAAGCTTAAAAAAATGGGAGTCATTGAAGGAAGTAAGTTTGAATTGAATCTTCAAAAGCTTGGTTATGACGTCACTGTATTTTTAGGTATTCACCTCACAAACGCAAAAGATCTAAACATGGTCATTGAAAAGCTTAAGGCCATGCCTGAGGTAGTTGAGGCCCACTACACTACTGGTAACTATGCCCTACTGGTCAAGCTCCACACTAAAAGCATTAGAGATTTTCACGCCTTCTTAGCAGAAAGGCTTCAATCCATTGAGGCAATTCAATCAACAGAGTCTTTTATCAGCTTAGATCAACCAATTAAAAGAGAAATCACTCCGTAATTTTAACATTAAAAAAGCCTCTCAGATTCGAGGCATTGCATAAAATGAACTTCACGACTCTACAGAATTAATCACACTGCACTTCAACTATATCTAGCGGAAGCTCATGAGTGCCAGTATACGCAATATATGTCCGTCTACTTAATCCTGGATATAATATAGAAAACTTTCGACCAACTCCACATTTTCAAGGGCCGCTATATCTTCAGAACATCTTTTAAAAAACTTCTTTGAATTTACTGGGACAGGCTCAAGTTTTGAGCTGCTTTTCTTAAAGGTGATAATATCAAGTGCACCTGTTCTTTCATTATATAGCCTGCAGGCTCGCTCTAGAAAGAGCTGCCATAGAAATTAGCAGCATTAGACCAATTAATGTTTTTTCAATAATTTAAATCAATACAGCTTGAGAGTTGCAACAATTAAAAGTGTCTAGAAGCCTGACACCCCCATGTAAAGATTTTTCAATACTCTTACACAGTGAAGTTTTATGCCAAAATGACTATGAACAAGCTAAAAGACTGGAGAACGAATATGAAAAGTTTTTTACTTATGAATGCCCTATTGGCGACAACCTTTACTGGATATGCGGCAGATTACTCTAACATTAGGTGCTATGAGGAAGTCGCTATCCGTGATTGCGAGGCCAAAGCCATTAAACAGGACCAGAAAATGAAAGGTGTTTGTAAGGCGGAGGTAACTCTTCGTGAGTATGATGGAACTAAAAAGACCAGCATTCTAACAGGTGATGCCAAACATAGATACAAAGATGGTTTGACTAATTTTGGTCTGTTTACACTCACCTTATATGATAAAGGCAGAGAAAAGATTGCAAAGTATCAAGTAAACTCCGATGCTCAGGAAAATCTTGAGCGAGAGCTAAAAAGATTAAAAAAGACCCTGGGGAAATGCCAATAGGCCAGCTCCTAATCTAGCTTTTTAAGAAAGTGCTTATTAAAACTTCCTAGAAGATCCTTTTCACTCAAGAACTGATCGACCGAGATATATGTTTGATAGTCCATCCCACAAGGATTTATCTTTTTTAACTCTTCAAACATCTCTTCATCTCTATTCAAATTAAGTGCAAGCCCATGAAGAGTAACAAATCTTTTCACCCCAACACCAATGGAAGCAAGTTTCTTTCTGTCTTTCCAAACACCCATAAGTTTTTTAGCAGTCATGACGTTTTCAATTTTAAAGTCTTCTCTTAGCACTGCTGCAACTTTTTTAAGAATCCAACACATATGATCATCGAGACTGTAAGATGGAGTTATTGCAACAATGGGATAGAAGATCCACTGCCCAGGATAATGAAAGGTGACACCTCCACCTCTATGAATCTTTTCAACTGAATATTTTAGCCTTGCAGAAATACCCGGGTCAAATTCAACCAAAGAGTCATCACCCCTCTCATTCCCACGCCCTAAAGTGAAAACATGAGGATGACTACAAAAAATATAGATTTTAAGGTGTTTATTTTTTCTTACAAATTCATTGGCATCGAGCTGAAATTTTTCACAGTCCTTATATTCCCAATTCCATTTTGTGACATATAAGGTATTGCCATTGATTTCAACTGTGGCATCCTCTGGCGGATTAAGTTCAAAGAAAGGCTCACCAACTACTTTTTCCAATTTATTTCCTTGCCCTCTTTTTGGTTTAAAAAATCCAGATAATCAGCAGCTTTATACGAGCTTCTTACCATTGGGCCAGAGGCAACAAAGTCAAAGCCAATGTCATATGCAATCTTTTTTAAATGATCAAACTCTTCGAGCTCATAATATTTTTGAACTTCAAGATGAGCGAGAGTTGGTCGCAAATATTGTCCAAAAGTTATTATATTAACTCCTGCCTTTTTAAGATCGGTCATGGCCTCAACTAGTTCTTCTTTCGTTTCACCAAGTCCAACCATTAGCGAGCTCTTGGTATGAATGTGAGGGTGTACTTCCTTATAATAGGCCAATGCTTTAAGAGTCTGGTCATACCCGGCCCTTCTATCTCTAACAGGGTGGGTAAGTCGCCTAACCGTTTCAAGGTTTTGTGCAATAACAAATGGGTTCGACTTGGCCAGTGTATCCATATGCTCTGGGATTGCGTTGAAGTCTGGAATCAAAACTTCAACCTTCACTTCAGGATGATCTGTATTCACTCTT
>CATMLK010000025.1:0-54559 GCA_950070535.1 uncultured Bacteriovoracaceae bacterium | reverse complement strand
CCAGCATTGCTAGAAATTTTCATTTTCTGCATAATTCTGGATCTGTAAGTATTAATCGTTTTTACTGATAGGTTTAACTTCTCAGCTATCGAAGACGCTTGATTTCCATCGGCCATCAACCTTAAAACTTGAATCTCTCTACAGGAGAGCTTTTCATGTTCACTTGTTTCCTAGTCACTAAAGAGCAACTCCTCTGCACATTTTTTTGAAATATAGCGACCACCATTCAGTATCTTTTTTAAGGCAACTTCAAGTTCGCCAGTAATTGCCTCCTTCGAAACAAATCCTTCAGCGCCGAGCTCTAGAATCTTTTTGGCATAAACCTTATCACTATGCATGGTGAAAACGAGAATCTTGGTATCTGGACTAAATTGCTTAATACTTGAAACAACCTCAAAACCATCTTTATCAGGAAGAGATATATCGACGATTGCAGCATTAAATTGAGCATTCCTAATTTTTTCCAGGCCTTTTTCAGCATCACTTGCTTCTTCGATAGAGCACTTATTACAAACTCGTTGAGCAATATCTTTTATGCCAGCTCGTACAATATCATGGTCATCAATAATTATAATACTACTCATACTTCCTCCCTAACTTGATTCCCCTTAAAAATTAACTTTATGCTTGTTTGTTTCTCACTTAGATACCTAACTTGAATTTGTGCATTTAACACTAAAAGCCACTCTTGCAATTCACGAGAGCCATTAAGAAGTTTTTCAATTCTTTTGCTCCCTAGTCTACACTCGCTCACTTCAACATCGATACTGATCTTTCTTTTTTTATTTAAAGGAGTTATGAAAAGGTGGTTAATAGTGTTCCCTTTCTTTAATGATGAAACAAGCTCTTGAAAAAATAGATATAGAGGTGTGAACACTTCATTTTTAATTTGTTCTTCCAATAACGAATTTTTAACAGTGATTTTTCCGGGTAAAATATTTTCTAAGGAAAAATTTAATCCAAGTAGGTCTATGTCAGTCCCGCGCAAAGAGTCTTCGATTTCTTTTTGTGCTTTAAACGAGCTATCCAAGATTTTTTGGGTTTTTTCCTTAACTAGTTCTAGGCCTGTGCTCGAAGAAGAAGGCATATTTAAGTAAAGTTTAAGTGCGACTAAGTTTTGACCAAGATCTTTATGGATTTTTTTCGAAACTTCCTTTTTATGCAACTCATTTCGAATAACCAGATTAGATAGTGTTTGGGCCTCTTTGAAAAATTGTTCTTTTTGTTTGGACGAGATCGAGTACGAATAAATCTCTAAGATGCAAAGTCCCAAACAAAACGCAACAGCAATGGGAATTGAAACACCATAAAGAGTTACAAGTAACACGCTGGCCGTAATATAAAGCAAAAGCGTCAATGCCATGATGTGCTTAAGATTGTTAATTCTTATATTCATACTTTCCTCATTACTTAACTCTTATTCATGATAGACACCAAGTATTTAAGAATATTGAGAGAAATATGAAGAAACGCAGACATATTGGATTACAACCCCCTAAAGGGTTGTAATCATTGTATTTTAAAACCTTGCAGATATATTAATCTAAAAAGAATATTTAGATTTGAGTGCTTTATACTTCGACGATCTCTTATACTTATCAAGTGCTTTATTAAAATTGTTTCTCAAGCTTTCATTTTTAAATCCGGCTTGAAAGTGTGAGGGTGGAAAAATGTTATGGACTTCAACCATCGAGAGATCTAATTTTTGGTTTTTTACGTAGTATTTAAAAATATTGATGTCGCCAATAAATACCTGATAATCGCCGTTATATAGACTTTTAACCTGCTCTTCTTGGTTGGTATACTCTTTAAACTTTGGATTTTCACTTGAAAGAAACTCAAAGTCTCTGCCCAAGTATTTTTTGGAGTTGGCAAACGCACCAATTGAAAATCTAGTGATATCTCCAAGAGACGCAATTTTAAATTTGTTCGACTTCAACGTAACTGCAACGTTTTGATAGGTTATGTAATCATCGCTTAAGTGAACACTTGCAAGTTTAGTATTTAAGGTAAGTGCAACATCAATTTCTGGATTGTCCAATTGCTTGCCTATTTCCTTTAAATCAAAAAATCTAAAGTTAACCTTATGCCCTAAGCTAGCAAAAACTTCTCGCACTAGTTCAAGTTCAATCCCAGTTTGTGAGTCCTCAAAGACAAACGGGGGTAGAGACTTCGCCACTGCAACATTGTACTCTTTTGCCGATAGTGAAATTGAAAAACTAAAAATCAAAAAGAAAAGAAACTTCATGACGCCTCCCTCAGACATTAATTTTAATTAATATACTATATGGAAAGTAGGTGCTATATAAATTTATCATTAAATTTGAATAATTATAATGTCTTACCACACTAGGAACCTTTACATGAAGCCAACCACAATTAAGACAGACTCAGTTATACTTAGAAATTTTACGGATGCTGACGGCCACAACATCAAAGAATTGGATAGCGACCCTGAGGTGATGAGATATCTCACTGATGGAGAGCCAAGCAGTGAAGAAATTGTTCAAAAAACGATGGATGTTTTTTTAGGCTTTGTAGATAAAACACAGGGTAAGTATGGTTTTTGGGCGGCTGAGGATATAAAAACCAAGGAATTCATTGGTTGGTTTCAACTAAGACCTCTAAAGGAAGACCCTGACAACTACAAAGTCTTAGAACTAGGATACAGGCTTAAAAAGAAATTTTGGGGCAAGGGCATCGGCACAGAGGTTTCAAAGTTACTCGTAAAAAGAGCTTTTGATGAACTCAACGCCAAAGAGGTTTGGGCGATTGCACATAGAAGTAACAACTCATCCACCAATATTATGAAAAAATGCGGACTTACTTTTCAATTTGAAAAAGAATATGCTCCTTATCCTGGTAAGGATAAAAGCTGCGTTTATTACAGAATTTCTAAACAAGAGTTTGAGGCCATGAATGAATGACCTTCACAAATTAAGCTCAATTAAAATGCCATATGGAAAATATGCTGGAACTATACTTATAGACCTTCCTGAACACTATGTCGTTTGGTACCATTCCAAAGGTTTTCCAGAGGGAGAGATTGGCAGATTATTAGGCCTTTTATATGAAATTAAACTCAATGGCCTAGAATACTTAGTACACCAGGCCAAACTTTAAACTATCTACTTGTAATTCTTACTTATCTGTCCTTTTTTCTCTATCAAGTCCTTTATAAAGCAGTTACAAATACTCCATGCAAGTAAATGTAAAATTCTTAGAAAACCTACGATTAGAAGCCTCTTTTGACGACTTTAGTATCATAGCTGACCAACCTATTCGCTACAAAGGAGATGGAACTGCTCCTGGCCCCTTTGACTATTTTCTGGCCTCATCTGCTTTATGTGCCGCTTACTTTGTAAAGGTCTACTGCAAAGCAAGAAATATCCCCACGGAAGACATCAAGTTAAGTCAGGACAATATTGTTGATCCAGAAAATAGATACAAGCAGATCTTCAACATCAAAGTAGAGTTACCGGAAAGCATAAGCGAGAAGGACAGAAAAGGGATACTCGCCTCAATGGAGAGATGCACAGTAAAAAGAGTTATCCAAAATGAGCTTGGTTTCAAGATTGAAACTAAAAGTGTACTTGGGAAAGATTCTGGTCTTGTCTATGAGCATTCTACAGACAAAGACCAAAAAACTATGATTCCTGGCAAAGACTGCTCACTTGAGGAAACTATAGCGAATATGAGTTCACTACTAGAAGGCCTTGGAATTAAGATCGAGATCGCCTCCTGGAGAAATCCCGTTCCTCATGTTTGGTCTGTGCACGTACGAGATGCAGACTCACCAATGTGCTATACAAATGGAAAAGGTGCTACAAAGAACGCTGCATTGGCCTCGGCCTTGGGGGAATACCTAGAAAGAATAAGCAATAATTACTTTTATAACGACTACTACTTGGGGGATGACAGAGCAAACGCTGACTTTGTTCACTACCCAAATGAAAAGTGGTTTAGCCCTGGTGAGAGTGACGCTCTTCCCGATGGCCTAATGGATGATGTTTTTTTAGAGCAGTACAACTCAAATGGTGAACTCTCAGCCTCGAATTTGATTGACACAAATTCAGGAAATATAGAGCGTGGCATTTGTGCAATCCCTTTCACACGCCAATCAGACCAGCAAAAGGTTTATGTACCAGTGAACCTTATTGGCAATCTTTATGTGAGTAATGGAATGAGTGCAGGTAATACAACTTCCGAAGCACGAGTGCAGTGCATATCCGAAATCTTTGAAAGAGCGGTTAAAAATCAAATCATCTCTGAAGAGATAACCCTTCCAGATGTTCCATTAGATATATTAGAGAAGTACCCAAAAATCTTGGAGGGAATAAGATCTCTTGAAGACAAGGGCTTTCCTATTTACGTGAAAGACGCATCCCTTGGAGGTAAATTCCCAGTCATGTGTGTAACACTGATGAACCCCAAAAATGGAGGTGTGTTCGCCTCATTTGGAGCACATCCAAACTTTGAAGTGGCACTTGAAAGAAGTTTAACTGAGCTTTTACAAGGGCGAAGCTTCGAAGGACTTAATGATCTTTTTCCACCAACATTTAATACTCATGCAGTTACCGAGCATAACAACATCATCGATCACTTTATTGACTCTACCGGTGTCGTCTCCTGGAAGTTTTTCAGTGAAAAACCAGATTATGAGTTTAAAGAGTGGAACTTCTCCGGCACTACAGAACAAGAGTTCCAACACCTTATGGACATATTTAAACAATTAGAAAAAGAAGTCTATATTGCAGACTACGAAGAGCTAGGCGCAAAAGCATGTCGTATTTTGGTGCCGGGGTATTCTGAAATCTACGAGGCAGATGATCTTATCTGGGACAACCATAATAAAGCACTTGATTTCAGAGAAGACATTTTAACCCTCCATAACCTGACAAATAAAAAGCTGACATCCCTCATAGAAAGACTTGAGGAGAGCGAGCTTGACAATTACATGCCAATCTCAGAGTTGATTGGAGTCGCCTTTGATGAAAACTCCACTTGGGGACAATTAACTATTGGAGAGCTCAAGTGCCTAATCCACTTGGCCCTTACAAACCACGAAGAAGCTAAGCAATTGGTTGAAATGTTTCTGGCGTTCAATGACAACTTGCCTGAAAGAAAAAAGTTTTATCAAGTTGTAGACATAATCCTAGACATTAAAATGAGGGATGACTTAAACCTTGAAAATTACCGTACGGCACTAAAGAAAATGTATGGAGAGCAATTGTTTACCGCAGCACTCCAAACTGTAAATGGCGAACTCAGGTTTTATGGACTGACTGAAACAGGTATAGACCTTAAAGGCATCGATAAACACCTAAGGTTGATTGAAAGCTATGAAAAGTTGCAATCTGCCAGGAAGAATTTTTCACCTTAGTTTGGTACGGCCATTGCACAATTAATCCTTCAAGAACCTACCAAGGAGGATTAAAATGAATATAATAAAACTGATCGGAAGAGTTCTAATTTTATTGTCACTTACTTTCGCAACAAGTGCCATGGCCTCAGAAACACTAAAGTTAGAGGGTGGCTTCTTTGACAAAGTCGATGGATCTGCAAAAATTGAAAACGTCGAAGCTAATCAAAAAAAGATTTCACTAGATTTTGAAAACCTCAAGCCAAACGCGATATATACCGTTTGGTTAGTTAACGAAAAGCCTGAAATGAGTATGACTGGTCTTGGAACTGGAGACTATTCTTTTAAAACAGATGGTAATGGCCAGGCAACTTATTCCGCACTAATAGAGGCACCTGAGTTAAATAAATGGCAACTTTTAAAGGTTGTTCTGCACCCTGACGGTAATCCAAAAAACATGGAGGATATTAAAACGGCACTTAAGGGAGAGCTCAAGAACGTACAGAGAACAGCAGAATAATCATATTGGGAGGGTACTGCCCCCTCCCTTTCATGCGCTTAAGAGAAATTTTAGACCAACAAGATTTAATTTAGTTCAGAATAATTCCGAAGACATTATCGTAAAGTATTTAACAAGTAACTTAAGTAACTTTAATGGATTTCACCTATGAAAAACTTTAGAATCCTAATTGTCGATGATGAGGCCGACCTAAGAGAAGGACTTAAAACCTTCTTTGAGATAGAAGATTTTCCTTGTCTTACGGCAAAGGATGGAGAGGATGCACTTTCCATCTTAGAGAAAGAGAATGTACACCTAGTGCTTTCTGACATCAAAATGCCAAATTGCACGGGAATCGAACTATTACAAAAGATAAAGGAGAAGAATAAAGACCTTCCCTTTGTAATTTTAATGACAGGCTACTCTGAAGTTACAAATGAAGAGGCCATGATTATGGGTGCAAGTGAACTCTTATTAAAGCCTCTAGATATCCGCGGTCTTGTTGGAAGAATAACCAATACATATGCACAGGGAATAAACTAGTTAATTTAAAAACCGCTGTCGCAAGGGATTACAAAATGTCCAGTTTCTCGCAAAAAGACTTTGTAATAGATAACAAGCTTGGACTTAAAGTTCTCGCAGGAATGAATATGGTCATCCACTGCCATCACTACAACGCTCGCTTGCAAAGAACATTGGAACAGAATCATAAAATTAACGGGAAAGAAATTTTTAGAAATGCTGCCACCATAACCTACTGGGAACTTTTAAAAGAACTAGATGCAGTCAAAAGACCTTCAGATAAAGCACAGTTCATAGAAAATCTTTATAAGTTTCTTGGCTTCGGCACACTAAATCTTTCAAGCTTGGAAGAAGATAGAGCAACCTCAAGTTCTGGGCACTTTGTTGAAGGTTGGAACTGTGGAGCTCTAAAAACAAAGGGTACCGTATGTACTATGACTGAAGGCTTCTTAGAAGGTGCAATAAAGGCCATGTATAATCTTGATGTTGAGGTTAGAGAGACTTGTTGTGCAAATCAGCCAGGGGTTGAACGGTGTGAATTTCAAATAACACGAAATAAGTCAGGCCTTAACTTTCACTTAGCAAAAAAAAACAAAGTTAGCTCTCCAGCTCGCGATAATTCAACAGAGGTCTTATCAAATATTAAGGCCGAGACCATCATTGATGCAGTGATGAACATGCCACTATCAGGAAACAATGAAGGTCTCATCCCGGCCTTTAATGTTTACTTGGCCCACACACCTCAAGATTTTTACAATAGGGTCGCTCTAAACTTCATAGCAGAAATGAACAAAGTTGGATTTGGCTCCATAGCAAAAGAGATGTTGGTGGAAGATGCAGAGCATTGCGCGCTTAATACCTTTGGCGGCGTCCTTGAATCAGAAGAATGGAGTGCTTTAGTGTTGCCAATGGTGAAAGAAGAAAAAGACAACTTATTTGGACTTGTTGCAGTTGCCAATGCCCTTGGCTGGGGAAGGTGCCATATAACTGAGCATACTCCTTACAAAACACTAACACTGCATTCATCTAACGGTTATGAGGCCTATGGACATATCGAAACTAAGGGCTATTCGGATACACCTCAGTGTTTTATGTTGCGAGGAGTATGTGCAGGACTAATGGGTCTTGTTTATGAAAATGGTGAACTGGAGGATAGATCAGGTAAGTTCTTAAGTAGGGAATCTTCTTGCTTGGCAGCAAGAGCACACCAGTGTGAATTCAAGGTTGAAAGAGATGAATAAGTGAAAAGACCGTTTAGAAGAAAATTAAGAAATTGCATTAGAAAAGATACCTTTCGCTACTTCGTAGAACAGGAGAAAATCTCTTATATATGGGATCAAATAATTTTAAAATACGGCCCCCCTGTTGTTTTGACAGATTTTTCTATGGAAATAGTAGAAGACGAAAGAGCAATATTTAAAAAAGGTATCAAAGAGTCCCAATTTACATTGATAAAGAAAACTGACTTTAATCAACAAGATGAGCAGTTCATCAACAGACTTACAGGAGTCAGTGCATGATTAAGCTCTCTCTTGTCTTCAACAATGACTTAAAAATAACCTGGTCCTCAAATGAATCTTTAGTTAATAAAAGTTTACTAGATATTTTTAAGCATGGCCGTGAACTAACATCCTTAACAAGAAGAGTTTTGTCCACTAAGGCCTTAGACGTTAGAGAAAAATACACCTTCCAAAAAGATTTCTATAATGGTGAAAAGGTTCTTTTAAAACTGCAAAGTCTTGGAGAATTCTATTCCCTGTCCGTAGAAAGAAGCGATGAGGAGAAATATATCGCGAAAATACTTTGGGATTCATTTGCAAAAACTTTTCCTGGCGGTCTTTTATTTATGAACAAAGACTTTAAGGTTGTAGAGGTCA
Source organism: uncultured Bacteriovoracaceae bacterium (assembly GCA_950070535.1). Lineage (GTDB taxonomy): Bacteria > Bdellovibrionota > Bacteriovoracia > Bacteriovoracales > Bacteriovoracaceae > UBA845. The sequence continues at coordinate 46,299 of CATMLK010000025.1, read as the reverse complement.
CAAATAGTTTACTAGAGATACTAAAAATAAAAAATAAAGATGGCATTTCATTATCTAAGGCATCGGTGCTGGGAAGAGACCTTTCCTCGCTATATCCAGATGATGAACATCTATACAACTCCATTCAAAAGAACCTGGAAAAAGCTGTACTTGCAAAAAGAACACTTACAAGTGACTACCTAACGAACCACAACTCACTAAGAGTTTCTTATGGACCAGTGTTTGAAGGTGAAAAAGTAATAGGTTACTGCCTTTATGTAACGGACATCACAAAGGAAGTTAAAGATAAAAGGTTAATTGAAACCCAGCAGGCCAAGCTTTTTCACTCTTCAAAGCTGGCCTCTTTGGGAGAAATGGCGGGGGGAATAGCACATGAAATAAATAACCCCCTGGCAATACTTAGCGGTAGAATAGATATCACTCTTGCACGCCTTATAAAAGGAAAGCTCACCGACTCTATTCTCGAAGAAGATCTCCATCAAATGAAAAAAACAACCACTAGAATCGCCAAAATAATCCAAGGAATGAGAGTCATTTCAAGAGATGGAAGTGCGGAGGACCTAAGACCTTGCAAGGTGCAAGATCTTTTTGATGATGTTTTGGCCCTCTCTCAGGAAAAATGCCGAAACAAAGGGATAGCCCTAAAGTTAGATATTGCCCCCCATCTAAACCACCAAGTAAAGTGCAGACGGGTTCAGATATCACAAGTGCTATTGAACCTTTTAAATAACTCCATGGATGCCATCTCCAAACAGAAGCTTCCAGAAATAGAGCTCCACTCAACTGTAGAGAATAACCAGATACAATTCACAGTCAAAGACAATGGGCCAGGCATTCCAAAAGACCTTGAAAACAAAATTTTTCAGCCCTTTTTTACAACAAAAGAAGTTGGAAAAGGTACTGGACTTGGTCTTTCAATCTCAGCGAAAATAATTGAGGAACACGGTGATAAATTATTATTATTAAACGAGTCAAATGGAGCAATATTCTCTTTTAGACTTCCATTGTGTGGAGATGAATTATGAGCAAACTAAACGTCCTCGTAGTTGACGATGAAGCTGAACTAAGAGAGGCAATTGCATCTTACCTAGAGCTTGAAGATTACAATTGTTTTACAGCATCAAACGGATTGGAAGCTTTTGAAATAGTAGAAAAAGAAAACATATCATTTGTGATATCTGACATTAGGATGCCTGGTGTAGATGGTGTTGAACTACTAAAAAGAATAAAAGAGAAATATCCAGACATTCCATTAGTGATGTTAATGACCGGTTTTGCAGAGGTCAACGAAACACAGATATTAAAAATGGGGGGCCTCGGTATTTTGGAAAAGCCTATAAACCTACAGGGCCTGGTGAGAAGTTTAAGGCAGCACTTCCCTGTGTAGCTCGCCTAAATGGTCAACACACTCACTTTTCGAAGCTTTTGTTCTAAGGATATTTACTGTGTTAGTTAAAACTTTATATTTTCCACTAACTTCTCTAAAGGCCATCTCTACCTGCGAGTCAAACTCGTCCGGTGTAAAATTAAGAAATCGTTTCTCGCCAAAGCTTGCCAACTCATAACCCTCTTCAGGTACAACTATCGTGCGTGACTCTCCTGAAACGAATGAATGATATAAAGTACCCTTTGCATCACAAAAAGAATGAACAAGAGGTTCTTGAGTTTTAAAAATTAATTTTGGATTTAAATATTTAAAAAGCCTTGCGACATAGTAGTCAAAATTGACTGAAAGGTCCTTGTCATTAATAAGTCCATAATCAGATCCCACGAGAGTCTGTCTTATAAGCTTTTTCTGCCCAGTTCTTAATGTTTTAAAGAGGTGATCATAGTACCACAATGAGGATTCTATGCTTTTTGAAACTTGAGGTTGTCCACCACACTGTGCCGGACCGGACTCGCCTAGCCACACCGACCCTATGTTAAATTTTTTGGCCTGTTGAATAATAGACTCTGATTGGGAAAAGTAATCGTTATAAAAAATTGAATCTAACATGTTCTTCTCAGTTGAAGGCTCTAATTGCACTGGACAACGAATTGACTGAGTTGGGTAGTAGTGCCAAGAATATATATCCAAGGCATCTTTCAATTGTTCCATGAGTTTTTGTGAGTTTAAGGTAAACGAGCTAAAGACTTCGCCAATGTATGGCCAAAATGCGTTTGCAGGCCCTGCAAGTTTTGCATCTGGAAAGTACTTTCTAACAAGTTTTTTAACCTTAAGGTAGTTTTCTACATACTCCTTCATAAAAACTTGGCCACCAGGTCCATAATTCAGGAAGAAAGCATTTATCTCGTTACCAAGCTCAAATGTTTTAATATTTGGGATTTCAACAGATAAACTAGAAAGAAAGTCTTCAATCTTTTTATAGTCTAACTTACCATTGGCCCTGTAGCCAGGCCCAATATTTAGAGTAAACATCAAGTCCAAGTCATTTTGATCTATAAACCTTTTAATTGCGCCTACCCGCTCTTTAGTAAGTATTGTCTGAAAACCTTTTTCGGTCTCATCAATTGTTAAAACACTTCTATTTGATTGAATACTATAAAGGACTGAATCGGCCTCCGAACCACCTAAACGAAGTGTAAAAGGTGCGAGAGGTTTTATGAGGTAATCCAACTCCCCCCTATTAAAGTCGAATGGGGTGGTTTTTACACCTCCTCGTCCCCCCTCAAAACTTAGAGATCCTTCCCACCATTTACCTCCTAGAACTTGCCCCATATCAAGGGCGAATGAAGAGAAACCCTCTGGGACTTGAAGATGGCTAGAGTAATCTATATTTGTTAGTTTAATCCTCTCATTGAGCTTGCGAGGCTTTAAACTCACAACAGTAAGAAATGTAATGAATAATAGAGCGAAGATAATTGACAGCTTTTTCAATTAAGCACCTAAGTTGTAACAACTTCTATCTTATTAACAAAAGATAAAACTATCAATGCATTTTGTATTAAGAGTGTGCCCATCTGGGCACACTTACTGAGTTTTTTTAGATTCCTGGTACAACAACTTCTAATTTAGCACTTTTTTCGTAAACAAATCCTCTTCTCATAACAGTATTACACCTGTCTATAACTATTACTTTATCAACGTTATTCACGGCCAGGTAATCATTCACTTTTTCGCTAAGATCTGATCCCGCCTTCTCACATGTATCAAATTGGCCACTTGTTAAAGTAACTTGTTTTACAAATGTTGTGGCAAAAGCCGAAGTTGTGCAGATAAAAAGTATTGCTAATGTTCTTGTTAACATAAATCCTCCTGTATTTTTATTAAGTTGCTAATGTGATAACACAGCGTGACCTTGCTATCATCCATCTTGTAGAATTTATAAGGGGGTATAAGTAGCTGAAATTAATAAACGTCTAACTGTTTTAGAGACAAACGCCAAATGTGGCGATTAATTTAGATCCTTCCTTCCCCATTCCTCGCTCCATTAGGAAACCAGCACTCTGGTCTATCAAGATTTAGGATACCGTTAATCATAGTATCTAAGCGACATTGAGGCTCTGGGTAGTAGTATGGGGAAAGGTTCAAGTTAAGGGAAACTTCTTCTGAGTGAGCAGCAAATTTTACCTCCGGATCTTTTAGCTTAAAAATATAAATTTCAGATTCAAGGGCGAAAAACATACGGTAACACAAATTTTGCTTGTACTCTCTCTGAACAGAGCATAGTTCTCTATAAATCGGCCTAACTTTGAATTTTGTATGGGTGCTAATATTTTTTAATACGATAGGAAGACAGATCTTTGTGGCAAAGTAGTCAGATTGACCTTCTGTGGAGCTTAGGGAGCCTTCTTTTCTTGGGTGCCCGGCGAGCCCATGTCCAAGTTCATGACACCCAATGAGAGCAAGGCCTTCAACACTTATTTCACTAGATCGGGCAAGACCGCCCATCAAGTATATATTATGCTCAATTCTTCCCTCAGATTCTGTTCTAACATAAGAAGCATCCTCTCCAGGTACTTTCCACCAGTAATCCTCATCAAGGCCCGGAATCAGTCTATTTATATATAAGACCTCCGATTCAGAGCTTTTTAAAGCTTCGAAACTCTTATGTAATGCTTGTTTAACTATTGCGAACTCTTTTCTTGTAACTTCACTGAATGCGGAAGAGTTGCATAAAAGGCATAGGATGAAGAGAAGTCTACTCATCTGTCATATATATAAAACTATTAATTAGAAATCAAAGAAGAGCATTCAATAAATGTGCAGATATGTAAAAAGTTTAGATCATGGCCTGTGCTCAGACAGGCCATATATAGTTAAGCAGCTTTTTTAGGAGCACTATCATCCTTTGTCAGTCTGGCCTTCGGCATAACAGCTTCATGTGCTTTTACCAGAACTCCCTCGCCAACAATAACATCACCAAAGAGACTAGACTTTAGGCCTATTGTCGCCTTGTCCTTAATCACAAGCTTATCAATGACAAGCATACCTTTTTGTCCATAATGGGCCATGAGCGTGGCAGACCCACCGACAGTAACATAGTCGCCTATCTCAATCATGCACGGATCTGAAATATTTGTGGTGTTAATCATTGATCCCTTTCCAATTTTCATGCCCATCATTTGATAGAAAAGCTTATTAAGTGGAGAAGGTGTTACAAAGCTTAAGAATGAGTATCTTACAAGATAGACAAGTGCATTGTGGTAATACCATGGAATAACTTCCAGTGAGAACCATGAAGCTCTAATTGGTTTGACCTTAAACGGAAGAAGTTTATTCACTAGTGGAACAACAAAAATCAAACTTATTCCGTAAGCAATGAAGGCCATGGCCAAAGACAGGCCTAAGCTAAAGCATTTAACAAAAAAGCTGCTCTCACTTGTCCACTCCCAAACCATTTGCACTAATGAAATACCCGGTGTTAAAGAAAGTCCAATACAGAGAACATATAAGAGGGCTATGGGAACCAACACAAAGATAAAACCAAAGGTTCTAAACTTTCTAACAAAGGCTTCCACGAAACCACTAACTCCAGTCTTGTCTGACGTAGTGGCGTTTACATCTATTCGATTTTTCTTTTGGGTTTCCATTAGTTTTACTCCTCCATTCAATATCTTCTGATCGGAGTCATAAATAAATTCTGGAGAGAATTATGATTTAATGGGAATTTCTGCCTAAACTAATTTCATCAGATACTTGGTCCCAAAAAGCTATTCTATTCTTGATGGCAAGTGAAGCAGCAAATGCGGCCTCTTCCCACTTAGCTTTGTCATCTGCACATAAAAACTGAATCATCTCCAGTGCAAGCGGTCCATGAGAGTCGCCATCAACTTCAATATGTCTTTTGAGGTAATGGTAAAATATTGGTGCATCTTCTTCTGAAATACCCATATTATCCAGTAAGGCCTGAAACATTAGTGGGATACACTTTTCTCTCCCGAAGCAAAATGAGGCAGCGACTTCATGTATTTTTCCAGAATTTAGAGTATTAAAAGTTGATTTAATGAACATTTTCGAGGATTTAGGTATTTTGCACTCCTCAATTGCTGATTCGACTCCAATATTTTTAATTGAGTTTGAAAACTCCAACACTCCTTCACAGTTAGCACTTACCTCTTTCATGGCCAAACAATACATCTCAAAGTGACTCATATGCTCACCCGAAGGGAGTTCGTCAGATTCTTCACACAGAATAATTTCATTTATAAAGCGCGCCATCTTGTTAGACTTTGGAATTGTCCATACCCCAGAAGAGGGAGCAAACTCATGTTGAAGGGCCTTAGCTAAACTCATGAAATCAAAAACTGCGTATGCGTGCCTCTCCATAAAGAGCGAAAGGTCCATTTTTGTTTTGATTTGGGAATAAAGACTATGATCAACCAACGGGCCAAGTTGTCTTTGGATTTCCTTGTAAAATGACTTAACCATGAAGTTCCTATTTTTTAATTTAGACTATCGAAATAAAAACAAAATTGCATCCAGGTTGTTTATAAAACTAGGATTTAACAGAGTTTTTTTTGCATTTCCGCCTACACCATAACTAAAAGTTACTATGTTTCAGGGAGCAACTTTAACAATGTAACTTTTACACAACACAGCTTCAATAGGAGTTTTCTCATTATAATAGCAAAATACATGGTGAAATTATGAGAATTCAATTTAATATATTGCCCCTATTATCAATCTTATTAACGTTAAATACCTTTGCTGCTAGTGGAAAAGACCCAATAAAAAATCCATCGTGTTTACTGGATCTACAAGCATACTTTTCAGATGAGATGAATATTAGCAATTCAGATATCCAAGGCGACACATTTGTAGGTGGCAACTCGCATTTAAAGAACTTTACTATTAATGGTGATCTAAGTGTTGTCGGTCACGTTTCAGCAAAAGACGGGACTATTACAGGCCATACCTTGGTAAACTCTGCAGACTTAATAAAAGTCGGGCACAGAAGCATCAAGCACAACCAATCGGCAAACTTATATACTCGTGCTGTTAAATATCAAGATCAAATGTTCAAGCTGTCCAAAACCTTAATGGAGATGCCATCCAACATTTATCCAAAGATGGATTCAGGTACAATTTCAATAACTGCAGACCATGAATTAAGTGTAGTTTCATTGAGTGCAATTGACCTTAAAGAGGCCTATAAGCTTACACTTAAAGGAAATGGGAACTCATTCTTGGTTATCAACATAGACAACGAGAAGCTAGACAGAGCAGAGTTTTTTAGAATGACTCTTGAACTTGAAGGCATTCTTCCCAAAAATGTTATTTATAATTTTCATAACGCTCAAAATCTTCTACTTGGAATGGTCGGGCCAGTTGAAAGAACTTATGGAACAGGAATTCAAGGTACCCTAATTGCCCCATACGCAAGTGTTAAATTTTTTATGGGCGTCATTGATGGTGGTCTTTACGCACATACTCTTGAAGAAGGACTTCCTACAGGACAAGTTGACCCAGTAAAAATCGAATCTAAAAAGATGAGAAGACTAATCTGTCGCTAGAGTTTAATAATAGAGAAAGGACGCTAATTAGGGTGGTCTCACATCAGCCGTTTTATAATTAAGACTTCTGACAATGGCTTTCCATAACTCGACAGGCTTTGGAAATTACAGCTGTGCTTCAAACTTCACCAGTGAACAAAAGAGATAGACCTAAACTTTCTCCAAAGGTTTACCGATAACATTGAATGGCAAAACCTATTAAAATAAGCTCAAACAGGGCCTTGATAAATCCAACTTCACTAACCTCAAGTAAGTCATTTTATGTTTTAATGGCCCTCTCCACCCCCTTTCTTAGCGTGGGAATTTGGATCGTTGGTTCTTCACTAGGTGCTTTTCCACTTGATCAGCAGAAGCTGAACATAAGCGTCGAAATTTTTCTTCTCGTGGGTATTGTTTTCACACTTGCCGGAGGTTACTCATTTTTAATAGCAGGAGTAAATCTATTCAAACTAATTCAGAAAAAGAAATATAGATTTAGATACCCCAATGAGCCCTGGAATTGGGATTTTAGTTGGCACTCAAAAGGTCATGGCCACTCCTTTCTTAAGGAGCTTGGTTATAACCTCTTCGGATTAATCTTAATCTTAGGACTTTTCCTACCAGGAATTTACATCGCTCTTTTCAAAAATGAAGCTCCATTAGTTTTTCAAATCATAATCCTCCTATTTTCGGTCTTATTTGTAATCCTAGCAATCCATGAAATATGCAAAACTATTAAATTTGGGAACGTAAAGTGCAACTACACATGTTTCCCGTATAGACTAGGTGAGCGTGTCACGTTCAATATTGATGGTTTGCCAGAGAGCGGAAAGATAAATCAGCTAACCTGCCTTCTTAAATGTTTTAAGTTTAAATTGGTGGAAAGAAGTTCTGGTGGAAAGAGGTCTTTCCAAAGAGAATCATTAGAAATTTATAAACAAGAGATTGAAGTCAATAAAAACCACATAATCAACAAATCATTAACAGTGACTACAAAAACTCCGGCAGATCCAAGTCTATCCACAGATTTTGTAAGTGAAGATCACATCTGCTGGGAGCTCTCAGTGCACGCTGATATTCCTGGCATTGATTACCATTATGGGTTCATAATACCAATATACAAGTAGAGCTTAAGGTGAATGAGTTAAGTTAACGACATAGCCTGCGTCCCGACCCTTAAGGCTATTCTGGCAACCTTTCAAAGAAATTTAATTTATCCAAATTAACATCCCAACAAGCTTTGCTACCTGAAAAAAGATGAGCGTCAGGCATTTTAGAAAATTTCGAATCAAGGCTGCCGGCAGGAATTACTAAAAGATTCCCATTATCTTGAATGCTAGGTAAAGCTGAACCACAAATGGAACAAAAACTTTTCACATGCCTAGTTGAAGGAAGATTAAAAGTGCTTACAAGGTCTTCCCCCGCCAGCCATTTAAAATCTGAATTGGCAGAGAAAAGATTTGCAGAATGAGAAGAACCCGTGTCCTTTTGACAAAACTTGCAATGACAAAGATAGAAGCTTTCAAACTCTCCTTGAACTTCATATTTAACTTGATTACACAAACAGGATCCAGTTTTAGCTTCCTTCATATCTTCTCCAATTCTAGAATATCCAAGCTCAGACAAATTGTGACATGTAACTTCATTTTAAGATACGATAGAATTGATTAATATAGGAGTCTCATTAACCATATTTTAAGTTCCTAGATATGTGCATGAAAATAATTTAATGCTTACCGCAGGCAAGCTGGATACCATTTACTAAATGTGGGTGGAATGTTGAGGAGAGCAACCTCTAATGGCACACCATTGCGCTTATCTGGATGTATATCTTTATCAAATTGGCCTAAGCGATGAGGTCTTTTGCATGCCGATTATTAATTGCGCAAAAAATAAGAGTATCTCTATAAGAATCACTACTTGTAGGCACAGCTTGGCTTACATCGTGCCACATTTTGTTATCATCGAAGATAACAAGGTCTCCACTATCAAGATTGCATTTATGGAAAAGGCTCTCCTTGCTACGATTCCAGTAAAAACGATTGGCGGCACCCTGAAGGTCATTTCTATTCACACAAACAATACCAACTTTTTCAGCATCATCACGATGAATCCCCTCAGGCGTAATCGTTTTTGCATGAATCGGTTCACCAATTCTCGTTCTAATTTGATGGACCCAAATCTGATAATCATTAATATTATCTAATTGAAAATTTTTAATCATATTCCTAAAAATGTTTTGAAAGGATTCAGAAGAAATAATTTGTCTTTCAATATCTCCGAACTGTCTAGCAACTTCACCAAACAAAGAATTGCTTGAGCGAGGCTGCTTCAAGGCAAGATTTGGAAGTTTTTTGATTTTGCCGACTTCTATATTAAAGCGGCTTAGTGCGCGATATCTCTGGATATTGGTATAGGGGTCCTTACCTAGGTCATTGTATGAGTCAGAGATCAACTTCAGGTGCTCTTTTGAAACTTTACCTTTTAAAATCACTAACTCCTCCAATTATGTTACAGTCCCAAGTAGTAGCAACTTCCATCGGCCATCTTCAGAACATATTCAAAGTTTAACTTACTAATAAGTAAATCTTATGGGAGAAGTTGATTAAGTAACAGATTGGTAGAAATTTTTTCGTAAGTGTTTTAATATTGTCGAAATTTTATACGCATATTCATAATTTATAGAGGCCATAGATCCATCTAAGAGCTCTCCGATAGTTCACATAAGAATTTCTAGCAATATACTGCACTCCCTCTAAGCTATTGTTTTTGCGTAATACAAACTAAAGGTTTAAAGGTTTATCGCTAATTTATCAGCGTGAATATTACTGCGAACACTTGGGAAGAGTTCTTGACATAGTTTTATTGCGAAATGAAAAATTTCAATTGCTTCTAGAGCATAATCGTTGATTGGATGTAAAAATAAAAAAGGGCCTTAAGGCCCTTTCCTAGATAATTTTTATTAATTAAGATTCCTCTTAAAATTAATTATGATCCAGAAGACAGTCTTCCAATTTTAGAAACGCCTTAAATTCAAGATCCATAGTTTTTTCATGGCCATTAAGCTCGATATTAAAGTTACGTCTTAACGTGTTTGCATTGTTCTTAGCAGTGACAGCAAAGTTATAACCTATTCTAGCACCAGCTCTCATGCTAGCTGCAATATCTTCGTAACCTTCAACGGCCCTGTCATACCATCTGAATGTTTCAATCATATCCTTTTCTAAAGTTCTACGCGCTTTAGCATACTCTCTCATTTCAGCACGGCAATTAGAATCATCCATTTCTGCAAATACAAAACCACTGAATAAAACGATAAACAAAGTTAAAAATTTCATGCAACCCCTTTTGTGAATATAATGTCTGACAAAAATGATCTAAAAACCATTGTTCAAAGTCAATGATTAATCATCATAATTTAATGCTTAGACGAATATTTTTAAAAATTATAAAAGGTCGGTTTCATCTTCTAAAGACGCTAAAAAGCCTTAATAAAGTATCTAGTAAGCCGATGACTCTCAACACACTTTAACTAGCCGCAGTAAAAAACCTAAATTAATAAACTTAGTAAGATATTAAACACCTAGCAGTAATAAAGGGTGTTTAAAACTTTTTAAATTCAAGATATATAGTGCTAACTTTTCCAATTTCACCCACTCGGTGAGCATGAAAAGCAAATCTCATACAACTAAGTAATGTAGGTAAGATAGAGAAAAGAGGCAAATTAAAGAGACTTGAAATAATGAAACCTAAAAGGAAGTTATAAAAAAGTCACCTTATAAAAAAGGGCCTGAGTAATTAGGCCTTCTTTCATTACCTATTCCTAAGGCTAGACACTGAAAAACAGTAAGGGCCAAATATTCGGCCCTTATTGTATTATTCTAAAAATCTTTGTCTTTTTGACTCGCACTAATCCCAAGGTCATAGTTTCAAAGAATTTACAAATTTAAAAGTAGGTTAATTTAGCTCCATGAAACACATTCCATTTGCACCATATGTTCCACCATTAAAAAATTCCTTTTCGCAAATACCAACATCAGATAAAAGATCTTCGATACCAGCGTTATCAAAAACAATTTTAGCACTTTCTTTTTGGTAGCTATCAGACCACCAAGTGTGACCTTCTCCATTAGTTAAATCTTCCGGCGACAATGCATTTAGTACACATTGATCTAAGGAGCATACAACTGAAGCAACATCTGTTCTAAAGGATCTCCCGTTAAACTTTATACTTGAAAGCAATGCTAATTTTTCAGTACCTTCTTCATAAGATACCTTTCCATATTTTCGATCACCACTAAATACACTTGTTTTTAGTTTGGATCTGATATCGGAAACGACACTGCCAGTAATAGTTAAAGTTTTTAAATGTCTAACATAGGATCTAGCTGGTTTTTGAACAACGACCTCATAGTTACTCCCATCAGTGTCAAAGCTATATGTTGTAATAGGCCCAACTTCTTTATAATCACCATTGGCAAAAGAGTTTGAACAAACCAACAAGTTACTCAACACTACACTAAAAATAAATAATTTCATTACTACCTCCTACGCAGTATTTGTATTTATAGAGTGCTTAGTTCATTACATTTTTATCTTTTGAAATAAAATGTTAAGCACATCTCTGTTTTTTTAAATCGAAGTTATAATTTCTTCAATCTCATTTATTGAATATTTTATAGACTTCAATTCTTTTAGTAATTCTTCACTAGATTCTTGTGTTAAGTGAAGCTCTTCTTTTTTGCCAGTTATCAAAAAAGAAAGAGAAACACGATAAAGCTTACTTAAAGATAAGTATGGGCCCTCACCCACAATCTTAGCTCCTTCCTCCCACGATCGGTACGTTGATATAGGAAACCCTGCTGTTTCAGCAACTTCTCTTACAGTTAAGTTCCTTTCAAGCCTTAATTGTTTTAGCCTCGTTGCGAGCATTTCACCTCCTTCCACCTCTTTATCCTTAAAAAGAAAAGGTCTGACTAATTCTTAATACATATACCTATATTCTCCGGAGGAATGCCCAAGACTTATTGATCAACTTCCAAGGTTGCTACATTTTTGACAAAGTCCCTTAACAGCTAGAAGAAGTGACTCCCAATGACCACAGCTCGAACACTGAACCCACCTACATCGTATTCCTATAATAAAAAGAATAACAACCTGCAGTTGAGTCCCAAGTTAGGACTCTAAAATCCACGATATAATGACAGGTGGAACTGATGATATTTTTTTAAAGATATCTAGAGAATATCTATGCCGCTATAAGAAAAACTCACCAAATAAAATCTAAACAAGCCTTTCACTTGATTTAAATTTGCACAAGGCCCACTTACTTAGGGTGCACTAAGAGAGGCATTAGGGAGGAGGTCCTCTACCTGGATTTTACTGGGGAGAATTGACGGTGAACGCCTTCCCCACATTCAATATAGTAAACACACTTTAAAATGATGCTAGAAATAAAAAAACAGAAATTTCCAAACATCAATCTAAATGTTGAGCTTGATAATTCAGAAACAGCTATACAAAAGGTATTAAATGGTGATGCAGATTTTGGTTTCATAACTAAGGACATATAACATCCGCAATTCGCAGTATTGAATTTGGTAAAGAAAACTGCGTATTGCTGTCTTCGACAAGCTATTCAAACACCACCAAAAAAATTGAAGATTATATATTTATCAACCACCCAGATTTTAAATCTCTTTTTAAAATTTGGATTAAGACGCAGTCCCTAAAGCTCGCCTTAAAAATGAATATGAAAACAAATGAGAAAAAGGGAGAGGGTTACATCCCTCTCCTTTTATTATTTAGTTTAAAATTTTTGAATAAGATTAGACTCGTAGATAGAACCTTGTTCTACTCAGGAGTGATCGAAAGTATACAATTAGTATTCTGTTCGATCATACCACATTTTATAACAAAGCTTTCCTGACTCACTGGTAATATTCAGATGTAAAAATCCATCTTCATTTAATTTGAACTCATAAAATTTCCCATATTTAGAAGGATATTTTAGGCCAGTGATATAAATTCTATTAGAAGATATTGTTCCAAACTTCTCACCTTTTCGATAAAGTGTTTGTCCTTCGATATCGAGATTAAGCCTGGTAGTGAAATTCGGTCCAGGTGAACATGAAACAGCTTGATAAAACTCTAGTTTATTGTCTTTAATTTTGATTCCAGCATAGGCCAAATCACATGCTTTTATGACCCTGCCTTCACAATCGTATCTCTGTGCCTCTCCACTCCAGTGTTGGGCATTAAAGCTGTTGTTATGTGAGCCTGTTTGGTTGCTTATAGGATTGCCACCGAAATTCGAAGACGCCAAGCTTCTTATTGTTTTTTTACTTGGAAAGAGAGGTGATCTCTCCTCTATTTTTACATAATTAACTAGGGGTTGATGCGCAATATACCAAACAGCACGATTGTTCTCATCTACAATTTTACAAGTTTCAAAGTTTCCGGCCGGGACAGTGACATCTTCCAATGTACCCTTAAATTTTTCACAAAATTGATTGATATCTGTAATCGTTCTTCTGTAGATATCCATTTGAGAGAGCCACAATGAATGAGATGGGAAAAGGAATTCATTGACAGGTTTTCCGCTTGTGTCTCTTATAAAATCCTCATAAACCAAAAACATATTTGCAAAGTGTTTCTTTAAATAAATTTGTTGTTGGCCAATTGGTTTTACTTTGCCTTTTTTTATCTCAACAACATCATATGTTAGAGAGTCGTTAAGATTTGGAGTATAATCCGCTTGAGCGAAAGCGTAGAGTGAGGTTGTGAAGAGGACAAACGAAAGTAAATGCATGATTTTTTAACTCCTATATATTGAAATTTTTAGTTACTGTGAACAAATCCTTAGAAAATTAACCTCTTAGCAGCAAAAAAGAACCTTTCAAGCACTTCAATACTACCTTTACTCTATCAGAAAAAAGCTTTGCTTTATGGGGCTGACATAACCAGCCCCTAAGTGACTTTTAAATTATTCTCTTCTTAAAACTTCAACTTCTGGATCAAAAGAATGAAATGATACGTTGGCTGAAGCAGGCACAGTAACAGATGTAAGTTGATTATAAGAAAAAGCAGAAAGCTGAATAACCTTCACAGAATCTGGGATTCTCACTGACATAATCTCATTATAAGAAAATGCACTCCTTAATATGAATTCCAAAGATTCAGGCAAAACAACTGTTGTTAATAAATTATTAGTAAAAGCAAACTCGCCAATAGTTCTTACAGAGCTAGGTACGCTAACAAATGTTAATTGGTTATTTTTAAATGTTCCATATTCAATATATGAGACAGAGTTAGAAATACTCAACGATGTTAATTCATTGTTAGAAAAAGCCTCTGGACCTAATTCTTTTACTGAATCAGGGATAGTCACCGACCTTAGCTTATTACTGTGAAACGCTTTATAACCTATACTTCTGACAGAGTTAGGAATGTGTATTGAAATTAATTGATTATAAGCGAAGGCAGACCACTCAATACTAACCACCGAATCCGGAATTGTAACAGACATTAGCTGGTTATTAGAAAATGAACCTCTAGCTATAGACTTTATTGACCTAGGAATAGTTACGGAAGTTAACTGATTGCCAGAGAATGCGTGTGTGCCAAGAACCTTTACAGACTCAGGAATACTGACACCTTCTAATTGATTGTCTGAAAAAGCACGTTCCCCGATAGTTATTACTGAGTTGGGAATGCTCACAAATCCGATTTGGTTTCCAAAAAAAACCCAACCTTCAATCTTTTCAATTGATTCAGGGATGACTACTGCTGTCAGTTTATTGTGAGCAAATGCACCCTCCCCAATGGTTTTGAGAGTGTTAGGTATTTCTACTGATACCAACTTTTTATCTGCAAATGCCCTTTCCCCAATAGACTTTACTGATAATCCATTTATTAACTTGGGAATGACAACATCTTTTGGACAAGAAGCGTCATAGTCTGTGATTTCCCCTAAATCATCATTAAATAAAAAACAACTCTCCGGTGCCACTTCGTATGCAAAAGCAGAAGCTGTATGCAAAAGACATAGAAGGAAAGCCTTTAATACAATCATATTATTCATTTTCATATAAAACCTCGCTAAATTTTATAAACGAAATAGTATTAAAGAGAAAAGCCTTACACAAGTCTTTTTATCAAGATCTCATTACTCCATCCCATAAAGTATGAACCATTTCAAACCAGGTCAAAACCATTTTATCAATATTGTTCAGTAGATAATCGCTGAATACCAAAGCTAGAGCCTCTTTACAGAGGATAACAGAAACGATGAGTTAGGGCATGCTAGAACTACCAGAAATACAAAATGGCAATTCCTAAAACTAACAATACCAGCTACATCCTAGTACTCATGGGCTTTCCGCTTGCTCCTTATTTCATTTTTCTTAATTTTATTTAACGTCATTTCACGATTTCGGTCGGGAAAGTCGGGATCACCTCTACCATCTCACAAGAACAGTTTAACTATTAAAAGGAGAACTGGAATGAGTTTATTAAATGATCTATTCAAAGGAGCAATTGTTCTTTCAATTTTAGCTCTTGCAGAACATGGATTTACTGTAAAAGACATGGCAAAAGAAGCGGCTAAAGTTCACGATAAAGGACTTACTAAATATGCTCGATATTCTAGGGCCTTAACTGGTTACAAAAGACCTTAAGAAGTTTATCAAGGACGTCACATAAATGTGATGTCCTTCTCTATAAGATAGTATTTTACTCACAGGCTTTTTTAATAAAATCTCGAGGAAACATATTTAAGGAATTATTTTTTGCAATTTCTTGATATTTTACGATAGTTGCACAGCTGCCTTTTGATATTAAGTCAGCTGTTTTTTCGACTCCAATATTTTTTTTCAAGTAATAAATCATTATTGCACCAGATACCGCGCTCCATTTTTTCCAAAAAGGAACACCTGCATGGGATGACCAGATAATTTCATCTTGCTTAGTTCTAGATTTTTCCATTTTTAGCTTTTTAAAAGACTCACTGAAAAGTTGAAATGCTAATCTTATTCTTTTGTTCCAGTCCTCATACATCATCACAGGCTCGACTCTATTTTGAAAAGAATAGTAATGGCCAACACCTTCATTCACAACCTGATAAGCAAGTTTAGTAAATGAATTAGAGGAGATATATTCCTTATTCCATCGAGAACTAAAAGACTTCTTATATCCGACGTGCCATAGCTCATGTTTTATAATATTTAAAACTTTGTCGACTCTTAACTTTGTGACATCGAGAAAAATCTCAGGTTCCTCAAACACTAGAACATAAGCATCCCAAGGCCCTCCACAGACAAAGTTTATTTTCACATTCTTTCCAATTGACCCTTGTGGTAAAAATTCTTCAGCACTATTTATTAAAGTTGACCAGTTCTTTCTGATTTTGGGAATTACTAATTTCTTGATCCTCTCTAGTTCATCTTTTTTATCAATTACTTGCTGAAGGGAAACCCTATACATATCTTTAATTCCTTCTTTCATTTTCTTAGCAAGAGGATGCTTTTCAAATGTTTCGATACCAGCTTTTCCATCCGCGATATTTTGACAAAGCTGTATCATGGAGCTATTTATTTCTGCCATCCCATGTGAACAATAAAATATGATAAAAAAGATTCTAAAAAGTAACTTCATAAGACTATGATTTTAAGTGAAATAACACACAAAGTTGACTAAAACTTTCTATATTCTCAAAGTCTCAAGTATTCAAAAAGCGAGCATGGGCGAGTATAAGAAAAATTTCTTCAATGATATTAGATACATAATCCCTGAATGCCAGAGCTAGAGCCACTTTACAAAGTTCAATAAAAACGGTAAGTTAGCGTATGCCCGAACTACCCGATCTACAGTCATAGCATTCTTAAACTTAACGAATCATAAATAAAGACGATAAGCCTGCTTCAAATTATAAAATAAGTAGGATTTCGGCTTAATAAGGGGGCCCTGATCAAGAAGTTAGTCATTAGCATAAAATCGCCACATAACTCAAATTTTAAATGCTGATCAGCTGATGGATTTTTACCAAGAACACCAAGTACTTTTTCTTCATCAATCTCATCAATAAGAAATTCCTGATCTTCAAAATAGCTGTCTGGTAGTCGTTTTCTCTTTTTCATATCCATCACCTTTAGTGAATTGTTACTACAACAGTTGCTTCATTTGCCTTTTGTTCTACTGGCGTTTACACCAAAGTATTTAACTGCTCACTTGTAATAACAAAGTATATTAAGAGTATATTATAAAGCTCCTCACAAAATACTCTCAAGGCAGCCTACCTAAGCTATCTAAATTAGCTAACGACTTTAACGGTAATGCCCCCTGTTATTATAATAAGCAACTGAATTTCAATGTTATTTATGAAATGAACCGCAAAATGAAAAGGCTCCAAAAAATGGAGCCCTAAGATGTTTTTATAAAAAAATTTTGCTTATTCTTAGAAGTGTTTTAAAGTGAATATCGGAGGAATTTTTGGTCCTCAAAGTCACCCTAAAGCACTTACGTATAGTAAGCAATTCCTACTGTAAGAACACTCTTTCATCCAAACCACTTTTCAAATCAAATATCAAATCTAAAATCTCTACCTTTATAACCGGTATAAATTCGTTTCCACATTCTTGCACAACTAAGGCTCTCAGCATCAGACCTACACTCGTCGGAAAAGCCTTTAGGAAAATCAACTAAAAAAAGACTATTACTAAAACCTACGTAAGCTATATTATCTATTATTTTTAATATATTGACACTTCTTCGAAGATCATCCCTTTCGCCTTTTAAATAATCTAGAATTTGGTGATACCTCTTACTTCCCTCAGTTGTAGGAAAGTTATTGATTGAATAATTAAATCCAACCTCATCAAGTATTAACCAGAACTCATTGCCAAAAGAAGAACGATAAAATAACCTTCCATCAGTAAAATCTTTCACCACAAAGTCAGCTGCACAATCGCCTGGAGGGAAGCAAATATTGTTTATTTGAAGCTGATTAGCAGCTGAACTAAGGTTTACGTTTTGAGAAGGAATATATAGCATTTTTCCTCCTTTACGATAATCCCTAACTTTTAGTACATCCACGTTAGTAATTTCAGATTCGTCAGCAGAGGCACTGAAGTTTAAGAACCCAAACATTACACAAGTTACTAAAATTTTGCTTTTCATTATTATTCTCCTAATGTTGTTAAGGCAGTTTTTAAACCACCCATGTTAAATTTTTTGTTCAAAGTATATGTTAAAAAATGTTTTTTTAAATTGATCCCCTATTTAGTTTTTCCTTGTCTATATCTCTAGAAAAAATTTTTCTATATCTAATCTGTCTATCACCAATAAATGTCGGTCTAAAGTCTTAGACGTATAATTTTTTCTTAAAATTTTTATATTTTTTGACATCACAACGCACATGGAGCACCATTAAGTCGAACTAGTGTTATTCTCCCTTATGATAATCCAACATTTAATCCCCAAGTAGGATCATTCAAAATAACTCTTCCAACTGCCGCTAAGGAAAACCGAGATTTACTTAGTGACTCGTTTATGTATTGAGGTGTTTTTATTCCGCCCACTCCAATAACTGGGATGCTTAAATCTCTGCTGATAATTTCAGCATCATCAACAAGGTATCCTTCTCCATAACGACTTCTTGGTCGTCTCCATCCTCCGATACCTGACGATACATTGATAATATCAACACCGGTCTTTTCAAGGTTTAGAGCTAGAGCACTGGTGTCCTCATGATTTAGCCCACCCATGAAGTGATCTTGGCCGGGAATTCTAACTGACATAATTACTTCAGGTATATGTGCTTTAATTAAGTTAATAATTTCCAACAATATTCTAGAGCGATTTTTCATGCTTCCACCATAAATATCAGTTCTTTTATTTGTTATTGGTGAAAGCCACTGATTAAGGCCATATCCATGTGCTGAGTGTAGCTCTATAATATTAAATCCTGCCACATGAGCCCTTTTCGCTGCTCTTAGAAAAGACTTTTTAATTTCTTCTATGTCAGCATCGCTTACTTCATCAGGAACTTCCAGCTCATCAGCTTTCGTAGGAACTTTAACACCACTTGGAGAAATTAATCTTCCGTTAGTAAGCGAACGAGAGCTTTTTGCTCCGGAATGAGTGAGTTGGATAGCCGATGCAGCACCTTGATTATGGATAGCTTGAGAAAGCTTCTTAAGCCCATCGATTTGCTCGTCTTTATCAATGCCAAGTTGATTGGCTTCGCTTTTACCATCAGGACTGATATAAGTATATTCAACCATAACAAGGGATGCTCTAGATCCTGCCAAGCGCTCATAGTGATTTATTGTATCAGTGGTGACGAATCCATCTTTAGTAGCTGTTCCCGATGCCATTGGAGGCACGACAACTCTATTTTTTAAAGATAAACTTTCATTTATAAATAGCGAAGATTTTAAATTTAAATTCATAGTTTATTTCCAATTTCTATTTATTTAGTTTCCTGGCTTAGGACATCGGCAAAGACTGTGTGATTCAAAGTCATTGGTTTTTGTATCCATACAACGCCAAGCTCCACCGATAAAAACCCAGACATTCCTATCACCTCGGTCATCACAATAGCCTGATACTCTCCTTTCACAAAAACCAGCTCCTGTGCCAGAAGATCCAATGGAACAATAATAGTTTCTGCTGCAATCGGAATCTGACCAACAGTAGTCTCTTGCAAAGCCTGTTAGAGGCAGAACTGAAAAAATGAGTAGTAGCTTTAAAGAATTATACATTTCATCTCCTTTTGTTTTTATTTCTGAGAAACAAGTAACATCTACATTGTTCTTGAAAAAGAAATAAAAAAGAAATATATATTCACGAAATGGAAATAAATGAATTAAAGTACTTTCTCTATGTGGCTAAAATCGAGAATATAAATAAGGCTGCGGAACATAACTCAATATCCCCTGGCTCTTTAAGCAAGGCGATCTCAAAACTTGAGCTTGAACTTGATATAAGCTTATTCAATAGAATTGGAAGAAATATCAAGCTCTCGGAAGCCGGAAAAACCCTACAGAAGCGAGCTGCTTCGATCTTAGGTGAAATTGAAGATATTAAGTTAACAGTTGGCGGTTCGACAAATGAACTAAAGGTCGATTTATGCGGAGAAGAACTACTCCTGGCCAGATTTGGCATAGAATTTATCGATGGCGTCAAAGGTAAATTTCCAAATTCTAAATTTAACTTAATGTCCGAAAACGAGAAAACATCACTTCAAAAGCTACGTTCAAGAGAGGCCAATATTATCTTTACAACGACCAAGCCTCCCAAGGAGTTTGCAAGTAAAGTAATATCTGAGGTGCATTTTCAAACTTGTATCAATAAAAAGCACCTCTTGTACAAAGATTATAGAAGAACAAAACAGGTCGATGTTAACGAACTCATTAAGTTCCCATTTGTACTACCTACTCAAAATCTCCTCGGTCGTACAAAAGAAGTTCAATCAAGCGACGGCTGGAGAGACGATAAGTTCCCGCGAATAATTAGTTACAAAGCTTCAAGTATAAAGATCTTAGAATCATTATTGCTTTCGGGGAAAGCAATTGCTTACATTCCAGATTACCTTGCCTCTGAACTTGATGTAGAAGTCTTAAATGTAATTGGATGCCCTTATTACTGTAGTCAGAAAGTATATCAGGTTACAAGAGATCCGAAAGAATTTGGTTGGCTAAATAGTGTTTGGTAGCAGTTTCTTAAAACAATAGAGTGGGAAGTCTAATCATCGCTATCAGATTCATCGTCTAGCTTTTCCACCTCTTCATCAGCTCCATATCTCGTTTTCACTGTTGAATCTTCACCAGATCTAAGAACATCCTCTATGACTTCAAGCTTGCCAGAACTGCCAGATGAATCACAACCCAATTTCAAAAGACTAAGGATTTCCATTAGATAGCTGTAATAAAAGCGCTTTCAAGCATTTTCCCATTTAATTTTACTTCATTCGAATTCACGATATTTCATGAAAAAGGTGAGTAAAGTGAGTATGGTGAGTATGAGGATATGCCCGAACTAGTCTAGGTAGTAACAATCTATCCCTCTCCTAACGTCCTTTTAAATTTCAAAAAAATTAACTTTTAACAAAGGACGAAAAAATGAGTTTATTAAATGATCTATTCAAAGGTGCGATTGCACTTTCAATTTTAGCACTTGCCCAACATGGTTTTACAGTAAAAGATATAGCCAAAGAAGCTGCCAAAGTTCATCAAAAAGGACTTACTAAATATGGCCAATACTCTAGGGCCTTAACTGATTACAAAAAGCCTTAACAAATTTACTAAGGACATCTTCTATTGAAGGTGTCCTTAGTTGATATGATGATGGTAATTATCAAAATAAATTGTCATCGGGACATTGATTTGATCTCTGTATAGACCAAATTTAAAATAAACATTGTTACCATCTTCAGGAAATGCCAAACTACCTTTATATTGAGCATGGTGTCTTCCTACTTTTAGTAAAACATACCCATTATCATGAGAGAATTTTACTTTATACTCAACATCAATCCACTCATTAAGGAATTCCTTACTCTCTTCTTTGGTTAATTTAAGTATTGTCTTTTTCCCCTCTAAGGTAGACACAGTAACGTAAAAAACACCATCTACATACCTTTGAGCAACAAGGGGATTATTTTGACCAATTTGTTTCCATTGACCTATAACAAGTCTAGTCTTTTCTAAGGGAAAGTCTATAGGTATAAAAAAACTAAACTTATATAGATTATCACCTTCAAGTGGTGAATGAAACTTATCTTTTTCTTTTAACTCTACTCTTTCAGTAGTTTTATAGTCGGCTCCGACCCCTTCATTCATCCCCTTTAGAAGATTGAATTTCATAGAGTAACTTCCAGAGCGAGCAATATCTTTTTGAACTTCCCAACCACCTCTTGAGAGCTTTTTAGTTTTCCAAATATTATCAATCTTTCCTTTTTCAAAGTCAGAATGAATAATAACGCTTTTAGACGTACAAGATAGAATAAAAAAGATAAATGCAACAGCTACTTTCATTATAACTTCACTCCATTGAATATAACCTACAAATCAACCAAAAAAAAATCTTTGCCTAATAGTTTTAGGAATATCGTTGTGCCTGAGCCAGATGAACAAAAGATATGAAGTTTCATTTCTTTTCTTACCTATCTGCGGGGTGATTGACACCATCATTAACAGGTACATTTTCTAGCTCATATGGATTAACTCCTTCTAAGCAAGCTACATTAAAACCATATTGAGTTGGATTAGAACGTCGTTGATGATGAGTATATATTCCACAATTTGAACAAAAAAAGTGCTTCGCTGTACGGGTATTAAATTGATAAAGTCTTAATACGTCTTCACCTTTAACAATTTTTAGTCTTTTAAGTTCTACTGAAGCAACAATCGCGCCTCTTCTTCTACACATAGAGCAGTCACATCTTCTAGGGTTCTCAAGACCATTTGGTAAGTTAAGCTCTAACTCGACGGATCCACAATGACATGTTAACTTGTGATATTCATTAATTTTCATAATGCCCCTGTATTTATAAGTCTCTTTTTAATTCGTATTCTTAATCAATCTGAAAAAACATAGTTTTATTCTTAAGAGTTTTAGTTATAGAAAAAGTAATATAAAAGAACAAATAAAAGGTGAGCATAACAGAACTTCTCCAATCGTAACAAGAAGCATCATCAACATCAGAAATTAGAGTAAAAGTGCCGACTCTTATAAATTTTAAATAGCATTTTTGATATTAGAGACAAATTCAAAGTAGCTCTTACCCGAAGCTTGAACAAGCAGCATTTGCCCAACAATAACAACAAAAAGCATAAATATAAAAAACAGAACCAGTCCCTAGTGATAGTTATCCTACATTTTTGGGAGACTACGCCATGTACCTTTTATATCAATCAAACTCGACTTAGTATTACTGCATAAACATTAAAAGCGCAGATGGTCTCCGCCCATGCAACGCAGACTTTCGAAGACTTTATCTTGAAGTCTTCTCTCGTCGCGATTGCCTGACGGTAAAGCGGCCGTCAAAATGCAATGCATTTTGAACCTGCGTAGCAGGACGTACCGCATGCCAGAACTTCCCGATCTACAGTCATGGCATTCTTAAACTTAACGAATCCGCCGACTTAAAGAACTGGTTTAGCCTTCACGCTTTTGTACATTTCACAACATATAAATCCAATTAATGATTTTTCACGGAAAAGCTGCTTATACTGCCTACGGTAAAAACAGCATGAATCTCATAATAGAAAGTTTAAGGGACACCTAATAAAAACTTATCAATAAGGACATTTCTCTCTTTAACGGGAATCCTATGTCCTGACTCAAAAGAATGGAACTTAACCTCGACATTACTAATTTTCAACATCTCATATAGTTCTTTGGAATTTTTGAAAGTTGGCCATCTATCCATTTTCCCATGGAGTATCAAAGTCCTCGCTTTAATTTTCTCACCGTGGGCCAGCACTGATCTTTCGCGAAACTGATAGATCTCGACTCCTCCTTCCTTTTTAATATTTCTTTTCAAAGGTCCATCCGGGAGTTCCCCGTAGAGAGCTTCGAGGTCGTATGCACCTCCAATGAGAACAAGGTTTTTTATTTTCTTATCTCTCGCCGCGACCATTCCACTGACCATCGCACCTCTACTAATACCCAAAAGAGTAATATTATTTGGATCCGTAAGTTTCTGGTGTACCAAATGTTTTATCACCGCTAAAACTGCGTCCTGAGTATACATCCCGCAAAAATCAGGCATGCCCTCACTTCCTCCATAACCTGGCTGAGATACCGCCACCGCAAGATAACCTCGCTGCTTCCATTTATTTAAGACTTTCCATTTCACAAAATCATAACCCCCATTTCGAATGGTGTCCTGATGACCATGAACAAAAATAATAGTCTTCAATGGCTTTTGTGAGATTGGCTTATTAATAAAGAATTCAACCTTCTTGCCATCTAATGGATGCGAAAGAAACACCTGCTTTGCATCACTCACACTGGAAGTCTTTCGACCTTTACTAAAAATGGTTGAACACGAAAGGCTAGAAATAGTTACGGCCATTACTAAAAGAATGTTGACCTTAATATTCACATACGCTCCTAATTAGCTTATTGTTTGTACTAAATGATATCAAAAAATAACGCCCAAGAGTGACGCACTGTGCCAGAATTACCCGAAGTACAAACGATACGTGATCAATTGAGTGCTTACATGCCTTTGAAGATTAGCTCTGTGAAGCTTTCTGATGTTGCTGAGTCCATTGTTCACACACCTCTAGTTAAACTTCGCGGACAAGTGATTGAGCGTATTTGGCGTAAAGGAAAGATGCTTGTTTTCGAAATAAGTGATGGCCGCAAGATCCTAAGTCACTTGGGCATGACTGGTTCCTGGAGAATTAGCTCCTCTCCCTTAAAAGAAAAACACAACCATATTCAAATTAAAGGAAGCTGTGGTGAAGAGACCTTTTATTTAAGCTACGTTGACCCTCGCCGCTTTGGGCACCTCTATCTCTTTGGTGAAGAAGATGCTCAAAAGAAATTAGCAGAACTTGGTGCTGATCTTAAAAGCCCCGAGTTTACTTTTGAGTATTTTAGAGACGCTCTTGTTAAATATCCCCAAAGATTTATTAAGGTCTCGCTTCTAGATCAATCGCTCTTTGCCGGTACAGGAAATTACATTGCAAATGAAATCTGTGCACGGGCGTATGTTCGTCCCGACAGAAAAATAAAAAGCTTAAAAGAGGCGGAGATCGTTGCTTTATATCACGCTGTGGATGTTGTGGTCTCAGGGGCCACAGAATCTGGTGGAACCACCTTTCAAGGTGGGTACGCTGATGTGAACGGTGATAAAGGTAAAGGTGTTCAGCACCTTGTTGTGTTCTACCAAAAGAGCTGCCAAATGTGTGGAGTCACGCCGGTTAAAAAGATCACTCTGGCCCAGCGCGGCACATACTATTGCCCTAAGTGTCAAAAATAGCACGATAGAATCCTTGCAAAATTGGTCCATAAAAAGATAGCTTTTTACCGTTAAAATTTAAAAAAGGATCAATTCATGCACACGTACTTGTTTCTAGCTATTTGTCTGGCCTTCTCCGCTTATGCCAAAGATGACGGCATCCTTATTATTGGAGACTCAGGGAAAGATAACGAGGGCCAGGCCCAGGTAGCCGACGCCATGATGAATTATTGTGAGAGTGAGTTGTGCAACTTAGGGATGCTCGCAGGTGATGTTGTCTACCCTACCGGTGTTAGCTCCGCAGATGATCCGATACTCAAAACCATGTTTGATAAATATTACAACAAGCTAAAGGTTCCTTTTTTAATCTCTCTTGGAAATCACGACTACGGCACAATTACAAATGATTGGAAAAGAGGCTCCTATCAATTAAAACATGCAGTTTTTAATCGCTACTTCGTACTCCCTCACTACTACTATTTACATATGACAGACAATGCCGTTATCGCTGTAATAGACACCAACAGACTCTTTTGGTTTAAAGATACTTCTCGAATGAGAAATTTAATTGATATGGCCTATTCCCTAGCTAAACAACAAGATAAATGGTTCATGGTAATGGGACATCACCCCTACCTTTCAAACGGAAAACACGGAAACGCGGGAAGATATGAAGGGATCCCGGGCATAGGATGGATGATTAAAGATATTATAGAGGATCATGTTTGTGGAAAGGCACACTTCTTTATCGCAGGACATGAGCACCTTCTTCAGGCCTTCGACGGCAACGTCGCAGGTTGTAACACACAACTCATTGTATCTGGAGCAGCGGCTAAAGTGACTAAAATTGAAAGAGATACACCCTCATTATTTGAGGCCGCTAAACTTGGCTACTTTTACATGAAACTAGACAAGGAAAAAGTAGAAGTTAAGGCCTTAGACATTGATAATAAAACTCTCTATCAAAAGACCCATTTCAAAGCTGAGTTTTAGTTTATAGGAGGGCCGTGCCCTCCGATTTAATAAACTGCGAAGTTTTTAAAGGCCATCCTTTTACAGATCACCTTAAACTTATTAAACCTCTCGCTAAGCTCTCTCATTTTTTTAGCATTTTTCCCGTGGCACTCTAGGAAGAGCTCAAAGTCCAAAGCTGAAAATGAATCGAAACTTCGATCAAGAAACATCCCATACTCGTCCAATGCATTCTCTTGCTTTTCAAGGTCAGCAATAAATTTGTCGACCTCTTTCTTGAATGCCTGAGAACATAGATTGTTAAGAAAAATGGACTCAACTTTAAAGTGTTTAAGTTCGTCCTGCCATCGTGTTTTTTCGCCCTGTAGGCCTGTCATTATTTTCATATTTATTAATTACCGCACTTTAAGCATTTAGCACCTTAAGAGTCCCTTTATAGAAAATATGTACAACTTAAAAGGTGTTAAGAACGAAGATGCCAGATTTTGTTAGATCCCTTTACCAAACTTAATTTGTCAGAATTAATTTAATTGGATAGCTTATTTGAAACCACAAGGAGTCATGATGAAGTTTGCTTTCACTATCATTTTGTTTGCTAGTTTTACCTGCTTTGCGGTTGGAAACTTTAGACCTCACATGACTATTAATGCCACATTAAATTCAACAGTCACACCAAGTGCTCCTGTTGCGATTGAGATTTATTTCTCAAACCCTGAAAACCAATTGATCTATAAAGATTTTATTCCAACAAATGGAAAGATCATGCACATGGTTTTAGTTAAAAATGATCTTTCAACCTTTAAAAAAGTATATCCATACTTTGATCCTTCCAGTGGGCGCTTTAGAGTTACACTAAATACTCCACATTCAGACCCTGACAACGCCCACGCATCTTTTGCACTTACTGATGCAGGTAAGTACTTTGTGGTGGTTGAAGTCAATGTAAAAGAGTTGGGACTTATGAGCACTCACTTCTCCCTTATTGGAGAGGGACACCACCAAGGCACACCTATTGCGGTAGACCCTATTGATGCTGACATGTCTATTACAAAGTATTTTGGCAAGACAGAGAAGAGTGAGCGTCCACACTACAAGGCCAGACTATCGCACGCCACATCTTCAATTTGTATGGCCATATTAAACGAGTTTAAACTTGAAGTTTTCACATTAAATGAACAAACAAATGAATATGCTCCTATAAAAGATATCGCTCCAACATTAGGTCGCAGTGCCCAGGCAGTATGGCTGTCTTCAACTTTGGCCTCAGGCCATAATTCACATCATGGAATTTTTCACGGAGACATGGCAGATGGGATCTTCAAATTTATATTTAAAGACAAAGCAAAGCTTTTGCCTGGAATTCAAAAGATTTGGTTTCAGCTTAGGCACGAAGGCCGAAACATTATTATGCCCTTTGTGTTTGATTACAATCCAGAACCTATAACTAACGATAACTGCTAAAATGCAAAGGATGCCTTTAGCGGAAGGTGATCTGATTTTTTTCTGATAAAGCGCCCTTTCATGGCCTTGCAGGAGATAGGAGTTAGATTTCTATAATAAATCCTATCAAGCCGAACTAAAGGCACTCGTGCCGGAAATGTTTTGGCACTTCTTCCATGCAATGTGTGGTGAGCTTCTTTGAACACCCCGCCAAGTTTAGACTGGCCAGCGTTATTCCAATCATTAAAATCTCCTAGAAGAATCATACGATCGACATCTCTATGATTATCAAGAATTCTAACAATCTTATTCATCTGAAAAAGTCTCTCTTGCCGCCTAAGGCCTAAATGAGTATGAAGCAAAAAAATTTGCTCATCCCCAATATCGACAAGGCAATACTGTGCCTTTCTCGGCTCATGGTCCTTGTAGGTTAAGTTAACTGAGTGTTTATCCTCAAGTGGAAATCGACTAAAGATGACATTTGACTGGGAAATACCTAAAAGAGTTTCACACGTCTTTTGATAAAGGGAGTCTCTGTATCCTTTTTTTTCTAATAGCATTCTCCACTGGCGAAACTTGGCCAGAGGAAATTCCTGAAAACAAAGAATATCAGCGTCTAAATGTTTAACAACCTTCAAGATATCATCATCAAATATAAAGGAGCTAAATTTTATATTGTAACTCACGACTTTAACATTCACTCGCTCATCCTCCGTCTTATAAAACGAATCCCAAAGATAAAAAGGATGACAACAAGGATTAACGACACGAGGTTTACAATACTTGGTGCTTGTATGAGTTCTATAAGCTGTTTTTCAAAAAGAATAAAAGCACAAGTTCCTGGCAACACCCCCAGAAAAGTCCCTGTAATGTATTTTGAAAAACCTACTTTAAACTTGCCACAAACCATATTTACCAAGGGATATGGTGCAACAGGAACAACCCGAAGAAAAACAAGTGTCATAAGAGAGTTTCGCTTAAGCAGTCTTTTTAGCTGTTGTACTTTTTCAATCTTTGAATCAATCTTCATATCTGATGCAAAGAAAGCTCCAAACCAATAAGAAGTCGTGGCTACACTTAAAGCTCCGGCAATGGCCGTTGTAAATGCTTGAGCAATATCCAAATAGGCCCCACAAATAAATATGAACGCATTTAAGGGAAAAAAGATTGGCCCAAGTAATGAGTAGGCCACAAAGAAAACGGCCATAAGAAAAAAGGAACTCTCAACATTCAGAGAAGCTATAACCTTTTGAACGGCCTTATTCACTTCATCTGGACCTACGTACAACGCCCCCATCACAGCAAGAATAAGCATTAAGCAACCAAATATAATTTTGTAATTCAAATTAATAAATCGCTTCTTCGTTATAAACATCTGCCCTGCACGCTCAAAGAATGTCATTTCTTTTTTATCTAGGGGCAAATAATCCTTATATTCGACCATGATCGACTTTTCATGCAAAATGTCTTTTACTTCAACGATCTTATTATACTGTTTCTTAGCTGTTTCAAATGTTTCAATAATTGAGTCTTTAATCTCTACTGGCCCACCGTAACTTAAAAGAGTTTTAAAGATTCTTGATTTAAAGCTCCTAACCTTGTCCCCAACAAAAAGGGCATCTAGTTCATAATCGAACTCCATACTCCTGTTATTTATATTGGAGGATCCAATTTTTAAATACTGATCATCGACAATTATACACTTGGAATGAATTTTTACGTACTCCCTATCTTTGTCATCGCCAGTGAAAAGAGTATAAATTTTGAGTCTTTCATAGGGATCATTGTTAACGAGAGTATTTACATAATTTGTTAACAGCGCCCCCATAGACATTTTCTCTATAAAAGGCATTTTTCCGTAAGAAACAACTATCACAACCTCTGGGCCATCCTCCTTTTTTAACGTCTCCACTAAGAGCTCAACAATTTTTTCGGAAGTAAGGTATTGGTTTTCGATATAGATATAATCTTTTGCATTCTGGATAAGCCACTTATGCATCTTAAATATAGAACGATCCTGTTTATTTCCTTTAAACTTAGGCACAGTTCTAGAGATATATACATTTCCTTCCTGACCTTCATGTTTGGCCTCAATAAAACTTTTCTGTTTTATTTGAGACTTCCACAGCTGATCAAAAAACTGTGCAAATACTTTTACCTCCTGGGAGTTAAAATGAAGGGCATAGTCTCTAAAAGGTTTAAAGCCTTCACCATCTTTGTCGACTCTTATGGGGTCGTCAGACTTGTTATATTCACCATCACGCCTTCCCAGGTCTAAATCAATACCACCAACAAAGAGATGCTCTTCATCCACGACGACCATCTTGGAATGCATTGAAGAAAGTAGAGGGTGAAAATCAAACCTTTCAAACGATATATTTTTTTTGTTTTGAAGGGCAATACTCAGGCCTATGAATGGGTCTCTATCGGCTACATAAAATATAGGATAATCCCATATCAAGATTTTGACGTTGACTGTTTCAGGCAGGGAAAAAAGAACGTCCTTTAAGGTCTTTCCATCCTCCCCCATAACAATGTCCATATTAAACGACCAACCGCAAATTAGGATCGAATCCTTGGCACTTTCAAAGTGTTGTCGAATGGTCTTAAAATAAGAATTGGCGCAGATTAGCAACTCTGGATTCGAGTCTTGAAAGTTGTAAAAAAAGGAGCCCTTAGGTGGCCGTTTAAAATTCATTTCCATACTTTGCTAACATAGCTTCAACCTATCAGAATCCCCCATCCATTTCAATTTTACAAATGTTATACCAAAATTAAGAATACTACCTAAGTGATTGAAAACTATAACTTTAGAGGTACACATGAAAGAGTTTAGTCCTAGTATGCCCACTGATGTTCTTGCAAGACACAAGCTAGTTGCATACGTGACTTTAATGGCAATAAGAGATTACTTAGGCCCAGATAAAGTGGAAAACACTGAGGTAGTTGCACATACCTCAAAAGAGCATGCTCACTCTTTTATAAAAGAGCTTAAAGAGCTTGGACTAAAAGTAGTTGCCGTTTGCAATGGTGGCTCATGTACTTGGAATGCTAAAGGTCTTGGCACTGGTGATGACAGGCAGGTTCAAATTGATCCAAGGGACACGTACTTTTTAAACACAGATGTTGTTGTCCTTGATGAGGCCAATGACTATATAGATTTTGAGGACTCAAAAAGTTTTAACTCGAAGATTCTTATAGAAACAGGAAAAAACATAACAGAAAAGGCAAAGGTTGCGCTTAAAGAAAGAGGGATTGAAGTTATTCCACATCAATTTTTTCAGCTCTACCCTCTAGACAACGTAGAGGAAAAGAATGTAAACGATTTTGCTCATGGACTTAAAGATATATGGAGTGAGGTTACAGAGTATGCGAAGACCAGGCATACAAGCTTTGACCATGCTTTTGAGTATGTAAAATCACAGCACATGCTTTAGCTACGCTTTAAAACCTTAAAAGTCCATGGGTAGTTGTTTCTATCGTCTTTATCATGGTGGAAGCTCTCAAAAAGCTTCCACTCACTCTCATTAAACTTTGGAAAAAATGCATCCGCTCTCGGAAACTCTCCATCAACTTCAGTCAGGTAGAGAACATCTACTCTTTCTATTAGTTGTGAGTAGATTTTATCACCACCAATAATGGCAAGCTCAGGAAACTCTTTTGATTCACAGTAACTAAAAAGCTCATCAATACTATGAACAACACGAACCCCTTCAAATGACCAATGTCTATTTCGGGTCAAAACTATGTTTTCCCTCCCAGGTAAAGGGCGACCAATAGATTCAAAAGTGTTTCTTCCCATGGCAATAGGCTTTCCCATGGTGTATTTTTTAAAGTTTTTTAAGTCGTCTTTTAAAGTCCATGGCAGTCCGTTATCAACTCCTATCTCCCGATTGCGGCCCATGGCCACAACAATGGAGACAATCATACACTCACCTTACCTGGGATATGAGGATGGAACTCGTAGTTAAGAAGCTCGAAGTCTTCAAAGCTAAAATCATCAATATTTTTTACATCAGGATTGATCTTCATTGTTGGAAGAGACTTTGGCTCACGGGAGAGCTGGGTCTCAACCTGTTCAAAGTGGTTTTTGTAAATATGAGCATCCCCGAAAGTATGAATAAACTCACCTGGCTCAAGGCCAGTGACCTGTGCCATCATCATAGTTAAAAGAGAATAACTTGCTATGTTAAACGGAACACCTAAAAAGATGTCAGCACTTCTTTGGTATAACTGGCAACTAAGTTTTCCTTTGCTCACATAAAATTGAAACATCATGTGACAAGGAGGTAATGCCATATTATCAAGCTCTCCAACATTCCAAGCATTAACCAATAGTCTTCTTGAAGTTGGGTTACTTTTGATAGACTCAACCACTTCTTTTATTTGGTCGTGAGTTCTTCCATCAGCACCTTTCCATGAACGCCACTGAACACCATAAACCGGTCCTAGGTCTCCATTTTCATCGGCCCACTCATTCCAGATTCTTACACCATTTTCTTGCAAGTATTTAACGTTTCCAGAACCTTTTAAAAACCACAACAATTCAAGAATAATACTCTTTAGGTGACATTTCTTGGTTGTCACCATTGGAAAGCCTTCACTTAAATTAAATCGCATTTGATGTCCAAAAATGGAGCGAGTTCCAGTTCCGGTTCTATCTACACGATCATCACCTTCTGTGTATGCCTTTCTCATAAGGTCTAAATATTGTTGCATTATGGTTCTCCTTCCTTCTCTCTGGTCTTGTGTGTATAATCAAATGGTAGCAGAGTAAAAATGGGATGTTAATCTATCAATTGGAGTTTACGCAACATGTCTAGCGTTTTAAGTGGTATCGATGTTTTAGAGAGCAATGTAGAATTACAAAAGGAATTTTCTGGCAATATAGGTGTTCTTTGCCATAGTGCCAGTGTAAATAAAGACCTCCAGCACACCCTTCAATCCATGATTAAGATGTTTGGATCTCAGGTTAAAAAGGTTTATGGCCCACAACACGGTTTTGTCACTGACGTCCAAGACAACATGATCGAGACAGACCACACTTTTCACCCATTTTTCAAGTTGCCTGTTTATTCCCTCTACTCTGAAACCAGAATCCCCACAGATGAGATGCTCGAAGGAATTGATCACTTATTTGTGGACCTGCAAGATGTTGGTACTAGAATTTACACATACATTTACACACTGACACTACTGCTTGAAAAGTGTGCCGGAAAAGACATTGAAGTTGTTGTTTTGGATAGACCCAATCCAATTAACGCAAAGGATATTGAAGGCAATATACTTGATACAAATTTTGCAAGTTTTGTTGGAAGACACCCATTACCAGTAAGACATGGACTTACAATTGGTGAAGTTGCACAAATGCACCAAAAGTACTGGGCCAGCTCTAGTGCAAACTTAAGAATTATAAAAATGAAAAACTATGAGAGGCATATGAGTTTTGAACAAACTGGCCTTCCATGGGTTATGCCATCACCAAATCTACCGACAGTAGATGGCTGCTATACATTTGTAGGCACGGTACTATTCGAGGGCACAAATATAAGTGAAGGACGTGGAACTACTCGCTCTCTTGAAATAGTTGGCCATCCAAAGATAAGGCCTTGGGAGTTGGAGTCCGAATTAAAAGATCTTTTTAATAAAAATGACCTTACAGGATTTAAGCTGCGTCCCCTGAATTTTATGCCAACATTTCAAAAGCATGCTGGCACAGCTTGCGGAGGCTACCAAATCCATGTACAGGATAGAGAAAGCTTTAAACCTTGGAGGGTTTGCCAATTATTATGTCAAAAGTTCTACCAAGTACTTGGAGCTGATTTTAAGTATAAAGAAGATCCTTATGAGTATGAATTTGACAAGAATCCAGTAGATCTAATCAATGGTACAGACAAGGTTAGAGAGTGGATGGAAAGTGGTTCGGACCTTGATAAATTAAATGAAATTGAAAAGCTTGGAATGAGCGAATATCTAGATAAAAGGACTTCAATTCTTCTATACTAATTCAATCAGGTTTTAACGAATTATTATTTAATTACAGACACTTACAATTCTTTAATTAGCTTAATTTTTCTCTGACAATTCCGATAAGGAAATTGAATCTGGGGGAATAATGTTAAGGTATGCGTTTGTACTATTGTTAATTTGCGGCCAAGCTGCAATTGCTAAAGGTTGGGAGGAGATCTCTCCTCTAGACTATTGCCCTAAATTTAAAATAAAGTATCAGCAAATTGGTGAATCTAGCTACACTGTTAGAGTACCTACCCGTTCTAACTATATAGAGAAAAAGCTCAAGGATATTAACGATCTCTCTTCCCTGACAGACTTGTTAGTTGAGAAGTCCCTAGAGCACTGCTCCAATAACACACCTGTTTTGGCCATAGAAAGAGATTCAATTGTTTTTGAAGTAAAAGACAGTCCCACTTATCAAAGTGAATGTAAGATGGATTACAATTACACAGGCCCATACGTTGACCTTTTAAAGGATTTGGTGGGGGCCCTCCAATATAGTGGGAATCGCTGTGACCAACTTCTTTCCTATACAAAGCTTCAGACTAAAGTTAATGAGCTGGCAGACTTGGAGCTAATAAAAATTGAGTCACCCGGTGATGTTTTCCATAGT
Organism: uncultured Bacteriovoracaceae bacterium; assembly: GCA_950070535.1. Classification (GTDB taxonomy): domain Bacteria; phylum Bdellovibrionota; class Bacteriovoracia; order Bacteriovoracales; family Bacteriovoracaceae; genus UBA845. The sequence continues at coordinate 12,352 of CATMLK010000025.1, read as the reverse complement.
GCGATCAAACTTTTTACTGACGATCAGACAGATGATTTGGTTGATTTATACGCAACTTGCGGCGTAGCAAAGAACAGTCATAAGTTTGTAGAAAACCTTATCCTGATTGAAGCGAAGAAAGCGTGTCTAATGCCATCGCCTCCAGGCCTAATGGATTTTGAAGATGCCAAAAAGGTAGCACAAGAGATTGGACAAAATTACCAAAACCTTGGCATTTCCTCGTTAAAAGACAAAAAGGATGAGATTACTCATGAAGCAATCATGGGACTCACCAAGGCGGTAATGCATAAAGAAATCGATGGGCTTCTGGGACCTATGGGTGTAGATGCTGAAGAGTTTGCAAACGGACTTTCATCATATCAAGAGCTAAAGACGAAAAAGCTTACTGCTGACAATATTGATTATATAACAGAGGTATTTGCAATTGATGCAACCTTTGAAGTAGCAAAAAAGGCACTACCGCTCCTAGGTAGCGCAACATTTAAGGACAAACTCCCTGAAACTTGGAGTGACACCAAAAAAGAAAACTTTTTAGATACTGTCATAATACCCTCAATGAATGACACCTATGAATCTTGTATTCAAAATGATGCTTCTCGCCTGTCATTTGACAGTGGCAACCCAGATCAAAGACTTCAATTGCGAAAAAAGCTTAAAGATAGTTATTGCCGCACAAATCCTGAACAATGTACTAGTAACTCTTGTGGCGGAAAAGTTAATCTTATAAGTAACGATCCAGAAGTTGCAAACTCCCAGGTAATACAAGCATGTGTGATGAAGGCCATGCTAGTAAACATAAGACCCATTATAAAGAGTGCGATACAAGAGCAAAGAAATACATTTGCACAGTTTTTTGATTTAAATGAAGCTTTATCAGATGAAATAACAGAGATTGGTTTCAGTGAACTTAATTCTTGTGTGTCGGAGAAGGTCGCTACACATCTGGATCTTGACACTCCGATGGATTTAACAAAAAAGCATGGCCATCTCCAAAGGGTATCCACAAGTGCCTTTACAAAAATTGTTACCGACTGCTCTTCTGTTTCAGAAGAGAAAATCGCACAAAACCTTTATGAGCTAACACTTCGTTCTCAACCAGCACTTAAGCAATCTTTCAAAAGTGCCAAGGGCAATAAGGGTGGAGATCCGCTGGGACAAGGAGTAAATGAAATAATTGCAATGTCATACTCTCCTTGTATGTATAAGCAAAACCAAAGTGGAGTGAAGGCGAACCCTGTTCTATGTCGTCCAATTGTCGAGATGACGGCCGCAGGAAAAGTTATCCAAAACACAATCTCAGATCTTTTTAAAGATGCAGGACTTAAAAAGAACCCATCTGCCGCACTGGCCATGAAGGAGTTTGAAAACTGTTCGGAAGAAGCCTTTAAAGAGACTTTAGAGTTAACTGGAACAACACAAGGGCCCTACCCTCTGGCCACAAATGAAGATGCATCTTCATATCTAGACAAAAACCCGGCGTTTCTAAACTGTGTAAAAAAATCGGTAGTAACCTCAGCATCAATTATTGGTGGTACAGAGCTTGAAAAAACCGCTGACAAATCAAAAGATGCCATAAAAGACAAAGAATACTTTTTAAGCTTTAAACCCAACGTCTCAAAAAATGTGGCCCAATGTTTTGATAGAAAACTTTCAAAAATCAGTACATGGTCAGAATTTACATCATTTAATGATTCAAAAGGTCTTGATCAACTTAAAGAAGAGTGTGGCCAAGATGTCTCAGAGCTTTTAATGCCAAAGGTTTTAAAGCGAGAGACAATGATCCAACTGAATGATCTTAAAGGCCAAGGCCTTTTAAGAAGTGATACACAAATTGATCTAGTCATGGATAGAGGGATTAAAGCGTTAAAAGAAAAATATAAATTAAAGCAAAACAATAACGAACAAATTATCAAGAATGCTATGGCGGCCCATTTAAACGCTGGGGGAACCCAAGACTCTTTCATTGAAGAGTTTGGTGGTTCCATAAAAGAAGAGGCCATCAAAAGTATTTTTCAAAACCTTAGAAAAAATCTAAGCAAGTCTAAAGGACTAAGAAGCTACTCAAGCTTCTTCAAGGCCATCACTCCCCAGTGTATCAATACCCTCCTTGATCAATATAGCAATGATCTCGCGATCCTTACTAAAAAAATGCAAGATTCCAAACCCGACGAAGGTGCAAGTGAATCTACATTGGAAGAAACTCTAATTGATCTCTTATCCAAAGGCCTTGAATACCAAACAAAACTTGGGGCCAAAGAGTATTACCAAAAGATGGAAGAAGTCTCCAAGGTTTGCAAAGATCCTGAGCAATATAAGACTCCTATGGCACTTGCCAGGTCTGGAGCTTTTGACTTTATACTTAAGGCCCAAGTGCAAAACAGTACTGCAGCAAGCTTTAGAGATTCTATTAAAGCCCAATGTCTAAGTGACTTAACAGTCTATGGGACAATCCCTGAGGAAGATATTATGAAGGCCTGCGAGGCAACATCGACTGCAGAGATTAACGACGCCTTTAAAGAACTATTATCCAAAATTGAAAATGACCCTGAAGCATTAAGGTTCATTCCATTCATAAGAAAAAGACATATAAATCTAAATAGAGTTATTGATGAAAAACTGGCAAGTCCTACAGCTATAGAGTCTCAACTTTTTGACACCTTCTCACTACTCTCTTACATCCATGAAAATTTCACCGATGTAATTGCCAATGAAAAGAACGTCAAAGAAGAACTAAATCAGCGAGTTGTAAGACGTTTATTTAATGATAAGTCCGAGGGCTCATTTGCTGATCAATTTGTAAAAGAGCAAATAGAAGCAGGCATGGGCCTGGCAGCCTTCGGCACAATTAAAGAACAAATCACACCAGATGTAATTGAAAGCTCTGTAGGCTGGAAGGAAGACCTTCTCGTTGATAAGAACAAGGTTTTGAACAAGACCGTTGAAGGCCTTGAAAGTATTTGGAAACCAAGAACATTGGAAGAATTTTTCTCGTGGAATGATATGGAAGCGTCGGAGAAGGAAAAACTTATCAATGTAATTTATGATAATGGTATTGTTCCATCCATAAAAAATGAGCAAATGAAAAGCGAAGCAATAACCGAGGCCGTAAGTCATAACCTAAACTCTTACACCTACCCGGGTAGCAGACGAAGTTTTAAAGATAAAATTATGAACTCGCTTTCAAGATATGTAATAGACAACGTAGGTGATACCATTGGCGTAGAATAAAAAAAATCCCCGGAATCAGGCCGGGGATTAATATTCTTTACTTGAATTCTTCTAAAAGATTATCTGAACATTGAAGGCATTGGCATAGGAGTTACCCTTCTTGCAAAGTTTCTAGTCTTGTTCTTCTTAACAACAACATCTTTAACATTTACAAGAGATTCAGCAATCGCCTCTTTAACACTCATTTGGTGAGTAAGTTTTGCAGCTTCAACAGCTCTGCTCAGGTTTACGATACCACCAGTTTTAACTTTCTCAGACAACCATTCTTTGGAATCAACGGTGCCCATAAGGATCATTTTGATCTGCTTAGGTGTAAGACTCTTGTTCATGTCTTTAATTTGAGCAGCAACGTTCGCTACATATGGAGCAGCTTGAGAAGTACCACTTACCTCCAAGTACTCATCACCAGGAATCTGAGAGTGAATTAACATGCCTGGAGCAGCGACATCCACCATTTTTGTACCGTAGTTAGAGAATGGTGCGATAAAGTTATACTTATAAGTAGCTGCTACTGAAATTACATTGTCAGCCTGGATGTTTGTAGGGCTTGTAGGAAAGATGTCATTGTTAAGACCATCGTTTCCAGCAGCAAAAACAAATAAAGTCTTTGGAGCTGCCTCTACCATCTTCTTTCCATGCTTCACTAGAGTGTTAATAAAGTACTTTGTTACTTCAACAGTTTCTTCTTTAGTAGGAGCTCTTAAGAAAAAGATCTTAAAGATGTTTGGAACAATTCTCATTGCTTGAGGAAAGCCTGTACCAAAAGATCCGTTGGCAACATCTGACTTGTGCTCCCCCACGTAGTTGGCAATCTCTTCCAATTGCAACATCTGCGTCTCAGCAAGTTTGTTTAGAGAAGCTTTCAAAAGTTGCATTCTGATACTCTTAGGAAGTCCTTCCATATTTGGCATTTGCGGGTTGGACTTTTCTTTCTTTACGAATGGATTAACTTCAGTTGGAATTAATTTAACTGAAAGAATCTTAGCTCTGTCATTGTTATCAGCAGCAATGCCAGCAACGTGAGTACCGTGAACAAAATTACCAAAAATGCCCATCTCTTTAATGAACTTGGCATCTTGTCTCTTCTCAAGAAGCCATGCTTCATCTTCTGGAGTTACGTTGCCTAAAAATTGACGACCTTGAATATCAAAGAATTTGTATGGGTCCTCAGAAAAAGTTCCAACATACTTTCTATCAATTACCAGGTTGTTGTTTTCAGCAAAGTTCCAGCCAAAAACATCATCCTGGTAACCATTTCTATCTTCATCTCTGCCGTTTCCGGCCTTTTCAACTGGGTTGATCCATAGCTTGTGAACCAAATCAACATGTTCTGTATCAACACCAGAATCAATTATCGCTATGGTCGCGGCCTGTGCGCCAAAAATAGTACTAACCATGGCCGCTAATAAATACTTCATAAACTCTCCCTTTCAATCGTGGTGTAAGATTGTCAGGTTTTGGTTAAGAAGTGTCAACTTACAGAGTCTGTCATTTTAGCTCGGGTATATTTGTTATATATGTAATATCTTCACCCCTGCCCTCGTCATCGGCAACTACGTTAGTAACGCGACACGCATTCACGCTGTCATAAAGATAATCTCTTTCGCCGCGCACAAGAATTCCCTCAACAACACCAGTATCTGCGTTAAATACCGCTGATCCTGAGTTTCCGCCGTATGTATCAAGGTTTGCTGTGAAGTAAGTCCCTTTAAGCTCTCTAATGTTTGCTCCATCAGCGATCTTAGTTGGAAGGCCAGTAGGGTGACCAATAACTACTAGATTTGCACCAACTTCAGGCTCCCCGCTTTTTCTGTACTCAAGAAATCTTCTGTCTGTTACAGCACGATCAAGTCTAATTAGTGCCCAATCATCTTTTGACCAACTATCTAGAGCTCTATTAACGATTTCCTTACAGCCATAAACGCTATTTTCTCCAACAGAAACTTTGCCCTGTGTTTCATGGTCTACTTTATAGTCAAATACCCACTTATAGGCATTGCATGAAGTTTGGTTTTTAATACAGTGACCAGCAGTCACTAATAGGTCCTCACCCACAAGGAAGCCAGAGCAGCTTGCGGCCATAGGTTGTTGGGAAAATCTCTCAGAGGCGCAAATTCCGCCTTGCTCAAGAGTAATAGAAGAGATGTCATATCCGCCATCTTCATTTTCTACAACTTTACCATTTCTAATCATTGCTGCCGTGGAGTTGGCCAGTTCAATAAACATTGCGTTTGTGGATTCGTAAACATCAACTCTATTGTCCTCTCCGTAGACAACCTTTGTCGAAGCTTGCGCGTTCAAAGTTGATGCCAAAAGCGTGATCGCCAAGATTTTTTTCATTAGGAATTCCTTTTCCTTGTTTGATAAATGTTAAAAATATTGTGAAGCGAAATTAAGCAAAGGTAAACTAACCTTATCTTACATAAGAGTGACATCCCTATTTAGATGTGTAGTGCTGGAGCTCAAGACCCCTATTCTCCATAGGTTTGAGCAAGGATCTTCAAATTCAAACACCCCATTGGCCAGTGAGCTTTTCATACTTTTAAGCTGAGTTTTATAGGCAAAAAGTTCGTATTTTTGTTGAAAATTGGTGAGCTCATTTTTATCTTTGACGCTAAGCTCAAACTGTGGATTTGGATTCTTAAAACTGCCCATTGCTTGAATTAGATTAAATTTTACCCCGCCTAGGATTACGAATGGTTGATTCTGCTCGTAGCGAACCTCGGCCTCAAACATGAAGCTTAAAAAGGCACTTTCTTTCTTTATATCATCGCAATAGAGGTTTAAGGCATTAAAAATACATTCCATACATTAATAATAATGTATTTTCGCGCAATTTCAAAAGATTTTTGCCGCATCCCTCAATGCTTTGAATGGGGCCAAGTTGTGGGTTCTAAAAATAAGTTGGTTCTCATTATTAGTTAATAGATTATGTGCCACCAATGTTTGAAGACAATCAAGTTGTAATTGAGAGCTTGGAAGCCTAGGATTTAAATCTTTTGGGAATCTCAAAAAAGATTTTCGAGATACACCTACCATAATACAAAACTCTTTAAACTTACTGCCCAAAAGTGAAAAGGATCGCAGTAGTTCATGGTTTTGCTCTCTACTTTTTGAAAAACCAAAACAGGGATCAAGAATTACTTGTTTATCAGTGCTGCTGAAAAAATCGAGCCTTTTCTCAAACCAAAGAAGCACTTCTTTTATGAAATTCTCACCCTTTAAGTCTAAAACATAATCCATGTGAAAAGATGCTAGATCTCTTTGGGAAGCTAGATTGTGTGAAAGAACATAAGAAAACTCTAAATCACTCTCCATGATTAGTTTTAAATCATTATCGCACTGGCCGGAAATGTCGTTAAAAACTAGAGAGGTCTCAGGCCAGGCCTTGTTCAATAAAAGTGCGATTTCATAGAAAACTTCTGGCCTATAGGTATCGATGGAAATTACACAATTAGGATCCTCCATTGAATCAATAAGCGGTATGAGGAAGTTTTCAAGTCTTGTTAACTCTTCCTTAGCTCCAATGGGATCATTAAAAGGTGCTGTTGACTCGGCGCCAACATCAATAATGTCAAAATCCTCTAAAAAGCTTTGAAAGGTTCTTTTTTGTTTGAGTCGAGATTTTAGGTTATTTCCGTCAGAGAAAGAATTGGGGGTTAAATTCATAACCCCCATAGTTTTGAAGTTTAAATTCATTAGGCCGGAGAGAGCTTTGGATTAATTGGACCTTCTTTTCCCTCGTCTGTTTTTGCCAAATCTTCAGAAGCATTCTTTTTAGATGTTCCTTGATCATCGTCATCGGAGCCCATCAGAGGACTTCCAATGTCTTTTCCTTCCATCAAGGCCTGAATTTGGTGACTATCCAGAGTTTCCCAAAGAATTAGTGCATTGGTCATATTCTCAAGAACATCTCTTTTTTCAGTCAAAATATCTTTTGCCAACTTATAGTTCTTTCTGATGATTTTTGAAACTTCCTCATCAATCATTTTTGCAGTTTCTTCTGAGTAAACGGAGTTGTTCTCTCCAGGGCCGTACCCAAAAGGCTGGGAGTCATTGCGGGTAAAGTTGATAGTTCCAAGAGTGTCGCTCATTCCCCAGTTACAAACCATCTTTCTAGCAAGTCCAGTAGCTCTTTCTATATCGTTTGAGGCACCTGAGGTGTAGTCTCCGAATACAAGTTCTTCGGCCAATCTTCCACCAAGAAGCATAGCAATTTCATTATTAGCTCTCTCTCGAGTTATTGATAACTTATCCTCATCAGGAAGAGTCAAAGTTACACCAAGTGCTCCCCCCCTAGGTATGATACTTACTTTGTGGACAGGGTCAGTCTTTGGAAGAACTTGTCCAATAATAGTGTGTCCTGCTTCATGATAGGCAGTATTTCTTTTTTCTTCATCAGAGATGACCATTGATCTTCTCTCAACACCCATCAAGACCTTGTCTTTTGCCTTCTCAAAGTCGGCAGTGGCAAGCTTTGTTTTGTTTTGCTTTGCAGCGATTAGGGCCGCTTCGTTAACAAGGTTTGCCAGGTCAGCTCCAGTAAATCCTGGTGTGCCTCTAGCAATGATCTCAAGATTCACATTCTCCTCAAGTGGAGTTTTCTTCGTATGAACTTTAAGAATACCCAATCGTCCACGAACATCAGGTCTTCCAACAGTAACTCTTCTGTCGAATCGTCCTGGACGTAAAAGAGCTGGATCTAGAACGTCCACTCTGTTAGTTGCGGCCATTATGATGACACCTTCGTTGGACTCAAATCCATCCATTTCAACAAGCATTTGGTTAAGAGTTTGCTCTCTTTCATCGTGTCCACCGCCCATTCCATGGCCTCTATGGCGGCCAACGGCATCAATCTCATCAATAAAGATAATACATGGAGCGGCTTTCTTTCCTTGCTCAAATAGATCTCTTACACGGCTTGCACCAACACCAACAAACATTTCAACAAAGTCTGATCCAGAGATGGAGAAAAATGGAACACCCGCTTCACCAGCAACAGATCTAGCAAGTAAGGTCTTACCAGTACCTGGAGGTCCTACAAGGAGAACACCCTTAGGAATTTTACCACCTAGTTTCGTATATTTTTTTGGATCTTTAAGAAAGTCAACGATCTCAACCAATTCTTCTTTGGCCTCTTCAACACCGCTTACATCCTTAAATGTAACTTTCTTTTCATTCTCATTAAGCATTTTTGCCTTGGATTTCCCAAAACTCATTGCTTTTCCGCCACCAGCTTGCAGTTGTCGCAAAAAGAAGAAGAAGATTACAAACAGAAGAATCATTGGGAACCAGTTAATAAAGATAGTGGAGAGAAGGCCTTGCTTCTCCTCCTCTTTATAATTTGGAATGATTCCATGTTTTCTTAAAATTCTAAATGTCTCATCACCAGTGTTACCGGTAAGCTTGAACATTGTTCCGTTTTTGCTGCTTCCGACATAGCCTTTTATGTATTGGCCTTCTATAGTGCTTGAGCCTTTAAAAGTGACTTCTTCAACCTTATTATTTTCAACTGCGTTGATAAATTCAGAATAAGATATTGTGTCATATTCCCCGTCTTTCTTTTCGAGGGCCTTCATTGCTAGGGCCATAAGCAGGATAACAACTATCCACAAGGCCAAAGTTTTTTGCTGTTTTTTCATAAATAAATTCCTTCTTAAACAGATGGCAACTTCTTGTCAGCGTATATATTAGAAGTAAAAAATAGTCATATCAAGTTAAAGAGACAATAAAAGTCGCAGACGCAACTTTTTGTTTTTATTTCTGGGCCGCGTCCAATATTTCACAAGTTTCAAGGCAGGTACCACCCCTTTCCCGACAATATCGTTTTTGTCAGGAAACAAGTCGTGGGATTTGGTATATTCTACATTGAAACCAGGACTTGGAACGTTAACCCATAAAGGAAAAGAAGCTTTTCCCCCGATCAAGCTACTTTTTATGAGGGCCTTGAACTCATCAAGGCAGAGATAGAAATCAGCCCAACTGCTCCCATCAGGTATTAATGCCTCTCCACCCACAAAGACATGATTGTTGGATAAATAAACCATTATTCCACCACTAAGCTTGAAAGGACCTCTTTTATTATTTTTTAGTGCCATTACAATTTTGTCTATTTGGGCAGAAACAGATCCACGCGAATTTGGATTAATCTGAGATATAGCACTTTTTAGGAGCTCCTCAAGGCCTGAAAGCTCCAAATCAGGATTAAACGATATGAGGTGAATTCCATCATGTGACTTTATACTTTGAAAGCTACTAGTTTTTTTCTTAACGATATGAAGGTCAAGTTTTCGGGCGAGCTCATTGCGTGACCTTACATAGTGTTTAAGCATTGCCGGATACCTGGGCTCAAGTCTTGTTGAGATTTCATTTCTAATATAGTTTCTTTCAAATTTTAAATCTTTATTGGTAGGATCTTCGTTAAACGACAGATTTAGTGCACTTGCATACCTACAAATCTGTTCCCGAGTTACCGACATAAAGGGTCTAATAATTTTGCCGTTTTTAACAGGAATACCAAGCTGACCAGTTAGCGAAGAACTTCGAAGACCTTGCATCATAGACCATTCAAATGAGTCATTTATATGATGGCCTAGAACCAAAACAGAATTTGCCCTTAAGTGTGATTTAAATTTATCATATCTTTTGCGACGCGCAATAGCCTCAAAGTTACTTGTTCCAGAAAGTCCCTCCAGGTGTTCAACAATTAGATCCACTCCTAAACCGCAGCAAAAATCATGAACAAGTTTTTGGTCAAGAGCTTGTGCGCTTCGAGTACCGTGGTTTATATAAATAGCTCTCAGCCCAAAGGAATATCCGAAACTCTTTATATTGCTCATCACCGCTAAAGCACTCATGGAATCTACACCGCCTGAGACGGCCACTAGAACATCATCACAACCCTTCAAAAGTCCGTGCTCTTGTATAAAGGTATGTACCTGTTGCTCAAATCTATTCGTATAAACTTTGTTGTTTGATTCCATATCAGATTTGAGAATAGTTTTTTTGATTATATGTGTACAGGAGTTTGGGAGGGTCTCCCCTCCCGTTTGTTTAGTATTCCTCTTGGGCCTGCCTTTTGGCCTTCTTTTTGTGCGGATGTTTGTACTTGTAGATCTTATCAAGACCCGCAACTTGGTCAGACTTCAAAACACCTCTGGCCTCAAGCATCATTGAGAACCTCTTCTCTTCAAGCTCTTGTCTCACTCCTTGAAGCTCTATGTGTTTTTCTTTAAGGGTGCTCTCCGTTACGTCTGGTTTTTTTGCCATTTCACGCAACTCTTTGCCAAGTGTCTTTCTTTTTGTCCTTAAATCTTGAATCTCAGAGTGGTATTTTGAATGAATTCCATCCATTTTAGTTACCTGCTCTTCTGTTAGATTTAGCTCTTGTTTAATCCTTTCTTTCCACTCGCCCCTATCCCAATTTTCATTTTTTTTAGCAAAAGTACTACCTATCCAAAAAACAAATAGAAACAAAACAGTTAATAGCTTAATCATATGCCCTCCTTGCAATTTTTGCTTTGGGGTGCAAGATTCGTGGCAAAAGAGTGTTAAAGAGTTAACGAGTTAGATATTTTTTTTATTTTATCTATACAGAATTATTGACATTCCTTTGGCCCATAATTAATATGCAAAAACACTTTTCATATGGCGATGTAGCTCAGTTGGTTAGAGCGTCGGATTCATATCCCGAAGGTCGGCAGTTCAACTCTGCCCATCGCTACCAAAATTTTCAAACACTTACACAACATTTTTCAAACTCAATACGACTCAAAAGCCAATCGTGTACTACGGATGTACTACGGCCTGTCTACTCAAGTCTCCTCTTTCACCAGGCCGTAGAACATCGACTACATTTTTTAGTTTTCTAACACGACAACTCGAATAATTTGGCGACCTCGCTCACCGACCCGCCTAATAAGTGAGGATCTAGAAAGTTAATGGTGGGTGATTCTTAAAGAAGCCCAAATAGAGACCAGTTCGAGCGACTGATTTCAGTTTTTCAAATGTCATATCGCACCTTTTTTATTTAAATTCAACGGTTTTTGAACATTTCAGACACAGCGATATCCGCCCGGTGATTGCGGGAGGATGACACACGTCCAAAAATCAAGCAGATTCCAGTCTTAGTGGTTTCTTACCTGAGGCCCTAACTACAGCTGTAGAGTGCTCTTAATCTGTAATTTTCGAAGGATCTGAGACCATAAGATGTTCTCTGAATCAATTTACACTTTCGGTTAAATCCTTCTACCCGAGCATTGGTGAGACCCGTTTTAAAGTAGCGAAGAATCTCTTTTCGCCACTTCATTAACGTCTTCCTTAACGTGCGTATTTCTTTGAGTTTTGATCTGGCCATGTCATCAGTTATCTTTGTCAGAACTCTAGAGGCCTGATTAAAACCTTTTATATTGTAAAAATTAATTATCCGCTCTTTAAATCTATAGACCTCATTAACTTTTGGATTTTCACTACAAAATCTTGTTACGGCCCTTTTCTGGTAAGGTTGTAATCGCTTCCTATTTGTTAAAAGAAGATTGCGGATTGGATTTGATCTTTTATCTCCCGTAATTTCTTTTCGATACTTTCTTATTGCCGGATGAATTAGTCTAATAACATGAAACTTATCCACAACAATTCTTGCGTTGGGAAAGTAGCTTTCAATAAAGTTTTTATAAGTTCCAGTCATATCAATTACAGCGTGAGTGACATTCTCCCTTCCAGGAATGTGCTGAATTGATCTAAACATCTCATCGTGAAAACGGCTCGGAGCAAGCTCTCTGAGGCACTTCCGATTATTATCAACAAACGACGTCACAAACGACTTTCTTCCAGTAATGGGGTCTTTTTTAAAGGCATGCTCATCAATTAAAACAGTTTTGCCCCATGGAGTATTTCGAGACTTTCTAAGCTCAAGTTCAAGTCGTTCATTAATAACTTTGCTAACAAGAGTGTCAGAGCACCTAGCAATGGAGGCCACAGACTTTGTTGTGTGAAAGTTTTTATAATCAAAAAGAAGTTTGTTGCGATATTTTTCAGAAGTACGGTGGCGAGGACGAATTCCGCTAACAGACTCGGTGAAAACGGCTTTACACTTTGGACACCTGAATCTTCTCTTTTTAATAAT
>CATMLK010000024.1:0-55386 GCA_950070535.1 uncultured Bacteriovoracaceae bacterium | reverse complement strand
AGAAAGAGAAATAAAGGCAATACCGATTATAACCTTTGTCAAAACATCTAAACTCCAAAAGTAAAAACCAGCACCAAGAAAAACCATACCAAAGCCCAATGTCCCTGCCTTAGTCAAAGCATGCATCCGTGTTAAAAGATCAGGCATTCTAACTAGGCCAATTGAAGCGATCAAAACAAGTAAACTTCCACCCAAGATCATTACGGCTCCTAGGGACTCAAGAAACATTAGGTCCTCCAAGGTTTTGATATTTTATATACCTTGCAAAAGCAACGGTTGCCAAAAATTCTATAAGGGCCACAGTTACAGAGAGATCGATATATATTGAATGTCGTCTAAAAACTGCGAGAAGTATTGCAAAACAAGCGAAAACAGTAGACATAAGATTTAATCCCAATACCCTATTTGGTAGCCTTGGACCAATAAAGGCACGATAACTACTTAGTGCCAAGGCAATGGTTAGACACAAAAAACTAATTTGAAAACATACTTGTATAAAGTCCTTCATTCAAAAAGCTCCTTTATCTTTCCTTCAAACTTCTTATTTAACCCCAACCTAAACTCCTCCAGATTTTCATAGTCAACATACATAAAATGAACATACATGCTTTTTTTATCTTCTGACACATCAAGACTCAAAGTTCCAGGTGTGAGCGTTACAACACTTGAAAAGAATTGAATCTCACTATCACTTTCAAGTGCAAGGGGTATTTGTAATATGCCTGTCCTCATATGATGCTTGGGAGTTAAAATATCAAAGGCGACTTTCATTGCGGAAACAATAAACTCTTTTAAGAAGAAAACAAAAAAACAGGTCCATAGTTTAATTTTTTTCAAATACACACTCTCCCCAAGTGTGCCTTTAGTTAAATAGATTACAACTAGGCCTGCGGCCAATCCTGTCAGGAACCCCGACAATGAAAGCTCTCCCCAAAGGCACATCCAAAAGAATGCGAGTGTAAAGTTCCAGGCCAACATCCTCATTGATTTTTCCTCATTATGTATTCTTGATATACCTTTGGACTTAGTAGTTCATTTGCACCTCTCTCAGACAAAGACATTAAGGCATCTGGCCAAAGACCAATGACCAAACTGATCAAGCTTAATATGAAGATGGGTGCCATTCTTCGAAGGCGGTAGGCCTGTTTATTTAAAGTATTATTTGAGTTCTTCCAAAAGCCCAGAATCCATATTTTAACCATAGAGTAAGTGGTCAGTAGCCCAACCAATAGTGCAGTAGCTGTTCCAAAATACTCAGAAGACAACAATCCCGCCTCAACTAACCCTAGCTTGCCCCAAAAACCAGAAAAAGGTGGTAGGCCAGTCAATGAGAAGGCACTAATGAAGAACAAAAGTGATAAGAATGGATAGTTCTTGAATAATCCATTGGACTTTTGCAAGTTGTAACTTCCACCCAATCGATAAATTTCAGCTCCAATAAAAAACAGATTAGATTTGGCCAAAATATTGTGAATTATAAAAAATATAGTGGCACCCCAGGCCTTGGTGCTAAACAATCCAAGTCCAAATATCATATAACCTATTTGACTAATTATGTGATAGGACAAAACCCTTCGGACGTCATAAAGAACAACTGCTCCGATGACACCGCTAACCATTGTAAAAACTCCCAACCAAATAAATAGATCCTGAAAGATGGCAAAGTGTTTATAAAACACAAGAGCAAAAACTTTGAATAAAGCACACACCCCAACCTTTGTTACGACCCCGGAAAAAAAAGCACTAACAGCAGCAGGAGGTCTATGATAGGACTCTGGCAACCAAAAAAACAGAGGAAACACAGCACACTTAATCCCAAGTCCAGATATAAATAATGCGCCAAGTGTAGCACTTGCTCCAACACCAAAACCATCCATCAAGATTGAAATTTCCCCAAAGTTCAACGCTCCGGTTAATCCATAGATTAGCCCTATAGAAGATAGGATAAACATAGAACCTAAGAAGTTTAAAAGTACATATGGAAGTGTTCCCTTTATCTGTTTCTTCTCTTGCCCCATGGACAGTAATAAAAAAGAAGAAACGACCAACACTTCGATCCAAACATACATATTGAAGAGATCACCTGAGAATAGAACGCCGTTGGCACCAGCAGTTAGAGTAAACATTGCACTGTAATAGCCAGCACTTGAGCGGCGTGGTCTTATTTCATCAAGGGAAAATAAATAAGCACATAGCCCAAGAATAGAAATAAAAAAGTTTATGGATGAACTAAATAAATCGGCCTGTAAAACTATACCGTATGGAGATGGCCAACCACCAACCTCTAAAAAATGAACGCCATTTTCATAAACATGCCACCATACAAATGCAGACATTGCACTCAATATAAAAAATCCCAGAAGCCCAATAAGTTCAAGTCCCTTCCTGCCTCGAATTAAAAAGGCAAGGACACTCATCACTAGCGAAAATAAGAGAGGGAGCGCAATTAAAGTGTTCACAAATTCCCACTCTCCTCAACAATCTCATTGACTTCTAAGGAGCTTAATTGCTCATGTGCCCTAAACATAAGAGCAATAATAAAGGCACTTAATGAAAAACCTATTACTATAGATGTTAGAACTGCCGCTGAAGACAATGGATTAGCACTTTCAATTAAAAGGTCTGTGCTAATAAAAGCAGGGTTTTCTCTACTCACCCTACCCATTGCAAAAAATAAAAGGTTTACTGCGTTTGAGAGAATAATAGATCCAAAGACCACTTTAATGAAATGTCCATCAAGAAGACAAAACACACCGCAAGCAAATAAAACACCAGAGACCAAAGTAAGCATCATTTCCATTTAAATGCCTCCTCAAAGAAGTTAACAATATTTACAACTGCGCCAAAAACAACTAAGTAAACACCAGCATCAAATAGAAGAGGTGTTCCAAGCTTAATTGGGCCAATATCAAACCACACACCCTTAAAAATGGTTTTACTTCCAAAACTTATTATTCCTGAAAGCAACATTATCAAGAGCCCTGCAGCACTAATTGTGGATGCTTCAAACTTATTGCGAGTAATACCCGTTTTTTTATAAACAATTCCATACATTGACCAGGCTATCGCAGCAGCAAGTCCTCCTATAAAACCTCCACCAGGAAAGTTGTGACCTCTTAAAAACATAAACAACGAATAAAGAAGAATTATCGCTACTAAGTATTTGGAGGCCACTCTAATAATAAGTGTGCTCATTCTTTTTCCCTTTTCGGCTGATATCCTGGCATCAATTTAAATAAACTCGCGACACCTACACCGGCCAAAAACACTACAAATGCCTCTCCCAATGTATCAAAGGCCCGAAAGTCCACAATGGCTACATTGACCACATTTTCTCCATGACCAAGGGTCTTCGCATTTTTAAAAAAATAATTAGCTGCTGAAGAACTAAATGGATACGATAAGACCTTCCACATAATTGATATGGTCAACACACCCACCCCGATTGAAAATACAGAGTTGACCAACACCCTCTTCTTTCTTCTTCGTGGAACATTACTTGGAAATTTTATAAAGATGAAACATACAAGAATAACAGTCATTGTTTCTACTAAAAATTGTGTCAAGGCCAAGTCAGGAGAGCTAAAAAGAATAAATAACAATGCCATTCCATATCCACTTAGTGCAAGGCCCACTACCCCAACAAATATATTATCGGCCCTTAAAGCTAACATTGCTCCAGCAACGACCAACGCTGCTGTGGCCCACTCGTAGAAGAGGGCCCCATCCTGTAGGGGTAAAAAAACTGCCCCCCAATATGTCAAGAACATTCCACCTACGATTAACAATGCAAAACCAAAGAATATATATAAATACATACTGGTGCCGAAGTGATGCCAAGCATTTACAGTTTTTTGTGAATAAACCCTTACTAGCCTCCAGAAATGTTCGTATAATTTTTCACTTATCCCAACTCTACCTTTATAGACCTTTAACGCTATGAAAGGAGCTAATAAAAAAGATAGAAGAATAATACCCATGCTAAATAGAAATGGCTTCGTTACTCCGTGCCAAAGGTGAAGATCTAAACTTGTCAAAACTCCAAGCTCTGCAAGGGTCTTTTCTATAATACTGTTGAGCAATTGAGGCAGAATTCCAAGCACAACTGAGATCACACATCCGGCAAGTGGTGCCAAAATGAAATAGACTTCAGGTGAGCTTTTCAAGTTCTTGTTTTCAGAATTTAACATTGGCCACAGGATTCTAATTGCAGACACCCCATACCCAGTAAATACAATAAATAAGGGAAAGAGAATCCAATCATTTAATAAGCTTTTGATTACCAATTCTTTTGCGACAAATCCAAACATCGGTATTAGACCAACCATAGAGGCTAAGGAAATTGAAAACACTGCAAGAATAAAAACATTATTCCTTAATACACCTTGCAGCTTAAAAATATCTCTCGTACCAAACTTTTGATCTAAAATACCTACTCCCATAAAGAGTGCAGATTTATACAGAGAGTGCGCCAGCAGAAAAAGAATTAGGGCCTTTGGTGTGCTGGAAAGAATACACATAACACCAAGGGCGCTAATCGTTAGTCCTGCCAATATTTCCTTCAAATCCCTTTTAGAGACGGACATCCATACACCCACCAAGGCACTGGCTAGGCCTATCCACTTAAGAGCAGCTCCCCACAGGAAAACATCCTTAAACACAGGTGTAAGTAAAAGAATAAGATATGGCCCAGCTTTGACCATCGCCGCAGAATGTAAAAATGCACTGGCGGGAGTGGGGGCCTTCATTGCCTTTGGCAACCAAAACTGAAAGGGAAACTGAGCAGATTTGGTAAAGATGCCCATTAAAATTAGGGCGCAAGCAACAGAGCTGCCAGACTGAATCTTAGAAATAGAATAACTTCCATTCTCAATACCAAGGAAAACAAAACCGGCCAACATAAAAAGACCACCTGCCCCAGTTACTAAAAGCCCAGTTCTTGCGGCCTC
This sequence comes from uncultured Bacteriovoracaceae bacterium, assembly GCA_950070535.1. Taxonomy (GTDB): domain Bacteria; phylum Bdellovibrionota; class Bacteriovoracia; order Bacteriovoracales; family Bacteriovoracaceae; genus UBA845. The sequence goes on along the minus strand of CATMLK010000024.1, from coordinate 50,437 downwards.
TCTCGCCTTACTTGATTCATAATTGAAACCAATCAACAAAAAGGAAGTAATGCTTGTCATCTCCCAATACACAAATAGTTTTATCAAAGTTTCCGAATAGAGTAGGCCAAGCATTGAACCAAAGAAGAGAAATAGAAAGAATATGAACCTTCCAAACTCAGCTCGCTTTTGCGAAAAGTAAGAACAACTGTATATGGCAACAAGTAATCCGACCCCAGAACACATAAGAGAAAAGATCTGGGAGAGCCCAGAGAGTTCGTGCATATAGAATTGCCCGGCCAAAATTAAAGTTGAGCCAGCAATAACTGTGAAACATGAGCTGATAAAAGAAACTTTATTTACCCATAAAGCTGTTGCACCCAACACAAAACACAGAGCGACATAAAAGGAAGGACTAAATAACTCCATCATTCAAAATCTTCGTTTAACCAGCTGCTTGAGTCAAACCAACGCCTTAGTTTTTTCAAATGTCCAGGCCTTGTCTGGCCTTTTGCGAGAACAACACACCGCACACATTAACGTAAGTATTTATGGTCTAAAAATTAATAATTTGCTATGGTTCCAAGCATTATAAGGAATTAGACATATGTTGATTAAGGCCAAAGAAAAAATAGTTAAAGATTACGACGTCATTGTGGTTGGTTCTGGGCTGGCGGGTATGACAGCTGCCAATAAATTGGCAAAAAATGGTAGATCAGTGTTATTGCTAGAGGCCCACAATAAGCTTGGTGGTTTCGCGACTTGGTTCTACAGGGCCAATAAAAAGCATGTTTTTGATGTGAGTCTGCACGGATTTCCATTTGGTATGAAAAAAACGTGTCGAAAGTATTGGAACAAAGAAATAGCCGATCATATTGTGCAGCTAAAAAGTGTTAAGTTTTTAAATCCTCAATATGAAATTGAATCCCTATTCACCAAAGAAGACTTTACAGAGAAACTTGTACAAAACTTCGGTGTGGATCGAGATAAGGTCTTAAACTTCTACGAGTATATAGAAAACATGAACTTCTATGACGACCAGTCAATGACCAATGGTGAGTTGTTTGAGAAGTTTTTCCCAGGAAGAAACGACATAGCACGCTTCTTAATGGAGCCAATTGTTTACGCCAATGGATCAACTCTAGAAGATCCAGCAATAACTTACGGAATTGTTTTTTCAAACTTCATGAAAAAGGGTGTATTCACATTTAAGGGCGGCACTGACCACTTAATAAAAATGATGCAAGATGAGTTGCTTAAAAATGGTGTGGATATAAAAAAGCACGCTCCAGTAGAGGAAATACTGACTAAAAACGGAAAAGTCTCTGGTGTGAAAGTTAAGGGACAAGAGGTCAGATCAAAGTCAGTAGTATCAAACGCCAACTTAAGAACAACGATTTTTAAATTGGCCGGAGAGAACAACTTTGGAAATGATTACTTGGAAAAGGCCAAGAACGTTAGGATGAACTCCTCTTCATGCCAAGTTTATTTTGGATTAAAGGAGGGAGAAAAGATTCCTTTTATTGGAGATCTTATATTTACATCCACTCACCCAACGTTTGACACCAAGGCCCTTCTTAGCCGAAACATCACTTCTAGAACCTTTTCTATCTATTACCCAGAGGGTCGTCCTTATGACGAGACAGAGAAATACGCAATTGTTTCATCCACAAATGCAAACTGGGATGACTGGGCGAACCTATCTGAAGAAGAATACATGTTGGAGAAAGAAAAAATGATTGAAGAGACCATCGAGTGTCTAGATGGTCTTTTACCCGGCATAAAAGGCAAAATTGATTTCATAGACGCTGCAACTCCACTCACTGTAAAAAAGTACACAAGACATGAAGGCGGATCTTCATTTGGCACAAAATTCGAAGGGCTTGATGTTAGTATGAATATGCACAAAGAGCTTCATGGTCTTTTCCACGCTGGAAGTGTCGGCATCATAATGAGTGGATGGTTGGGGGCCGCCAATTATGGTGTCATTCAATCCAACGAAGTCGAAAGTTGGTTATATCAACTAGAAAAGGAAAATCAAAAAGAAGAACTAAATATTGAGGAAAACAATGCAAGAGTTTAAAGATCAAACAGTAATCGTAACTGGAGGAACTAGAGGTATTGGGAAAGGAATTGCCAAACAGTTTCTAGAACAAGGTGCCACAGTTATTGCCACTTACGCTTCCAATGACAGTGCGGCCAATGAATTCAAAGAAGAGCTGGGCAATGAAGGCCAAAATTTAATACTCAAAAAATTTGATGTCTCTTCCCACTCTGCTTGTGAGACCTTTTTCGAAGACATTTTAAAAGAAGTGGACAAGATAGATGTCCTGGTAAACAACTCAGGAAGGCGCTCAGACAATATCACGGCCGCCATGAGTGAGGACCAGTGGGATAGTATTTTGGACATAAACCTAAAGGGAACTTTTAATATGTCAAAGTTTGCCACACTTCATATGATGAGAAACAGATACGGAAGAATTATTAACATCTCATCAATTGGTGGGAGCTTAGGGCTACAGGGACAAGCAAACTATGCAGCCTCAAAGGCCGGTCAAGTTGCATTATCCAAATCCTTGTCAAAAGAGGTGGCAAAAAGAAATATTACTGTAAACAATGTCGCTCCAGGATTTATTGAAACAGAACTTATTCAAGATCTTCCTGAGGATCAAGTAAAAGAGTATAAAAAACAAGTGCCGATGAAGCGCTTTGGTAGCGTTGAGGAAGTGGCAAACGTTGTCCTCTTCTTATCCTCAAAGAAAGCAAGCTACATTACAGGTACAACAATTGAAGTTTCTGGCGGTCTATAATGAACCCTGTTGAAATGATACCTCAAAAAGATCCTTTTTTATTTATTGATGAAATGGTGGATAGAACTGAAAATACAATTCATACAAAGAAATTAGTTAAAGAGAGTGAGGACTACTTTAAAGGCCACTTTCCAGGCAACCCTATTATGCCAGGAGTTCTGATCTGCGAAGCTTGTTTTCAATCAGGTGCACTTTTAATGGCACACAAGGGCGAAGGGATCTCAAACAAAACTGCCGTAGTCTCTAGAATCCAAAGTGCAAAGTTTAAGCAGATGGTAAAACCTGGTGATCAACTTGATATAAAGGTTGAGCTTAAAGAGCTTATATCACCAGCAGCATACATGAAGGCCGTTGCAAGTGTTGCAGGAAAAAAGGCCTTAATCATTGAATTTGCAGTAACCTTGGTGGAGAATTAATGATTGATTTAAAAGGCAAGACTTACTTCATAACAGGTGTCGCCAACAAAAAAAGCGTAGCTTACTTTAGCGCCAAGGCATTACTCCAAGCAGGGGCCGAGTGCATATTTTCTGCACAAAATGAGAAGAACCTTGAAAAGATAGGAAAGCTCTTTCCAGGGAAAAAGGCTTTTCTTCTAGATGTTGAAAGTCCAGAGCAACTTAAAGAACTCAAAAACAACATTGGCGTAGAGCTGGATGGATTTTTGCACTCTATTGCATTTGCAAACTTTAGCGAAGGCCCTAAACCTTTTCATGAAACAAAACTTAAGGACTATCTACAGGCCTGTCATATCAGTAGTTTTTCTTTGGTTCAAATATCCAATGAACTTAAAGACCTTCTTAAAGATAATGCAAGTGTGGTAACAATTTCAATTTCAAACACTTTAGCAACCTCCTATGGCTACCTAGGCCCTATTAAGGCCATGTTAGAAACAACATGTGCCTATCTTGCAAAGTCTTTTAGCGAATTCTCCAATATAAGGTTTAATAGTGTGGGTGCGGGACCACTAAAGACTTCTGCCAGTGCAGGGATCCCAAACTACATTGAAAATTATCTATACAGCGAACAATTAACCCTGAGAAAGAAAAACCTATCTACTCAAGAGGTTGCCAACACTGTTCTTTTTCTCTTATCCCCGCTCGCTTCAGGTATAAATGCAACAAACACGCTGGTAGATGCCGGCATGCGTGCAAACTACTTTGACCAGGCCATAGTAAAAGGCTTTTCGAAGCTGTAAGCGCCGAATATTCACAAGGTCATGGTACTTAATCTATCATGACCAAACTTCTCATACTCAACCTTATATTCAAACTTGCATATGCCCATGTAGGACACAATAAATCGGAGATATCTGCGTTCTCAATAAATACAGAGTATCATGTATGGCTAGGTTTACTTTTAATTCTCTTTTTATTTTTAAAGGTTCAAAAGTATGCGAGCGCAGTTCATAAGCGATTTTTCTTTATTGGTTGGTCAGCACTCGTTTTGGCGCTTTTAAGCTCAATTGATCTTTATAGTGAAAAAATGGCCTCAATTCACATGTTGCAACATACTTTAATTCTAATGGTCGCAGCACCGTCTTTAGCGATAGCAGGTATGGACTATTACTCTATTAGAGCAATAAGGTTTCTTAACAGAACAAAAATCAAATGGCTTTATTCATTTTTTACAAGAATCATGCGAAAGCAAAGAACACTAGTTTCTTTTATCTTGTATGCTTCAACTTTATACATTTGGCATATACCAAAGTTTTATAATAATGCCTTGTCCATGCCATACCTTCATGACTTACAACATATTCTGTTCTTTTTTACCTCCTACCTATTTTGGAGGGCCGTTTTCAGTCCTTATGGAGCAAAGCTCTCACCAACCATTGCTATTACTTACCTATTTATTTCCATGCTTCATGCGATGGTACTGGGAGCAATGATGGGCCTATCAAGAGAGGTTTGGTACAAACCATACATTGAAAGTGCTGAGCTCTTTGGGATTACACCACTTAGGGACCAGCAAATCGCTGGCCTAATTATGTGGATGCCGGCGGGGATAACATTTATTATTTCATGCCTGTGGAGTGTAAAAAGAATTTTAAGTTATTCTTCAAGTCCCATCAAGTAAGCACTCATCTTCCAAGCATCTTCTTCACTCACCCCAAGATTTGGCATCAAAGTTGTGGAATCAATCTCCTCGGGATGCATTAACCACCTAACAAGATTATTTGGATAGTTTACAACCTGACCTGCAATAAAGTGCCTATCTTTCCATTCTTGCAGTCCTGGCCCAGCGTGTGTATTAAGTGTTTTCACCCCAGGAATTGAATGACAGCTTGCACATCCATACTGTTTTAAAAGCAGCTTTCCTTCTTTAGCAGAATATTCCTTTAACCGAATCCAACCTTCTTCTGGTGATTCCCACCTTAGCTCGGGAGGGTCCTCATCTTGCTGTATTGCTTTCTTCATTGCTCTATACTCTTTCACAGAGAGCGTATTCATTCTCTTTACAAATGCCACAATATTCCACACATCTTCTTGAGTTTGGCCAATACCAACACCTGGCATACCGGCCATCTTTAATCCATTTTGTATTATCCAACCAAGTTGGCCAGAGCTCCAGTGTTCATCAGCTTTTAACAGTGGTGGTGGATTTGGATTAAGGCCTGTAGATACTCTACCCCTTGGCTCCCCAGGTGCTCCGTGACAAATTTTACATTGTACCTCGTAGAGCTTCATGCCATTTCTAATACGTTTTTTTGAATTTAGTTGTGGAGGTGAAATATCACCGGATTGATATTCAATAGCATTATTTTTTAAAAACATAATGAGTCTGCGCTCAATTTCATTGTGTGGACTAAGTGCCGAAATATCATAAAGCCCAAGTTCTAGAAAAATAGTTGTGCCTATACCGACGACAAAGCCGACGCTTAGTAATGATAAAATAATGGCAAACCTGGTTTTCATATTTTCCTACTGTGAATAGAGAAACACTGCGATGTCAGATGCCTCTTCCTCTGTCATATTCAAATTTGGCATAGCGCTATTTTTTTGTATCGACTGCGGATTTTTTAGCCATAAAATAAGCTGAGACATACGATTAGGAACCGCACCTGCGATATACTTTTGTTTACCCCAGTCAACTAGTGATGGCCCAATATTACCAGGGTAGTCCCGAACACCCCTAATGGTATGGCATACAGCACATCCGTATGAAAAGGTAAGTCTTCTTCCTCTTTCAATCTGGTTAGAATCAGGCATAACATCCAAAGAATCTTCCTGTTTCATCTGGCATGAAGATATAAATAGAAGGGCGAAGAGAGTCACAAACATGGACGCACCAAATGATTACTCAATTCACTTGCAAAAAGTATAAGAACAATGAGGGCACCCAAAAGAAAGGAGATTACACATATGAATATACCGCTCTGGTTCTCACTTTCTTTAAATCGTTTATAAGCACTACCGCCACCCCAAAGAAAGCCAGCGGAAAGTACAACACCACAAAATGTCAGTCCCTGCATAATCCAATCATCGCCTCTCTCACAAGCATATGCAGCAACAGTAAAACTAGTTAACAGATATGCCAACCAGGTGGCACTTGGACCAAATAATGAGCCCCACATTAAAAGATTATTTCGCCTTACCATTGTACCCTCGGTGTTATGTAAATTACAAAATATACAGGAATCCAAGATGCAACGATGTAATACCAATATATAGTATCAATCTGTACACCCAGGTTTCTTTGTTCTGTGTAATAACCTTTAAAAGAAAGCCAACCAATTACTGCCGTGCCAAGTATACCTGCAAGAACATGCATAAAATGGAATCCACTTAGCACCCAAACAAATGAGGCGTAAGCGTTTTCATCATAAGAAAATGGAAGGCCTAGCATCTGTTTCCACCGAAACCAAAGCACCAAGGTTGCAACGATACAACAACCAACGGCCAACCACCCAAATGCTTTGGTTTTGTTTTTGTGAATTAAGACTCCTCCATACCACATTGACCAGCCACAAAATAAGAGTAGCCCTATGTTCACACTTGGATAGATAATAGAAGGTAGTTCAACACCAGGCCAAGACATTCTAGAGGTGGAGCTATTAACGATCCATAAATAAAAATAGCTCGCTAAAAAAATAGCTATAACGGTGGATTCAATAACAATTAAACCCATAATCCCCCACCAATAAGGGTGTCTTAGGTCTGAATGGAATCTAGTCCACGACTCAACATTCATACATCACGCCCCTCACCCCAAGGTTTGGAAGGCCAAAACCAACCAGTAATTGCCAAAAAGACCAGAAAAAACGCGATCACAAACCACCAAGGTGAAAAGATGCTTCCGATGAAGGCAACCCCAGTCGCAACTGCCAACACCAGCGGCCAAATAGTATTAGTTGGTAGAATTTCCACGGCCTGAATCTTTCCTGTTAAAATCTCAGTAATTAGAACCTCTCTTCGATCCGTTCTCATACCCGTTGTTGCAGGCAATAGTGTCTCTTCGTCCCACAATGGGTTCATGGAATTCACTTGGGGAATTTCAACAAATTTATAATTACGTGGTGGAGATTCAATTGCCCACTCCAAGGTCGGTGCACCCCAAGGGTTGTTTCCAGATCTTTCACCTTTTAGATAAGTCCAAACTACATTCACTATAAATAAGAGAAAACCTATAGCGAGTATGTAGGATCCAATTGAAGATAATAGATTTAGGGGACCCCACTGCATTTCTTCAAGGTAGGTATAGACTCTTCTTGGCATTCCCATAAAACCCAATAAGTGCATTGGGAAAAAGGCAATATTAAATCCAATTAAAACAAGCCAAAAGTTCCATTTACCAAGAGATTCACTTAGAAGCTTTCCGGTAAACTTCGGCCACCAGTAATACACTCCTCCAAACAGAGGAAACACAACTCCCCCGATTAAAACATAGTGGAAATGGGCCACTACGAAGTAGGTGTCGTGAGTTTGTTTATCAAATGGGACGGAGGCAACCATCACACCTGTAAGCCCACCCATTACAAACACTATCACAAATCCCATACACCACAACAAGGCCGTGGAGAACTTTGGTTTGCCTGTCCAAAGGGTGGCAATCCAGCAGTAAATTTGAATACCAGATGGGATAGCAATCATAGCACTTGCCACACTAAAAAAGGCATTGGCCTGATCAGGGATACCAGTAGTGAACATATGATGTACCCACAGTCCAAAGCTAATAATACCAATGGCAACCATTGAAAGAACGACTGCAGTGTGTCCATAAAGTGCTCTTCTACAAAAAACTGGTATTATTGTCGAAACGACTCCAGCGGCTGGTAAAAAAGCAATGTAAACTTCAGGATGTCCAAACCACCAGAATAGATGCTGCCATAAAAGAGAGTCCCCACCAACACTTGCATCAAAAAACACAGTGCCAACTAAGCGATCAAGTGCAAGCATTACACTTCCCACGACAACTCCTGGCATAGCGAAAACAATCATGAACGCCATAACTAAAATCGACCATACAAACACAGGCATTCTGGCCATGGACATGCCTGGGGCACGTTGCTTTAAAATGGTGACTATTAATTCCACTGCCGCAGCAAGAGCGCTGATTTCAATAAATGTAATCACTGTTGCATATACATCAATATTTTTACCTGGAGACCACTCCTTTAATGCAAGAGGCACATAATCAAACCAACCAGCATTGGGTGCCACTTTCAAAAAGAGGGAACCAAACAGAGTGATTCCACCAATAAGAAAAACAAAATAGCTAAAAGAACTAAGTCGTGGAAAACTTAGATCACGCGTACCAATCATCAAAGGTACAATGTACGCCCCCAGGCCCTCCACCATTGGAATAGCAAATAAAAACATCATCGCCGTTCCATGTACCGTAAAAATTTGGTTAAACATCTCTGGCCCAACTATTTCATTTCCGGGAGATGAAAGTTGTGCCCGCATAATAACTCCAAGGATTCCGGCCATGAAAAAGAAGATTAGAGAGGTGTTTATATAGCGGATCCCAATATTAGTTTGATTGACGATTCTTAGCCAGCCAATAAAACCAGGAGGGTTTATCCACGTATCTTCCAACTCTTGGATTTTCTTTTCTTCAGGGTTCACTTCAGCCCCCCAAGAAATGCAAGAAGTGCGTTTAGCTCTTTTCCCGAGAGTGCACTCGCAGGCATATAATTGCCAGGTTTTGCTCCTTGTGGATCCAATATCCAGCCCCCCAAATGCCCTTTGTTATTTGGATAAGTAGCAGCTGCAATATGTGAGCGAGAAGCTAGGTGGGTTAGATCTGGGCCATACAATTTTTTATCACTGGCAGTTCCTAGGCCTCGGATAGTATGGCATTTAACACAATTTGAATTAACAAAGACCCGCTCACCTAGTGAGTGCTTCTTTATCTTATTATAACTTTTCATCTGATTCGTTTTCCATTTCAAATATTCATCTTGGGCCATCGCTCTAACATAAAAAGACATTAAGGCATGTTGGGTTCCACAAAATTCAGCACATTGGCCCCTAAACTCACCTTCTTCGTTCGCTTTCAGCACAAGATAGTTCTCACGGCCAGGCAACATATCCACTTTGCCTGCCAACGCTGGAACCCAGAAGCTATGAATGACTGTATCTGATAGGAGTTTTAAACGTACCGAACGATTTGTCGGGATAACGATTTCATTAGCTGTTTCAAAAAGATATTTACCTTTGCGATCATAGTAGTACACTTGCCACCACCACATTTTCCCAACTATTTTAATTTCATAACTGTCTTGTGAGTGTGAAGGAGCATGGCCTAGCCTAAGCGTTGAAAAAATAATTAATAAAAGAAGCGATACAGTGCCAGCGATGCCATAAACAAGCCCTTTACCAAGTGCTTGGTCATCGATGACTTTTGTTCTATCACTCTTAATAGCTCCCTTAACAAGAAAGAAGCTAACAGTTAAAGTTACAAAAACTGCAATTGCAAAAAGGGTCCACCAAAGCTTTACAATCTCATATGCCTGAGGACCTTTGCCAGCAAAAAAGTTTTGATTGCCTTCACAGCCATAGAGTAGTGTAAAAAAAATTAGGGCCAAACCTTTCCAAACTAACATACAAAGCTTATAGCTCAATACGATTATTGACCAAAAACTCTGGCCTCGCGCAGGCCTTAACAATAATTGAATAATGCTTAAAAAAGAGCAGAGCGTGTAGGTGCAAACACCAAGGCCACATCTAGGAAGTATTTAGTAATTAATGTGGCTTAATCATAAAATCAAAACCTTAATAAAAATGAAGAGTCAAAGCTTTATATGAATAGAACCAACCATCATCGCATTTAAGGTGCACTGCTCTCAAATTCTTTGATTACAGTTAAGTTTTCATTCTTGGCCTTAAATAAATCTTTTAGCCCGTCTTCGATTGATACTATTGGAGCATAACCTAAATCTTCTCTTGCAGACTTATGTGAGAAGTAGTGGTGCTTTGCTAATTGAAGGGCCACAAATCTTGTCATGGGAGGTTCAGGAGACCTAACCCCAAGAATTTTAAAAAGTACTTCTAAAATCCCTCCAAGGACATATGCAGTCTTAAACCCTATATACTGGTCAACAGGATCAAGGCCTGCGTATTTAAGGATTTGGTTTATAAAGTCCCAGAGGTTAACAGGTCTTTCTTGTCCTACAAAATAGGCCTTTCCACCTTCAAATTCTGACTTTTTAAGGGTCTCCAGAGCAAGTACATGGGCATGGGCGGCATTTTTAACATGAATAACATCTACTAGATTTTCACCATAACCAACGACTTTGAGCCTCCCTGCTTTTGCTTTTGATATGAGCCTTGGAGTTAAGTGTGGGTCACCTTCTCCCCAAATCAGGTGAGGTCTGATTGCCACTGTTTTAAAATCTGAGCTATTCTTGTCAAGAACAAGCTTCTCTGCCATGGCCTTTGTTTCGGAGTAAGCAGTATAGAATTTTGAAGGATAATCAATACTCTCATCTGCATTTTCAATGTCATCTTTCCCAAAAACTACAGATGGAGATGAAGTGTATACAAATTTTGTGATACCAGAATCCATGCTTGCTTTTAGGATGTTTTGGGTGGATATGAAATTATTTTGATAAAACTCATCATAACTTCCCCACACCCCTGCTTTAGCGGCCGTATGGATAACAGCATCAACTCCAACTAAATCTATTGTTGATTTGGATAGATCAATCTTTCTCTGCTCAACACCAAGTTCTTCAAGATGTGGATAATGACTCCTGCTGGCAGACACCACTTCATGCTGTTTCTGTAACAGTTGTTTACAAATTTCCGTACCTAAGAAACCACCACCGCCGGTAACAAGTATTTTCATAAATCAGCCTAAACTCTGAAGTTTCATTTCACTTAAAAGTTTCCTATCAATTTTTATATTGTGCCTTACATCCACTGGAAAGTTCGAACACAAATAGAATTCACTTAAGCTTTTTGTATGTTCATATTTTTGTGCAAGCTCCACAAGTTCTCTTAAGAAAGTATTCGCTTTATTCTTCGATAGCTTGGACTTGCCATCCTTCCTCTGGATTGCAATGGATGGAACAGCTTTATTTATTAGAGCACTTTTTTCAACCTCAGGGTGTTGATTAAAAATGGCCTCTATCGCAATACTATAGTGAACTTTTTCATCAAAATTGATCTTATGGGCCTTACGCCCTAGAAACCAAAGATTTCCATTTTCATCTCTATAGCCAACATCCCCCATTCTATGCCAAACAGTCTGAGGGTCATATATTTTTGCCAGTTTAGTCTTGCCAGGCATTTGATAATAGCTTTTAGTTGTAGTTCTAGAGCTTACAAGAAACTCCCCAACTTCCCTGTTTGGCATCTCTTCAATGATCTCTAGAGACTTTATATCTTCTTCAACATCTCTTATAACCTTAACGCTCACAGATTCTAATGGCCTTCCCAGGTACACCCCTTTCCCATTTCTTATATCTTCGCTTCTTTGAAGGACATCTTTACCTCTGGCATTTGCAACTGGAAGAGATTCCGTAGCTCCGTAGGGTGTATATGTGTCTCCATTTGGTAGGGCCTTAGAGAATAGTTCATGTAACTCAATTGATATTGGTGCACCAAACATCACGAGAGCTCTCATTGTTGGTAACTGCATATTTAATTTTGAGCAGTACTGACCTAAGTTTTTCCAAATTGCTGGAGATCCAGCAGCAAAGGTTACTGACTGATCTGTTATAATCTTTGTAAGTGCTTTAGGGCATGCCTTGGCCGGCTTAGACGGGTCCATGTCAGGTATACAGCTCGTCATCCCCATACTAAGTGTAAACATCGCAAAGAGCGGAAAGCCTGGACAATCCACATCGTTTTCACTCAGCTGAAACTCATCTTTTAACGCTTTTGTTTGAGAGATAAAAATATCATGCGTGTATTCAACGCCTTTAGGCCTTCCAGTACCTCCGGAAGTAAAGAGTATAGCGCCAAGCTCGTCGGCCCCAACAGATACACTGCTGAATTCAGCACTCTGGGCGCAAGATAGCTTAATTATTGATTTTGCTCCAAGAAACGAGCTATTGCCGTAATTAAAGTATGTTTGAACACTTTTAAAGGCCTTTGGAAAAAGTCTTCTTAAGATGTGTGCTTTAGGTATACCTATCATGACCTTAGGACTACAACTCTCAAGTGCATTTAAGAAAGGTCGTCTTCCCATACCGGGATCAATTAATACAGGAACGGCCCCAACTTTAAAAAGAGCGAAAACCAAAGCGCTAAAATCTAGACAAGGCCTTACAAAAAGAAGTGCCTTATCGCCTTTTCTGACGCCTTCGGACACCAAAGCATTAGAGAACTGGTTAATTTTGCTTTCAAGTTGTTCAAAGGTGTAGTGGACATATCTATAGTTGCCAAACACATCCTTCCCATCTGTCGCAACAACAGATCTTTTAAAAGGAAACTTTTGAGAAGCTTCAGTGATTTGGTCAGCAACATTCATCTAGCTCTCCATGAAAGCTTCAATTTGTTTTTGCACATCTTCGCCCTCATCTTCCAATACGTAGTGGCCAGCATCCTTATAGTATTTGTGAAAGCTGTCCGGGTAGATATTCTTCCATTTCGCAAAAAACTCATCATTAAAACAGAAGTCTCTTCCACCCCAAAGAATTAACTTTGGACACGCCAATAAAGAAAGGTTCTCTTCAATTGTTTTAAGAGTTTTGTACGAGCGATGCTCAGAGTCCATGGGGATGTCCTTTACAAACTCACTGACGGCTTTGCGATGTTCAGGATCATGATAAGGTAGAAGGTAGCCTTTTTTCACCTTTGGTGAGAGCTTCTTCTTTGTCGTCATGAAAGTTGCAGGCCAAGCAAAGCCATTAAAATAACGAACGAGAAAATCACCAAACAATTTATTCTTACAAAGGGAGATCCTAAAGGGGATTCTTTTACTTCTAAAGGCTGCGGTATTTAAAATAACAATTCTCTCAATCAACTCTGGATGGCGGGTCGCAAATCCCATACCGATTGCTCCACCCCAATCATGAACTACTAAAGTTATGCTTTTTAAATCTAGGAACTTTACAAGAGTTTCTAAATCTCTAATTCGATTCTCTAGAGTAAAGTCATAATCCTTTGGCATGTCGGAAAGGCCACATCCCAAATGATCAGGAACGATCACACGATTAGTTTTGCAAAACTCTTTTGCCAAATCTCTATAATAAAAAGACCATGTTGGATTACCATGAACCATAAGCATAGGGTTTCCTGAGCCCTCATCCACATAGTGCATCTGCCCCGCACCAACATCCAAGAAATTAGACTTAAATGGGTATAAGCTTTTTATATCATCAAAACTATGCTTTACAGCCACTGAACACCTGCCATATTCGTGTGGAGACCAGAACCAATGCCAAGCATCGCAACTTTTTCCCCACTTCTAATTAATTCTTTCTCGTGAGCAATCGCCAGCGTCAACGGACACGCAGCCGATCCTGTATTGCCAAACTCATCATAACAGACATGATCTTTGATCTGTTCTATTTCAAGAGTCTTCATGAGTAAATTTCTGTGAGCAATTCCAACTTGGTGTCCAACAATATGCTCAACATTGCCAAAGACGTTTTCTCTAAACTTCAAATAACAAGCTCTTGCCAGTTCAATGCCGGCCTTCAAAAGCTCTTCAGAGTCAGTCTCCATCATCAACTCATTAGTGTTTCCATCACCCTGGCATAAATCACTTGCACTCGTATCACAGAGATTTTCAACACCAACATATTGAGCAATGGCATTGGTGGAATCAGAGGTCAAAACATAGGCCACACCAGCAGAACCAATAGTTAGGTTTGCGAAATACTTCTTTATACTTTTTCTAGTTAGGCCCTCATTTGTGTTTAAAAATTGTATGGTCTTTTCAATTAAAGGTCTTGAGTTTTCACCAGTGACAATAAGTGCATTGTTTATAAGTCCCGACTCAATCTGAGACGCCGCAACCTTCATGGCATCCAAGAAGCCTAGGCATGCGTTTGAGAGATCAAAACTTGTGCAACTGCGATTTAAACCAAGACCAGCATGAACAACACTGGCGGTTGAGGGTTCCAAGAAATCTCGACATACGGAGCTGTGAATTAAAAGCTGTACGTCTTCCTTATTTAACTTTGAAGACGCCAAGGCCTTACTTCCTGCTTCTATTGAGATCCCACTTGGACTTAACTTGCTAAAGTAACCTCTGCTCTTAATTCCAGTTGAAAGCTCAAGCCTTCCAAATGGAAGCTTCAGTCTTTCGTAAACTGGAGATAGCTTCTGTTCAAGCTCCTCACTTGAAAGCAAACTATCTGGCCTTTGATAGGCCATAGATTCTATATATACATTCTTAAACTTCATTAACTCTCCATTAGTCCGTAAAGGTTCCCTAGACTAATTCCACTTAAAATCGCCCCTACAATTCCCAAAAACCCTTGATCAGTCCCAATAACATAAAGACCCTCAATATCAGTTTTTCCATTTCTTATTTTATTAGGGCTACCGTAAACAGTTCCACGTTTTTTCCATGTATATCTTTCAACTGTCGTAGGAGTGAACACATCTTTAAGAACAACATCCATCTTAACGTTTGGTGAAACGTTTTTAATTATCTTTAAGGCCTCTTCATACGCCTGGTCTTTCTTTTCCAAATATGCAGAGCGCTCAAGAGATTTAAATTTTTCATAGTTGGCCATAAAGGTGACCCTAAAGCAGCCGTAAGTATCTCTATGCTCTGGCTCATAGTTGTTTGGGCAACAAACAACAGCACTTCTGTTGTCGAAAAAGTCTTTGGCGCCCTCATAATGATACTTCTCACTATTATTGTGAAAAACGATAGTTGGGCCAAACTCGTTTTGAGTGGGTACTGACTTAGTTAGGCAAATCGCTTCCAAAAAGGTCATCCGACCAATACTGGCCTCACTCTCTTGTTTTGCAAGCTCCATAGTTTCTGGAAGTCCAGCACTTGAAAAGACTTTATTGGAATACAACTCCTCGCCCTTAGTAGTTCTTACTCCAACAACTTTGCCATTTTTTGTTAATATATCCTCAACTCCATGGCGAAATCTCAACTCTCCACCTTCTTCTTTAAGGCGAGAAATTAGTTTATCAATAATAGTCCTTACCCCGCCCTTAGGCCTTGAGAAACCTTCGAAATAAATGGATTTGAACATGATTACAAACTGATTAAAGTCCATATCTTTCTCCCACGCACTTCCGTAGATAAGTAATGGAGCGAGAATCATTTCAACCAGCAATTTATCTGATAAATATTGCTTTAGCACTTCCCTGGAAGATACATAGTTCGCGTTTAAATCCAATTCATTAAACGTTCCAATTTTTACAACAAGCTTGTTAAAGGCATCAATTTGATGAGGGAATTTTTCATTGATTTCATTTTTTAAGAATTCAAAATCATTGGTGAAGCGCAATTGCTTCTCGGGAAAATCAATAAGCGAATAGCCTTGAGAGCACAGATTTAAATCATCGTAAGGGATTCGCAATTGCTTTAGCATCTTCGTTAAAGGTTTTCCCCTCTCACCTTTAGTGGCGAAGTTTGTGAGTGCGTGAAGTCCCACATCAAACTGTGCTATTTCTTTGGTTTCTTTAATGCGTCTTTGGTAGTAGGAGTTCAGGCCACCCGCAATAGTGTGTTTTTCCAAAACGCACACTTTCTTCCCAAACATGGCCAATCGGATTCCAGCTGCGAGGCCGGACATGCCGGCCCCAATGACTATAGCGTCATAATTCATTTGTTACATTTTTGGAGTAAGGTATTCTACACAAGAGTCAAGAGTTGCAAGTCTTGGGTAGTCCTCGGAAGGAACTTCAACAGAGTGTCTCTTTCTTAGCTCCATTACTATGTCTAAGAAATCCATAGAATCAAGATCTAATTGATCTCTCAAGCTCTCTGCAGAGTTAATGTCGGATACTTCTTCGTCTGGAGCAACATCAGAGATAATATCCAAAACAACTTGTTTTACTTCTTCAGCAGTCATTAAAATTTTCCTTTTTTAATATTTTTTTATGATCACACTTGAGTTAATACCAAGCATGCCAAAAGAGTTATTCAGAATTGTGTCAACCTTTTCAAGTTCGACTGGTTTGTCACCCACTAGGTTTTTCATTGCACATTCAGGGTCCATGTTTTCAAGATTCATACCTGGGTGAACCAAATGATCATTAAAGCTTGGTAAGTTGCCCGCAAGCTCTAATGCTCCCGCAGCTCCCATAGCATGCCCAATATGTCCTTTAGTGAAGTTTACATAGGTATTTTCACAGTCATCAAACATTGTTCTTACAGCAAGGGCCTCGTTAATATCTCCGGCCTTGGTTCCAGTTGCATGCATATTAACTATGTTTACAGATTCTTTAGAAATTTGAGCCTTTTTAAGTGCCATCTCCATACATTCAACTTGCCTTTCAGTATTTGGAAGTACAAAGTCAGTTGCATCCGTATTGTAAGCATAGCCTACAATTTCACCATAGATCTTGGCGCCTCTTTTTTGTGCGTCTTCAAGTCTCTCTAAAGTATAAATACACCCACCTTCACTGATTACGATTCCGTTTCGATCTCTGTCCATAGGTCTTGAGGCCTTAGTTGGATCTTCATTAACAGCAAGAGCACCTTGTGCCTTAAAAGCGGCAAAGATACCAAACGTTTGAGCGCTTTCACTCACACCACCAGCAAAAGCAAAGTCCACTTCTCCTAGCATAAGTTGTTGAGCTCCATGAATTAGGCCCATATTTCCACCAGCACAAGCGGAGCCGATGGTAAAGTGTGGACCTGTAATCTTTAAATTTAGATTTACTTCTCCCGCAGGGGAATTGGATACTGTTCTTGGGTTATGGTGATGTGACCATAGATCAACGTTTAAATCATTTTGATGAAGTTGGTAGATCTCCTCTTCAGTCTCTACGTTGCCGTGTTCAGTAATACCAAGAAACACACCAACCCTAGACTTATCCACTGCCTCAAAATCAATCTTGGAATCAACTAAGGCCTCATTTGCACAATAAATCGCAATTGAACCAGCACGAGTTCCTCTTCTTCGGGCCTTCTTTTTTTGATATTTTGTTTCATCAAACTCGCATAGGCCTGCAGGATATTCACCCATATATCGAACATCCTTCATTTTTATTCCAGACTTCTTCTCTAGAAGACTGTTTCTAAACTCTTGAAGGTTATTTCCGTTGGGGGCCGTAAGACCGATACCAGTAATGACAATACGCGTTCTAGACATTTTTTCCTCTTAATTTTTAACAAATGTTTTATCGTTTTAACCTGTAAAAATCAATACAATTCGAAGCTTAGACGATTAAGAAGACTAATCATGCAGTGCGCATTCATCCTTAATTAACCTTTAGAGATAAAGATCCGTTTATGAATTAAAATAGAATAAAAGGAATCTATTATGCACATTGAAAGTTTATTGGTTTTAAGCAAAGTAAAGAAGTACATCAAAGAGAAATACGGTTGTTCAACTTCCGCAAACTTTTTCCTCCCCCTAAATAAAGATGTGGGTGAAAACTTGGACCAGGCCATTGAAAGGGCCAAAAGTGCTGGCAGAAAAACAGTGATGGGTAAAGACTTTAGCTTTTACGTAGAGAATCCAGAAGTTGAAGACAGTCTAGTGGTTGCAAGTAAGGTTAAAAGATACATCAAAGATAAAGATGGACTTTCAACTTCAGGCCAGGCCTTTGACCAATTAACATCAAGAGTTCAAAAGATTTGTGACGCTAGTGCTCAAAAAGCGCTGGATGCAAAGAGAAAGACAGTCATGGACAGAGACTTCACTCCGCCCACGACTAGTTTATAATTAAGATTTTTTAGCGACTCTATACAAATAAACGGCAAGGCCTGTAAACAGAAGCATCGATATTGCTTCACGCATGCCTTGTCCAAGTCCTAAGTCGATTACCGAACCATTGAAATATAGATAAATTGCTACCAATACACCCATAATGGCCTCTCCAGCAATAAAGCCAGAACTTAAAAGAACACCTTGGTCCTTGCTTTCGTCTTCGAGTTTTCTTTTTCTTTCAACGAAGTACCTAATCAAACCACCGGCCAAAATAGGGTAGGCCAAAGTTACAGGTAGATAGATTCCAACCGCCATTGGCATAAGGTGTAGTCTAAACTTTTTATTTTTAAGAAAAATACCATCAATCAACAATACAACAACACCCAAGATCATTCCATAAATGACCATGCTCACAGGCAAGTTTCCATCGCCAAAAAGAGCTTTGGTTATTGAAGCAAACAAAGTTGCTTGTGGAGCTTTTAATCCTTCACCAATTCCATATGCCTCGTGAAGAAGTGTAAGCACAGGAGCAATTGTGAATGCCGGAATGATAACCCCAATAATTTGGGAATATTGTTGAAACTTCGGTGTTGCACCAATTAGGTAACCAGTTTTTAAATCCTGGGAACAGTCACCTGCAGTACAGGCTGCACAACACACAACCGCGGCCACACCAAGAGTTGAAAGTATTGCAGAGTCCCCCTTCTCACCTAAAACTAGGAACAATGCGGCAGAAACCAATAATGCTGAGATGGTCATACCTGAAACTGGGTTATTTGAACTGCCTACAAGCCCAACAATGTAGCTGGAGACTGCAACAAACAAGAACGAGCATACAATCATTAACAAGGTTGTGAATAAACTCAAACCAAAAGAGCCGATTAATGAGTTATACAAACCAAGCATAATCAAAAAACAAAAAAGTAGTGTCGCCATAATACCCATAAGAGGCATATCTGTTTCAACCCTGCTTACAGATTTTGTTTTAGACTTATAGCGTTCGGCCAGACCAGAAAGTCCTGAGCTAATCCCCTTTCTTACAGAAATAATAGACCAAACACCACCTACAATCATTGCACCAACACCAAGATATCTTACCTGGGATGACCACAGACTCCATGCCAAATCAACAGCATTAAGCTCAATCAAATCAGCAGGGGTTCCAACCATTGGAATTGCAACGGTAAAGCCGATAATTCCGCCAATGAAAACTAGTACAGCAACTTCAATCTTTACAATATAACCCACGGCCAAAAGGGCCGGAGAAATGTCTGATCCTACAAAGTAGGTGCTGCCACTGATTTTCTTTGCCCACTCAACACTTCCAAGAATTAAAGAAAAAGCACTTGTGAACAACTTAAAAACACCTGCAAATAAAAGTCCTTTCAAAATTGTGAAAAAACCACGTTTGCCTTCTTCAGCAGAGCCAGCTCCTAGTACGGCCGCACACGCCACGCCTTCAGGATAGATAAGTTCCTTCTCATTTTTAATAAGAGCACTTCTTAGAGGAATCATAAACATGACTCCCAAAAGCCCACCAGAAATAGCGATCATTGTTGTTGGCCAAAACTCGAAATCTTGCCACGCCCCAACAATTACTAGTGCAGGCAGTGTAAAGATAATCCCGGCAGCAAGAGACTCACCCGCACTTGCCATCGTTTGCACAACATTACTCTGGTGAACGCTGTCCACTTTGAAAATACCTTTAAATACACCCATGGCGATTACCGCTGCAGGAATTGAAGCCGACACCGTCATCCCGGCATACAGGCCTAAATAAACATTGGCGGCAGTCATAATCACCCCAATGATAATTCCCAGCCCTACGGCCAAGAGGGTAAACTCTTTTACTTTTGTCTCCATTTTTATCCTTTTATGTTAAATACCGAAACTCATACCCTCTTCACGTGGATCACTCACACCGTGAAGAACACCATCTTTCTCGACTTTGATCGCCTGTATTTTGCAACCCAGAGATTTGTGGTTAATTTTATGTCCCATTGCCTCAAGCTGTGCCTCAACATCTGCATCAAAATATGGAGGTCCAACTCTAATTTCCTCAGGCTTCCACTGATGATGAAATCTAGTGGCCGCAACAGCATCCCAAAGATTCATATCGTGTTCCAACACATTTAAGGTTGTTTGCATAACACATGTGAGAATTCTTGTTCCTGACGGTGTCCCGAGTGCCATAAGCGGCAGGCCTTTTTTATCAAATATAATCGTTGGCGACATGGAACTCAGAGGTCTTTTTCTCGGACTTACCAAGTTATTGGCACCACCTATGGCCCCAAATAAATTAACACCACCAACATGGCTGGCGAAGTCGTCCATTTCATTGTTCATAACAATTCCAGTGCCAGGAACAGTAACTGCAGACCCAAACCATCCATTAATGGTCTGGGTGGAGCTCACTATATTGCCTTCACCATCCATTATAGTGAAGTGAGTCGTGTGATCTGGTTCAGGTACCATATGAAAAGGAACAGGCAACTTGTTGGATGCCAAGGCCTTGTTTTCGTCAATTAATCTTCTTAGTCCAGCCGCATACTCTTTAGAGAGGAGCTTTTTTACAGGAACGGTAACAAAGTCTGCATCACCCATGTACTTGGCCCTATCTGCAAAAGCAATTTGCATGGCCGTTGAAGTCAAGTGAATGGCCTTGGCAGACTGTGCCCCCATTTCTTTCAAGTTATAACCCTCTAGGATATTTAGAATTTGGATAATGTGGGTGCCACCAGAGCTTGGAGGTGGCATAGAAACAACTTTATGACCTTTAAAAGTTCCTTCAACTGGCCTTCTAGCTTTTACCTTATAGCCGGCGAGATCCTTTAAAGAAATTAATCCGCCTAGTTCTTTTTGGTTATTTGCAATGCTTTCAGCGACTTGACCTTTATAAAAGCCATCTTTTCCATTTTTTGCAATAAGCCTTAAGGTATTTGCCAAATCTTTTTGAACAAGAAGCTCACCTGCTTCAAGTGGCCTGCACCCTTTCTTTAGAAAAATCTCTCTACTTGATTTAAACTTGCATAATTTCTCTTTCTCAGCATCAATTGCCTTGGCAAGTGCTGGGTATACAGTAAAACCCTTTTCTGCCAAATCAATTGCAGGTTTCATGACAAGTGCCAATGGAAGTTTACCTCTTTTAAGATGGGCTTCAACAACACCAGCAACCAGTCCTGGGGTTCCACTTGCCAGAGCACCTGTTAAAGATCTCTCTTTAATCTGCTTACCACTTTCTAAAAACATATTTTTATTGGCCATCCTCGGGGCCATTTCCCGGAAGTCCAAGGCCTCTGTCCTGCCGTTATGATGAATCATCATAAAACCACCACCACCTATTCCAGTGGAATGTGGCCTTTCAACAGAGATCGCGAAGCTTGCTGCGGTTGCGGCATCAAAAATGTTACCCCCATTATCCAAAGCAAATTTAGCGGCCTTTGTGGTGGCTCCGCCCTGTGTGGAGATCATATACTTTTTGCCAAACGCCTCGTATTGAGACCTCTCTTTACCTTCGATGAGCGCAGCTTTCTTAAGTTGCGGTTTAGACAACTCTTTTGTTGCACAGGCACTGACAACGATTGTAATCAACAAGAAACGGGTAAATTTAAACAAGCCGACATCCTTTTTTAATACTAGATTTTTACAGTCGGGAAAATTATCACGCGTTTTAATCAAATGTGTCAATAATTTCACCCTTGTGGAAACACCTCACCCCGTTACAATTAAAGTAATATGCAACAAAAAGGATAAGTTTATGAGATTAAGTGCTAGAGCAAGAAGATTTGCAGGATTATCGCTGATCACAGCACTCTCCGGTTGTGCCCATCCTGGAAGTAGCTTTAGGGCCTTAAACTCAGTCCCTGAAACACCAACACAAACCCTCAGAACATATGAAAGTGAAAGCCAAAAACAAGACCTAAAGATGGTTTTGGATGAAAGTTACGACCAGAAACCTGAATTCCTAAGAAACGTTGAAAATAAAAAAGTAGACTTTTGGGTTAACTACTTCTCAAAAAGAGAGAAGGCCAGATTCTTAAGGTTCTTAAGGAATGGTGCAAAGTATCAGGCCACAATAGAGAGAATTTTTGACGACTACGGGCTTCCAAAAGAGCTATTTTTCGTTGGACTTATCGAAAGTGGTTATTATTTGGGAGCTAAGAGCCGTGCAAGCGCAGTCGGCCCGTGGCAGTTTATAAGAGACACTGGTAAAAGATACGGCCTTACAATAAGAGGTGGAGTTGATGAGAGAAGAAGTATTGTGAAGTCAACTCAAGCTGCGGCCCTATACTTTCAAGATCTATACAATATTTTTGGCGACTGGGAACTAGCGCTTAGTGCTTACAATGCCGGAGAATATGGGGTTGTAAGACGCATAAGAAAGGCAAAAACTAGGGACTATTACGAACTTTCAGCAAAAAAGGTTTTGCCTAAGGAAACAAGACACTATGTTCCGAAAGTTTTGGCAGCAATGAAGATTGTTCAGAATCCACAAAAGTACGGCATTACTCTTCCTAAACCTCAAGCAGATCGCTACCTTAACACAAAAGAAGTCACCCTTAAAAGAAGGGTGTCTCTGGATCATTTAGTTAAAAAGACAGGGGTTCCAAAGTCGACAATTCTAGCTTTAAACCCAGATCTTTATTGGAGAACAATTCCATATGTTCGAAATGGGCTGACCGTTTATCTTCCAAACAAGAATTACAAAGCAATTGAAGAAATAAACACTAGAGAGAGATTTGTCGCAAGCTCTACCAGCTACAAAGTAAAAAGAGGTGATAATTTAAGTAAAATTGCCGAAAGATTTAATGTGGGTCTATCAGATCTTAAAAGGGCCAATAATATTGGACGCTCCAGTATCATTAGGGTAGGCCAGAGACTAGACATTCCTGGCGAAGGTTCACAGTACCAAAACTACAAGGTAAGAAGAGGCGACAACTTATACTCTATAGCAAGAAAAAACCACACTTCAATTTCCAAAATTCTTAAGTTGAATAATCTAAGAACAAGAACTATTTATCCAGGCCAATCTTTAAAGCTTCCTGCGATGGATAAAAGATTCTACACCGTCAGACCTGGCGACTATTTGATAAAAATCGCTAAAAAGCATGGTATATCTGTATCTCAGCTAAAAAGGTTGAATTCTATAAATTCAAAAATCTATCCAGGCCAGCGCTTGGTAGTTCAAATCAATTAAGCCTGATCTTTGCAAATAAAGGATAATGGTCACTTACAGGGACTTTGAGCACTTCAAACTCCTCGACAGTGGCCATCTCATTTACAAATATGTAGTCGAGCTTTCGATCAGCTCTTACACTTGAAAAACTAAACCATCGACTTTCATCCTTGAGATACTCCTCAGTGCTAAGTGCATCTTTTATGCCGTCGATACCAGCAATAATACTATAGGTAGGATCGTTCTCGTAATCATCCTCTTCATAGCCTGGGAAGCTTCCTTTTTTGCTGGCCACGGTTGGGGTGGTATTTAAGTCACCACCAAGTACCAAAAGATCTGACTCTTCTTTGGCAAATTTAACCATTTCTTTTGCTTGAATGACTCGGTTCTTCTTTGCAAAGGCCTCAAGGTGGTTGTTGAATATAGACCACGTTTTGTTTTTAATTTTTACATCAACAATTTGAGTGTAGCGACTTAGGTAGAACAAATTATAGTGCCAAGGATTGGATTTTGGCTTGGGGTGAAGAACAACCCTATTTTTTTCGATTGGATACTTACTCAGAATCGCTCCTCCAGAGTATACCCGACCAAAGTGGCTGCTTATTGGCCAGTAAGGAAAGGGTAGGTAGTTCACTTTCCAAGAGGGTGCATAGGCATAATTCATACCCAACTCGTCCGCTAGATATTTCAGCTGATCAACTCCATGACTTTTACGACTTCCAAAGTCCACTTCCTGTAAAAGAACTATATCGCAATCTTTACTACTAATCACGGAAACGATATCGTCTAGTGCTTTTAGAAAGTGTTCTTTGTCTTTTGGTGCATAATTCACACCTTCAGAGCCCATTCCATAGCCCCAGGCGATATTCCAGCTTCCAATGGTGATGCTTTTATCAAAATCTTCTTTGCTGGCCTGATTAATAAACGGCTGTTCACTGTCGAGTTTTAGGTTTGTCCCAGTACTTGCCCAAAAAATGAAAAAGCTCACAGTGACAAGGAATACGATAAAAGTAATTAAAAATGTTTGCATAAATTTATACTCTCAATCACCTCATGCAGCGTCAAACTAATTTTGCCTTGGTGTAAATAATTTGGGCTGGCGCTAAAATAAAGTTATGAATCTCATTATTTACATAGCAGTTGCCATCTCTGCACCATTATTTGCCGCACAGGATATATCATTTGGACCAGTTGAGATTGCCGAAAAGCGTATAAATCTAAGTTCTAACGACTTCAATATAAAGTTTAAGCTTGAAACACAAATTGCTGCTAAGGCCGTGCTTAAAAATGATTCCATTGAATGGATTCGTACTCAAGAAATTTTGCCAGTTCCTAGGGCCAGACTTGCACTGTATATAAAAGGTGAAGCACAGGATTACCACCTCAGATATGACCAACAATCGCTTCTCACACAACAGAAGGGTAAATATGCCCACGCACAATTTTATGTGTCTTTATTTAGTGAGGAAAATGTTCAAATCTACAAGAATGGTAAACACATAGGCCATGTTGAAATTGAGGCAAAAAAGAAAAGTGGCACAGCTCATTATATCGATTATTCCTGCTCAAGAAACAACATAACTGTTAAAGGCATGGATGAAGAATTAATGTCACTGGGCTGTAGAACCCAAAGACTGGGAAGCTTTGGCAATGAAACTCCTATGCTTGAAATCCTTTGGAGCAGCGCTAATTATAGACTTCTAGATAAATCAAAAGCGCCATATCTGGCAGTTTTTCTTGATAAAAGGCCTGTCAAATTAAAGGTGGCAAATAGAGATGGAGAAGTAAGAGAAATTGAAATATCAGCTTCAGTCCCAAAGAGGCTTCACCGCCTAAACACGGCGATTGGATTTGGGCCATACGCATTTGAAACAACCTTCAAAGAGGACTCTTCCTCAGAACAGGAAAGTAAAGACTCCCCTGTTGCTCCGGCCTTTATGATTTATGCAAATCTAAAACTCACCCAAGACTCCTCTATTCGTGGCTTCAATGCGGCAGTTTGGGATGAAAGTATTTTCAACAATGCTGGAATCTACTTTGCCAATGACATCGCTCTAATATTTGATAGGAAACTCTCAATTACAACCCTACTGGGAATGCAATCTCTTTACTTTCAGTTTGATAGCAAACAAGAAATTATAAACGAACCGATTTTCCCACAAGGACTTGAGTTTACCTACAAACACGCCTTTGACATAGAAAACTACATTGTTTCTGGTGGACTATTTGTCTCTCCAGCAGAATCCATTGACTACCAAAATATTTGGATTCGTTGGGGGAAAAATTATTTTTGGGAATTAAATTACATCTACTGGGGCAAGGAAAGTTTTAGTGCAAAAATGTGGGGCCTGTCCATAGGACTCCCAGTTAAAAGCTTTTTTTAGCTCCAGGATATATCGAAACAACAAGACCCATCATAATAAGAAAAGAGCAAAAGATAGTCCTAGCACCAATACTTTCATCTAAAAACCACCATCCAAAAACACCGGCCACCACTGGCTGAAAATAGATAGACAATGCCACATGGGCAGGCGGTGCCTTGGCCAAAACCAAATTATTTAAAAAGTATGTAAGAAGGGTTGCTCCGATTATGGTGTATAGAACACATGTTACAAATAAAGTGGAGTAGCTTTCAAGACCAGGTGACGATTGGAGATTCGATAAAAATGTAAAAATCTTGGAAGCGTTAAAAACGGCCATTAAGGCAGCACTAGTCAAAAACATATAAGTCGTAATCCATAGATTGTCATATTTTCTTAAAAACCCTTTTCCAAAACTTAGATATAGTGCAAAACACATGGCACCCATAAACACCATGAGATCACCAAAAAAACTTGAAGATTCAAAGCTTGCCTTGGATAGATCTCGAATTAGAACAACACCCAAAAATGCGAGCCCAAAGCCAACAAGTTTTTTCATTGTTAACTCTTCCTGTTTTCTAGCAACAACGATAACTAAGGTTAAAATTGGAATGGTTGTTGTTAGAACGGCGGTATTAACCGAGCTTGTGTGTTTCAAACCAAAAAGAAAAAGTCCTTGGCCTAGTGCCATACCAAGAGCAGAAAGAGGAACTAAAGCATATAGAAACTCTTTATCCACTTTAGGATGCTTTCTCCCCGTGGCCAAAGTTACAAGAAGCATTAATACTCCAGCAATAAAAAAACGCAGATTGGACCATAAAATCGGATCCATAACTCCAACAATAACCTTTGAAGTGAAAAAGTTTATGCCAAACAAGACCTGGATAAGAAGGAGCATGGAATATATAAAGGCCGAACTATTACTCATATTATGGGTTATGTCCCAAGACATTTAATTTCCAACTGTTCAAAGTCCCCGTATCCTGGGCGGCGGCATCAATCACTTTGATAGTCCAGTTTCCAATTGCTGGCTCCCCATAAAAAGCGTGGCTTGTAAGAACAATATTCAAGTTGGAGTCTTGGTCTACTAAGAAGCTGTTATTAATATTTAAAAGTATACTTTTTGTACCTGACGGTGATATTAGCTCAACACCTACCTCTCCACTCCAGGCATGTGTGATCGATACATCAACTTGAACAGACTCAACAACAAAATCAGTATCCCTTCCCGATGTGGCAGTTAATGAAATTGTATCTGTCGCACCAGCTGAGTCTTCATCAGGAATACCAATTCCAGGAGAGCTTGAAAGAGTGGCCTCGTCAAAGTACGGATTAGTTTCTATAAGTGCTGGCATTGGATGCCAAGCACCAGGAGACTGTGCTTCTGTTACTGCAGCGTCAGCATCTACCAATCCAAATCCATAGTAGTTATTAAAAGAAAAACTTGCAGCATTTGTAACCCATCCCTGTTCGTAATCATGTCCAGAAAGCTCTAAATTTACGCATCCAGAGTAGTGCCCATGCGTTGAGGGGTGCGTTGTATCTGAAGACGGATCAATTTTTTTAGCCGTCATTGCCAAAATATGTTTTATCTCTCTTTGTGTTAAAGATGGATTTGCTTCAACTAATAATGCCACCACACCTGATACAATTGGAGCGGCAGCGCTTGTTCCATTCATTACTGAAGTATAGTTGCATAATGGATTTTCTGTGTGTCCATCCTCAAACTGATTTGTTGGTGAGGACTGAGCCTTCGCCCTTCCTTTAAAACAAGTTGGAAGGTCGGCCGCCATAATCGCAGGGTCGGCATATCCCATTTCGCCACCGGGTGCGCTTACCCAAAGGTTACTTCCGGCACTTGAATAGCTTGCTTTTTTCCCATCGGCATTTATGGCCCCAGCGATCAAGATGTAAGGTGATTCATTTTCAAATGGTGCATTTGCATTGTGACTTGCACAAACAGGACCGGACTTTACATAAAACTCATTGCCTGCAGACTTTACAAAGATAGATCCTTTGCCATCTCTACCATTTTTGGCCTTGTATCTGATATGTTCAAGGTAGGAGGAGTCTGATCTTGTGTCGTAGTGATATTCATCGCCATAAGAGTAATTAAAAACATCAAACTCACCACTCGCCTGCTCAATAAGTACACTTGTGGAGAATGAAGATTGGAGAAACTGAAAGCCCGCAAATTTTGAATTTGGAGCAACGCCCATAGAGCCTTCGTTATTCCAGCCCTTGGCACTAATTAATGAAGCAACCGCAGTTCCGTGAAAGTCGCTGGCCACAGGTGTTCCATAGTAAGGTGATGATAAAGTAAAGTTTCTGTGCTCCCCCGCCAATGAATTCTGATAAAGATCATCGTGGTTGATTTCAACACCAGAGTCACTTACCGCAACTCTTACTCCGTTTCCAGTGATTCCCTTGTTGTATACAGGGTCTACATTTATATCATTTCCCGATATCCCAGATGTAAAAGCAAAATTTCTCTGGCCCGTGTTCTCCAAATGCCACGCATACTTTCTAAGTGGATCCCCATTGATTGCAATCGAAAATTCTTCTGTTTTTGTCGGAAACCCAGCCTTTATAGCTGTGACAGTAATACCATTGTAAACCCCATTGCCATCAGGAACACCAGACAGCTCACCAGTAGTAGGATTTATGCTGCCCCATGATGGTCCGTTTGAAATGCTATATGTATAACCACTGAGGCCTTCTCCAAAAATATCACTAGAGGTTAAACTGAAGTCTATTTTTTGTTGCCCATAAAAATCTGCACTATAAACAATTGGAGCCGCGGGGGAGTAAGGTGCCTGTGATGGCGCAGAGGAGCTTTTCTCCTTTTCAGGTAGCAAACAAGAGCTCATTGCCAAAATGGAAAAAAACATTATTATTTTCATTATATAAAGATCCAACTCCCCTATTTTACGGCATTTAATTGAAAAAACTTAATCCCTTCCCAAAGCATTGAATTTGTATTGCCCTAATTAGAACAAAATTCTTAAAACTGCCTTTTCTTGGAGGCGATCAACGCGAACCTCTTGAATATTCGATTAACTCAACCTCTGAGCGTTTGACCCATTCAATTTTTTGAAGTTCGTTGTGGGCCTTTAAGGTAAGCTCATACTCACTAAACTTAATCATCGCCACATTGATGTGGGGATAGGAGCTCTCAACAACGCAGTCATAGCTTGTTAAAATCTCATCCAAAAAAGACATGTTTTCCAATTTGACCTTTAGGATACCTGTGAAAATTGCATACTCTCCAGTATTGGCATTTTCCATTACCCTTAGAGCATCCCTTGGAGCATCATCTCCTTCCACGATATAATAGTTATTTTTAAGCTGCGCTCCTGATGGAGGTGTATCCATGTCTTGGGCACTGACAGCAAATTTGTTTTCCAATAAATAATAAGATTGATTCTGGAAACTTAGATCTGAATCCTTGGGGGTTGTTCCACCAGTTTTTTTACTCTGTTTATAATCTTTAAGACTCTTAATGCCTTCCTTCAGAGGCTCTGGGATTAAATCCCCTGTTGGGCGAGATTTAATTCGACTCGGGGAAACTAGCTTTCTTTCCTTAACAGAGGCAACTTCTCTTTTTGGAAGTTCAGTGGGAGTAAATTCAAATGTCCTTTTATGATTGAATTGAACAAAGCGATTTTTTTCACTTTCACTCTTCCAGAATACAAAAATTGCACACAACACCAAAACAAATAACAGACCAAACTTTTTCATAATCCCCCTTAATGGGCTTTTCGGCATTCAGAGGCGACTGAATGAAAAAAGGTTTAGGCCATAGGAATAATTTGCCGAAACAGAGCTTATGGAAAAAGCAATAGCCAAATTATCAAGAAATAATCACGTTGATCACATTACTGGAGTTATGCCTCTACTTACGGCAGTCTTCGGTGTCCAATGCTATTTAATGGGAAAATTTACTACTGCAATAAACGTTGGGGACTTGGCCTTGGGACTTGGTATATCTCTAGCTTGTTTTGTCTGTGGCCTATTTTATTACGATAAAAACCATTTAGTATTAATTTATACTGACCACATAAAGACTGGCCTTAGAGTTGGCCAAGGTAAAAGGATAAACTTCTCAGATATAGAGGAGATTATCGCGCCAAAGGATGAAAAAGCATTCGGAACTCTTATCTTAAAGCTTCGAAACGGAGCCACTCATCCCCTCTATTTTGTAGACTTTCCTTTGGGTTCAAAAGACTTCCTAGATCAACAAATGAATAAGCTACAAGAGCAGGCCCAGTCTATGGCTGCTTGATATCACTTAAATACCTATCAAGACCAATTAGCACAGATTCTGGAATCTCGTGAGCTCCATTAAATTCTATAAATTCACCCTTTAAATTCTTCTCGACCAGCAAATCATAAAGATCCCTTGCCTGCTGAAAGGATAGAACTGGATCACTCTTTCCGTGGGACTGAAAGAATGATTCACATTTTGGAGACGTGATAACTTCTTTGAGGGATGACTCATCTATGAGGGTGCCTGATAAGAGTGCGAGTCCATCGGCTTTGGCCTGGGAAAATGTGTGAGAAGCAAGCATCGCTCCTTGAGAAAACCCGCCAATAACTAGCTTGTCATAGCGAGGCCTCAACTCTTCAAGGAACTCGAGAGCAAACTCTTTTGACCGATCAAATTCATCACTTCTTTTCTCTCTAAAACTTCTATGAGTGCCAGTGCTCATGGCCTTTTCGAGCTCTTGCATATCAATTGGAAACCATGCTCGGCCTTCCATCATAAAACCTAATGGCACAGAAATTGGGCCATTTGGAAAATACCAGTCATAGTCTGCTTGTGAATAATTTGATATGCCATAAAGGTCTTGCATGCTTGCTCCATATCCATGAAATAAAACAACCGCACAGTTTTCACCTTTTATGTTTTCCAAGTACTCTAAGTTTTTTAGTTTTTTGATAGCTGTCATAGACCTACACTCCAGTTTGTGTAATACTGCCACATATGCTTTCCACCGGTGTGAAACACATTTTATTGGCCAGTTTATTTTTTAGCATCATCAATGCGTTAGTTAAATACTATTCGCACATCCCCGCTATAGAAATTGTGTTTTTTAGATCCCTTGTCACTTTGATATTATCCTACTCAGTTATCTGGCAGAAAAAGATAAAAATCTTTAACGAACATTTTAATTTATTATTCCTTAGAGGGCTCTGTGGTGCAATTGCCTTAAGCTTGTATTTCTACACAATACAAGTAATGCCCCTGGCCACTGCAGTTACTGTATTATACTTAGCACCTGTCTTCACGGTTGTCTTGAGCGTTTTTTTGGTAAAAGAGTCCCCGAATCCGAAACAGTGGCCTTTTATTATCGCTGGGTTTCTGGGGGCAGGACTGATGAAGAGCTTTGACCCCAATACCAGTTTTGTTCATTTTATCATGGGAATGACTGCTGCTCTTTTTGCGGGTTTGGCCTACAATTTCATTCGACTGCTAAAAGATAGGGCCCACCATCAATTGATAATTTTCTTCTTTCCACTAATTACAATACCAGTGTGTTTGCCATTTTTGGTTCCCGTTTGGGTTACGCCAAATCTCTCCGATCTTGCTGGACTCATTCTCATAGGGGTCTTTACCCAAATAGCGCAAGTATTTATGACGAAGGCCTATATGGCAGAGTCAGCTTCCAAAATTAGTCACTTTAATTACTTAACTGCAGTTTGGGCACTCCTCACAGGTATCATTTTCTTTGATGAAATGCTGAGCTGGATAAGTATTGCGGGTATGATGATTATTATTGGAAGCGTTATTATGAGCTCTAGATATGCGGCAATTAAAGTGAAGGCTGATTAGTTATTTTTTGCTTGTAGTTTTTTTAAGAAATTCTTTGAGGTATTTGTTAATCATCACAACTTCATTCCTGAGTCCTGGAACCTTTGAGTGAATCCTTTTAAGCATGGCATTTACTTGATGATCCAAAAGTTTAGCATCGCTTACAAACTCTAAAGACATTTTGGATTCGGCCTTTTGAACAGCAAGTTTAGTACTCTCCTCTACCATGAAGGAGCCCATTTGTTCTTTTAGCTCTTTTAATTGTTTCTTTATATCCTCAAGTTCAGCGGAGTGATTAACGCCCGCAAGATCACCATTCTGGACATTTGGCGTAGACCTTTGTGGAGCTGATCTTGCTGGACGTTGATCGTCTAAATTTCTCTTTCTGGCATCATCAAGGCTCATCACCTCAGCAGAGCCTTCAGGAAATTCTTCTATAAATGGTTCTGGTGTGTTGGGAAAGTCTTCCTCATATTCGGCATTAGGTGCATCTATGGATGGACTAGTACTGTCTTCTCCGACGACGGAGAAGCTCAGGTCGACATCAACACTGATTGCGTCGTCCTGCTTTTGTTCTTCTTCGTCCTCAAATTCGAGGTCTAAATCTTCCAATGCCATATAAATTGCCTACGCCAATAGGTTACTCTTCTGTATATACCCATCGGCTTTTCTTTATAAATCTTTAATAACTGGAGTACTTTGATTTAGGAGTGTCTAACTCTTCTTGGATTTCAAACACTTAGAATTTCTGGTATAATAGTTAAAAGTTAAAGAGGATTATTATGTCAGACCAAGAAGATGACAAACCAACAGTTGTTTTAGACCTGAACGCCTTAAAAGAGGGTGTAAAAAGCGAGCAGGATGAACTGGATGATGTTGCCAGCGAAATAGAGTTTTCAGCCCACACAGAGGATGGCCCTGAGCAACAACTCAACGTTTTGCTTTTTGATTTTCAATCAAAATTTTTCACAAACAATGTGAGCAAGTTTCCGTCAACTTTCAAATATGAGGTCGTGGACAACCTAAAAGAGCTAAACGCCCACTTGCAGTCCCAGCAAAACCAAGTAGTAATGTTTAACTATAATGCTGCTCCAAAGGCCGTAAACCAGCTTTGTGCTCAAATCAAGACCAAGTTCCCCCACATTGGGACAGTCATCATGGCAAAGAACCTGTCTTCAGACAAAGCACAACAACATCAAAACACCAAGTCAGGTGCGAACGCTTATGTTAGTTCTCCCTTTAAAATCGAAACATTAAAGGTTGCTATTGAAAAGGCCGGAAATTTATAAGGTTTTTTAAAGGCCCAAGTAATAAATGGCCTATTTTTGGGGAAGGCCATTTATTACTGGGAGGAACCAACCCACAAAAGCAACAAAGTGAGCTGGTAGCAAGATCATACAATAATGGCCTTTTAAAATAAATCAGCAAAAAACGAAGAATAAAAAAACGCATAAAATTCAAACACTTACCTATTTACACACTGAATTGACAAACCCACTCAAGTATTGACATGATTCTCAAAACATAGGGAGTCTTGATCGTGTTTTCAATATTTTACAGCTTTCTAATTCTTGGCATCTTTTCAACAAATTTAGTTTACTCAGAGGTTCCTGATTGGAGTTCAAATTCTGAATTGCCAGGCAATGAGATCTGCGAGTGGCATAAAGAGCATGAAGTTTGCTATCGTGATGGAAATAGGGCCAATATCTACGAACTCGAATCCAATCAACTGGAGGCTGACTTATTAAATGGAGCAAAGCACTCACTATTCTACCCCGTAACAGTCACAAATTTAGCGATACCTAATGATTCTGTGGAGCGCTTTTTTGATGAAGAAGACTCTTCACCTTTAAGAAATTTTATTTTTAGAATTGCTAAAAAAATCTCAAAATTTAGAAGTATGGACGAAATTTTCTCTTGGCTGGGTCTTCACAAATATCCGAAAGACGAGGATCAAAGAACACCAAACCCAATTCCTTTTATGGGACGTGAAATTCAAAAGCAGAGAATGGGCGTCACAACACATAGACTACACGGTACAAAGGCCACTACGTTCAGCTGTGCTGCCTGCCACAGCTCCAACTTATTTGGAGTCAAAGTTTTGGGCATGACCAATCGATTCCCACGCGCAAATGAATTTTTCCACCTTGGGCAATCAATGATAAGCAAGGTTCCTTCTGCAGCTTTTCAAATGTTTTTTAATCCCACCAAAGAGGATCTTTATATCTTTAAAAGAGCAAAACATGCTTTAAAGTTCGTTGAGGTCAAAGTTCCCCTTGAGGTTGGACTTGACACTAGTCTGGCACAGGTTGGTCTAAGCCTTTCAAAGAGGTCTGAAGACGAGTATGCAAGTAT
Organism: uncultured Bacteriovoracaceae bacterium; assembly: GCA_950070535.1. Lineage (GTDB taxonomy): Bacteria > Bdellovibrionota > Bacteriovoracia > Bacteriovoracales > Bacteriovoracaceae > UBA845. The sequence goes on along the minus strand of CATMLK010000024.1, from coordinate 16,695 downwards.
GAACCCTTGGAAGGCCAAATTCCCCCGCAGAAACAGATTAAGAGATGTACCTGCAGACTCAAAGCCAGCTGTATGGTGGAATGTAAAATACAAAACTAGATGGTTAAGTGATGGTTCTATCGTTTCAGGAAACCCAATCCACACTAACTTTTTATGGAATGAAATTGGTAGAGGTGTTGACTTGAGACAGCTTGAAAATTGGCTGGTAGAAAACACTGACACAATTAAGGAGCTGACTGCTTTTGTTTTCTCAACAGAGGCTCCCAGATACCAAAAGTTCTTCCCAAACAAAATTAATATTGCCAAGGCCAGGAGAGGCCAAAAACTTTTCCTAAAAAATTGTTCGGGATGCCATGGGAAGTACGAAAAGGCCTGGGACAGTCCAGCCGATCTAAGCTATGAAGAGCAACTAGAAACTACCAAAGTATGGTACCATAAAAAAACCCCTGTTATAGATGTCGGTACCGACCCTTACCGTGCACAAGGCATGCGCTACTTTTACAAAGATCTTAATCGTCTAAAAATATCAGAGACAATAGGAACAGTTGTTAAACCTCAGAAGGGATATGTGCCGCCACCATTGATTGGTATTTGGGCCAGATGGCCATACTTTCATAACAATAGTGTTCCAACTCTGTTTGACGTTTTAACGCCAGACTTTAAGCGACCTAAGTCCTATATTGCAGTGCCTGCACACGATCCTTCGCAGGACTTTGATATTGTTAAAAATGGCTACCCAAGACCTGATAAGATTCGCTCTCCATACAGGGAGGATGAAGCTTTCCATTTTAGTGCTACTAGAGCGGGAACTTCAAATGAAGGCCACACAACAATGCTTTTAGACGATCAAGGACGCGAGAAGTTTACCAATCAGCAGAAGTTAGAAATAATTGAATTTTTAAAGACTCTTTAAGTTAAAGCTACCTTTCTCTAAAAGATCTTTATTGTATGGTATACCAGTTCTCCAGTAATAAAACATGTCTTTTTGTAGCACAGAGAAGTCATACATCTCATCTCCAGTTTTAAGTGGAATGATCGTATGGCCTAGGTATGTCAAGTTGGTTCCATTAGAGTTTATTAATATAACAAAGAGCTTTTCAACCCCTTTCATGGCCTTAATTCTCTCCCACAAATCAAGAGTCGCCAGTTCAGTTAGCATTGCGGCCTTTTTAGACTCCTCGGTAAAGATGTCTACATCTTTGGCCACGTAATCATTCTCTTTGAAATTAACCACATCAAAGCTGCCACCAAGCCTAGTCAACCCAACTCTTCTGAGTATAGAGAGTTCTTTTTCACTTTTTTCAAGCTTGGCCCTTTTCCAGTTGTTGGCCTCTTTAATATCAACGACAAAATAAATATTTGAAAGAATTTGGACAAATCCCTCGCTTACTCGCAGCTGGCGATATTGTTTAACAGTATCACAAAGTACGACTTCGTTTTCCCCTAAACATTTATCCAACCTAGCGACTGCAATAGCCTTTTTGTCGGTGAATACATTTCTAGGCTTCTTTGCCTTAACTTCCCTTTTAACCTTAGGTGCCAGATTGACATTGGACACCCTACTTTGATCTGAAACTAAAAATGACAAGATTTGTTCTTTGGCAACAAAGCCCATAGCAGATATGAAAAGAATTCCGTAAAAAAGATTTGATATAATTTTTTGTTTATTTTTGGCCTTGCTTTTCTTTCCAAGGACAATTTTTCTTCTTTGAAACTTTATTTCTCTAGGTAATGATTCAGGATCAATTTTTCCGTGACTCTTTGGCACATAAACACTTTCACTTTTTAGCTGCTCCTGGCTCTTTTTTTGGGGTGTTTCTAAGGACTCAAGTTGTTCCGGATTAATATTAATTGCAGTACCCTCTCGATTGTCACCCTCAACAGATGCCACCTCATCTAAAAGATACACAAATACGTCTTGCCCAACTTTAATTGGAAAGAATGAATTAAAAGGTTCAAGCTTATTTGGGGTTAAAGATTTGCTATTAATATATGTGCCACCTTCAGTGCCCATATCCTCAACAAAATACTCTCCATTTTTATCATGAAGCCTTAGGTGAAGTGAACCAACACCCTCTTCCTGGAGGCTTACATCGCAGGAGGGAGAACTGCCTAAAGTGATTTTATTTCTATCTTGAAAGACGAAGATCTTCTCTTCCCCATTAGACTCAATTTTTAGATTCATAGACCTATTTTATTGAAACAGGCAGATTAATCAAGATGGGGCAAGAGCGATATAGTTATTTAACGACCCTAATTGCCTTAACGCCAACAGGTCCAACCATAAATTTTCGATTTGACTCAAAATGCAGATGGCTAACCACATTCCCATTCATTACAAGATTCCAATCATCACCATCACGAAACAGCTCTAGATGTGCCTGGTTATAATTATTTGTAATTCCATTATAAAGGTATTTTAGGGTTAAATCCCCACCGTTGTGATTAGAGAAGTTTGAAGAGTACATACTCACAATATCTCTACCTTTTTGCTGGGATATTACTAGCCCCTCTTCACTGTCAAGATCGTAAGACTTGTCTCCAGTCGTTTCTCCTTCAACAGTTTTGTGAATCCTAATCTTGGAAATATCATTTTGCTCATCGAGAACGAGATAAAGGTCGCAAATTTCATTATCCTCATCGTTCGTAGCTTTAACCAAATGTAATTCACCCGCAAAAGTTAAAGATGATAACAACGAAAATAACAAAGCAAAGACCAATTTAGACATATTTCCTCCATCTAGTTTGGCTAGATTTTAGAATGTAACTGTTCGAGCTTCCAGAAAGTTGTAATAATTACAATTAAGAAGTTACTAAAATGTCGAAAATTTATGCAAATTAGTTTGGGAAAAAGTCTGTTATAGTCCTAAATTCTTGAAAACCAAAAAGGAGAGGCATCGCCTCTCCCCTTTTAACGGCTATTGCTTATACTACATTTTAGTAATCTTGCTGCTGCTCGTCTTGTTGTTGCTGTTGTTGTTGCTGCTGCTGTTGTTGCTGTTGTTGCTCAACAGTTCCACATGGCTCAAACATGTTACCAGTAGGCATAGACTCTCTGATATCTGGGTTAGCAGCTTCTGCAGATGCAATAGCTTCTAGACAGATGTCCTCAAGGTCTCTTTTGTCATTCAATACTTCAGCACAAGTTAAAGAGATTTCAACAGCTGCGCTTGTTAGATCCTCTCTAAGTCTTGGGCATACACCATTAGTTTCTCCACCTGGAAGTGGGAAAAGTTCTTGGTCTACATGGTGCTTGTCAGAGAAAAGCTCAGCAGTTAATTGAGCAACAGTGTTTAGCTCAAATGGAGCAGACTCTACTGGTACCCAACGAGTTCTAGCGTCTTCACAGATAACTTTGATGGCCTCAGGTGGTCTTTGGTGTCCAAAATCATCCGGATTTCTACAAGACTCCTTGAATTGCTCATAAGTTAGCTCTCCACCGAAAGCTGACACAGACAATAGCCCAAGTGTTACAGTCATCATTAACTTCTTCATAAAATTACCTCCTAAAATTCACAAAACCTTTTGTGATGTTTAACTGATAAAGCAATGATGAATTTAATTGGTTAATGAGTAAAAGCGTTTATTTGGATGCAATAGCATTGAAATAAACTAAGGAATTTTGTGTTAATTTTTGGCACGTGTGGCCGTCAAAGCAAAGGTGAATTAATTTCTGGCCAAGATTTATCAGCTTGTTCTACATGGCCATTTTTTTTAAGAACAGAGACCTTCGCCGAGCGTCGAAGGTCTTTGTTTATAGATAATTATTCTTCGCAGTCGTGAGTGTGGCCATCAACTTGGTGGTGAGTATGCCCATCATGTTTATAATCTTTGTGTCCGTCGTGTTTGACTTCTTTATGTCCACAGCCTGATTTATGTTTATGGTCGTGGTCTTTGTGATGCTCATGGTGGTGTTCATGATGCTGGTGTTTTTCGTGATCGTAGTGGCTACTATCATCTTTGTGAGCGTGCTCAGCAAATAGACTAAAGGATGTAATAAGCGATACCGCCAAAATGATTTTTTTCATAACTTCTCCATATTTTTTTTGACACCACACCTATCGCCAATTAATTCGAAAATATTTAGACATAGGTGTTGTCTATTGGAACTCTGGACAAAACTGCTGCTATATACACTCAAATCCTTAAAAGAGGGCACAAATTATGGGTTATTTACATGGTTTAACAGCAGTTAGAGGTGTCGCTGCCATCTGGGTTGCACTTTGCCACGCCTACACAGCATTTTATTTTTTACCCGTTGACCCTGAAAGCAGTATAGGGCTGATGATGAGCAAAGGGTGGCTTGGTGTTGATTTATTTTTCATATTGAGTGGATTTATCATTACATTCAGCTATGAGACTAAGTTGAGTAAACCTAACAAATACGAATTTAAAAGCTACATCAAGAAAAGACTCGCAAGGCTGTATCCCGCTCACATTGTGGTACTACTTTGCTATTTTGCAATTGTAGCACTGGGCTCCCACCTTGGTAAGATGGACACTTCCAACTACACAACTTCTCGGTTCATTTCTCAGCTCTTCCTTGTAAATGGATTGGGTTTTGGCGTTCCAGAAGGCTGGAATGCTCCATCTTGGTCTGTTAGTTCAGAGCTTTTGGCCTATCTTTTATTTCCGGCCCTTCTCCTAAGCATCCTTAAGTTTAAGAAACACATGCAGGTGGGGATTGGCATAATTTTAATAAATGTTTTTTTATCTATTAAAATAAATAATTTCGAGCAGTACATGCTGGGCTTTTCTTGGGTATCCCTCAGGGTCATTAGTGAGTTCATGCTTGGTATGCTCTTATACAAGGTCTTTACAAACTCCACACCGAAATTATGGCCATTGCCAGTAGGTGCCGTCATGCTCACCTTACACTCAGTCCTAAAATTTGGTGCGTTTTGGGATTGGTTATTTCTAGTTTATTTCATGATGATAATTTATGGATGTGCATCAATCAGAGTCAAAAGACCTGTCCCTATCTTGGGGCACTTAGGAGAGATTTCCTACAGCCTATACCTATGTCACTCATTAATACTAATTGGATTTAACTTCTTATTAAAGGCCTTGCCAGACTTCAGGCCAGGGTTGTTAATAATCCTAGCTCTATATCTTGGAGTTTCCATTGTGTTTGCTAAAATACTGTATTCATGGATCGAAATTCCCGGACAAAAACTTTGTCTTGATATTAGCTTGAACTCCGTTTTAAAGAAGGCCAGGGCTCCAGTCCTCTTAAGAAGAGGCTAAAATTGCCACTGAAGCATCCATTTAAGGTTATTTTCAGTGCTGTTTTCTCGGATTCCAAACTTTCTATCCCAAACTTGATACTCGACACCGGCCAATAACAACCCTGGCGTTCCCCAAAAGTTTCCAACATCAATTTTGAATTGCTGCCCGGTATGTTGGTGTGCCAGTGTCTCACTTCCCTCTTCTCCTTCATCACTATGCACGATATCAACATAAGCATTCCATACAAATTTAAACCCTCTAAAGCTAAAAGGTAATAAATAGGCAAACGTCGATTGATATGAAGTTCCTTGTCTGTCTAGGTTATCCCTTAAATAAATATTCCATTGAAAAAACGAAAAATAAGGAAGGTTAAAATCAAAACCAATACCATGCATATTGGTTCTATGTTGAGAAAAAGCACTATTGCCATATTCAAAGGTGTTTGCAAAAAGAATATCCTTTAAAAAGGAATGTCCTTTAATTACTCCCAATTTTCTCGCGATGCTAAACCTTGGATGCCATTCAGCGTACATTGATGATGTGTACTTAGAGTTTTCTTTTTTATATGGATTAGTCACATCTAAGAAGAAAAAAGAATCTCCTAATCCAAATCGAGTTGCATTTTCATAAGTAACTTCTGTTCTACTTTTATCCTGTCCCACAGCAAAGTCATCTCCGGTAAGAAGACTTAGGGAAGAAACACTCCAATCTGCAGCAAATGAATGCCAATAAAAAATAACGCAGAAAAATAAAAGCAACTTCGTCATGACCAATTTTTTAGCGCTTAGTTTTACTTACCGCCAATGGCATTAATTAATTTCAAACAAACAAAGAACTAACCTTGCTAGACATAAGTTTGATGTATGCAAGGATAGGATAAAAATCAGGATGGAATTTAACATAGAAGTAGTTGGGGCCTGCACCCCAACTCTATTGAACTTATATACACGCAGGCACAGTGTAGTAGAACTTAAAAAGAAGCTCACTTCCAAATTCCAAATCTTCAGTGAGAACTTTAATTTCAAATGTTGTAGGGTAAACAACTTCGACATCTATAGTGGAATCACCGTCAACATATGTTTCGCTTCCATAAATAGACTTGTACAGATAATCATGGCCTACCACCTTAAAATAGTCGCCGTCCAGCTCTTCAATTTGCCGCTTGTGGATAGTTCTAAATGTTTCCTCGTCACTCATGCAGATATTGGCCACAGAAAGTTGTCGTGTTCCAAACCAAATTTTATCACCACCTAGCTCTACACCCTGCTCCAGCCTAAGTTCCTGGATAGTCATCTCCTTCAAGCTTTTTATGTAATCAACCCCTGCCCCCCCGTAAGTGCTAGAAATCACAAAGATAGTTAGATAAAATACAGTTTTCATAAATTCTCCTTGGCCATTGGTGTTTGAACTATTAATCCCCTTTTAAAACAAATAAGACAGCTATTTAAGTTAGGTTTACGTTAAGATTTAAAAAGAAGCCGTCATTACTTAGTGATTTTCTAGACACCCTATGTAATTCCTACATGATATCGCCCCAATAATTGCGCTGAGTTTCATTCGGTGTTTCTATTTAGTTATGAAAATACTATTTCCACTACTTCTAATATTATTGTCTTCAACGGCCTTTGGTGCTCAAAAAAGGGATAATTATAACTTTTGGCCCCGAATTCCGTTTAACATAGAGGGTGCCAACCTTTGTGAGTTCAAGGCGGCATTTTCACAAACTAGATCAGAGTATGTTGCAGAAATGGTTGAACATGCAGAAAGACTGCTTCTTGCAGGAGACTTAGATCCATTTAACACTTTACTCAATATTAATAAACTTTACGGAGAAAACCTTCGTTACGCAAAGCAAGGACTTGGAGTAACTCTAGAGAACTCTTTTAAGACATATTTAGGTCAGTTTTACAGGGATATAAGGCCTAGAGTGCAAAGACTTAATTTTAAGTATGTTGAGCCGGTAGACCAAGTCATTCAAGCAGCTTTAGCAGGTGCTCAAGTAAATATCGCACCAAGCCCCAAAGCAGGCGAAGTAAATTTATTCGCATACGGAACTTACAGTATGTCTCCAAATTGCAATGGAGGTGTTGCTGTAACCCTTACAATTATCAACTCCGATGGATACACCAGAGACTATACAGCACAAGGGCCAGCACATACTGTCATGTCGTCAATTGCAACCCAAGTTTTCGACGATTTTCAAAGAACTACGTTCCCAAGCACACTGAAAACCCATAAGAGAACATTGCATCTTCTGGGGGATCTTACTGGTGATATAGGAGTTGCCAACAATCCACGTGATGCCGAGGTCGCTTGTGAGGAAATCGGAGCAAGACTTCCGAAAGAAAATGAATACAAAATCTTAGATGCTTATGGCACCTACTCTGGCGGTGTCTCCCTGGGTGGGGAAGGTCATTACTGGGCCATGTCTGAGTACAAAGTATTTATCCCAGGATTTAAGCATATGAAAGTAAGAGATGCTTCCAGTGTCGGTAGAAAGCAATTCAAGTATATATGTGTTCGGTAGTGTTTAATAATTTGACCTAAATTTGCGATTGTTAATGACTTGCCATTCAATAAGGCAACACTCAATTCTTACTGGTGATTTCAATAGATTTTTGCCGAATCCTTAAGTAATCTCCGCTTTCCTTAACTTTCTCCAACTCAATATTATAGTTATCTCTAAGCTCTTTGTTTAAAAAACCCATCTTGTAATTTGACGGACTGAAAATCCTAAAGACTTCAATATTTTTTTCATCGATACTTTTACCTAACTCTTTTAAGTGAAATTTAAAAATCTCATAGTCACCCACAAAGACGTTGAATTGTTTATTAACAAACTTATCAACTTGAACCTTTTGCTCTAAATACTCTATATAGTTCTGATGTTTTCTTACAACTTCTCTATACTGTGACCCAAGATATCTGTTTGCATTCTGAAATGCAGTTACTGAGTACTTTCCAAGATCTTTAATGCCTTCAATTTTGATCTTGCTCTCCTTAAGGGCCAATGCAACATTTTGATAAACAATGTAGTCATCGCTGTAATAAATACCGCCAGCAAGCCCCGTCTTAAGTGTCAATGCCGCTTCAACTTCACCACTTATAATCTTCTTTGGTATTTCAACTAATTCACAATAAACAAATTGAGGCCTAAGCCCCATTTTTTTAAAAATGACTTTTGTAATTTCTAGTTCAAAGTGTTTTAGAGGCCCAAGCTCTTTTCCTTCAGGTCTTAAAAAGCCTACACCAACTTTAATTTCCTTGAGTTCACTTGAATTTGCATTTGATATGAGAAACCATACCAAAATTACAAGGTGAAACATCTTGGTTAGCATACTGGAATCCATATTAAGATTTTCATAATAATCAAATTACAGGGGAATTATTTTATATTTATCTCTAAGCGTTGATGATTTACAAACAAATCAAAAAGAACAACAGCTTAAGAAGGTTTGAGAGATCAAGGTGTCTATACTTTAAACACCAGTTTATACATTAAGTTTACACTAACCGTAAACGGTTGATATTTGTACTCGCATTTCATGCAAACATGGCCACAATTTTGCTTTAGTATATTAAAGGATTCTTATGAAATACTTTCTCATATTCATCTCGCTAATTGCTTCAAAGGTTCACGCAGACTTGAATCTCTATGACTTGTTACTAGCAGGAAAAACAGAATTCACTCTCATGGATCAATGCAAGAATGGCCTAAAACAGGAAAAGGTTAGAGATTCGTTCAATTCAAAAGTTGTTCGCACAAATAGTTTAACATTGGAGCAGCTGGGCATTGATCGCTACTTCTTCCACTACACCAATGCAAAAGCTGTCTTAGAGATTTTAGAGGAAACAGAAAAGGACAGAGAAGAAGCGCAAAAACGAATTTTATACAATAATGGTTATCAACGATTAGTAAATCATGGCCTTATTCACCCAGAAACAATCTACAATGCAGGCGGTCCAGGTTTTTACTTGGCAGCTTCGCCATACTCCTCTGCTGAATATGGTGACGCACAAATTATGTTTAAAATAAACAGCCAAGCAGCTACCTTTAAGAATTCAATAATTTTGGCAAACGAGCTAGATCAACTGATAAAGCGTGAACCTTCAATATCTACTTGCCCAGGGGCACTTCTTAAAACACTTCTCTTGGATGAAAATAATGTAGATCTTTATTTCTACAATACACCTGCAGGCTGGTTTACAGTTTTAAATGAGGATGTTTTCCAAGAAAGTTTGATAAGTATTAAAAAAACAAGTCACTGGGAGGGTATAATCGCCCACATGGCCAGGCAAAACAATATTGCCCCCCTGCTGTACGACATAGATGAGTTGACGGATGAGCATACAGGAATCTCGCTCAATAAAATTTTTTCTCACCTTGGCCACAAAGAAGGTGATAGCTATATTGACATTGTTTTAAGCGAGATTGACTATGAGGATGCTCCTCGAAAAATCGTTGGCCTACTTAAATTTGAAAATGATAATAACTTTAAACGTCATTATAAATCTCTTTCTTCAAACCCAGACTTTTTAGAGCATTTCCTCAAGGTTCCAATTGAAGGTGCTGGGATGACGCTCAGGAAGGAGTACAAACATTTAATCAATTCATTAGAACCAAAAATCCTTAAGGATGTTCCAGGAAAAAACCTTAAATTTCTAAAAGAGAATTAAAAAATAAGTATCGACTTACTCTTAATGGAAGCGAGATACTTCAAATATAACGCTTCCCTCTTCCATATCAACATCTATCGATTTCTTAATGATATGAGGAAATCCCAACACCTTGCGCATTTTATAAGCTGCAGTCCTTTTTAGAGCATCGATATCGCTCAATCCTCGGGATTTTGCATCCCTATAGGCCTCAAAATTATCAAGGCCCAAATTGGTTCTTATCCTTTTAATATATGGAAATTCGTTTAGCGCTCGGGCCAGTAAAATAGTTCCAATTTTTTTGCCTTTGACCTTCACTGCCATATGGCTAATAAAGAGGGTTTCTGAGTCAGAATAATGCTTAAAAAGAACTCTCCCGACTTCTTCACCGCTAATTAAAACTCTTGAAAAGCCGTCGTAAAAGAAGAATCCATCTTGAGTCTGTTCCTTTAACTCCCTGAATTCACCCATCGTATGTTTATGGTGTTCAGACAAATACTGTCTCGGATGAATATTTCGAAGATAGCTCTGTCCGCAATCCGCAAATAGGTTCAGAGAAACAACCCATATGATAAGGTATATTGATCTCCACATATTTTTCTTATCGGAATTATAATGTCCAATCTTTAACGATGCTAAATACTTATATACTTGAATCTTTTAAGGTTTATTAAAAGGACGATTCTCTTTAAGAGAGATGCCCATCTCCTTATAGACTTGATTAACTGTTAGGCCCTCTTCAAGCTTGGATAAGATTCGTTTTGACAGATTTCCTTGCTGTAGAATTATGTCAATCCCCTCATTCGTCTTTAAAGACATTGAATTCTTTAAACGATTAAGCTGCCCAAGCAAAAACTGTGAAATGTTTGTTTCGCTACTATTGAACAGATTTGCATATAAGGCAGGTAATTCAAACTCCTCACCCATTTTAGCCTTTTCATAAATTTCTCTTAAAACCTCTACAGGTATACCTCTTAATAGATCTTGCTTTTCTGTGTTAAAGAGATCTTTCATAATGCAGCTTAGAAACTCTATTAAACTAAAGTCCATCATTGGGCATTCTTGAATGTCCATGATGCGTATTTCTATAGCTTGAACATCAAACTTAACGATTGCACCTCGTGAATTTAACCACTGATGTGCCAACACCCCCTCAGGATCATAAGGAGAGATGTCATTGTATAATGACTTAAGTAAATCTTGGTATTTAGTGTAGGTATAAATTGGCTCTGGAATAACTTGACCTGCGATACTGGGAATCCTTGCCTGATTTCTTTCATAAAAGGCCAGGCGGTTGTTTAGACCTGTTCCCTTTTTTCCTTCCACAATGGGTGAGCTACCTGCAAGCCATGGTATTAATGGCAACACGGCCCTGATTGCAGCATGAAGCTTGCCAAATTCTTCCTCGTTGGCAAAAGGCAAGTTGATATGTACCGATTGCAGATTGGCCCAGCCATGCCCCTTACAGCTAAAGATTTCATTATACAGAGAGTATATATCTTTCTGCCCATGAGGCCATAAAACGGTTTCATTCTCTGGGTCCATAAACGGATGCATCGCACCTGGAAGAAGCATACAATTATCTCTACCAAGCAACTCATTTACAAGTGTTATAGATTCGTGAAATACCTCGTCTAGACCTACTAGGGTCTCACTAGGGCCAGCACATTTAATCTCAAGAACGTGGGAGACAAGCTCATTACTCCACGCGATTTGTCCTATCTGAACCTCATCTGTCAACAATCCCGAATTTAATTCAGTAAGAACCTTTTCAGCGATTGGCACAACTTTTAAAGTGTCTTTTTCAACAATCATGTATTCAGCTTCAATCCCATAGGCCGAAAATGCTTTTCTATATGTTTTTTTCATAGGTTTTTCTCTTATCCATACACATCTCTAAAAAACGCTCCATTATAATTTCATAGAGGCGCTCGCCTAATATCCCATCTTCTACGCCTGCTTCGATGCTTGGATTGTCATTAACTTCAATGACATAGACCTCACCGTCTTTTTCCTTCAGGTCAACTCCATACAGGCCATTACCTATATACCTACAAAGCTTGAGGGCCACAGCCAGAACTTTTTTATTAACTTGTTCAATTTCAACACATTCAAAGCCACCCTCTTGTGCAACTTCACCCTCTCGATTATTTACGATCTGCCAGTGATCTTTTGCCATGTGATACTTGCAGGCATAAATAACTTCGTTATTTAAAATTCCTATCCGCCAATCATAATCTGTAGGAAGGAATTCCTGAACCAACAAAAGCTCACTGGAGGCAAAAACCTTTCTTCCAAAACGCTCAAGTTCCTCCTTACTCTTTGCCTTATACACACCCTGGGAAAAAGCACTATCAGGACGCTTTAAAACGCAAGGAAGAGCAAGCTCATCCATTTCAGAAAGAAACTTTTTCTCACTAAATATATAAGACTTAGGACGTTGAATGTTTAATCTCTGCATTAATTGCTCAAGAAACACCTTATTAGTGCAGCGAAGAATAGATACCGGATCATCCATAACAGCAAGACCTTCTTTCTCTGCTCGACGTGCCAGTCTGTATGTATGATGACTTACATTAGTTGTCTCTCTTATAAAAAGAGCATCATATTCAAAGATATTTGGCTTTTTACTATGTTCAACAACTTCGCAGTTCAAACCAACTTTTTTTCCGGCCTTAATGAATTTTTTAATAGCACGCGCATCACTTGGAGGTGATTTTTCATTGGAGTCCACTAATATTGCAAGATCAAATTTAAAATCATCCTTTGGTGGGTATACTCTTAGACCTTGAGAGAAATACTCATCAAGCCTTGCATTCAAAAACTCCAAATGAGTTTCGCTTAATTCTGAAATATCCAGAATTTTGACACGTCTTACTCGCCAAACATCTTTTTTTTCAAAAAACACTCGAAAAATTGGTGCCCTTATAACCCTGTATAGCGCCCATGCCAATTTATCATGTTTACCAGCAAGATTTTTACCTAAGTACACACTTAGTTCGAAGTTATCTCCTTTGAGATTCTTAAGCTTCTTTTGTGCCAGCTCATGGATATCATCTGAATAGAGACTCTGAATTTTTTTGTCTTTTAAATCTTGGATAATTAAGGCCTCGGGATACACTTTGTGCAGTCTTGCCTGGGCCAAAAGAGAGACGTAATAACCTATTCCTTGATAACTTAGATCAGAAGAGAAGTTGTATACGTTTTGATACTTTGTATCCGGATCCCCAAGAATATATTCCATAGGTGCCATAACTATAGCATTTTTAACTTTGATTTTTTCTTGGTGTTTTTCATCCAAAATAACAATGTTTTGTTTCATCATTTACCAGGTTCAATTACGATAAGATTTCCATCGTAAGACATTACTCCAAGTAGAATGGAGTTTATTAGTGAGTCCATGGACACCTTATAATAATTGGTGCCACTTATTGGGTTTGGCCTATAAGGATCAGCGACATACACAAATTTATTGTCCGAACTCTTACCATGAAGTACGACAAAGTGACCCGCAGGCTCACCCTCAATATCATCGTCTTCATTGCTTAAAGGTTCCTCACGCTTGCTTCTGTAGAGCCAGGTCGAACTAAGTCCGGATAAAAGAGGAGTATCCTTTGAAAGGTAAGAGCTTATTAGTTCTGTAGTGAGATCTTGAAAACGAAACTCTCCACCAAGCTCAATAAATTCAACAGCACTCTTTACGGCGTTGTACCTTTTAGGCTCCATTTTTCGTAGCTCCAACATTTGTTTAAGCTTGTTTTTAATATCATTCATTGGAAGCTCAAACCATGTGGGATCAAAAATATTTAAGTTGAAGCTATAAAGTAATACTTTATATCCACGCTTTAAAGCATCAATTCCAAGCATTACTCCAAAAACGCCACCTCCCTCTTCAAACTGAGGGATGGTTTTAAGTAACTCTTCACTAGTTACCCTATCTCCGTAAAAGTTATAAATAGCTAGAAGGCTTGTGGGGCCACAAGAAGTGTAGTCAGGCTGACTCCCCATTTTTAGGTCTATTTTTATCACTTCAGGCCAACCTCTCAAGCATTTTGTGATGTGGCCATAGAATAGCGCCAGAACATTTTCTAGCATACAAAAAAGAAGAAAATTGTGAATTTTTAAAGGATGAGGAGCTAATTCTGATGAAGTTTTGAACTCTGAAGCCGAGACGTAAAATGTAAGGATCCTATTTTGAATCCTTGGTGCAATTTTTATGCTTCACTGCGAAGGAGCTACTTTTGAGTTCCGCAGAGTTTATGTTCAGCAAACTTTGTCTTACTCAAAGAAAAAGGGCCGAAGTTTCCTTTGACCCGAATTTTCATTTTCAATGTTTATAAAAATTTTGTCGTTCAAGAACCTAGTAAGTTCGGATCTTTTTCAACATTAAGGTATGTTTATCATATGTAAAACCTAGGCCTGCATCAGGCTCTTGCTCAAAACTATCCAAATGAAGTCTCACTTCTTCGCAATTACCTTTAGCTTAGTAAGTTTGAGAGGGGGCGGTCCACACTTCTCTTCACAACTACGTAAGGCCTATAAGTATGGCGCAAGCTTCCACAACCGACAGAAAAAATTAAGTTTTTCTGAAGAGTGGAATGTAATCGAAGCAAATTTGTTTTAAGTCTCTGCCTTTGAAAACAGAGACTTATTCGAGACCTAGTGTATTTCGACTAGACACGATTCAGTTGCAGCCTCCAGAGCAGGATACATTTTAGAGCCGCCACCAAGTGCTGGAATAGCTTCAACTTCAACGAGCATTTGATTATCCTTAGGGTATGAAATTTTCGACACAGTTCTATTAGAGAACCAATATGGCGTTGCTGAGGACTTAACAATTTTAACTCCATCTTTCTTAAGAGATTCGTAAGTATTCATATTACTGACTCCCCCAAGAGATTTCTCTGATGTAGTGATCGTCGCGCCGTATTCTAACTTCATATTAATGTCCTTAAAAACAATCGTCACCCAGTCAGGACCAATAAAAAGACTGTCATCGCTAAAAAGTTTATAGGCCTTGTGGAACTCTTTTTCTTTTTCCACAGTTACTTTACAGCCCTTTCCAGACTCGGGGTGTTGTCCTTCTATCTCAATCTTAATTTCGGTAGTAATGATCTCTGTGCCCTCGATATTTTCCATAACGACTGCCTTTGGAGATGCCTTTAGCTTCTCGATAGCATATTCATAGTTTTTAATCTCAGGATGGTGTTCATTCTGAAATTCTTTTGATGTAGCTAATCTTTCACCATTTAATAATTCTGATGATAAAACTGGCACAGATGTCAATAGTGTCATTGCTATAAATAACTCTTTCATATTACTTTCCTTTGCTTATTAAAATAGTGGTTTAAATCAAAACCGTATCTATAGTTTCTATATATTTCTAAAATGTTTATCTAACCTTGATTTTAAACCCGATCTTTCGTGATCGGAGGAATTTGTATTAAGTCTCTGTCTTTTTAAAAAGGGACTTATTCGAGACCTTCTTATCTACACTCAATAGAATAATCTGCAATCTTTCCTCCCATAGAATCATTGAACACATACCTCAATGGAGTTTCATAAGTAGATTTTGGTGCGCTAAATGAGTGAGTTTCAAAATTTTGACTTATACTAAAATTTAAGTTGTAATCTCCTGAAGTTAATAGAATGGTGACAGATGACTTAAAGTCACTATTCTTTGGTTGGTAACGAAAATGGTTTATTCCTTCAGTGATTTCACCAAAAAAAGTTCTAGAAATTTCACTGTCACATCGTGCGTTTTTACAAGTATAGAACCTACAATCCATTGCAAATGTAGAGCTCGAAGCTAGAATTATAAATCCCCAAATTAGTTTATTCATAAAGATTCTCCTTTTTATTAATCTAAAACTTTATATCAAAACCGTGTTTTTAAATTCTTTGTCTTTCTACTCATGGTCAGAAAAGCTCGCCTTTCTAGACCTGTTCTTACATACGCATCAAGAGATAAACTTCATGCCGCTGTTGCTTTGGCAGGACTATGCCACACCGCACCAAGCAACACCAACGCAAAGCGTCTTTTTGATATTTTTTACAATCCAATTAGCTTTTTCTAACCAAATAAAAGAAGCTTTAGGTTCACTTTTTATAATTTCCATAGCTTTTATTCTCTCAAAATCGCCTGGAGAAGGAAGATTTGAACGTTTTCCCAGTAACTTGAATAATACTTCGAGATATCAGCAGCTACAGAGGAAGCTGCTTAGCCCCCATGGAAAAATTTATGGTTCAAAGAAATATTCTGAAGCTCTTGAATTGATTCGTTCCCAGGATTTTAAACTAACCTCTTCTTCGACCTAAATTTAGATGGTGAACTAAAGGGCCTAAATCTATTAAAGGATGGCACCTATCCTGACCGTTATCCTGTTGCTGTATATGGGGTAAGCGAAAGTGAACCCCTGGAAAAGGCATTTTTAAATGGCACTAAAGGCTGTTAGGGCCTTTTTAAGCTTCAGAAACTAACCATATTATCGCAAGAGCTTTTCAATAACAAACGCCATGGCGAGTTTGAGAACGTCATCAACACCAGCTTCATCAAAAAGTCAGACAATTCAGACAGATCATTTTTATAAGCGGCGACGTCCACACACATACCTCAGCAAAACCTCAAAAGAAGCGAGATTCAACCAAAGAATACCAAGTGTTTAATACTATAAGTAATTGGGATGTTGTTAACTGAACTTTCAGGCACAAAAAAAAATTGAAAAAGATCCTACCTTCTTCACACTTGATGGTGTTTTCGCCGCGTTAAATCTGAAATTAAATGAGAATTTTGCCTAAGACGGGCATAGA
>CATMLK010000023.1:0-55731 GCA_950070535.1 uncultured Bacteriovoracaceae bacterium | reverse complement strand
ATTATTAAAAAGAGAAGATTCAGGTGTCCAAAGTGTAAAGCCGTTTTCACCGAGTCTGTTAGCGGAATTCGTCCTCGACACCTTAGTTTAATTTCTTATCTTTGATGACCAGCGATTGGTCGAGTTACTAGTGTTATTCGATGCAATTAATTGTCCAAGTTGCGCTATCTGAGTTTCTTTCCGAGCATTGCTTAACCTTACTAACTGAAGCTCTACTTTTATTACATCTAATTCTAAAAGGATCAGCTGTTCCCGACCATACCGTTGAGTCATCAAATGCTCTATAACATGCTTCAGCTTTTTCAACGCTTGTGCGACTTTTTTTACATTGTTGAGCCCAAGCTCCTGAATACAACCTTTCACAAGTGTCTGTTAGTGATGCATTTGCAAAGGAATTAATGCTTAGGAAAAAGACTGCAAATAAAATAGGTGGCTTCATTTTTATCCTGTTCTTTTGAATAATGGTTTTTAAATTCAATGTACTCATAGATTGCCATCAATAATGACTATTTTGTTGCTCGAGGAAAACTTTTCAATGGGTGTTAGCTTTCTAACACCACACAACTCCCTCACAAAGTCATCACGTGTGTTGTAGAAAAATGAAAGTGAAGTAGTTTAAGCCTCTAAGTATTAGAAAATTCTAGCCACAACGATGTTTTGAAAAATTGATAGTATAGGGATAGCTTCCTTATTTGCGGTCACAAATTGTGACCTCAATACTTCGAACTCACTAAAATTACACTCAAACATCAAGTCCTCAGGAAAACGTTTTAAGTTTCTTCTAACGGCGAAACTAAATTGAAAAGGAAGAATGGTGGTATTCGAACTGCTGTACTAAACAAGTCGTTAAGTGTTTAAAATCTGTGCTTAGGAGAGAAAGTTGAATGACCAGTTATTGACTACTTATTGACTACATGCTAAAAAGTAAATAGATGAACATAAAATACAGCTCACACTCCGTAGACAGAATGCTCCAGCGAAATATATCCACTAAAGAAGTTGAGATTATTATAAGTGAGCCAGATGGAAAGATTAAACAGTCCCAAGATAAATATATCTTTTACAAAAAACTAAAGGGACGTAAAGATAACTTAATTGCGGCAGTAACTGTAACCAGAAGCAAAAATGTTTTTGAAGTGATCACTGTCATGATTAATTTTGAGGTAAAATAATGAAAGTTTATCATGATTCTGAAATTGATTACCTATCTATTGATTTCTCTGACGAGGTTGAGGCGAAATCTGAATACCAAGATGGAATAATAGTTCGTTATAACAAGAAAGGCAATGTCATTGGTATCGACATTACTGACTCTATGAAGCTTTTTAGCAGTTCTGATTTAATGACCCTTAAAGAGGCCTGTGCTTTCTTGGGGATCTCCGAATCAACAATGAGAAGAAAAATTAGAGATGGAAAAGTGAACTTCACCAAAGAAGGAAAGAACTACAGATTTAAAAAATCTGATATCATTCAGCTTGCGGCTTAATCTCCCCCAAGCGGACGATTATCGAACTGTGGTGTTTGAAGGCACTCCCAAGGCTTTGTAATTACTTGATTAGAGGCTTAAGTATCTTTAGAAGCTCATCAACCTCAGTAACCATAGGCAGATGCCCCGAATCAACGTCATAGACTGTCTCAATTTTAGAATTGGCCAAGATTTTATCTTGTGTCGCACTCCCAATGATTTTATCCTTTAAAGTTCTTATATAAACTTTTTGAATGCGTTCATACTCAGAATAATCAAAGTTAACTTCATCATCTCCGATCTTGGACGGCTCATCAGTCGAGTTCATCCAAATGAATCTCTTCTCTTCAGGGCCTGCATCTTGAGCAAAAGCATCTAAGTACTTGTCAGCCGAGGTGATCACCATGCTCGCCTCACCTTCAACGTAAGTTATTCCTCTAAAGTAAAAGCTTTCATCTTCTTTAGATAGTTTTTGAAATGCAGTTTCACCTGGCATTGGAACAACCGCACTTATATAAATAATCTTTTTAATTTTCTTCTCAGGACAAAGTCCAATAGCATGATTAACGATTGCTCCCGCCTGGCTATGTGCAATCAGAGTGTCATTATAGGTCAATTTTTCACAGAGCGACTCAGTACTAGATTTTAGTGTGACTTCTTTATGAGGAAGTTCATCATTTCTCCCTGGTAGTTCGATCGCAGTGCTTGAAACATGCAATTTAGTTCTTAGAAGATGCCATGACCAAGCTTTCAGATTCGCTCCATGAACAAAAAGAACTCTCCCTGAAGTTTTTTTCCCCACACTAGCACAAGCATAACTTATCGAAACCACTGAAATCAAAATCAGAATCTTCTTCATATGTCCCCCCCGTTATATTGATGCAAACTATAATTATTTCATCAAAAAATTAAATTCATTATTTTTATGTTAGCATCAATTATTATGAGTTTATCAAATTTAGGTTTAGATGCTTTCTTACAGATTTATAGAGAAGGAACCGTACAAGGAGCGGCTAAATCCTTAGGCCTTACACCAACGGCAATAACCCAAAGAGTGCGCTCTCTTGAAAAGGATTTACACACGACACTTTTTTTGAGGACAAAGAAGGGAATGCTTTTAACCGATGCTGGTAAGAAACTTCTTCAATTTGCCCAGGCTAAAGAGGTAATGGAATCTGATATTCTTTCAAAAATCTCTAGTGAAGCACGTGTAAGTCCTATCATTCTTCGCTTTAGCGCCTCAACCTACTACACCTACTCAAAATTATTACCAATTGCCGAAAAATTAAAAACTAAATACGAACATCTTTATTTTGATTTTGATGTGGATGACAATGACGACAAGATTGAAAAACTTAAGGAAGGAAAAACGGACTTTATAATCATTCCAAGAGAAGCTGTTCCACTTGAATTTGACTCAAAGCTTTTAAAAAAGAGAAAGTACGTTTTGGTTGGTGGCTCTCACTTTAAAAAGTCAAAAAAGGACCCAGTAATCATTGATTACGCAAAAAAAGATCCATTCACCGATATGTTTTTTAAGAAGCTAAAAATAAAATACAATCAATTAAAGAACAGACATTATGTTAACAACACTCTAATGATTCCCAAGCTCATTGAAGCCAACTTAGGCGTGGCAGTCCTAGACGAAGAACACTTTAAGCAAGCTAAGGCCCGCTACAAGATTTTTAATCTATACCCCAGCAAGTTCTATGAGATTGAATGGGCTATCGTATGGATGCCTAGGTTGGAGATGCCAGGATATATTAATGATTTGGTAAGTGAGTTTTAGATATAAGATGGCCCAGCGGATTAAACTGGGCTTTAAAGCTTTCTAAAACATGGTGCCCCGACGTCTCCGGTTATCAAAAGATAATATATAACAATAAAAACTTCATTCATCCACACAGGTAGAATCACCTTTTAGATTTTAGCCCGATTTTCCTTCTGTCACTATCAAGCATCACTTTCTGTCCGCGAATTACATAAATCATGTTTTGAATTTGGTCTAATTGAATCTCCATACTTTCCTCCAAGAAAATGTGGAAACTTAGCAAGCTATATGCCTGGAGGTAATTAAATTGATTATTGAAGATGAAGTTTTATCTTTTTTGAAAGGCCTAAAATATAAAAGCCCAGTGGGTGAACTGGGCTTTTAAGTTTTCTAAATCGTAGTGTCCCCAAGCAGAGGATTATCGCACCGCAATTTTTGAGAGCTTTAATTGTAACGGTTAATTGTGGCACTTTTCTTGCTTCTTAGTTGACTAGCAAAGTTCAATTCACAGTTAAATACCTAAAAACACTTAATTGTAGATGTAAATGTTTTATACGGTATTCAATAAAAAGGCACGAGCATGAGAATTCGAGAGCTTAACGAAAAACTTTATTCCCTACTACTCATTGGCTCATTCTTCAGCCTCATACTCCAAAGTGCCCAGGCAGACCCAAGTTTTCACAGCTTTGAGCATAACAACTCAAAAGCCGTTTTGGTTGATTTTAAAGAAGCTCTATATGAAGTTGTCATCGATTTTAATAAAAAAACATCTTTCGTTAATTCCAGTATAAAGTTTGAGCAAAAGGAGAAAGGCCATCCTATTTTTGACCTAAGGAACCATGTTTTTGAGGCAAGACTTGAGGGGCAGGAAGTTAACACTCCAGAGATAAGCTCACCGGATGGTGCGACCAAATTCAGAATAATTAATAAGGTTACTTCACCGGGAGAGCACGTTTTAAATGTTAAAAATGACATAGATGAATTTACTCAAAGAATCGACTTTTCAGGAGGAGAAGCCAATCTTGCGATGTGGTTGTCGGACCTTTCTGACAGAGAATTCCTTGAAATATTTGTTCCTTCAAATTTTGAATTCGATCAATATAAAATGACTTTTAAATTCACTATTATTGGCACAAATATAGAACATGAGGTGTATTCAAACGGAAAAATCACCAAATCGAAAAATTCGTTTATTATTGAATTTCCCGATTACTTTAACTCAAGCTCCCCATATATTCATTTGACTCCCTCAGATATCTATCTTGAAGAAAAAACTACGTTTGAGTCAACATGTGGACGCAAGGTAGGTGTGACGATTTATTCTCCAACCTTAGAGGTTATCGAGGAAACAAAGAACTCCATCCAAAGTATTATTTCTGAGTTGGAAGAGAAAATCGCACCATGGCCTCATGAATCTCTTCTTATCAATGTTTATGAAGGTGGAGGCGGGATGGAGTATGCAGGGGCTACAGAAACCGGCATTGAAGCTCTTAGGCATGAGATTATTCACAGCTACTTTGCCCGCGGAGTAATGCCCGCTGACGGTAAATCAAGCTGGATAGATGAAGCAATCACAGAGTGGATGGAGAATGGATATAAACAATTTAAATCACCTTGCTCTCAAAGTGCTGAATGTTCTTTAGAGATCAACTCCCTTGATAACTTCACGAGACATACAACTCTTTTTTACCATAAAGGAGAACAATTCATTGGCTACCTTGACTTGAAGTTTGCCGATAAAGGCGGAATGATTCCATTCTTATCCCACTTTTTTAAAAAGTATAAATTCAAAACGGTTACCACTGAAGTGTTTAAGTTAGAACTTGAAAGTTACTTCGATGAGGACCTAGAGCCTATCTTTAGGAATTATGTTTATTAGATGAATAGATGAATATCCATGGGTTAAATCTTGCGGATAATAAAAAAGCCCAGTGGGTTAAACTGGGCTTTTAAGTTCTATATCTGGAGCCCCGAAGTGGACGATTATCGAACTAGTATACTAGAGGTGACAGTCTAACCATTTGATATTCCATAAAATCACACAGATAAATCAAAATTTTGTACACATAGCTAAGTAATGTTATTTAAAGTATGACCAGGAATCCTTCGGACCCTTTACGCTATTTAGTGACAGGTCGCTTTCTGACAATTGCTCCTCAAATGTCATGCAGAACTCCCCATCACTCATTATTTTTTGGATCTTTAACAGCGTTGAATCACACCAACTTCTTGAAAAGGCCCTCCTAGTAGAGAACTCACAATATCGTGCCTTATAATATAAACTCCCATTTAAGGAGTTAAGCCCATCTAACTCTTCTTCACAATACACTGGGACTTCTTTTATTAAGCAAATCTTACTCTCAGCAAGTACGCTAAAGCTAAACAGTGACAAAACCAGTGCAATAATTAATTCTCTACTTCTCACTTTTAATCCTTTCATAAAGCCTAATAAATTTTTGAACTTGTTTATGGTTCATCGAGCGATAGCCCTTATATAGCATCACAGATTTTAGCCAAGAAGACTCATCCTTGTAACGAGCATCAGCAATCTCCTTCTTGCGATATAACCATCGCACTCCTGCTACAATATTGAGAACAGGATCTGTCATGTCATCTTCATCTAAAATAATTAATTGGTCTCTAGCTTCTGTTTTATGGCCTTTTAAGAATTTTAAAGTTTGATCTGTCACTTGCATTAGCCCACGTGCGTGACCAGCTCTTTTACCAGCGAAAGCTTTCGCTTTTACATTAAAGGATGACTCTGTCGCAATCATAACTTTTACAAAGTCTGGATCTAATGGAACTTTTGGCGTTAAAACATCATTCCAATAAGAAACCCAACCATCAATAACATGATCAAAATTAGAACCTTTCTTATACCCAAGGGTATTGCTGGAAATTTGAGTTTTTCTTTTAACAAAATATGTATTTGTTATAATAAATATCTCATCAGCGTATAAAGTATCCTTGCCCGATCTGTTCTTTACACAAGTTCCTTTGCGATAATGCGACTTAACCGTAGCATTTCTTCTTTCGTGCTTATCAACATTAGAGGCATTCCTCCAATGTTGACCCAAAGGACACTTTCTCCATTTATGTGTCTTTTTGCCTGATTTCTTCTTGACCATATTATGCTGCCTTATCTTTTAAAAGCTTTTCTCTTTTCTTGATTATTTTTGCAATTTCTTTATCAACACCAAAATCACCGGGAAAAAGAATCGTTGATGGGTGAAGCCCAATAGCTGCTGCGATTTTTGAGGCCGTATCCACGCCTAAGTTTCTTTTATCATTCTCTACTGCCGATAGAAAAGTAGTCTTAATGCCAGTTAGATCAAAAATATCATTTTGAGTTAGTCCAAGTGATTGCCTTCTTGCTCTTACAATTTTTCCTGGTGTTACTTTTCCCTCAATAAGATCGTCTAAAAAGGATAAAGCCTCAATTTGTTTTGTCATAATTTCCCCTTAGTTTTAATTATGCTCAGCTGTAATTTTAACGACACTAATCTCAATTTTATTATTTTTAACTTTATAAATAATTCTTCCACCAGAGCTAAAACTTGATGACCTTTGACCAATTCTATCACCTTTTAATTCGTGATCATTCCAATTCCCACAGGATTCAATGTAGTCGGGCCCAAAGATCGACATCTCACTTATCCAAGTTCTAATAAGAATAAAGTCATCA
This sequence comes from uncultured Bacteriovoracaceae bacterium, assembly GCA_950070535.1. Lineage (GTDB taxonomy): Bacteria > Bdellovibrionota > Bacteriovoracia > Bacteriovoracales > Bacteriovoracaceae > UBA845. The sequence continues at coordinate 48,810 of CATMLK010000023.1, read as the reverse complement.
TCCGAAAGAGAACCTTCTTTCTTTTGCTTCACTAGGTTATTTGAACATTTTTTAGTTAGTACAACCTTAAACAAACAGCCCCCCACTTAAACAAAAAGTTAACATAACTTTTTAGTTAACTCAACAGCTCAAAGAAAGCTTAAACCAAAAACTAAACACTTGTATTGAAAAAGAGTGGATATAACGGATGAGTATAATAAGTTTCTCATGAATGAAAAAAGAAATTAGTGAAGAATTTGATTTCGAGTGAAAAACTAGGCGAAAAAAAATAATAAAGCCCAGTGGGTTAAACTGGGCTTTAAAGTTTTCTAAATCGGTGCCCCCAAGCGGACGAATATCGAACTGCTGTTCTTAATTTTTGTCTTTGATGCCAATCTTTCTTCGACTTTTATCGTGACTTGGTAGGTTAACCTCCAACTCATCAAGTCTCTCAAATACAACCTTTAAAAGTTGATTGGTACCCTGTTCAATCTCATTAATCTTTTTCGCGTTCTCACTCTCCATCATTAGAAAGCTTCTGAGCTTTGTGAAAATTCTCATATCATAATTGAGATGTTAACCTGCACCGCCCTCTTGCTATTCAAGACACTAGAAAGCATTGCAACCCCATTTTCAGTGAAGAGCATGGGGTTACTCCTTCTTTTGTAATTCCAACCTCTTGGGGATTTTGAAGTCGCAAATTGCGACCGCAAACCATCCAACTCACTAGAATCACATTCAAACATAAAATCAATTGGGAAGCGGTCTATGTTTCTTTTTACCTGCTCATTGACCCTTTTTGTTTCCACCCCAAAAAGCTCTGCCAGGTCGCTATCCAGCATAACCTTCTGGCCACGAATTACATAAATCATGTTTTGAATTTGTTCTAGTTGAATGTCCATATTGCCTCCGAATAAATGAGGTAATCTATTGAAACATTCTTAGGCCGAAAATAGATAGTGATTATGAGGTAGGATTAATTTCTTATTCGAAATACAGCTACTTTAAAAACGGCTTTGCCCAGTAAAAAGGTTGAACCTCATTAAGCTTTTTGCTTTCCCACTCAGAAATTTGATTGTCCTTTGGAACCGCCACTTCAACATCTCCGCCCCAATGATACAATCTCTCCTGGCATATGCCACAAGGAGGGAAAATAATATAAGTTCCGTCCTTTTCTCTGGATATGCATACTGAAGCTGTAATTTTTTTGTTCTTTTTGTAGGCCTCACAGATAGCACCAGCCTCGTGACAAAGACCTGCAAAGGAATTGAAGACCTCTGGGGCTGTGCTTATCAGTATTTCCCCATCTTCAGTATACATTGCTGCGGCTCCCTCAATTTCTTTGTTGGGAAACCTTTCTTCTATAAAGTCTTTACAGGATTGGACCAGTTTTTCATCGAGTTTCATAATTTCGCCGGATTGAATGTTAAACTGGTTGGAAGGTATAAAAAAAGCCTTGTAAAAACAAGGTTTTTTAGGTGTTTCTAAATCTGGTGCCCCCAAGCGGACGAATATCGAACTGCGGTCTTGGAAGCTATTCCTGCTTATTAATAATTTCAATTAATTGAGAGGCAAAGCCCTTCACGTTATTCAAAATACTTTCCCTAGCAATGTACTCTATTTCTTCGTGAGCAAACTTTTTTACTAATGGTGTCATTGATGCATCAGACTTCACAACATCAAGTAAACAGTATAAAGCCTTATTGCGGTCAGCGTGACTTGGCCTCTTGAGCTGGAAAGAAATAGACTTTATAACTTCTCTTTTCAAAGCTCTACTTTCAAATAAAGAAAAGTAATGACCCATAAACCTAGATAAATTATTCCTCACTAGTAAGCTCGGGTCGTCCAATAAGTAGTGTGCTTTCGAAATTGAATCCTCCACACTCAATGCCCAGTTTAAAAGTTTAGCCGCCTTTGCCCTCTTGTTCACATTCTTGTCATTTGCAAGCACATTAAGAATATTTACTCTGTAACTTGGAACTAGTTCAATCAACTGGTGAACATATTTCGACATCTGGGGGTCTGCGTAGTCTAGATAGCCTTCCGTAGACAATTCTTCTGCTCCACTGCCTTGGTTAAAAAGCTCCCACATACGACTTTCTAGTTTTACCAATAGGTCTAAAACAGCTGGACTTGCTAACTGTATATTCTCACTAGGCTCACTTCTGAAACGGACTCTTTGTTCATGTCCAAACTCGACAATATTCACAGTAAAGTAAGCTTTAAAATCATTAAAGCGAACTGCCGAGCATTCAGTATGGTAGAAGCCTAATCTCTCTTTAATTTTGTTACAAACTTTCTGCCAGGATTGGTAATCCTCTTCATACTTGCTCCCCACTTCAAGAGGAACTAACTTCAACACTTCTTCCCGAGTAGTGGATGTGTGTCCTATAACCTCAACACCTGCCCAATACCAAGTATTAGCAAAAGAAATATTTAGAAAAAGAACGATATAAAAAACTATCCACTTCAAAATGAGTTCCTTGAAAAAGGCATAAGTTGACTTGGATTAGCATGAAAAAAGGCATAAAAAAAGCCCAGTGGGTTAAACTGGGCTTTTAAGTTTCTAAATCTGGTGCCCCCAAGCGGACGATTATCGAACCGCGGTCTTGGAAGTTACACCTTATTCTCGTAATTTATCAGGTAATCCATCATGATTCCCGAGCTCTCTTTCGGGATGACCTTCCCAAAAGGCGCCCAATTCTTTCATTTCTTCATTTCTTTTAGGATGCATTGGATAAAAGATTTTATTATCTTCTTTACGAGCTTCACCGCCAACAAGCATAGTGACCGTTTCTTCTGAATTATTAATAAAGGTATGACTAATCCCAGTGCCTGCAGGAAATGCGATAAAGTCCCCAGGATTTAAATCATAAACATTACCGTCAATCCACGCCTGAGGATGACCATGGATCACAAATGCAAACTCCTCTTCAGTTTTTTCAGCGTGTGGCCATGAAGTTCTTCTGCCTGGTGGGATAGTTTCAACATGGATTCCAATCTTTTGAAGCCCCAACTTCTTTCCTACTGGAGAGCCGATCGCTAAAAGCTCATCACTTCCCGGATATGAAGCATTGTCTTCTTCCATTAAATCTTTGTAGTTTTTGATAAAGTTAGGTCGCTTCATATTAATATTCCTTGCTGATAACTATTTATCTGATGGATGATTCACTCCATCCATTACTGGAACATTTTCCAGCTCAAAAGGATTGACACCTTCAAGACAGGCTACATTAAAACCATATTGCGTGGGATTTGATCTTCTTTGGTGGTGAGTGTAAATGCCACACTTAGAGCAAAAGTAATGCTTAGCTGTTTTAGTATTAAATTGATAAAGACTCAGAAACTCTTCACCCTTTAGAATTTTTAGTCTATCGAGAGAGACAGAGGCAACAATAGCACCCCGTCTTTTACACATAGAACAATCACATCTTCTGGGATTTTCTAGCCCATTTGGAAGAGAAAGCTCTAGCTCTATAGAGCCGCAGTGACAGGTTAACTTATGTTTTGGAAGTATCTCCATGAAGTAAGAGTAAAAAAAAAGCCTTGTAAAAACAAGGCTTTTTAGGTGTTTCTAAATCTGGTGCCCCGACGCGGACTCGAACCACGGACACAAGGATTTTCAGTCCTTTGCTCTACCAACTGAGCTATCAGGGCGATGTGATTTAGAGTCATTACTTTAGTTATTTGGTAAGAAGGTGTCAATCATAATTTCTTAATTTTGATATAATGTTGCAATGCTAAATACTAGAAAAAGCGAAAACTTAGCGCTAGCTTATGTTCATGAGTGTAAAAATAAAATTTAAAACTATAAATAGTCCTGATTTTGAATTCAATAGTGCCGTTTTTCTTCCAGATGTTGAAAATAGAATCGGACACTGCGCAATATTCACTCATGGTTACACGGCCAGTAAGAGTGACACTATATCTTGGGCACAGAGGTTAAGTGAATCCGGAATTCCATCGGTGATATTTGATCTACCTGGCCACTACCTGGGTAGCATTAATGAAGTTAGCTCTTTTGAATTATTCAAGTCTAAGGCACACCATTGCTTCTCCTACGCTTGGAGCTACTTACAGTCTGAACTAAGTGAAGGCTATATTCCTGAGACCTTTATCTTAGGCGGTCACAGCCTGGGTGCTCTAATGAGCGTAAAGGCCTTGGAGCTTGAAACCTTTAAGTCCAATAACTCTATGGCCATTGGCGTGGGACTTGGAATTGGACAGCATAAAAACACACACATTTTTGAATCTTCTTTCTACCAAAAGACTTTAAATATAAGGCGCCAGCTTGTTTGTCCGGAGCTTGATAGTGACAATGTCTTCCCTTGGATCAAAGAAGAAAAAGAAAACATAGAGACTTCTAATTCTAGAGTCCACCTAATTACTGGTGCTGATGACGTAGTCGTTGGTGCTGGAGGCATGGAAGCATTTGCTAAAAAATTATTGGATAATGACAACCATGTAACAACACATGAACCAAAGAAGCTTGCCCATCATGAACCAAGCATGGCCTCAACGCATATTTACCATTTCTTGAAGAAGGAATTAGCTCTTTAATTTGTTGAGATTCTTGATCATGCCCACTCTTCCTGTTCTCTCAAGAGGAGTGCCTTTAAATTTTTTTCGATACTGTCTATTAGACATGTCTTCAAGATCATTTAGTATTAGCTCAGGATTTCTTTCAAAAAATTTCACCCAATCAACTTCCTCTCCGGCCTCCACTCGCTTTAGAGGCTTATTGTTCCATGGGCACACCTCTTGACAGATATCGCAGCCGAAGACCTCATTTGATTTAGAAGGGTATCCCTTAGGTGCTTCAGCTTCCTTAAACATCTCTATGGTGTAAGTACTTATACATTTTGATGCATCAACAACTTTGTTTGCGACAATAGCATCTGTAGGACAATGATCAATACAAGCAGTGCAATTGCCACAATGATCAGGCTCTACTGAGAGCTTTGTGGGAAGTGGAAGTTTTTGATTTAAAAGAAGTGTTCCAATTATAAAATAACTTCCATGCTTTTTACTTATAAGCATGCTGTTTTTCCCAAACCAACCAAGTCCTGCCCTGTAGGCAAGATCTCTTTCTAATACAGGCTGAGCATCTATTGAATAAAAGGTTTTCAAACCGGAGATCTCCTCAGATAGCTTTAGGGAGATTATATCTAACTTCTCTCTAATCCAGTGGTGATAGTCCATTCCATCAAAGCCAGTTACATAGGAGGCAATTTTTATGGGAGGATCAATTTTTTGAAGCCTTTTTTTTTCTGATGCGTATTCAAATAAAAAAACCAAGGCGGAGCTAAACTCAGGAAAAACCTCTTTTAAATCCTTCCTAAGATCTTTTCTATGATCTGTTAGGTACTGCAGCCCCCCGGCGAGCCCACTCTTTGTCCAAGTTTCGTAGTGCCCATAAGTTATTGGAGCTGAGGCCTCTGTATAGCCCCAGTCCACAACTTGAATTTTCTTTAAGAAATCACCTGAAAGATTTAATAGGCTCATAAATCAGTGTCTATGATCTCTATTGCACCTGTTGGACACTTGGCGACACACTCCATATCCTTGGTGCACTTGTGTGCGGTCTCGACATTGATTGTTGTTTCATTTTGCTTGCCTTCTATTTTCCAAATATGGTGAGGGCAAACCTGGACACAGTTCTGGCAGGAAGCACATAGGGATGTATCTAGTAGAATTCTCCCCCCAGGAATTTCTTGCTGAAGGGTTTCAGACTTTCCCTCAATACTCTCCTCGGGAGAAACTTTAGGGACGTCTTTTATAATCTCAAGCCTTACACTATTAGAGCTGCCTTGTTTAAAGAACTTGCCATCACCATGAGTGATAACAACCTTATCACCAGTGTTAACAAGGCTTCTCTCCTTTAGGGTGTCAATCATCTGCTCTTGAAGAGTCGCAAGATCTTCTTCCTTTTCTTCAAAATAAAATGGACTTATACCCCAATAAAGAGTCATCTTTCGCATGACCTGTTTCGAGTTCGTACACCCAAGAACTCTAACTTTAGGTCTAAACCTACTCATCTTTAAACATGAGTTTCCACTCTGAGTAACACTTACGACCCATTTCGCATTCGTTTTCTCAGCAATGATTGAGGCTGCAACTTGAATGGATGCTGAAACGGACTGAAGATCCATGTGCCTAAGAAGAGGACGTTCTTTTGGAAGTTTTTCGGCCTCCTCAACAATATTATCCATCATCTTCACAGCTTCTACAGGGTATTGCCCCGCTGCAGATTCTCCACTAAGCATAACTGCATCTGTACCATCCCAAATAGCGTTGGCGACATCATTTGCCTCAGCTCTCGTTGGCCTTGAATTGGTAGTCATACTCTCCAACATCTGTGTCGCAGTGATGACAGGAACACCTGCTTCATTACATAGGCCAATTAACCTTTTTTGAATTGTTGGTACATGGTGGTTTCCAACCTCAACCCCCATATCTCCCCTGGCGATCATAACCATATCGGTTACTTTCATTATCTCTCTTATGTTTTCGACAGCTTCAGGCTTCTCTATCTTGGAAATAATTGGAGTATGCTTTTTAAGCTTGTGAAGCAAGTACTTAACCTCTTGCACCTCTTGTGCTCTCCTTACAAAGCTCAAAGCGAAGAAGTCAACATCTTGCCTTAGGCCAAACATAAGGTCCTGTCGATCCTTTTCAGTAAAAGCAGGAGCTGAAACGTTAACATTAGGAAGGTTAATACCTTTGTTGGATTTAAGAGTTCCGCCAATTATAATTTTTATCTTTAAGACATCCCTGTCTTTCTCAATGGCATGTGCTTCCATAAGTCCATCATCAAATAAGATATGTGCTCCCTCATGGGCGTCTTTCACTAAGTCTTTATAAACAGTGGGAATAAATCGTTCTCTATATTCAGGATAGTCTTCAATGATGTCACTTTGACCAATGACCCACTCTTCACCTTCTTTTAGCTCCAAAGGTTCGGCCAGTTTATCAACTCTAATCTTTGGGCCTTGAAGGTCACAGAGAACTCCTACTTCCCAGCCTACGTTCTCACTTGCTTTTCGAATGTTTGCTATTGTTTGAGCATGTCCTTCATGGGTGCCGTGGCTCATATTTATTCGAGCGACATTCATTCCAGCTTTGATTAGCTTTTCAAGCATCTCAACAGTATTGGAGCTTGGGCCTATAGTTGCTATAATTTTTGCACGTCGAGTCATACTCTTCCCTTATGTGTTAAGTTCAGCCATAATTTACCACATAATGGAACAACAAGTTAAGAGTTAAGCTCTTTGCAATTGATTGAACTGCTCAAGCTCGCGCTGCTTATTTTTAAATGCATTTTGAAGCTGGTTAATTCTTGATTCGTATTGTGTGATTAATCTATCACGTTCAGTTTCTGTAGACATTTTTAATCGCGCCAACTCTCTTTCGAAGAACTTGTTGTTATGGTCAATGATGTCTTGATATTTGGTTCTTTCAGCTTTTAGCTCATTCTCGTACTTAAAGGTCAGCTCTTTAACTTTTGCATCGCTATTAAGTCTTGTTTGACTTAGTTTCCTGTCAAAGTCATTTCTAAGTTTTTCAAGACGTGCGTTTAGCTTATTTTCATTTGCTTCAGCAACGCTTCTAATATTTTGTTTTTCCAATGTTGCTTCTTTTTGAAGCTCATTCCTCTGTCTTTCAATTTCATGAGCACTATTGGCCTTTACCTGCTTAATCTTATTGTGCATATTAAGCTTAAGCTCTTCATTCTTGGCCATTAGGTTTTCAATTTTCTCTTCATACTTATCAGTGAGTTTTTCAATTTTTTCGTTTTGTGCTGCTCTTAAAAACTTTTCCTGGAAAGCGTTTTGCTCGTGAAGCCTTTCGGTCAACTCTCTCTTCTCTTCATTCATTTCCTCTCTAACGGCCTTAATTGAAAGCTCACCTCTTTCAACGGCATCATTGAGACTTTTATTAAAGTTTTCCTTCATAGCATCAATTTTTCTTCTAGAGTCTTTTCTCTCAGACTTTAAAGTCTGGTTCTCAGATTCACTTTGAAATCTCAACGCCAACTCATGTTCTTTATTGGCATTCTGGAGTTTTTGTTTGTCGGCCAATCTTTCTTTGATATTTAAGGCCGTAAGGTTTCTTTTGTCCTGAATCCTTTTGTCGGCTGCCTCAATTCTCATTTCCCTGTAAGTGTCTTGAAAACCCTCTCTGGCCTTACTCATCTCTTTCTCAAAGGTTCTGGCCATTCTATTTCTTTGGTCGATATGGTCCTTCGACTTTAATCTTTTTTGGTTTTCAAGCTCTGCCCTCTGATCCTCGCGAAGTTTGCCTTGGAGTGAGCCGGCCCCAATGCCAGCTGCTTTATGTTTCATTTCAAGTTTTTCAGTATCACGATGGTGCTGTTTCTCCATCTTCATCATTTCATTTCGAAGGCTCGCGTTCTGGCTTTTAATTTCGGCCTTTTGAGCTTCATTTACTCGATCCATAGAGGACTTGCTTTGGTCACTAATCGTTTTAATTTTCAAAGCTGCGTCTTGATTAACTTTGTCCATATTTTGACGAGTTTTCTCGTGTAGACGCTCACTTTCCTCTTCTCTAGATTGACGGATTTTAGCAACGTCTCTGGTGACACGATCCTTTAACTCATTTCTTTTACCCACTTCGTCTCTATAGACTTTATTTAAGTCTCTCTCATGAGTGCGAATCAACTGTCTTTTTTCGGCATCAAGCTTCTCTTGAATATCTTTGGCATTGCCGAGTGCACTATCTTTGTATTCTTGAACTTTCTTTTCTGAATCACTAAGTACTGACTTTACTCTGGCGTCTGCAGTTTCTTTCACCTGGGCCCTAATCTGCTTATCCATTCTTTTGGTGTCGCTCAGGTTGTGATCATAGGATCTTTTAATATCGTCTATTTTCTGTTCCCAGTTTTTAACTTTTTCGCGTGTTTGAGCTGAGTTTTTGACTTGCTCTTTATGGAGAGATTCCTCATATGCTTTATTTTTCTCCTTCAATGCTTCCTTTTGAGAAGTCTGAAGGTTTTCATAGCGATCTTCATACGCCTTTTCTAATTTTAGCTTATTGTCTGAAAAGTTCTTGGAATTCTCTTTTAATTGGCTTTCTTTGGCAGCTTGAATATCTTCCAGAGCTGTCTCATGGGAGCGATTGGCACTCTCTAAGTCTCTTTGAAAGAGCTCTCTCTGTCTGCTAAGTCTCTGGGTGTAATCTACGCCGTTCATTCTAAACCTCACATGGGCATCCTGCCCAGTAAGATTATATCATTTTTGTTGGAGGAGTGGGTTTGGGTAAATTTTTCTGACTAATTAAAGTAGCCGGAAAAACTTACCCAATTATTAAGAATTATTTATTTGCCAGTTCTTCGTCGATAAGTTCTTTGAAGGCCTCAAATGGTTGAGCACCCTGAATAAGCTTTCCGTTTACAAAGAAAGTTGGTGTAGACTTCACCCCAAGGTCCTTGCCCTGTTGGATGTCTTTTTCAATCATGCTCATATACTTTCCGCCATCTAAACATGTGTTGAATTTATCCATATCAACACCTACAGACTTTGCAGTTGCTTGAAGCCCTTCTTTACCTAGCTTGCTCTGGTCAGCAAAAAGCTTGTCATGCATTGTCCAGAAGTTGGCTGGCTTTTGCTCCCATGCACAGAGTGCTGCATTTGCGGCCATTTTTGCTTGAGAGTGAAATGGAAGAGGATACTGCTTGAATACTACTCTTACTTTGTTTCCATACTCTTTCTTCACTTGGTTTACTGTTTCTGCGGCCTTCGAGCAATATGGACATTGGAAATCACTAAATTCAACAATAGTTACCGGTGCATTTTCAGCTCCTGTTACAGGGGCCTTGCCAATTTCAACATCAAACGATGGTCTTCTTGGCTTCTCAAGATAAACATCTATTCCTGTTCCTTTAGTCTTTTTACCCAACCAAGTCTCAACAGCATCCTTCTTTTTTTCGGCCAATAAGTAACCGCGGATTCTTTCTTTAATTTGCGCGTTGACTTGCTCTTTAGGAATGTTTTTCTCTTTTACGAAATTGTTAATATCTGTCTCGGAGACCTTAACATTCTTTGCTATATGCTTATCCATATACTCTTCATTGCTAAGTCCCTTTTTTGCAGGATCTTGTGCCATAAGCTTTTCTATAATTAAAGACTTAAGTTTGTTCATTTTTGTTTCAAAAATCTTGTTCTCTAAATCATAAAGCTCTGATTCAATACCTTTAGTAAGCTCTTCATTGGTGATTTCAAGCTTGCCAACTTTAGCAGCAACACCTTCCTGAGGTGCCTTCATAAAGTTGTAATTTGGTTGTGAAGTTCCGTTGTCACAAGAAAATAGAAAGGCCACACCTAGAACAGCGGCCAAGATCGGTTTTAACATTGCTCTCTCCTTTTAAATTAAATACTTAAGAAAGGATACATTAAGAGGAGATTCTGAGCAAAATTAAATGGGACTAAGACATTCTTACCTGAGAAATAAACTCTTGATACGTTGCATTCTCATTCAATAACTCAGAGTGAGTTCCGACACCGTCCAATTTACCATCCTTCATAACAAGAATTTGGCCAGCATTCACGATTGTCTCTACTCTGTGTGCAACAATTACGGTCAATGAGTTCTTCTGGATAAGTAATACAAGTTTTCTTAGGGCCTCTTCCAGTTCAGAGTCAAGGCCTGAAGAGATTTCATCAAAAAGAACAATAGGTTTTTTTAGATAACATGAGCGTAGTGCAGAAATTAGTTGTTTTTGTCCCATTGAAAGATCATTAGGTCGAACAATTTCTTCTGGATCTACACCCCATTTTTCAAGGTAAGGAATTCTTGAAACAACATCATTCCAAAATTTTTCAAACTCTTCTTCAGAACCTATACCGAAGGTAATATTAAATTTTAAGGTCTCGCTAAAAACATGTGAGTCCTGACTTACAATACTCACCTGTCTTTTATAAGTGGACATGCCTTCAACATTGTCACCTCGAAACTCAATATTTGAATGCTTTGACCTCTCAATCTTAATCAATGAGTTTGAGGCCAAAATATCTGTAGATAGAATTTTTAAAAATGTTGATTTACCGGAGCCTGACATTCCTACGATGCCAACCAGTTCTCCACTTTTTGCGGTAAGCTTTACATCTTTGAGTTCAAAGGCTGAAGTTTCTTCTCCCTTTGATGGATAAGTAAAGCTCTCCACATTAATAGAGAGGGCTTTAAAGTCTTTAATTGTTTCTAGATCATCTCCATCTTCAGAGTGTGGAAGAGTATCCAAATCCTCATTGAATTCAAGGATTCTATCCATCCCAGTCTTGGCCCTCTGAATGCCTGAGATCTTTGAGGCTATTTCTTTAATTGGAGTAATTGATCTTTGGATCAAATCGATAATTGCAGCAATAATCGCCATCTCTACAATATTTGAATAAGGAAAGACGATTACTAACAGTGCAAGAAGGATAGGAAATAAACTCTCGGCAATGGCGAAGTAACTAGCATCCCATATATTTGCCGTAAGTTGTTTTTTTAAGAAGTCTTCAAATGCAGCCTTTGACTTGGTGGATGCAAAGCTTTCATTAGGTGTGTGAAATGTATGTCTAAGTCCAGCAGAAAGATTTGCAACAGAGCGATTAAGATGTCCTGTTGATTTTCGGACGGCCATATAAACTTTTCCCATTTGTTTACTGCCTATGATTAGGGCCAAACAAACTAATACTTCAGCGATGATCAAGGCTACACCGGAAACAGTATTCAACCTGACAAAGCTTATTAAACTAGAGATTATAAAGGCAAAATCAATAAAAATTTTAAACGAGCCAGAGCTAACCATTTCAATTACGGCCTCAGTGTCATTTAAAATTCTCGCGATAACCTCTCCCATGGGATAGTTGTGCGATCCAAACTTTCCCTTCCCTATTGAGTCGTAGGTTAGAATCCATTTCTTATAACTTTTAGAGCGTATGTGTTGCAAAAGCTTTTGAACATAGCGGGATATACCCAATTGATATACGACAGAGGCCAAGTACTCACCTATGTACAATCCGCCAAGTGCATATAGGATTGGCATAATGCTATCACCATCATCAAAACCGTCATAAAGCTCAGAAACTATAATAGGAGTGTAATAGCCAAGCACACTGGCAGAAACCAACGCCAAGATGATAAAGAAGATAAGCAACTTACTGTTGGGAATGTAGATGTAATCAAACCATTTGTTTTTTAAAATATTCACTGGTCAAACTTTCCTTTTCCAACAGATCTGATCTCGGACCTACTTCCTTAATCCCTTCATTCTGCTCAATAAATACAATCCAATCACTGGCCCTAACGGTGCTAAAGCGGTGGGAAGTTAAAATAAAGGTTTTCTTTTTAAGTCTTTGGTCTTTCTTCAGAACATTAATTATTTGCTGCTCAAGTATTAGATCCACAGAAGAGAATGGGTCGTCCCAAATAATATAATCAACATCAGCAACTAAGCTCCTAATCAATGCAATTCTTTTTGCCTGGCCGCCAGATACCTTCTTCCCGTTCTCTCCAACTTCTAAGGCAAGAACCTCATTAATAGTTGGAGCTAACAGATCCAGACCGAACTCAGCAATACATTTTTTGGCAAGGTCGAGCTTCTCCCCTTCTGGTTTTTCTCCCAGAAATATGTTCTCAGCAATAGTATCGTTATAAAGATAAGGTTCTTGTTTAATATAAGAATAAGAAGCATTATTGTATCGCAACAGCTCTGCAACTTTGTCTATCAAGTAAGACTTCCCAGAGCCAGTATCTCCAATAATTACGTTCCAAGATTTAAGCTTTATGGCCAGGTCTACAGTGTTGTTCCAAAATGGAAGCTGTAATTTGTCGAAGTTTTCGTACTTCTGATACCAATCTTCAATTACATTGGTTTCAAGACTTGCGATCAGCTTCTTTATTCTTCCCCAGGCCGCATAGCCCTGGCTTGTAACAATCCCAATCCAAGATAAAAACATTAAAGGTTCAAGAATAAGATATAGAAAACCTGAGAAGAAAATTAGATCTGTTCCGCTAAGGCCCTCCCTTTTAACTATTAAGGCTGCCCAAATTAAAGATGCGCCAACACCTAACTTAACTAGAGGAAAGGAGAAAACTCTTCCAAGACTGGATATAAAAAAGTATCGCAACTCCACACCAGAGTACTTCCTAAACAGTTCATAAAAAGAATCCTCTGAATGAAAGTTTTTAATTGTTTTCTTAGCAGAATAACTTTCTATTACAAAGTTCTGGACATCAGCGTAAGCATCCATATTTTTTCTGGCAAATGGTTGAAACACTACAACAAGAATGCTGAACAAAACGACACATGCAACCAGTGGTGTAAAGGCCAAAAGAAACTCTTCATTAAATTCTTTAATTTTTGGCACAAAAATTATGGCGGCTATAATAATGTTTCCAACCTGAAGAAGAGCAAAGCCTATAAATCCTCGAAGGCGATTAAAGTCATTTACTATTGTTTGAAAAAGATCCCCGTCACTGAAGTTGGAGTAAGTCTTAGGAAGAGCGTTCTCAAGCCTCTGCATTATTTCTAAACGCAAATTCTTTTGCTGAACCCGTGCTGGATAAAAGAAAAGAAGTCTTGAAAATGTTCTAAAAAACAAAATCGCAAATGCCAGGTAAAAGAACTTTGAAAGCTCAATATCTTTAAGCTGGTCTGACATAACCTTGTCACCAAGATCTTTTGCAAGTCCTGGTAAAATACTTTGGAAGTGGTGAAGGAAGTAGAGGCAAAACAAGGCCCCAATATAGTAGTACCAATACTCAAAAGAATGAGCGACTACCCACGGTATAAATTTACGATGAAGCCTTGAAATCATCCATGGAATTTAGCAAATCTTTAGTGATTAGCCAAAGAGCTTATTAACTTTTTAGAGAACAGCACTTTACGTTCACCATCATCCAACCCGATCAGCTCAAACAGCAGCTCTGTTCCATTTGGTACGATTTTAATAAAGCCAAGTCGACTCTTTGCAAAAACCGCAAGTTCTTCATTAACACTGCGCAACTGACCACCTGCCCCAGAAACAAATTGATGAACTCCATCCACTTGGCCTTCATAAGAGAGGTGGTGATCATGGCCAGCAACATAGATGTTGGTAAAGCTCATTGCGTATTTCAGAAATAGGTTTAGGGGAAAGTAAGGATTCTTGTGCTTTCCTGAGCTTTTGGCCGGATGATGCCCTAGAAGAACCTTATGTTTACACCCTTCTAAATTTAAAGACTTTAACCAAAGCATCTGTTGCAGTTTGTAGTCTGTGGTGTTCATCACCGGAAAACAGATTTCATTTATTTTGGCCAAGTAGTAATGTGAAGGATAGTGAAGTCTTGGGTGTTTCTTAGCAATTTCAAGCCATGCATCAACATTGCCATGATAATCATGATTTCCCATCATAAGAAACATGTCCCTATCTTTAATGATATCTGCATAGTATTTGAAAAATAGGTTTTGGGCGGCCTTATCGCTGGGGGATTTCAAACCTTTAGGATAGATGATATCTCCTAGATAAAAGTACGCATCACAATTCTCATTTTTCAGTAGCTCTGCAACCCTTGCTTGATCTTCAGTGCCAGTTCCCGCATCGCCAAAAAGACAGAAGCTAGGATTTTCATTCTTTCTTAGATCAACAACATTTTCGTGAAAACAAGAACTCATTATCAACAGAGGAAGAATAAGAAAAATGCGCATGCGACTCCTTTTTGACTTGCCGCAATGCTAGCAGAAAAAAAATTGACTATGCAAGGATTAATAAAGTAACTTACCGATACTTGATTAATTAAGGTCGTATAGCTCAGTGGGAGAGCACTTCGTTGACATCGAAGGGGTCGCTGGTTCAATCCCAGCTACGACCACCATTCTCTTAGATTAAATCCAAATTAAATTTTCTCACTTATTGCTGATGGTCGGTAGCGGTGTTTGTCCCTGAAGGTTTATCGTGATTCTCACGCCTGATCTGTCTTCTTCTTTTCCATGCCTCTCTCTTTAGATCCTTATTTAAAGCTGGCCTTTCCAAAAGTTGTCTTTTTATCGTCTCTTTGGGTCGGTTATGATCAATTAAATCTTTTTTGTCCTTTAAGACAGTTCTTTCCATGAGACGTTTCTGGATTTGTTTCTTTTCTACTTTCAGTTTCTTATTTTTGGTTAGATCTTTGACTTCATTTTGATAGCGCTCTAAGCGAGTTTTTCTTTCTTTTTTAAAGTTTTGCCAACGCAATTGATCTCTTTTCCAAGGACGCCTTTCTTTTAAGAACTCACTTTTATAAGCTGCCCTCACCTCATTGAATGAGCGCAGGGTATCCTCTTTAAAACTCCAATTTATTTGTTTTTGAAATTTGTATGGTCGAACGGCCGTGAATACCTTGTCATTTTCAACAACAACTGACTGATTGGCCTCAACAATGTCTGCTTGATTATTATTTTTAATTTCAACTACACCTTCTTCAACACTCAAAAGAACATCACTATCATTTTGATTAACTAGGAATTTAGTTCCCCGAACTCCCATGGATGTTGAGTTGGTTCGTACGATGGCACTCTCATTGTCGGACTTTTCAAATATCTCAGACATTATGGTACCTACTTTTAAGTAAATCTGAGCTGGCTGTTCAATCTCTTCTCCCCCCTCAAACTTATATGGAAGTGACTCAATTTGAACAATTGTTTCAGGATCAATCTTATGTTTTGAATGCTCACCGATCTTAAGAATTAGAAATGAATTCTTTTTAGTCTCAATGCTCTCACCCTCATCTATGAGATCTCCACTAGAGAGTCTTCTCTGGGAAGCTTCTTCTAAGACATAGGCATCTCCCTTTACATAGATAACTCTGATCTCAGAGGAGAATGTTGAAAGTGATAGGAGTAAAAGAAAAGGTACTAACAAAAGATTATTCATACCAATATTATAGGCGGAAAAGGGATTTCGAACTGTGGGAACTTTTTTCTCTTAAATAGAACTAAAGTCGATTATTTTGAGGCATTATGCACCTTCAAGCTCAACAAACTTATGAGTTCAGCCCTTTCTTAATAGAGTGAAAGCAGTGGGAATTGGGATGAAGAAAACTATAAGTTTCGGCCTGAAGACTATTTATCGATAAAAGTAAAAGTGACAATGTACATAAGAGTTTAAAAGTATTTATGAATGATCATCGGATTTATTTATTTTTTTTTAAATATGTCTCTAACCTAAAATTTCACTGAGTAATCAAACTTCCCAATTGTTCACTCAGAATTGAAACTACTCTATTAATGTGACTTTATAAACCATTTCGAAAAACTTTTGATCGCTCACCCAAAAAGCACCACCATCCTCATTTTTGCAAGCACTAATCTCCTTACGATTATACTCAAAGCAGTTATCCCCCCAGTAGTTTCGAATTTTAAAGTTGCATCTTCCATTGAACCACTTACGACCAATTACAGAACTTGCATGCTTGGTATCATAACTTGAAACCTGGATGGCCTCATAGCTTATACCTACAGGCTTGTTATTTTCTAATTTCTTCTCAATCTTTCCGAATAATTTTTCCAGTTTAACAGAAAGCTCTTCATTAGTGCCTCGCTTAGGCATCCTAAAGTTCCGAACCTTCATTCTGGGCACGCTAATTTTTTTATCGCCACATTGCTGGGCCATTAACTTTGCTATCCCTTCATTTAGTTTGTAATGATCCAGAACTTCCATTATTTCCCTGATAGAGCCCTCTAGGTTGATCAATGTTTTTGAGTTAGCAATCTCGCGGCAAGCTAACCCTTCTTCCCCTCGAAGCATTGCTTTCCTTCCCCTATCCAGACCTAAAAGAGCGGAATGTAGTCCACGCCATGAATTATTAAAGTAAGCCATATCATCTTCCAGGCAAACTTTCTTACCGCTTACATTCTCGATTGCTGATTTTATTTCACCATTTTCATAAAGGTCCGTAGGTGAGGATTTTAAAAAATCCCTAACAGAGCGCACAAAAAAATTTTCTTCAGCAGTTTTGTTATATAGCGCTGAAATGTGTGCTGCAGATAGTGGCCGGCCTATTTCGGCAGAGATAAGATCAGCTGCAGTAAGTCCATAGCACCAACCTAAGTACCCCTGATCGATTGGGGTGGAAAAGAAGCTCTCCAACTCTTTGTTCATGTTAGGAACAATATCTAACGTCCCACACCTTGACTCGGGAATTGCAATTTCAACCTTTCCAAAAGCAGGAAATGAGATGGAAGCGGCAAATAAAATTAAGATCATTAGTTTTCCCACATCTTAGTATCGGATTTTAAGTAATGAACTTAAATTTTTGGTTAGAAATGGACTTATTTAGAACCGCACGGAGTAATCTACTCCAGTTTTGTCACCTTCATCTCTTTCGCTTCGGTGGAAAACTTTCCATCTCTCACCTAGCCTGTAATCCAACTTGGTTTTTGATGAATGTGCACTGTAAGAAACCCTTAAATCTCCATACTTAAAGGCAACTTTACCAGTAGCGATGGGAATTGCGGCGGCGATTGTAGTTTTATACTTCCCCAGTGGTGAGTTCTCAACTCTGGCCTTGATTTGGCCCATAACTTCTTTGCTTTTCTCTTCTACTATCTCATATGACATCAATGCGTCTTTTGTTCGACTAAACATGCTGTCTTGGATTTCTTCACGATTCTCAGAAGCAAAGATAGGTGCTGAGAAAAGTGAAACGGTCATAATGCACAAAACTTTATTCACAGTAAAAAACTCCCTTTTTTACGTTGCACAACAATTTTATAGCGCCGCCTACGCAGATTCAAACAGGTAAAATACTACGGCTATTTTCAGGAGAATAAAAAAAGGCGGGTTAAACCCGCCTTATATGCAAAACTTTGTAAGATTTTTATGTGATTACAGGAATCTAAACATTATCAAGGCCAATACTGTAGGGAAAAGGGCAGACTTTAAAAGTCCAAGAGGACTAATTCCATCTTCTCCAAAATTACCCTTTAAAATTCCAAAACCAGCAGGGTTTGGAGCATTTGCGATTACAGTTAAACCACCACCTGTAACAGCACCTGCCACTAGGTAGTACTTTTGCTCATCACTTAACTCAACAAGTGACCCTAAATAAGTAAGTGCTGCATTATCCGTAATACCTGTCAAAGCAGTTGAACCAAGGTATAGCGGCAAAGTATCTAAGGATGCTAGAAGTGGCTGTAGCCACCACTTTTGCATTGAACCAAGCACAACCAGTCCACCTAAGAAAAATCCAACAAGTAGAGACTCTTTTAGCTTAACAGGATCTTGATATTCTTGGGTAACAGTAGTGAAGCCCAAGAAAAATAAGAATACACCCAAGAACACAACCATATGGTGTGCAGTAATAACCGTAAGGGCCAAAAAGATTATGTGAATAAGTGTAATCCACCATGTCGGGTGCATGTGTTCTGGATTCTCAGGTCTAAGGCTAAAGTCACCAGCAAGTTCTTTTTTATTAAGAAAAGCAATTACCAAAGTGCCAAGAACGACAGAGATTGCAGCTTTATATCCAAAGTTAAAAAGCATATGTGAAAGTCCCCATCCCCATTTTCCAGCAACCATCAAAACTGGCGGAGCTGCAAAGTGAGAAAGAGTCCCACCAATTGAAACGTTTACAAATAAAAGGCCTAGAGTGGCGTACTTAAATTTGTCTGACATTTCAGGCTTTGAATAAAAGTTCTTTTGAAGAATTAAAGCTGTAACTGTCATCGCGGCAGGTTCTGTGATAAATGAACCTAATAGAGGGCCAATTATCATAGTAGAAATAAAGAATGCCATCTTCTTTGAAACACCCGGAATTAAGTTTGAGAATCCAACAATAATTTGTTCAGCAAACTTGATAACTGGTCTTGTTCCGGCCATCGCCATGATGACAAAAACAAATGCAGGTTCTGTGAAGTTGATACTTTCTAGGTACTCAATTGCGGCATGTCCGCCTTGAGTTGCGGCCATCGCAGTCACAAAGGCTGCGGCCCACATTCCAAAAACCGCTTCAACTTCTCCTAAGAAGTGGAAAAACTCCGCTCCTATGGAACCTTTTGGGTACTTGTGTGAAATATGTTCAAATTTTTTGACTAGAAAAGTGTGAATTACGGCCAGCCCGAACAACACTGTAGCTAAGATTTCCATCCCAGTTGGATTCATCCTTTAACCCCTTGGATTTTAGATTAATATTATTAGCTATAGTGTAAACGAGATTTCAAATATTTCCACAGGAAATACGACTTATGCGTCTCCGTCATCTCCAATGGAGCCAACTGGGCATGCTTCCATTTGCTCAACGCACAATTCGATATCTTCTTCTGACTCTGGCTGCTTCTTTATAAATGCATTACCATCTTCATCTTCAGCGAAGAACTCTGGAGCCCCATTATAACAAACGTTACAAGCTATACACCCTTCCCCATTTTCATCATCAGGGTCTGTGCAATAGAATTTACCCGCCACGTTATCTGGGTGTTTCATATCTTTATTGGCCATATGGGTTCTCCATTCATTCAATAGACTTTAACAATCGGTCTTTATTTAATATATTACGTTGGAATTTGTTATATAGCTAAAAAAGGATAATTTGTATATGAAAGAAAAATCTATAGAGCTAGCGAAAATATGGTCAAACAACCCCTACTTCGATGAGCTGGATCGCTCTGAAATAAAAACTCTTCTAGAGGATGAGACAACTAACGAAGTTGAACTCATCGAGCGCTTTCATAAAGATTTAGAGTTTGGCACCGGCGGACTTAGATCCATCCTAGGTATGGGTAGCAACAGAATGAACAAATACAACGTAAGGAAGGCCACCCAGGCCATGGCCAACGTTGTAAAGGATTCTTTCTCGGGAGAGCTTGCCGCTGCCGTAAGCTATGACTGTAGAAAGTACTCCGATGAATTTGCTAAAGAAGTTTGTATGGTTTTTGCCGCTAATGGAATAAAAGCATACCTTTTCACAGAACTTACACCAACACCCATGCTTTCTTATGCCGTAAGATATTATAACTGCAAGGCCGGTGTTATGATCACTGCCTCACATAATCCAAAGCAGTATAATGGCTTTAAGGCATACTGGGATGATGGAGCCCAGGTAACACCTCCAGAAGACTCAATGGTCATTGAGGCATATAACAAGATTTCAAACTGGGAAGATGTAAAGTCTATGAACTTTGATCAGGCCGTAAAAGATGGAATGATTGAATGGATAGGTGAAGAAGTTAATGAGAGCTTTTATCAAGAAGTTGAAAAGGCCATGGTTCAACCAGCACTCGCCAAAGAAAAAGGACACCAGGCCAGCTTTATCTATACTCCACTTCATGGCA
This sequence comes from uncultured Bacteriovoracaceae bacterium, assembly GCA_950070535.1. Lineage (GTDB taxonomy): Bacteria > Bdellovibrionota > Bacteriovoracia > Bacteriovoracales > Bacteriovoracaceae > UBA845. Next base: position 28,541 of record CATMLK010000023.1, on the reverse strand, counting down.
CAGGGTATATCCCGTGTAAAACAGCAAGCGAAAGACTTGGATACAAAAACTTTAAAGTGGTTGAGGAGCAAGCTGTTTTCGACTCGGCGTTTTCAACAGTTGAAACAACTCCAAACCCAGAAGACCCGAAAGCGCTTAAAATTGCTGTAGATAGGATGCTTGCCGAAAATATCGATGTTGCGTATGGCACAGATCCAGATTGCGACCGCCTTGGAGTTGTTGTTAATCACCACAACTCCCCTGTTTATCTAAATGGTAACCAAATAGCCTTTTTAATGCTTTACTACCTATTTGAGCAGCACTCTCTAAGAGGAACCCTTCCAAAGAAGCCACTAGTTTTGAAGAGTATTGTAACAAGTGATCTTCAAACAACTATCGCCGAGCATTTTGGCGGAGAGGTAAAAGACACTCTCACAGGCTTTAAGTGGATGGCCGCTGCATGGAGAGAGCTTGAAATAAAAGACACAGACCACACCTTCTTCTTTGCATCCGAAGAATCCTTTGGATACATGCCAAGAAATCATGTTCGCGATAAAGACGCAGTCACTGCAATGGTCTTAATGAATGAGATTACTTTGCACTACAAGTTAAAAGATATGACTTTGGTAGACGCTCTAGACCAGATTTATGACAAATTAGGTTATGCTCAAGAAAGCTTAATTGCTCTGAACTTTGAAGGCATAGAAGGGCAACAGAAAATAGCAAGGATCATGGACCACTTTAGAAACGAGCATGGCATGCATGTTGGAACAGAGAGGATAACAGCCTTCAAGGACTTTAAGATTTCAAAGAAGACAAACCTTCTCACTCAAGAGGAATCTGAACTTGATATGACTCAATCCAATGTGTTGGGCTTTGAGTTTGAATCAGGAAATCAACTCTATATACGTCCTTCAGGTACAGAGCCAAAAATTAAATTCTATACAATGGTCAAGGTTAAAGAAGGCGACTTGGAAACCAAAAAAGACATCGCGCAGAAGCAAATTGACCTAATTGAGAAATTCATTATGGGAACAGTTGAAACACTATGAGTAGTGATATTGGACTAGTATTAGTTAGTGGCGGGATGGACTCTCTAGTTTGTGCCGCCATCGCAAATGAAAAGCATGAACAACTTGCTTTTCTTCATCTCTCCTACGGCCAAAAAACATCTGCAAAAGAAAAGTTATGCTATGACAAAATAGCTGATTTTTATAAAGTGAGCCCAGGCCTTAGGAAGACAGTGGACATGAGCTTTCTCTCCCAAATTGGAGGAAGCTCACTAACCGATAACAAGCTGGAAGTTACAGACTTTGAAGGAGACTCTGATGAGATTCCTTCAAGCTATGTTCCTTTTAGAAATGCCCATATAATCTCTATGGCCGTTTCCTGGGCGGAAGTGATCGGTGCCAAAAAAATATATATCGGGGCCAATTATGAGGACTCCCCAGGATATCCGGATTGTCGACCTGAGTATTATGAGGCCTTCAATAAACTGATAAAGGCCGGAACTGCAGCTGGGGACATTGAAGTTGTAACTCCAGTTTTAATGGATAAGAAAAAAGATATTGTCATGAAGGCCAAAAACTTCAATGCTCCACTTGAGCTGACATGGTCATGCTATAAAAATGAGGACATTGCTTGTGGTGTTTGCGATTCGTGTGCTCTAAGGCTTAGAGGTTTTAGGGAAGCGAATCTTAAAGATCCGCTACCCTACAAAAATTAGTTTTGAACTTGGTTTTGACCTTTGCTTGCCATTAAGACAAGGGTTGCAAGAGCTTCATCGCTTAGCTCTGTAATAGAAATTTCTTCGCCAGTCTCAGCTAGGATTTCCTCTTCTAAATTAACTGCATCTGCATGTAGCTCTTCTTTAAGAAGAGAAAGTGAAGGCTGGGCCTCCAATTCTGCAGCACCAGCAAGAACTTCTACAGCTTCTTCTTCAAGTCCTTGATAGTTTCTTGCCCCTGCATTTATACCATTAATTACAAGAGTGGCCGTGGCTAATCCTAGACCAACAACTGGATTTGCTACAGTAAGAACAATCCCAGTGGTAGGTCCTGCAGTCATCATGCCATAGCCTGAAAGGAAAGAAAATTGTTCCTCTGTAGTCCATGCCGCCGAAGCGTTAAAAGAAGCACATAGCACTCCTGCTGCAATTAGTTTTGAAAGCTTCATAAAGTTCTCCGTAAAACCGTTCTTATAATTTTATTAATTAGCAATAGTTCCAAGTGCTATGGCCGCAAATTCTTCATCAGTAAGTGAGAAGAGATCAACATTTTCGCCAGTAGCTTCAAATATCTTTTCCTCATTAGCCTCAGCATTTGCTAAAATATCTTCTTTAAACATAGAAAGAGCAGGTTGTTCATCAAGACTTGATTGTCCTGAAAGAACTTCTATAGACTCAGTATCAAGCCCTTGGTAATGGAGCATTCCAGTACCCAAGGCAGCCGCTATAACACCAGCAAAGCTAGCTGTGGCACTAGAAACAACTGCGACAGCACTCCATCCAAAAGTAGCAGAAACCCCTGCCATAGTTACGTTTGCTCCAGATGCGACAAGAGCAGCACCAGCGTCACTCCTTCTCGCGTGAACACTAGTTGTAATTGCACTAATTAAAAGGGCTACTGTTACGATCTTCTTCATGGGCTATCTCCTTTGTAAGGTCTAGGTTTGTTTTTTCAACCTTATAGCGCACGGCAACAAGATAACGCAGCACAATATGAACTCTATGAATTATTTACAATAATTTGTCTTAGTCAAACTCCACCACCCCGAAACTACTTAGCTAGAAAGGAATTTTCATTAATTGCATTGCCAATTTTCTCTAGTCTTTTCACCTGTAATTCCATTGCCTTTTCCTCTACCTCAAATGTATCCCCCAAGTAATCATCTAAGGAAGAAACAACTTTAGATAAATCCAAGTCCTGATATGGTGCCACTGTAGCATCAGTATCAAGAGGTATCCCGTAAGAAGTCCTATTCCTAACTACTGTCTTTACATGATCAGCATATAGAAGTTTTACCTTTTTCGCTAAGGCCGGATCGGACTCTGCCTTTTTCTTAAGATAGTTAATTTTCTTCTTTAAAAGAGCGTCATTCATGGATTTAGCCTTTTGCCCCTCCAAAATAGTTAAATTCCATGCAAGCCTTTGGTCATGGGAGATCGAACTGAGAAGCTCTTCAATTTGCACTGACTCTAACTTTTTACCATTAAGATATTTTTCAATTTTATTAGTCGCAAAATTCACCATTTGTGCATTTGAAGGAAAAAAGTGATGCTGTCTCTTCTGTGCTTTAAATTCGTCCTCTTTAAAATCCCTGATCATTCCCACTTCATCCATCACTTCCTTCAAACCTAGAGGAGTCGATACCTTAAGGTTTTGGAAATCATTGTCCCACACGATACCTTTTAAAAAGTCTAAAGACTCTGTCGCACAATTATTTGAAATGAACTTATAAGTGCCGATGTAATTCCACACTCTTTGAATAGCAAGATTAATGAATCTTTCCTTCTCTTTACTATTGAGATCCATAGGAAAGCTGTATAAATTTCTTTCTTCATTAATCGTATATTGCGGTATCGTATCTTCCAACTTTGAAATTGACACAACCGAATCATAATTGCCTATAAGCCCATCCACCATATCGATATCAAGTCCCGGAATAAAACCTGTGAAGTTTAAAACATAGTTATATCTTTTATCGATTTTACATCTCATATCACTTAAATCTGGAGGACACACAGTAAATCTGAACATACTATGACCCCAGCGACTCATCATGCTTTCAGCTTCTCCAGCAAATAGATAATAAACGTCTCTAATATGGGCCTTATTAATAGTTTGAATTTTTATTTTTCCATCTATAAGAATCGGCACCCTTACAATGTCGTTGCAATTCACACCTGCAAAAGGAATGTGATTGAGTTCCTTGGATAAAAACTCATATTGAACTGGCCTTCTACATTTGTATTCAGGATCTAGTAGAAAAAATTGAAAATTTACCGCAAAGTTTTCTTTAATATCTTGGTACTCATAAATGTCAGGTGAATGGTTTACTTTGGAGTGCTTATTCTCCAGAGACCTGGATCGAGAACCATCAAATCTCCAACCATTTATGAAGCCATAAGTGGGAATGGATGAAAAATTATTCTTGTGAATCTCATTATAAGTTAAATAAGGTTTTTTCGGATTGGCCCTTTTTGTCTGCCACACATCCCTTTCATATTTTCTTTCAAAAGTGGCATAGTCGTAAAAGTGGGCAAGCTCATGAATCAATGCCCCCTTTGCAAGAGAATAAACATCCAAATGCCCACACTCAAGACCAGTGACCTTATCACCGTTATACTTATCCCTGATAGCGTTTAAGAATCCTGCGTGAAGTTCTATTTTATCAAAATTTAAATATGCAGCTCCATACCTTTGAGCTCTGGCCTTAGTTCTAGAACATACTCTTTCAGGGTCAATTTCAGTCTCTCCAAAAAACTCTTTAAAGCTGATTTTTAGTTTTTTTGAGATATCCGTTTTAACTGCTTGGGGCAAAGTACTTTCTACATCTTTTATGAAGGCTTCCACGGCCTTATTATCGACATCAATCGACAACTCCAGTGAGTGAGCACTAAAGGCTCCAAATACACAGGAAATAAAAGACGCAAATGCAAACACTTTAAACATACAACACTCCATACAGTTTCCGTAAAAAGATGCAATATGTTTGCCAAGGTCTTCCCAATAAATTTAATAATTTATAGCTATAAAAGTGTCTAATCTTTTGACAGTATTCTATTAGCTAACAGGAAGGCTTATGAAGTGGTGGCAGTGACAACCAAAAAAAAAGACCCAGCTTAAGCTAGGTCTGACATACTAAAAGAAAGAACTTTGTTCTTATAGTTTTTGTGATACATGCAAAGCAAGTGTTGCGATGTCTTCATCACTTAGCTCTTCAATCGAAAATTCTTCGCCAGTTTCTTCGAAGATTTTCTGCTCGATTGTATCTGAATTTGCAGTCAAATCTTCTTTAAATATAGAGATAGCAGGCAAGTCATCTACTTTTGCATTTCCTGCCAATACCTCAACTGAGTCATTGTCTAGACCTTGGTAGTATGCTGAATTCCCCCCTACATAAATAGTAGACATTACAGCTGCAAGAATTAAGCTCCCTGCACCAGCACTTCCAACAGTAGTAAGGTACATAGCACCCAATCCTACACCCAAGTAAGTCGATGCAGAAGTGGCCAGAAGTGCTTGTTGTTCCTGTGTGGCCTGAGCAGGTGTGGATAGGCTTGCACAAAGAAGGGCAACACTAGCGATCGTTGAAATTTTTTTCATAAAATTCTCCTTTAAGGGTTTGGACTTTCTTACCATAACCAGAAGGAGAGACAACCTCAAAGTGACACAGTGTAGCATTTACATACAAAAAAGAATATTAATAGAGCTGGACGAAGTCACCTTCAGTTACTGATCCACCAGAGTGAAGAATAGCAACGGCTCCATCTGGGCCAAAAAAGTCAATAATTTCGAGGGTTCCTTTAACTTCGCCCTTGCTTACGCCAATTAGGGCCCCAGACTCGGGATCAAATATTTCTGTACCCTCTGTCATAACCTTAAGAATATCACCAACCGTGATTCCAGACTTTCTACCAGCATTCACATAGATCTTTGATCCAATAATTTTTGCAACTCTTCCAACCCAGTCGAGCTTTGCGCCAAGTTTGTTAATCTTTGGCAAAAACCTTCTTACAGCGACTCGGACCGAATAACGTAATAAATTTCTTCTATAGTCTAATGTGGCGTCTCTTTCACTTAAAAAGAATTTGTGAGCACTATCATTTATATTGCCATCCATTTTCTCAGAGAAAATTTCTTTATTTGCATGCACATCAAACACTCGAACCTCAACAACACTTTCAGCGTAACTTTTGGTCTTTCTAACCATGCCTATTTCATCTGTTTTCTGCCTCACTTTAGCGTGAGTGATACGGCCATATATAACAAGATTTACCCCTGAAAGCTTGGCCTTTCTTGTGAGTTGAACAAGCTTCATTCCCCCACCAGCATAGATTTCTTTACTTGTTCCAAATAGACTTTGTGCCTGAGGGTCCACGTTATAGTCTCGCATTCTTCCCAGTTCTCTGCGAAACTCTTCAGTTGCAGTGATTGCGAGATCCTCTTTTCCGAAGGGTGACTCATTAAAAAATGGCAGAAGTGCAACCTTCTTTTTTATTGGGTAAAATTCCGGACGACTCTCCTGCCCATACTGCCCGCGAGGCACATAGCTGCTGCCTCTACGCCTGATAGGCTTATTCATACACGAAGTTAAAAATAAAATTGTGGAAATAGCTAGAGCACTAACTCTTAACAAGCTTACATTTGGACCCAACCCAGACTCCTAGAGTTTCTTTTTATCGTCCTGCAACTTGTTAAATTTTATACCAATAACGGTGTCTGTATCAATAAAGTCAAAAGACAGCGATGTTTTTGCCGCTTGCATGTCTTTGAGCATGCTTTTTAGCTGATTTAGAGCTCCATCATAAAAGACCACCAGTTCTGCTCTTCCATTTCCTATTGACTCAAGCCTAGGTCGAAGAGAGTATTTGATACCTTTATTTTCCATAAGCTTCATCAACTCATATACATCGCCAATGTTATTATACTCGTAAAGAGCAAGCCTTTGAATACTAGTCATTGGTGGAATTGCCTTGATAACACCGTTAAGCTTAGTGAAGTGTTCAAAAGGCATTCGGTAAACATAGTTGGCAACAAGGCTACTGATGTTCTCCTGCTCAACTAGAGGGTAGGATTTCACTTGTCTGTCGAACTGAAAAGAGCTCAGTATTTGAGCATTTTGAAGGTCCTGGAGGAAAAGTCCCCCATCGTAGGCAAACACATATTGGTTAAATTTTGCATCCTTCTTAACCTTCTCCATGTTCACTTCAATTCTTAGATATAGTGAGTTTACAAAAAGTTCAGGTATCGAGGAGATCATCTTCTCATATGGAAGCTTAAAATACTCTTGAAGACGTTTTAGTTTATCTGAATTTAATATTTCAACATTTGCGATATTTTTCGGCTTGTTTTGGGAGAACCACTTCAGCCAATGATTATTAACAACTTCAGTAAAGTCTTTATCATTGCCGACTCCAAGTTCTGCAAAGGTAAGGTTCTTTAAATTATAGTCTACATGAATATAAAGAGTACCATACTCCGTAGATCTCTTACCTCTTACAAATTGGTAATAGATTTTTCCAAGTAAGTTTTTATCAACCTTACCTTGCAGTCGTATAAATCTTGATTTTGGATTTTGGGCAGATCTTGAGATTTTTTTTATCGAATAGGACTTAACCACGCGGTCAAGCCCGCCAAAGCTTCTGCGCATTTTCAGTCTTCTCTGCCTGGAGACTCTTTTATAGTCTTCCAGCTGCCCAGCACTTGGATTGTCTTCAACCTTGTAATTTTGTTTCAAGACACTATCTACCCTATCAAAGGCCTGCTGAAAGTCTTCATTGTACTTTTGCCAGAACAGCTGAGAGTTTAATCCCATCTCATCAAGAACTTTGCCAATGATATCTGAAAACCCTTCATGTTTAAGCTGTTCGTTAACAAAACTTAAAGAATCGTCGTTAGTGGCGACAAAGGTCCCCTTTCCTGTTACGGCATCTGCCGCCAAAGAGATTTGTGAGACCATAAAAAGAGCTACAAGATATCTGAGCATAATATTCCTTTATTGAACTGCCTGTTCCAACCTTCCATCAACTATAAATTGAACAGAATTATTATTCAATAATTCGTTAATTTTAGCCGCCATTTGTGGCGTTGGATTTACAAGATAGTTATTACCCAATTCCATTTTTGCCTTACCTTCGGCCGTTTCAAATATAAAATGGGCAGGTACACTTCCTCTATAACTCAAAAGAACCTGTTTAAGTTTTGGCATCGAGAAATCATTTAACTGACTTACATCTACAGATATTCTCACCGCCTTCACCTTGTCATCCGACTCATCCTCTATCCTTTTAACGGAGTTTGCATAGAAGCTTCTTCTGTCGTCCGATAGTCGTACATATCCATTCACCACAATTGGATCGTCTCCCTCCAGGTATTCAAAACACTCGTTGTACACCTTTGGAAAGAAAATGACCTCAATTTTACCAGAAAGGTCTTCAATAGTGGCAAATGCCATTCGATCGCCTTTCTTTGTCACGATTTGTTTCTTCTCAACAATTAGACCTGCAATTGTCATATTTCTCTTTGATGGATCCTTATTCCTCTTAGGGTCTCTAAAGTCGAATTCAGGCTTGGCCATCTGAGGAAGATCATGAATATCTTTTACTGGCATTGAGACAAGCTCTTTTAGAAGCTCTTCATACTTTTCCAGAGGGTGTCCGGAAACGAAAATACCAAGAAGTTCTTGCTCATACCCAAGTTTTTCTTTCTCATCAAAATCATCCACAACGTTAACGTTAAGCATTTCTTCTTTGGTCTCTTCAAAGCCACCGGCCAAATCGAATAGGTTCACTTGCCCTGCAAGCTTTTCTTCCTGTTTTTTCTTAGCGTGAGCTACGATTAACTCAAGGTTCTCCAAAAGAGTTTTTCGATTCATTTTTTCACAATCATCAAAGGCTCCTACTTTAATGAGAGATTCAAGAACCCTGTTATTGCAACTCTTCATGCTAACTCTTTCACAAAAGTCGATGAAGCTTTCATAAGGCCCATTTGCCTCTCTTTCAGCAATAATTGCTTCAACAGGACCTTCTCCAACGTTTTTAATAGCTCCCATCCCAAAACGTATCTTGTTCTCAATTACGTTAAAGAGATACAGAGATTCATTTACATCGGGAGGAAGAATCTCAATCCCAATATCTCTTGCATCATTAATATATGCCGTAACCTTGTCAGTATTAGACATTTCAGTTCCAAGCAATGAAGCAAAGAAACAAGCAGGATAATATTTTTTTAGAAATGCTGTTTGATAAGCAATAAAGGCGTAGGCAACAGCGTGGGACTTGTTAAATCCATATTTTGCAAATTCCGCCATTAAGTCGTAAATCTCTTTTGCTTTTTTTAGATCGTAGCCCCTTTCTTCAGCTCCTTTTAAGAAGATCTTTTCATGTCTCTCCATTTCTTTGAGCTTCTTTTTCCCCATGGCCCTTCTAAGCATATCTGCTTCGCCTAAAGAGTATCCACCAACGATTCGAGCAATGTTCATAACCTGCTCTTGGTAAACGATAATCCCATAGGTATCTTGAAGAACTGGCTCTAGGTCATCAAAGAAGTAATCAACTTCTTTTCTACCAAACTTTCTTTCAATAAATTCATCATGCATCCCAAGGCCCATTGGACCTGGACGATAAAGAGCGTTAATCGCGGTTATGTCATCTATCGTTCCTGGCTGAAGCCTGGAGCAGAGATCTTTCATCCCAGAGGACTCTAGTTGAAAAACCCCAGTGGTTTTTCCTTCAGACACGTAGTCATATACGGCCTGGTCTTCCATATCAATCGATTCAATATCAAAGTCAGGATCATGATCCCTTTGAATGAAGTTGGATGCGTTTTTAATAACGGTAAGAGTCTTTAGTCCAAGGAAGTCAAACTTTACAAGTCCTATGAGCTCGGAGAAGTCTTTATCAAACTGAACGACCTGCTCCCCCTCTCTGCCTTTATAAAGAGGACAGTAGTTAACGAGTGGATCGTTTGTGATAATAACACCACATGCGTGAACAGAAGCATGTCTTAGAAGACCCTCCAGTCTTTTTGAGATATGAAGGATTCTTCTAATTTTTGGATCACGTTCCTCAAGCTCTGCAAGCTTTGGTTCCATATCAATAGCTTTATGAAGTGTGATTCCAAGCTCATCGGGTATGAGTTTTGCTAAGGCGTCGGTTTCGGCGTAAGGAAGACCAAACACTCGAGAAACGTCCCTAATTACGGCCTTGGCCTGAAGCTTACCGAATGTGATGATCTGACCAACTTTGTCCTCGCCATACTTTTTTGTAACGTAGTCTAAAACATCAGGTCTTCTATCTTGGCAAAAGTCGACGTCAAAGTCGGGCATTGTAATACGCTCAAGATTGATAAATCTCTCAAATAGAAGGTTGTATGGAAGCGGGTTAATATTGGTAATCTTCATTGCGTAAGCAACTAATGAGCCGGCACCGGAACCCCTTCCCGGGCCGACAGGTATATCATTGTCTTTTGCCCACTTTATGAAGTCGGATACAATAAGGAAGTAACCTGGAAACCCCATGGTTAAAATCGTGTCGATCTCAACCTGAAGTCTTTCATAATACTGAGGCTTGAGTTCCTCTTCCCAGTTGTCTTGTTTAACTAGTTTCGTAAAATGGGGACCTTTAAATCGTTCCTCAAGACCCTCTTGGGCCATCCTCTTAAAGAAGTCCTCCTCAGTTTCCCCTGTAGTAATAAACTGTTTAAAGTCAGGCAGGTGATAGATTTGTTTTCCGTCGTCGTCGTGCCAAGTGATTTCCAAATTACACTTATCAGCAATCTCCAGTGTGTGGTCACAAGATTCAGGTAAATCTGAAAAGCGCTCACGCATTTCATCTGCAGACTTAAAATAAAACTCATCTGCAGTAAGCTTCATCCGCTTTTCGTCCATAAAAGTCTTCTGTGTCTGAATACATAAAAGAACTTCCTGGGCAGCGGCATCTTCTCTAGTTAAGTAGTGACAGTCGTTGGTTGCGACAAGCTTTATATCATTTGCTTTACCATACTCGATAATTTTCTCATAGACTTGCTCTTCCTCTAGTCCATGTCTTTGGATCTCCAAGTAAAAGTCATCTTGAAAAACATCTTTGAGTTTTTGAATGGCCTGCCCTGCTCTCTCGTCCTGGCCTGTGAAAAAATTAAACGCCACCTCACCTTTTAAACAAGCTGTGGTCGCAATAAGTCCTTCACCAAACTCTCGCAACAACTCAATATCCACTCTTGGCTTGTAGTACATTCCTTCCAAGTATGCTTTGGAAAGAAGTTGGCAAAGATTTTTATACCCTACTTCGTTCTTGCACAGAAGAACCAAGTGGTGAATCTGATACTTCCCTTCCTCTTCATCTTGAGAGTCCAGCGTTCTATTTTTCTTAGGCGGCCTTCTATCAAACCTCGAGCCAGGAGTGAAATAAACTTCGGAGCCAAGGATTGGTTTAATCCCTGCTTTAATTGCTTTTGTATAAAAATCAATCGCGCCAAACATGTTGCCGTGATCAGTACACGCAATGGCAGGCATATTATATTCTTTTGCTTTTTCAAACAAATCATCCAATCTCAACGCTCCATCAAGAAGAGAGTATTGAGTGTGCAAATGAAGATGAACAAAACTATCTGGATGGGTTTCCTTAATTGGCCTCTCGGCGTGCATAAAAGGATTTTTCATTGGAATTGCCTCGCTAACTGTGTGTGAAGGCATTATCCCATTTTTGTCTAATATTGTAAAAAACTACAACATGCGTCAACACGTGGAAATCCCGACTGGCAGGCCTGAAAAAAGAATTTTGGAAAAATAAAAAGGCCTTGGATTCCCAAGGCCTTCTAGATAAGTTATTTAAGCTGCGATAACCCCAAAATCTAGGTTTTCATAAACTTCTGGAGATAGTTCATAAATTAGTTCCAGCCACTCATCTTCAGAGAGACCGGCCATACTGGCAAAGTCGTGAAGTTGACCAAGCTTGCTGTTGAGGGCCTCAATATCAAGCCACGTTCTTCCAAAATGCTGACACTCTTTAATGATCATTTCAATGTCACTCCTGTACTGTGATCTTAAACTTTCCAGGAATACTTCTTTATTTGCCATTGGCCCCCCTTCGAAATCTTCGTAATTGAAATTATAGGGGTAGAGAGATTTGGGAAAACAACTTTTTAAAATGGACTTAAACTGTAAGGATTTTTTGAAGAAATTCAGCCACTTGGCCTGGCATTCCTTTTTTAAATAAAATTTGATTAAAAATTATTGATATGGATCAAATCAAGCAATTTTGCCAAAAATTTGTGGAAGTCACCACTCTGTAAGCGATTTGGAAGGCTTCTTAAAGAACTCCACAATATCGTCGGAGTAGAAAAGCCACGTCAAAACCACTGAGGCTTTATGTCCCCAAGAAAGCTTTAAAACGTACTAGGGCTGCCGGTGATCCAACAATTTTAATTGAAAATCAGTGGGAACGACTTCGGGAAGTACTCCAAAACATAAACTTCAAAGCCGCTTTCGTCTTTAAAACTCTTTTTAACCTTTTGACAGGGGGAATTCGCGAAAACGGAACCTGTTGGTAAAAGTGATAAACAAAACGAAAAAATAAACTAAATAAAAAGAGATTTCACTCCCACTCTATCGTACCAGGAGGTTTAGAGGTGATGTCATAAACAACTCTAGTAACGCCTTTTACCTCATTGGTAATTCTATTACTTACTTTGCTAAGAAAACTGTGTGGCAGGTCAGTCCAAGTGGCGGTCATTCCGTCTGTGGAATTAACTATTCGCACACAGATGACCTCTTCATATGCTCTTGAGTCACCTTTAACACCAACAGTCTTTACCGGTAGAAGCACTGTAAACGCCTGCCAACAGGCCTCGTATAAATTCTGCTCTTTTAATTCCTCAAACAAGATTTGATCACTTCCTTGAACTTTTTTAATTGATTCAGGAAGAAGTTCACCGAGAACTCTAACCCCAATGCCAGGGCCAGGAAAAGGATGACGATAAACCCAGTCATGTTTTAAACTAACTGCTTCACCCAATTGTCTAACTTCATCTTTAAATAAGAACTTTAGAGGCTCCAGTAGTTTCAGGTTCATTCTCTCAGGAAGACCCCCAACATTATGGTGGGATTTAATGGTTACAGACTTTCCACCTTTTTTATGAGGGCTTATAGACTCAATAACATCTGGATAAAGTGTTCCCTGAAGAAGATATTCAAAGTTAATTCCCTTGTCTTTCTCAAAACTCTTAACCTTGTCTTCGAAAACCTCAATAAAAGTGTTTCCTATAATTTTTCGTTTTTTCTCTGGATCATCCACGCCTTTAAGTTTACTGAGAAAGGCCTCACTGGCGTCCACAATTTCTATGTTTAACCCTGTTTCTTTTTGAAGCGTTATAATGTGATTGTGATCTTGTGGTCTTAAAAGCCCGTTATCGACAAAAAAGCAATACAGGTCATCACCAAGCTCTTTTTGAGCAATAGTCGCAGCAACAAGCGAATCAACACCGCCGGAGAAAGCACATAGAACTTTTGATCCTTTAACTTCTCTTACTTCTTCTAGACAAGTTTCTAGCATGACCTTGTTCGACCAGTTTGGCTGAACATTGGCAATGTCATGAAAGAAATGCTTTAAAACTTCCTTTCCAAACTCTGTGTGATTAACTTCTGGATGAAATTGCAAGGCCATGATCTTTTGATCTTTATTCTCAATGCCAGCGATAAGACCGTTATTACTTTTTAGAATTATTTCAAAACCTTCAGGTGCCTTAGATAGATGATCAGAGTGGCTCATCCAGACATTAAATGATTTCGGCATACCAGGAAAAGAAAAATTGTTTTCCGAAAGTACTGTTGAGTGACCATACTCTCCAACTTCGCCCTTTTCAACCACACCATTGTGATACTGCCCTATAAGCTGCATCCCATAACAAATACCAAGAAGTGGTCTTCCTGCCTTAAAAATTTTAGTATAATCAGTCTTGTCTTCAAAGACAGAATGAGGTCCTCCAGAAAGAATAAATGCAAGAGGTGTTTCCCCTTTATCAATTTTTTCAAATGCATCATCAACAGTTATAATGACACTAGAATAACCTAGCTCTCTAGCTTTTCTAGTAATTAACTGGGTGTACTGAGAACCAAAATCAACAATCCAAACATCGCTCATATTATTTCAACCTATAGTTAGGGGCTTCCTTAGTAATTGTAACTTGGTGAGGGTGACTCTCTTGAAGGCCTGCTGGAGAGATTTTCACAAATTTTGCTTTATCTCTAAGCTCTTTAAGATTGGATGATCCGGTATAGCCCATTCCAGATCTAATCCCGCCAAGCAATTGGTAAATATTTTCTTCAAGAGGTCCACGGTAAGGGACCTGGCCTTCAATACCTTCCGGCACTAGTTTATTTTCTTCTGACACACTGGCCTGTCCATATCTATCCTTGGAGCCTTTAACCATTGCCCCTAGTGAGCCCATGCCTCTATACATTTTATATGCACGTCCCTGATAAATAACACGCTCCCCTGGAGTTTCATCCGTCCCGGCAAACAGAGAGCCGATCATTACAGTCTCCGCTCCGGCGGCCAAAGCTTTTACAATATCACCAGAGAACTTGATTCCACCATCGGCAATGAAAGGCACGTCGGCTTTCATGCAAACATCTCTGCAATCAAGCAAGGCCTGTAACTGCGGCACACCAATTCCAGCAACAATTCTTGTTGTACATATTGATCCTGGGCCAATGCCAACCTTAATACCGTCAGCACCACATTTAATTAAGTCTTCGCATGCCTTTGCTGTGGCCACATTTCCCGCTACAACATCAACGTCTTTGCTGATGTCTTTTACACTTTTAACCATCTCCATTACGCCTTTGGAGTGACCGTGTGCCGTATCCACAACAACAGCATCAACTCCGGCCTCTATTAAGGCCTTAGCACGAACTAGCTCTTTTTCGCCAACCCCAACAGCTGCAGCAACTCTTAAGCGCCCCAACTGGTCTTTGTTCGCACTTGGGTAGTCCATAGACTTTTGAATATCTTTGATAGTTACAATTCCTAGAAGCTTGTCGTTTTCATCGACAACGGGAAGTTTTTCCACCCTATGAGTGTGAAGAATCTTTTTAGCATCACTTAACGAGATGCCCTCTGGAGCAACTACCAAGTGCTCCCTGTCAGTCATCATATCTTTTACCCGCTTGGAGTTTTCATTTTCATATCTGACATCTCGGTTTGTAACAATGCCAACAACCTTGTTCTCACTGTCAACTACGGGAAAACCTGAAAATCCATACTTCTTAATTAAAGCGTTTAAAGCTGATAAAGTATCGTCCTCCCGAACAGTTATAGGATCCAGGACAATACCTGACTCAAACTTTTTAACCTTGGTGACCTCTTTGGCCTGCTCTTTGACTGAAAGGTTTTTATGGATGACGCCAATACCACCAAGTTGCGCCATTTTTATTGCCGTTGCAGATTCAGTTACAGTATCCATTGCCGAGGAAGCAATGGGAATTTTTAGTGAAATATTTTTGGTGAATCGGCTTTCAAGCTTTGCCTGATGAGGAAGAACCTCAGAGTAATTTGGCATTAACAATACATCATCGTATGTTAGGCCAGGCTCGTCTTTGTAGAACATATAAACCCTCGTTACATTAAATTTTATGTAACTAGAGTTTATAACAATTCATTGAAATTCAATAGGATAAGGCCTTTTTTGCCTTAGTAATGTTTGGAGTAATCTTTCTTGAAACTCTTGAGTTCATCGATCAATTGATTAACCTCGTCAGAGTGTCGCCTATTATTTATTACTTTATTATTTAGGCTTTTCTCAAATGCTGAATTGATATCGTGAACAATTCCCATAGTGTGGGCCGAGGCTGGAACTCTTTGCACATTATCAACTTTATTTACAATTGACGGGCTTACAACAACCTTACTCTTTCTTGCTGAAGTCTTGGATTCTTTATTGTTGAAATCAAACCCGAAATACTTAATCTTGACCTTCTTAGGCTTTTTTACAACTTTCTTTTTAGGCTTTGGCATCATTGATTTGTAATAATCCATAGCACTTTCTTTTTGAACACTTGCAGGATTTCTAGAGGCGGTTTTTATAAAAATAACCTTGCCCTTCTGCTTCCCAATTCTCGAAGTGGGATGAGATTGAACGCTTGGTTCAACAGAGGCTATTTTTCTTACTACAGATGGAGATTCCGCCGAGAATAGAGTTTTTTCAAAAGTTGTTTTTTCAAGGCCTTTTACATTGGCAAAAAGGCCCTTTATGCTTTTGTAAGAATTTAGCCCTACACGCGTCGGTCTTCTTGGAAGCCCTTTCTCATAAGTTTGATCAATAAAAGAAAAATGTCCTGAAGGGACATCTATGGACAAATTTGGCTCTAGTGAACTTGCAAGCTTTGGCGAGGCCGTCAAAGATAAGACTTGAGTCTTAAGTGCAGAACTATTCACCGAAGTTATAAACTGCCCGCTTTTATAACTAATCACAGAGTTAATAGTATTTATAAAGGCTGGATTCTTAGCGCTCGTCCACACATAGCCATTCTTAATTTCTAAAAGATTATTGAAGAATTTAGCGTAAGTTCCACCTGCAAGATGGTGAATATTATCTGACTGATCAAGAACCGTTAAATAGGATGAATCATCCACCATAACTTCAGACATATCATAAATCTTAGATCCAAATCTGAGCTGTTGAGACTGTCCTCTAGAGTCAAAAACAAAAGAATTGCCGCCAACGTCTAAGACCCTTGCAATTATTTTTGCCTGGGCCTGCATTGAAAATAAAAAAATGAATAAAGCGATTGAGCGCATATGAACCTACTTCTTGTATCTAAAAGCGATGTCTTCGTAATAATTGCTTAAAACTTTCCACTCTTTGGTATTTCTATACTTTGATCTAAACTCTTCAACCGTTGCTACAAATTTTTCATGATTGCCTTTGTGGAAATGGGATAGACCTAACCACAACTTGGCCCCACGGTATAAATTTGATCTAGGATGCTTTCTAACAAGAGCCGAAAAGTGAGTCACGGCCCAGTCATAATGTTTTTGTGATTCATACGCAGCGATGCCAGCCTCAAAAAGGACTTTGTCATTTATTGAAGCATGCTCAGGATACTTCTCTAAAAGCGTATTATAAAATTGAGCGGACTTTTCATACTTTTTGAAATGAAGCGCCTTTTCTCCCACACCTAAAAGCTTCTCAGGGCTCCACTTGTAAAGGTCAAAATTCACCAAGTCGTTCACACTTTTCTTGGGAATGCTGGCGATCGCCCTATTTCGTTTACTTCCTGTCATTGCCATTTTAAGGTGCTCTTTTTCAGACTTCAATTTTGCAATTTCAGCTTGAAGCGATTCATTTTGCTTTTTAAGCATTCGAATCTCTTTGGAATAACTCAAGGCCTTGTACTCATATTTATGAGTGGTCTCAGCCGTTTTTTTGAAGTCTTCCCAAAGTCCAGCTTCGCCTAAACCGAAGGTGAAAATAGACATTAAAACAACAATTGCGGTAAATTCTTTCATACTTTTGCCCTTAAGCAGGTTCAACTTAATCGGCATATCGGAAGATATAAACAAGAACTTTAGTACATATTATTTGGGTCAATTTTGCCGTGCTCAAACAAGCATTAAGAAATGGTCAAAAATAGCCGAAAAGTCATCCAAGGAGACCTGTATGAAGATCAAGAATTTTTTGTTTTTTGGATTAATAGCCCTATTTATTATGCCTTTGGCCCATGCAAGAAAACCAGCGGTGGAAGATTTTGTGGGTGTAGAGCCCGAAAGCTATTCTGAAAATTACAAGGGAGAGCAGTTTAAGTTCGCCTTTGGAAACACCGTTCCCGCGTACAAAGGGACTTCTAGTTCTCCTTGGTCTGAGTGGGTTCCAACAATAGTATTGTTTAGCTTTATCATGCTTCCATTTGCTATGTGGTATGGGATAACAAGAAGCTCTGGAATAACTAGAGAGCAATCCGCTGAGACAGGAAATGTAGCACAGCTAGCTGATTACAAAAAAGAAGTTTCAGAAGAAAGCGAAGAAATCAAAAAGGCTTCCTAAAGGGCCTGCCAAAGACCTTTGGTTTTATAAAAAAACAAGCGTTGAATATTGTTATAAGTTACGGACACTTCATTGTGTCCGTCCTTGTTATAATCTAAGACATTCACGTGATACTTTCTCAAATTATATTGATTTCCAACCTTCTCTCTTTCAAGAAAAATAGCTGGCCCTTTGTAGGAATAGACCTTATCTAAATCTCTATCTTCAATAACAACAAAATAGAGTCTTGCCGTGGCCTTATAATCAAAGACTCCAGAGTAGCCTTCATAAAAATGGATTAAGAGTAAATCGGTCTTAGAATTGACTGTTTTCAATTCAACTTTGTAAATGCTTGAATCGAGCCCTTTTGCCTTAAGCTTCTCAGAAAATTTAAGCACACCATACTTATCTTTAATCTGAAAGTAATCTTGTCCGTCCTTCTTATGGGTCACAAGTCCCTCTTTGATACCATCTCTATTTATATCGACCATGTAGAGTGGGCTCGAGACCTCGACCTTTGCGGCCGGTTTAGGTGACTCTAAATTCAATTCATTGGTAAAGATTTTACGAAAGAAGCGCTCGTCCTGAGCTGAAGCATTAAGAGAAAGAAAAATAAATATTACTACGCACTTTGTTATGCTCATGCCAGTATTGTAACTTAAATCAAGCTCTGTTAGAATGCTTTAAATTCATAACTGACCAATTTAAGAGGATATTCGGCCATGCAAATCAACATAGGACTAGTAAAGTCTGAAAGCCAATTTTTGCTAAAAGAGCTTAAGGTGGACTCATCAACCATAGAGTCTAGAGTTTTAGACACTGTTGAAATCAAAGAAACAAATCTAAATCTCCTTCTATACATTGGGCAAAATCCTCCAGAAGGACTTCAAAAAACTTTTGAAGATGAAGAGAAGTTTTATCCTGTGGTTGGGGCCGACAGCCTTGGCCTAGACATAGAGTCTTTTGATTCTTTAAGTTATGAGCAGTTGTGTGAAGTTTATGCAAAAATTAACGCTCGTTGGCTTTTAAATAATAATATCAAGACAATTGAACACCTTTACCCAACCATAACTTACCTCAAAGATTTGTGGCGCACCGACCGCAATGCTTTCTTTGAGGAGCTGTGGTTTTTAATCAAAACAAACCTTGGAACATTGGAACTTACAGCAATTTTTCATGATGTAAGAGAGTCTGAAGGGTCTAAAAATGACAAACCAAGCCTCTCCCACTCTTTTGTAACAGGCTTCAAAAGCCCTCAAATTTTTGAAGGACAGGAAAAAGAAGAGCAGGTAATGAAAGAATATGAAAATGAATTTGGCGAGTTCTTTAACATCACCGAATTTGACTCTTCAAATGGCAAACTTGTCGCCACCGTCCAAATAGGTCTAAGCCCTATACTAATGATGGCAAAATTAAAAAGCTTCAACCAGCTTCAAAAATCTATATTGATTGCTATCTTTTCAGGGCTTCAAACAGAGCAATAAAAAAATCCGCCTTGGTCTGAGGGGAGACCAAGACGGAAAGAGTATTGAGAGAGAGAGAAAGAGGTTCAACCTCTTTTTTTAATTATAAATATTGGCCGAAGACTCTTCAGTCTTGATTAATACCAAATTAGGAGTGTTTTCTTCCTCTGAGGCTTCTTCATTTTGAGAAAGCTTTGTGTTTCTTGCATTTTGCATGCGATCAAAACACTTCTTCTTTTGTTCCTCATTTCTTGCTCTTTGATGGTCAATCATTATTTCCAAATAAATAACTTCTTCATCGGACAAGTTGAGGGATTTTCCAAAAAGCGGGATATACTTTTTAGGAATTGGTCTTTTGCTTGCCAGCATCAATTGCAGAGGTGTGTGTGTTTTCATACCTAGAAGTCTTGCCCACGCTCTTAAAGAAAATTGGGGATTCTTTTCTTTTTTGGCAGCAAGCATATCTTTGAGGTAAAGCTCTGGCCTTGTGTAGGTGTAAATATCCATCGTTCTTCTCCGTTTGTCGTTGGGGTATTCGACAAAGAGCGCAAACAATTCTTTGCAACTCATTTTTGTATAAGAAGGTAATAGGATAGATTGCCAACAGTCTCAATTGCTGAGGCCAGATGAGTGTATTTTTTTCACATTGGCCGAAACAGCTTGTTTCTGAAACAGTGTTCCTGAAACAGGCCGTTCCAAAAGAATTAAGCGCCAAAGCCCTTAAGAGGCTCTCCCCCGAGAACATGAAAGTGTGTGTGGAAGACGATCTGTCCGCTGTTTCTATTTGTATTGGTAACTACGCGAAAGCCACTTTTTTCCAACCCACTTTCTTTAGTAAACTTTCGAATGGCATTAAAAACGTGAACAATAGAATCTGGATTCCTTTCAGACATATCATTAACATTGGTTGAGTGATCTCTTGAAATAAAGAGGTAGTGCTCTTTGGCGTTTGGGCTTATATCATGAAAGCCAAGAACATTTTCATCTTCGTATACTTTCTTAGATGGAATTTCACCTTGAACGATTTTACAAAATAAACAGTCACTCATTGTTTCACCCTCTCTATATTAACATCTAAGCTTTTCAACTTGTCGGCCAGCTTCTCGTATCCCCTATCCAAATGGTAAATCCTATTAATTTGAGAATTGCCATTTGCTGCCATGGCCGCCAAGACCAATGCTGCACTTGCCCTTAGGTCAGTACACATTACAGGAGCTCCAACCAATTTAGACTCTCCCTTAATATATGCCACTCGGCCATCTACTTTGATATCGTAACCCATGCGAGCAAGTTCAGGAACATGCATGAAACGGTTTTCAAAGATATGTTCAGAGATTTGAGAGTCACCTTTGCAAACACCCATTAACGCCATTAGTTGAGCTTGTGCATCTGTTGGAAAACCAGGATAAGGAGCAGTCTCCACTCTAACTCCTGATAACTGTCCAGACTTTTTGACCTCAACAGCGTTTTCTTCTATCTTCAGTTGAGCTCCCATTGTCTTAAGGGTGTCTAATACAATATCCAAGTGTGCACTTTTAAACCCTTCTATTCTGGCCTCAGAATTTGTTATCAAAGCACCTATGATATATGTTGCAGCTTCAATTCGATCACCTATGATTTCATGGACAACTTCTTTTGTACCAATTTCATCAATTTGCTTGCCATTGATGCTAATTGTTGAGCTACCTGCCCCCTTCACATCAAAACCAAGTTTGATCATAAAATTTGCCAGATCCTCGATTTCAGGCTCTCTTGCAGCATTGTCTATTACAGTTTCACCTTTTGCATAAGCTGCTGCCATCATAAGGTTTTCTGTGGCACCAACCGAAGGAAAAGGCAGAACAATTTTTGCTCCTTTCAATTCATTACAACTTGCCTCAATATAGCCTGCTTCTATTTTAATTTTCGCTCCTAGCTTCTCCATCCCACTAAGATGAATGTCCACAGGTCTCGAGCCGATTGCACATCCTCCGGGAAGAGATACCCTTGCCTGTTTGAAACGTGATAATAATGGGCCTAAGGCTAGTACAGACGCTCGCATTTTTCTTACGAGATCGTAGTCTGCTTGGTATGAGGTGATCTTGCTTGCGTCAACAGAATCTTTACTGCAAGTTGCACCTAAACTTTGAAGAATTTGAATAAAGAAATCGATATCACTCAGTTCAGGAAGGTTTGTAAAACTACATTTTCCAGGATAGAGCAATGTCGCCGCAAGAATTGGTAAAGACGCATTCTTTGAGCTTGAGACACTAACAGTACCTTTGAAAGAGCACGGTCCTTTAATATCTAAATAATCCATAAAACTTTTCCTTAAGTTCTTTTTTTAATCTTTATAAGCAAATAAAAATCTATTGGCACCGGTATAATCTTGAATAATTTCAGCACTCCCAAACACTGTCAATGCCATCTCCCTAAGTCGCTCAAGCTTATCTTCATGGCCTTCCATCAACAATGCACCACCATCATTGATTTTTTCAAATGAATCTCTAAAAAACTTTTCAAACCAAAGCTCATAACTTTCAGCTGGAAGATAAAGTGCTAGTTTAGGCTCATAAGTATCGGTTTGATGGTGCACACCTTCTTTGCCAAGATCATCATCAATATAAGGAGGGTTTGTTACAATAAAGTCTACAGACTCCTTTAAAGGATCAAGACGATCGCCAAGTAACAATTTCAAAGAAGAAGATTGAGGCATCTTGCTTTTGAGTCTTCTTAGATTTATTTCACATACTTCTAATGCGTTTTCATCGATATCTACGGCCACACCTTTTAAAGGTTTGATACTTTCAGTAAGAAGGCTTAAAGATATACAGCCGGAACCCACTCCGATATCAGCAAAGCTTTTCCATCCCTTTTTGGAGATAAGCTCCAAGGACTTTTCCACCAGGATTTCAGTTTCATTCCTTGGTATCAATACATCAGGATTTACATAGAATGGAGAATTGAAGAAAAACTTCTCTTCAAGAATGTACTCTAGAGGCTCTCCCTCCCTTATTCGCATAAAGAAGGAGTTTCTCTCATCTAATGTCATGGCTTCCTGAGCTGATGTTGAAAAGAACTGACAATAAACATCGATTAATTTATTGGGATTTATACCCGGGTAGTTGAGCTTCAAGTGCTCAATGTTTTCATCAAAAAAACACTGGATGAAGCTCTCAACGGTTTTAATCTTCTTCACCCTTAAGAAGTTGTGCCTGATTGTGTGCCACTAGAGCATCAACAACTGGGGATAAGTCTCCCTCTATAATTTTATCCAAACTATAAAGTGTTAAATTGATTCTGTGATCAGTTAAACGCCCCTGTGGAAAGTTATAAGTTCTAATTCTCTCAGATCTATCACCCTTGCCTACTAGACCTCTTCTTTTTTCAGCTTCCACATCGTGAGCGGCCTGAACCATACTGTCATAAATTCTGGCCCTTAGAATTTTCAAGGCCTTCTCTTTATTTTTATGCTGTGATTTTTCATCCTGAATCGCGACCTGCACGCCTGTTGGAGTGTGGGTAACCCTAACGGCCGAGTCGGTAGTGTTAACTGACTGTCCACCTTTTCCACCAGAGCGATAAACGTCGATACGTACTTCATTCATATCTAGCTCAAATTCAACTTCATCCGCTTCCGGCATTACGGCCACAGTAATAGTGGATGTGTGAACTCTGCCCTGAGACTCAGTCTCAGGAACTCTTTGAACGCGGTGAACTCCAGATTCATACTTCATCTGAGAATAAACCTTCTCCCCTGTAACATTCAGAATAACTTCTTTTACACCTTTGTCTGATTCACTCACTGATACCAACTCAGATTTAAATCCAAGAGTTGACCAATGGTTTTTATACATTCTCCAAACATCTTGAACAAAGATTGATGCCTCGTCTCCACCGGCACCTGCCCTGATTTCAACGATACAGTTCTTATTATCCAATGGATCTTTAGGGAGAAGAAGAATTTTAAGCTTGTCTTCAAGGCCAGGCATTTCTGATTCATACTCAGAAATTTCTTCTTTTGCCATCTCTCTCATTTCTTCATCAGTCTCTGACTTTAGAAGATCTTTCGCCCCTTCAAGGTCGTTCTTTATCTTCTTATAGTGCTTGTATGTTTGAACAAGCTCTTCGATATTTGAGCGCTCCTCAGAGACAGCTTTAAACTCTTTTTGGCGATCATATAGTGTTGGGTCAGCCATTTTTTCTGTAAGTTCTTCGTAACGATTTACAACTTCGTCTAGTTTATCAAACATTGACATTTTTTATTGCTCCAAGAATTTCTTCCAATCATTGTTGTTTGAGTGAAGCTCCGACTTATCTGAAACTTTTATGAAACAACAACTATCATTAGAAACGTTTTTATTTTTTATGTTGTACCTTTTTAACTCATTTAAAGCAAAAGCCTCGATTTGTGCAATTTCCCAGGACTCAGTATCCGGCACAGGTGTTAAGGCCGATTGAAAAATTCCAGCAAATCTAGTGAAGATCTTATTCTGTAGAAGTAAGACTTCATACAATGCAGAAGCAACTCCTAAACACAATAACAATCTCCACATCCCAATATACACTTCTCTTAGCCCCAATGGCAAAGCTTCTCCAACACTATAAAGAAGATGATTCGACAGTATAAAAGTCATAACAAAGACACTGGCCAAAAACCCTAAGCGGTTAATCGATTTACTCAAACCTGCATGGGCCGCAAAGGAGCTAAATACCATCTTAAATGGAGAGATCTTTGAGAGTGTTTTTATTAATACATAAAACCAAAGCACCTTAAAGACGGTGTCGATTGTTAGGTAAAGTGAACTATCAGGACCCCAGCTTAGACTCAATATCAGAGGCAACTCTACTAATATCATAGAAGGAAATAAGCTAAAAACCAGAATTAAGACTAGGGAGATGAAAAGTCCTTTCTTGGGTGCAACTAACATCTTTTCGATCAGAAGTTCAAGAGACTCAAGGAAGAAGGAAGATCCTCTTAAGTATTTAAATTCTTTAAACTCAGGTCTGGTGAGTGGAAATGAGTGTTTTTTTTTTATTAAGGTTATTCCCTCATCGATCCTAGCTGCGATGAAGAAAATGTTTTGCGATCCCTCGGATGTTCTATGTTCTTTCTTGCTGCCTCCATTGTCTGAAAGCAGCCCATGGCCCAAGAAAGAAGTGAACTTGAAAGATCGCCACATGTATTAGCCGTTCATAGATTCCATGAAGTCCGTATTAGTCTTAGAATTTTTTATCTTATCCAAAACAAACTCCATAGAATCGATAGTGTTCATTGGGTGAAGCACTCTTCTTAGAACGAAAACCTTGCTCAGGTCACCTTGATCCATTAGAAGGTCTTCTTTTCTAGTTGCAGACTTATTAATATCCAAACAAGGGAAAATTCTCTTTTCCATTAGCTTTCTATCTAGTTGAATCTCAGAGTTACCTGTACCCTTAAATTCCTCAAAGATAACTTCATCCATTCTTGAACCTGTATCAACAAGAGCAGTTGCAATAATAGTGAGAGATCCGCCATTTTCAATATTTCTTGCAGCTCCAAAGAATCTTTTTGGCTTATGAAGCGCGTTAGAATCAACACCACCAGACAAGATCTTACCACTTGGTGGGATTACAGTGTTGTACGCTCTCGCCAGTCTAGTTATTGAATCAAGTAGGATAACAACATCTTGTCCTGCTTCAACAAGTCTTTTAGCCTTCTCAATAACCATCTCGGCAACCTGAACGTGACGGCTTGCAGGTTCGTCAAACGTTGAAGAAACAACTTCAGCATCAACGTTTCTTTTCATATCTGTTACTTCTTCCGGTCTTTCATCAATCAATAAAACGATTAGTTTTGCTTTCTTGTGATTTCCAGAGATAGCATTGGCGATGTCCTGGAGAAGAACAGTCTTACCAGCTTTTGGTGGAGCAACAATTAAACATCTTTGCCCAAACCCCTGTGGAACAAACAAGTCAATAATTCTTGTAGAATAATTGGTTGGCTTGTCTTCAAGGTTGATTTTAGTATTTGGATAAAGTGGTGTTAAGTTATCAAAAAGTACTGTTTGCTTATGCTTCTCAGGGGATTGAAAGTTAACTTTTTCTACTTTTAAAAGGGCAAAGTATCTCTCTCCCTCTTTTGGAGGTCTAATCTCTCCATTTATAGTATCACCAGTTCTTAAGCTAAATCTTCTAATCTGACTTGGTGAAACATAGATATCATCCGCTCCAGGAAGGTAGTTGTAGCCAGGACTTCTTAAAAAGCCAAACCCATCTGGCAAGATCTCAAGAACACCTTCCCCGTAAATAGCTTCTTTTGCTTCTGCATGTTTCTTAAGCAAAGCGAAGATTATTTCGTGCTTTTTCATGCCTGCAGCGTTATCGATACCGTTTTTGGCAGCCATTTTGGTTAGTTCTTTGATGTCTTTTTCTCTGAGTTTGTTTAAATGCATGGGTTCTCCACAAATAGATAAGTAGGAATTCTCTTTAGAAATGATATTTTTGGAAATAATGTCCAGAATTATTTTTTATAATATAGGGAAACCCAACCATGTCAAGTCAATATTCCAGCTTTACACATCTATCACAAAAGTGTTTAAAACCTGCATGCGACAAGATTTAAACAGTAGAATAGACAAAGAAGTTATTGAACGAAAGCATGTTTTGGCCATTGATTACGGTCAAAAATACACGGGAATAGCAACGCACCGAGTAAGTATTGACCCAATGATTATCCCCTATGGACGGATAAAGTATGAATCTGACGAGCAGCTTGCTGCAGAGATTTTGGACATTATAGAAGAAGAGTTTATAGAAGTTTTGGTTCTAGGTATCCCTCTATTCACCGATGGAAAAGAGTCCACTATGACCAAAACAATTAAGCAATTTGCACAAAAACTAGAGTCCAAGGTCTCCATTCCCATGTTTCTCCAGGATGAAACCCTAAGCACCATGGAAGCAGAAGACCGGATGAAAAACGATCCGCGTTATAATTTCCAAGTGGATTACTCAAAAATAGACGCTGTTGCCGCAACAATTATTTTAGAAGATTTTTTGAACCGATCCTCAGATAGGCTATAATAGCTGAACAAGAATTGTAACTACTAACCAAGGATCTCAAGTTGAAGCGCGCTTTTCTCATTTCTACTTTGCTAGCACCTATTTTTGCAGCGTTTTTTTTAACCATACATTTTTCAATTATTTTCTTCTCTCCCTACTCCGGAGAAGAAGTTACTTTTACCGTTAGGCCAGGAGAGGGGTTCTCAAGCGTCAATGGAAGACTTGCTAAACAAGGTTTAATCTCAGATGCCAGGCTCTTTCACTACTACGCTAAATACACTGAAAGAATGAATAAGATTAAGGCCGGTTCCTATAAAATAGCTCCAGGTCAACATATGGGAGAAATTCTAGATACCCTAGTGGACGGAGTTCCAATACTTACAAGTGTAACCATTCCTGAAGGTAAAAACCTTTATGAAATAGGTAAAATTCTAGAATCCAAGGACATCATTTCTTACAAGGACTTTGTTGAAGAAGTTAAAAAGCAAGAATACGTTGAGGAGCTTGGCATAGCTGCCCCTTCACTAGAGGGCTATTTATTTCCTGACACATACAAGTTTGCTCCAGGAACACCAGCACCAATTGTTGTTAGAACAATGATTGATCTTTTCAAAGAAAAGACTTCTTCCTTAAATTTTGGCAAAAGCCACTTGAACCCGCATGAAGTTGTAATACTCGCCTCCATTGTTGAAAAGGAAACTGGTGCCAAATTCGAAAGAAGAACCATTGCCGGTGTTTATCTAAATAGACTAAAAAAGAGAATGCGCTTGCAGGCAGACCCAACCACCATTTATGGGATTTGGGAAAACTATAATGGTAATTTAAAGAAAAAGCACCTTTTGCAAAAGACACCTTATAACACGTACAAGATTCCAGGACTTCCAAAAGGGCCAATTGCAAACCCCTCGCTTGCGGCCATCAAAGCTGTTCTCAACCCTGAAGCTCACAGTTACATTTACTTTGTTAGTAAAAATGATGGAACACATGTTTTTACTAGTACGTATAAAGAACACTTGAAAGCTGTCGATTATTGGCAAAGAAATGCGGCCCGAAGAAAAGGAAAAAGCTGGAGAGACTTAAAGCAGTAATACTCTTCTACTCTTGCGTGCATGCGTCGGTGATATTTACATAAGTCTGCTCGCTTGTGGAGTCAAACAATTGGGCAGTGATCGTCACATCAGTTTTATTCTCGAAATAGGAGCTTGCGGGGTTGAACTCAACTTTATAGTTTTTAACCCCTGCTTCCACTATTGCTGATATTGGTCTTAATAGAGAATCAAGCTTAGTTTCTAATCTATAAGTAGTGTGAGAGGGTTCTATAAACCCATAGGTATACACTGAGCGGCCTCTCCATCCACCACTAAATTCTGAAACCCAGGAGCTTACTTCAAAATAGCATTTTGGTCTTCCAAAGTGAGCCTCAAGCACATTGCCTTTTTTATTTGGATAGAACTTAACATCCCACTTAAAGTATTTATCAGGCTGCTCAAGTTCCTCCTCTATCTTTTTCATATTTTCTTGATGAGTTTTTCTCGAAGTCAGAAGTCTTGAGCGGTAACGATCAAGCGTCAACGTATCTATTGTCTTCTCACATTCAAGCTGGCCCTGTCTTCCAGCATTAACTTCAAAAGGAAATTTGCCACACGCCAAGTTGCTTACATGCTGTATGGGAACCATTTCACCAAGCATCATTTTATTGGCGAAAATATAGTTTCTAAGTTCATTATTCATATTTGCGCTGACGACACCCACGACTTCTCCATCTACGTTTATTAGTGGAGAGCCCAGATTACCTTCAGCAAAGGAACATCCAGATACAGTCATCATTGGTGAATACCTGTCTCTTGAAAATGGATTTGCATAGCTATTATAGTGCGGAAAACACTTTGATCTCGAAAGCTTAGCACTTGTATCAGTTGATACATCTACCTTGAATTGTCTATAACTAATCCCTTCAACGAGACCCTTTCTACTTATTTGAAGAGCTGCCCTGTTAGGAGTCGATTTTAACTTTAAAAAGGCAAAATCACTTCTCCACAGTGCGGGATCTTTATCTTCTTGGAGAATATTTGATGAGATAACATAGTCACATGCCACACTCTCCTGCTTCATTTCCCCAAGTCCTGGAAAGACCGCGTGGATGTTGTTTAAACACGAGATGTTTGGAAGCTTTAGATTTCGGGTTAAGCAATTAGAACTTGTTAGAATTATATCAGGTGCAAGGAGTGCTCCAGAACAAAACTGCAGGGAACCTCGTGCAAACACGGTGATCTTGGCAACTGAAGGGTGGCATTCATCAACTTCACAATCAAGCTGCTGTTCCCTAAAGAACTTA
>CATMLK010000022.1:0-55997 GCA_950070535.1 uncultured Bacteriovoracaceae bacterium | reverse complement strand
GACAACCCGCCAGATTACCAGAGAATAACCGAGCAAGTGGAAGCTCTCCTTAAAAGATTAAGAGCAAAGCACCCTGAAGTTGAATTTGTGGCACTTGGACCTGTTATTTTAACAGATGCCTTTAGGTCCATCACAATTTCAGACATGTTTTACCTAATCCCATTTCTTTATGGACTATTTACAATTGTACTAATTGTACTGTTTCGAAGCATGTCGGGAGTGATGCTTCCTTACATAGCAATCGGCACTTCAACAACATTAATGTTTGGCGCCATGGGCTATATTGGATTAACTGTGAACACCCTGACAAGTGCAGCTCCAACAATACTAATGACTGTGGCCCTCGCAGACTCTATTCACATCCTTACAGTTTTCTTTTTGGGTTTAAAAAAGGGGCTCTCAAGTTATGATGCGACAAAGAACTCTCTACTTAAGAACTTCTACCCCACTATCTTAACGACACTTACAACCTCCCTTGGATTTCTAAGTTTTTTTGATGCCAAGGTTGCCCCAGTTGCAGACCTTGGAATCGCAGTGGGGCTTGGGGCGGTGTTTGCATGGCTAAGCACCTACTTTTTACTGGGGCCAATATTAGTGCTCTTACCGAAGTTTTCAAAATCAAAACATGAAAAAGAAGTCAAAACACTAAACAAGGAAATGGCATCCCCCAAACATGCTCTGGCCCTTGCTGACTTCATTATTGGAAGAAAGTTTCACATCACCATTGTTGCAATAGTATTAGGCTTCCTCGGGCTATATGGCTCTAAGGATCTAGCAGTAAATATGGATCCAATTGAGCAATTCAACTCAGATCACCCATTAGTCGTGGCCTATGAAAAGATTGAAGAGAAGCTTGGCTTTGTCGGAAGTCTTGAAATAATGATAAAAGCAAGCCCTGGTGAAAGTGCAAAGGATCCGGTCTTTCTTAAGAAGGTTGAATTACTTGAAGATTGGCTTGAGTCAAGGCCCTATGTTGAGAGCACACTCTCTATAAATAATTATCTCAAACAGATCAATCAAACATTCAATGGTGGAGACAAGCATTTTTACACAATTCCTCCATCATCCGAACACGTGGCACAAGAGCTTTTGTTTTACTCAATGGGCCTTCCTCCTGAGCAGCCAATTGAGAACAGGATCAATTCACAAAGAGACGCAGTTCGAGTTACGGCCAAATGGAAGCTTAAAGATTCATTGAGTTCAAATGATAAAATTGCACTTATCAAAAAGAAGATTAAAGAATTGGGATTAAATGGAGAGGTAACAGGCAAGACGCCCTTATTTCACGACCTGACCCCATACATTGTTGAAGCATTCACACATTCATTTTCAATAGCTGTTGTTACTATAACTTTGGCCTTATGGTTAATTTTTCAATCTTTGAGATTAAGTGTTTTTGCAATGATTCCCAGTCTGCTCCCTCTCGCAATAGGTGCGGGGCTCTATGCAGTTTCTGGCAATCAAGTGGATATGGGTACGGTCCTTGTCGCCAGTGTTTGTCTTGGAATCGCCGTTGATGACAGTGTCCACTTTCTGTTTGCCTACCGAAATTTGATAGCAGGCAGAAGCCTAAGGGACACTCTTGCTGAGATCATTGAGAATGTGTACCCTTCCCTTTTTAATACAACTCTTCTCCTGGCGTTGGGATTTAGTGTTTTAATGCTTGGGGACTATGTCCCCAATGCAAAGTTTGGGGCAAGTGTTTCCGTAGTTCTAGTGATAGCCTTGCTAAGTGATTTTTTAGTGTTGCCGGCAATCTTGGCGATCATACATAAAGAAAAAGGCCGCGATTAGTGCGGCCTAGTTATCCTTTATGCAGCTAGATCTTCTTCGTCTCGATCTTCCCAGTATTGCTCATCCCAAGTTGCTTGAGCGATGAGATGCTCTTTTACTGACTTTTTGTGTTTTCTGGAAATGTGGTTTTTCCACTTATCCTTTTTCTTGTTAACTTGTCTCTCAATCTTGTTAATAACCTGATCAAGGGATTTGTATAAACTCTCAGTTACGGCAGCGGCGTGATATTCAAAGCTAGGGCCTAGAACTTTTACTTCAGCAGCGTGTTTCCCATCTTCCTTTACAGAACATGTCCAATGCACTTCAAAATTGCCTTCAAAATACTTTTTGAGTTTTTGGGTTTTCACCTCTATCTTTTCATCTAGAGAGGGAGTGTGTTCCATGTGTTTAAACGAACTAACGATCTTCATAAACTGGCCTCTTTCCTTTTAAGTATGGTGTGAGTGTTATGTTTCTTATCGGCCAAAAAGGCCGAAAGATTCAGCCTTTTCTGGTCAACTAGCGTTTTTTCTTTTAGAAGATGGTAGAATATTGAGCATTTCTCGATACTTTGCCACCGTTCTTCTAGCAACTTTGATGTCGCTTTTCTTTAAAATATCAGCAATTTTTTGATCTGAGAGCGGTTTTTTCGGGTCTTCATTTCCAATTAAATCTTTTATCTTTAGTTTTAAAGACTCGCTTGTTGTATCAATTCCACCGTTCTTTCCGCCAATTCCAGCGTTAAAGAAAAATTTCAACTCAAAAGTTCCAATTGGTGTGTGCATATACTTATTTGTTGTAACCCTCGATACAGTCGACTCATGCATGCCAATTTCATTGGCAATGTCTTTAAGAATCATAGGTTTTAGATATGCTACGCCTTTTCTGAAAAACTCAGGCTGATACTTCAAAATTGCGTTGGCGACTTTTTCAATTGTCTTTTGTCTATTCTCAATTGACTTAATAAGCCACATTGCAGACCTAAGTTTGTCTTGCACGTACTCATTGGTTTCGTCATTATTCCCTTTTTTAAGAAGATTTTGGTACAACTTGGATATTTTAAGTCTTGGAACACCATCATCATTTAGATTAATTACAAGCTCTCCACCGATGTCCTTCACAAAGATATCCGGAACAACATAATGAGTTTCCGCGGGGCTCACCAATCTTCCCGGCTTAGGATGAAAGCTGTGAATGATACATTCAGCGTCTTTTACCTTATCCAATTCAATTGATAGTTCTTTAGCAATATTCTTGTAATCCTTTTTCATTAAATCATCTAAGTGATTTTTTAGAATCATTTCCACTAAAGGCACAGGTTGTTCAAGGGCCTGAGCTTGAACCATTAGACACTCTTGAAGGCCAGAGGTTGCACACCCCACAGGATCCAAGTTCTGAATCATGCTAACAATCTCCAAGGCATCTTCTCGATCCAAAGTCGATTCAATTAGAATCTCTTCTAGATTCTCAACAAGGTAGCCTTCATCGTTAAGGTTGTGGATAACTCCTCTAGCCAACTTCCACTCTTCATCAGTTAAGTTCTCCATTCTCAGTTGCCACTCTAGGTGCTCTTGAAGAGTTGCTCCTCTTGAAACCATGTTCTCATAATTTGGAGCGTCCTCTTTGGATGCATACTCTTTAGTATAAGGAGTTGAGGAAGTACTGTTGTACGAATCAATGTACTTTTCCCAATCAAAGTTATCTTTAGAGTTGTCAATTATATCTGGGCCATTGAAGTCATCTGACTTTGCCTCTTTGCTTTCTTTGCTTCTTTTTTCAAGCTCAGCTTTGGAGGATTCTCCACCAGATTCTTCAAGCATGGGATTTTCAACCATCTCTTGCGATATAACGTTTGTCATCTCCAAGTGAGTTAGTGTCAAAAGCTTGATCGCCTGTTGCAGTTGCGGCGTCATCATCAAGTTTTGAGTTTGCTTGAGATTCATTGACATTTTCTGAGCCATTTTAGTCTCCGTGTGTGTATTCCAAAAGTTCTCTACATTTTAAATTCTTCTCCAAGATAGAACTTCCTAGCTACCTCAGAGTTTACAATCTCGTCGGGGGTTCCATTAACCAACAGCTCCCCCGCACTCATGATATAGGCGTGATCAACAATGCCCAAAGTCTCTCGGACATTGTGATCAGTAATGAGCACACCTATATTTCTCTTCTTAAGATCTCTAATGATCTTTTGAATGTCGCTAACCGCAAGAGGGTCAACCCCCGCAAATGGCTCGTCAAGCAAGACAAAGGCAGGGTCTAGCGCCAAACACCTTGCGATTTCGACTCTTCTTCTCTCTCCACCGGAAAGTTCGCGTCCTTTAGACTTTCTAATATGATTGAGTCCAAAATCCTTAATCAACCTTTCCAAAGCGTTCTTTTTTTCATTTTTGAACATGTTTCTAATTTCTAAAACTGAGAAGATATTTTCTTCCACAGTTAATTCTCTAAAAACACTGGCCTCTTGTGGCAGATATCCAATGCCTTTTTTGGCCCTCTTGTGCAGTGGAAGTTTAGTAATGTCTTCGTCCTGCAACTTAATATATCCATGGTCTGCCTTCACAAGTCCGACCATCATATAAAATGATGTAGTCTTTCCCGCTCCATTGGGGCCAAGAAGACCAACAACTTGACCTCTTTCCACTTCAAGACTCACATTTTTAACAACGGTTCTTCCTGAGTAGACTTTTTTTAGTTCGCTGCCTTTTAAGCATACTTCGGCCATTTTTATTCCTTTTCCTTTTTGAGCTTAAAACTTGATTGGGCCTCTTCAACCTCAACCAACTCGACATTTTCTCTTAAGGTTATTTGGTAACCTTTGATCAAGTCATCTCCTTGCTCAACACGTGGGGCTCCTGTAAGCACAATCTTTCCTTGAGACATATAGCCTTCAAGTTTTTCTGAATAAGCTCTCCTTGTCTGAGAGTTTCCTTCAGAAGTGTTGAGTTGCTCCACAAGTTTAATATCGTCATAAAGCACATAATACTTGAGTTTTTTATTGTAGTTTTCTAGAAAAATTTCGGCCCTCTGGGCCTGTAAGTCGTAGTTATTACGTTCCAGAAAGACATTTTGGTTTAGAGTGATTAGAGATTTGTTGCGATTTAGCTCCATTCTCTCAGACTTAAAACTGAAAGAGCCTTCGTAAACTCTATCTCTTTTGACCTGGCCATTCACATCGCCGATGAACAAAGATCTCTGCTCATTAATCCAAGAGCTCATATAATTAGAGCTTATGTTTATTTTATCTTTAGTAGAGCTATCTAGTAGCTTGGCCTCAATAGTTCCCTTGGCCTCAAGGAAGTCTTTTGATCCATTGTAATAAAGTTCACGTGCCTGATAATCTCCATCAGAGGCCTTAAAAACAACGTCTCCATCAAGAAATAGCTCTTCTTTTAAGTTTTTAAATTTGCCCTCCTTTGCTTGGAATGCAATTTCTTCTCCAGCATTATTGTAGAGCAAACCGTCCGGCCGGGTAAAATAGAGATCGCTTTGATTAACAATTCTCAAAGTGCTGGCGTTCAGTGCAAGTGTTTTCAAACCGTTTTGCAAAGCATAATAATCCATGCTCTCAAATGTCGACTCCTCAATAATCTCAACATCCAAAACATCGGAGGTGCTTATATCATCCTCTTTAATGCCAACGGCCTTACTAACCACCAAGGCAGTGGCAACCACAAAGGAAGTTGTTATGAGAGTGGACCTTAAATTAACCATAAAACGCTCTTCTTCTGTTTCTAACAAACTTAATTATTTCAAAGGTTTAGCACTTTTAAAAGATATTAATTCCCTGGAAATCTTTGACTGAACTTGTCGGGTTATGATAGATAATCCTTGAACAAAAAACCATAAGTCATTGAAAATCAAGGAACTATTGTGACAGTGCAACAAGTAGAAACCGCCACTCTCGAAGAAATTGTTAAAGCAGGTACAAAACTTACTCCAATGATGGAGCAGTACTACTCAATTAGAAAGCAGTATCCAGGCATAATGTTAATGTTTAGAATGGGTGATTTCTATGAGTTATTCTTTGAAGACGCAATAGAAGCAAGCAAACTCTTAAACATATCTCTTACTCACAGAGGCAAGCTTGGAGAATATAAAATTCCTATGGCCGGCATTCCACACCATGCTGCCGCTACGTATATTGATCGCATAACAGCTCTTGGAAAAAAAGTAGCTATTTGTGAGCAGGTGGAGGATCCAAAAGAAGCAAAAGGGATTGTAAAAAGAGCGGTGACTCAAGTTGTTTCCCCAGGGATGCCTTTTGATCTCGATAAGAGTGAAAGCAAAGACCACTCCTTTATGGCCTGTGGCTTTAAGGGAAGTGAGAGTCACTATCTTATTCTAATTGATTACACCACCGGTGACTTTGTAGGACTCGTTTTCCCCGATGAAGAAAGCCTTGTGGAAAAACTTGCTGTCTACAGGCCAAAAGAATTTATTTCATATCTGGGACAGTGGGATAACTCTAAGATTCTTCAAGAGTATTTAAAGCAAGAAAGCATCCTCAAGACTCATCTATCTGAAGAGTATTTTGAGGAAAAGTACACTTCTATTTACATCGAGAAGCTTATAGCCACCTACCAAAGAGATGAAGTCCTAAATCTTCATAAAGAAATAGTAGGCCCAATAGGAGCACTAAGTTATTATATATGCTCCACTCAATCACTTGAGAGCATAAACCATTTTAGACCTTTTCAGCTGATTTCATATGAGTCTGATATGAAGGTGACTTATCCAACGCTGGCCGGGCTAGAGATACTTCCAAAGAGAAGAGAGACGTACAAAGAGTCTATCCTTGGTTTTATGGACTCTACTCAAAGTTCCATGGGTGCCAGGAAGTTAAAAAGAGTCTTCTTATCCCCATTGAGAGACTTAAAACTGATTCAAGCTAGACAAGAACTTGTTAGTTATTTGATTGAAAAACATGATGATTTAAGAGAGATTCGCCAACACCTAAGCGAAACTAGAGATCTTGAGAGAATTCTAGCAAAGGTCTCTACAGGAAAAGTGAATGGCGGAGACCTTATAAATCTAGCTAGATCAAATCAAAGTCACGTTGATCTTCTTCAACTTTTTAAAGGTAACTTTAAAAACGTACTTCCCGAGTTTAGCAAAAAGGAACTTCAAGCTCTTGCCTCAGTCCAGATCGAAATCGAAAACACAATTAATGACGAGATCGGAGCAAATCTCGACAAAGGCAATCTAATCAAAAAAGGTTGCAACAAAGAAAGAGACAAACTTGCTAGTTTTGCAAAAGATGCCACAGGAGCTTTAATAGAGCTTGAAGCAAGATATAGAGAAGAGACAGGGATTTCCAATTTAAAAGTAAAACACAACAATGTTGCGGGTTACTTTATTGAAGTTTCCAAGTCTCATGTTTCAAAAGTTCCAAAAGAGTTCATTAGAAGACAGACTCTGGTAAATAGTGAGCGATACCAGAGCCCTGAATTAGCTGAGTTTGAAAAAGAAGTTGTAAGTTCCAAAGAAAAGCTAAACAAACTTGAAAGAGAAATTTTCAACTCCCTTGTTTCAAAGATTGCGGCCAATTCCAACTTGGTTTTAAAACTGGCAAACTCTCTATCTCTAATGGATGTATTCCAAAGTTTTGCTTGGACTGCATTTCAACACGACTTGGTAAAACCAAAGATCTCAAAAGACAAAAAAGTTTTAAACATAAAAAAAGCGTGGCACCCACTAATTAAAGCAGCTATCAAAGACCAATTTGTGCCTCATGATTTGCGCCTAGATGAAGAAAGCTTCTTTGGCCTTATTACTGGGCCAAACATGGCCGGTAAAACAACTGTGATGAGAGAAATGGCAATAATCCAATTTCTTGCACAAATAGGATCTTTCGTTCCCGCTCAAAGTGCAGATCTTGGAATTAGAGATTACCTTTTCTCAAGACTGGGTGCTAGCGACGACATTATTAAAGGTCAATCAACCTTTATGGTTGAAATGAGCGAAACTGCTGAAATCATACGCCACGCAACAGAAGACTCTTTGATAGTGCTTGATGAAATCGGCAGGGGTACATCCACTTATGATGGGCTTAGTATTGCCTGGTCTTTGGTGGAATACTTTGTTTCTAAAACAAAGGCGTTGACGTTATTTTCAACTCACTATCATGAACTTATTGAGCTTGCTGACGATCTGCCTGGAGCTAAGAACTTAACCGTTAAAACGATTAATGAAAATGGAAATGTTCAATTTCTATACAAGCTAATAGAAGAAGGTGCTGGGCAGAGTTTTGGTATTCATGTCGCAAAACTTGCTGGACTTCCAAAAGAGATTTTAAATCGATCTGGGGAAATCCTCAATCAATTGGAAAGCTCCAACAATCAAAATAATATTGTTGGTTGTGAAAAAACTAGGGATCAACTTGATATGTTCTCCCCTCTTCCACAAATTGTTTTTGAGGATATGAGCTCATCTATTTTGGACGAGTTGGAAAAACTGGATATTAGCAATATGACTCCAATGCAGGCAATGAACAAGTTGTATGAACTTCAAAAAAGTTACCTAAACTAAAGTTGAGAGTACAACTCTCCGAATAGGCCTATGTTATGTTAAAAGCTTCTTTTACCATTTTATTATACGCAGGCCTTTCATGGAGTGCTCAGATCCTTCCATTTTCTACTGATGGTTGTTCTGCTTATTTTGATGGCTTTGACAAAGAATCCAAGACTGAGTGGTTTCACTGCTGTTTCGCACACGATATCGTCTATTGGATTGGTGGTACTAGTGAAGAAAGATTAAATTCTGACTTAGAGCTCGAGGCCTGTGTAGAGAACTCATCTAACTCAACAAATGCTTATATGATGTACTTAGGTGTGAGGTTTGGTGGTAGGCCCGATACGGGACTTCCTTGGCGTTGGGCCTATGGCTATGAAAGTGGAAGAGGTTACACAGCTCCAAGCACTAGCGAGAAAATCACAATACTGGACCAGTTTCCAAGTGTTTATGAATCTATAAAAGATTACAACGAGCTCCTTAGTAAAGAGCAAATTAAGCATATGACAGAGGCTGCAAAAAAGATTCAAAATAGTCTCATTCCAAAGTCAGAGGCTCCTTAGGCACTTTTTACCCCCACACCAAATTCTCAACTTTCCCATCAGTAAGCCGATTAGGACTCTGATGGAAAAGAACAACGTAGTAAAACTTATTGATTATATTAACTCTCAGAAAGTGCCGGAAGAAGTAGATCACTATGAATTTTTCCCACTCTCCAAAGAAAAAACGACTTTAAGAAGGGCATTCGCTTTTATTTGTGACTTCTCCTGTGTGCTCATGATTAATATGATGATCCTTATTTCTTACGCAACATTTGTAAGCAACTTCTTTTTACCCATGAACCCGACTCAAAAAGTGTCCCTCTTACAGATGAGTCCTTTAATGAGTTTTGGTATTTTTACTGCTGTTTACTTCACCTACTTTTTTTATTGTGGATATGTTTTGAATGGCAAAAGCCTAGGTTGCCACCTAATGAAACTCAATATGATCGATGAAGATTATCCAAACAATCCAGAGTCTGTTGATTACCAGCCAAGCTTTATGCAAGCACTCAAAAGAAGTCTTGCATACACGGCCTGCTATTTTTCTATGGGTCTGTTCTTTTTCCTATCATTATTGCATGAAGAAAAAAGAGGGATACCTGACTTCTTCTCAAAAACAAGAGTTGTCAGTGATGAGTGGTTAAAGTCCTTTGAGGCCTTAAAGGATGGCCAAAAAGAACATGTAAGCATTGATATTGAGTCTTTAAAAGTGGCGGCCTGACTAGACCGCCATATCAGATCTATTTTTCTTTAAAATTCAGATGTAATTCATCCATTTGCGCTTTTTCAGGCAAACTTGGCGCACTACTCATAAGATCAGTGGCCTGATTGGTCTTAGGGAATGCTATCGCATCTCTAATATTGTCTGTTTTTGCAAGTAACATAACTACACGATCAAATCCAAAAGCGATACCTGCATGAGGAGGTGTCCCATACTTTAAGGCCTCAACAAAGAATCCAAACTTTGCGCTTACTTCCTCTTCAGTCATCCCCAACACTTTAAACATTTGAGACTGAACTTCATTGTCGTAAATTCTTAGAGAACCACCACCAATTTCGTAACCGTTGCAAACAAGATCATAGGCCTCAGCAGGCATATTCACTAGGTCTTCATAAGCACCTTTTTTGAACTGCTCCATCTGGCTTTTCTTAGGCATTGTAAATGGGTGATGACAAGCATAGAAGCGACCTTCTTCCTCATCATGCTCAAGAAGAGGAAAGTCATTTACCCACAAGAACCTATAGTCGTTTGCATCTATTAGTCCCAAAGTCTTTCCAAAGTGTCTTCTTAGAGCATCCGCACAAGCATGAACAACACTAGGCTTTGGATCAGCACAGAAGAAATAAGTCCCATCTCCATTTTCAGGGTTTAGGTCTTCAAGGCCTTTCAGTGCTTCATCTGATACAAATTTTGATATACCGCCAGACACCTCACCAGAGTTAACCTTAAACCAAGCGACACCTTTGCCACCATGTGGTTTAACAACATCTACCAAGGCGTCAACTTCTTTTCTGGAGAACTCTTTCACTTCTTTTTTTACAAATATGGCCTTAATTAGCCCATCACTCTCAATTACAGTTTCAAACACTTTAAAGCCTGATCCTGAAAATAATGAAGTGGCATTCATATGCTCAAGTCCAAATCTAACATCTGGCTTGTCACTTCCGTATTTTTCCATCGCCATATCATAACTCATGACAGGAATCTCAAAGCTGTCTTCAAGCTTAAAAAGGTTTCTTACAACCTTTGTTGCCAAGTTTTTAATGTACTCTTGGGTTGCAAAGCTAACCTCAATATCAATTTGAGTAAATTCTGGCTGCCTGTCAGCTCTTAAGTCCTCGTCTCTAAAACACTTACAAATCTGAAAGTACTTGTCAGTTGAGCCAATCATAAGCAACTGCTTAAGAGTTTGTGGTGATTGAGGAAGTGCATAGACTTTTCCAGGGTGAACTCTTGAAGGAACAACGTAATCTCTGGCTCCCTCTGGAGTTGTTTTATATAAAATTGGAGTTTCAACCTCAGTGAACCCCTCTTCATAAAGAGCGATCCTTGTATCTTGCATGGCCTTTGAACGAACCGACAGAATGTTTTGGAGTCTATCTGACCTAAGATCCAGGTATCTATACTTTAGCTTTAGATCTTCGTGTGCTTTAACTGATCCATGTGGAAGAAATGGAGGCTCACTAGCATGAGCAAGCTCTTCTATCTTTTCAATCACAACTTCGACCTCGCCAGTATCCATATTTTCGTTTCTAGCGCTCTCAGGTCTTTTTCTAACTTTTCCAGTGGCCATAATGACCGACTCTAAAGAAAACTTTTTAACCAGACCAATATCTCCCTTGTACTCGTCAAAAGATAATTGAGTAACTCCGTATTTGTCTCTAATGTCTATAAAGTGCAATCCACCTAAGTTTCTATCCTTATTTAACCAACCACATAGAGTTACGGTCTCCCCTTCATTGGTCGCCCTTAACTCGCCGCAAGTGTGGCTTCTCATATGTCCAGCAAGTTTTGAGTCTTGGAGATTGTGGTTTTTCATTGTAAAACTCCCTATAATTAAGTTGATTGAAGGATAAGATATGCATTTCTTTATAACGCAATATAGTCCAAAGCTCATTAAAAAATTAGGGATAATCCTTATATTATTAATGGCATGTGGATGTAATGATGACGCAAGATCCCGTTTAAACTCTCTCAAACAAGGTGAGATAATCCTACCTTCCGGCAAGTCAATGAGGGTTTATGTCGCCAAAAGCCCCATTGAACAGCTAAAAGGTTTAAGCAATGTAACCAAGGACTTCTTTAAAGATAGTGATTCCATGCTTTTTCCAGGATACGAATATAAGCTACGTCAGTTTTGGATGCCTGAGACACACTTCAATCTAGATATTGTTTTTCTTACTAAAGACTTTTATGTATTGGACGTTCACAGAAACCTTCAGAGTTTTCCAGATAAAGAGCCAAAATCAAAAATACCAAAGAGTAAAATGGTGCGTGCCTGGCATGTGTTGGAACTAAAGTCCTCCTCTGAACTGGCCAAAGAAATAGTTCCAGGCATTAGCCTTAAATGGAAAGGGCCGAACGATCTTTTGCAAAAAGAATAAGATACTCATCTTGAGCAATTACACCCAAGTGTTCACGAGTTACCTTTCTTTGATAAGAAGGATTAACTTTTATTTCATGAATTTCTTTAACTAAAGCTGCGTTTTCTTCTTTTAGCAACTCTAAGTCGACCCTCTTTTGCTGAAGGGTATCCTTCATCTCATAGTAATGGGCAACACCTCTATCCATGAAAATCAGTCGTAAGAATACGCATAAACAAACTAACCAGCCGACCTTATTCCATGTCCAATTAAAGCCTTCTTTTTGCTTTTTCTTCTTTTTTGGAGTTTTTACATTTTTAAGGTAGTTAACATCTGCACTTTTTCTCTTTCTTCTTTTAGAGGGAG
The DNA here is from genome assembly GCA_950070535.1 of uncultured Bacteriovoracaceae bacterium. Classification (GTDB taxonomy): domain Bacteria; phylum Bdellovibrionota; class Bacteriovoracia; order Bacteriovoracales; family Bacteriovoracaceae; genus UBA845. The sequence goes on along the minus strand of CATMLK010000022.1, from coordinate 43,722 downwards.
CTGCAATCTCAACTTCAGCACTACTACTTGGCAGGCTTTTTCTTCTAACAGCAGGTGCTGCAGCTTTTATGGCCTGTGGAGCCTCACCAGGAGGAGTCCAGACATCATTTGTATTGAATTCGTTAGGCGTGAAAGGCCTTCTTATGGTGTTCTCTTCTGTATCTTCAAATATGAATTCCAAGACTAAACTTCCTGCTTGTTTGTTAACTTCCTGTTATTACAGTAAATTTAATCTTATTGTATCGTGGGCGCTAATTCAACTCAAGCTTTCGAAAAAACAGCAATTTTTTCCGAAAGCTTAAATCAAATAAGTTTATCTTGAGAAACGTCTTCTTGAGGAATTTCTATTTCCGTTTCTTCTTCCTCTTCCACCACCGCCGCCGGTGTTGGCCTGAGCAACCTCTACGGAGATTTTTCTCTGGTTCCATGAATCAGAGTTCATGCTTAGAACTTTATCTTTGTATCTCTCTGGCATTTCAAAGAAAGAGAAAGAGTCTTTTACATCAATTCTTCCAACTTCTGATCCTCTTACACTGATGCCTCTAGAGACCATCTTAATAAGATTACCTGGATCCATGCCATCTTTTCTACCAAAGGCCAAGAAGAACTTCTCGTAACCTCTTTGAACTCTTGCTCCACCAGCTCTATCACCTCTTCTTGCGCCACTGTCTCTACTATCTCTTTCTCTGCCTCTAACATCAAGCTCTTGGGCGTTCTTATATCTTTTTAGAGACTGGTTGAAAATGAATGAAAAAGCACCTTTAAGGATGTCCTCCTTATCCACATCAGCAAATTTCTCTTTGAAGTTTTCAAAGTCATCAGAACCCATAGCTTCAAAGGCCTCAATAGACTCAGAGAACTCAGCATATGATTTTTCTCTAAGCACATTTTTGATTTCGCTGATCTTTGGAAGCTCAACCTTATCAATTTTGGCCTTAGTAATTCTTTCGATATCTCTAATTCTTCTGGACTCAGAAGGCTCGATGATTGAAAGGGCGATACCTTGGCTCCCACCTCTTCCTGTTCTTCCGATTCTGTGAACGTAAGATTCGTTGTCTTGAGGAAGTGAGAAATTTATAACGTGAGTAAGATCATTAACGTCAATCCCTCTTGCCGCAACATCAGTACAGATCAAAAGATTTATCTTCTTCTCTTTAAACTTCTTCATTGTAAGGTCTCTTTGCTCTTGAGACATGTCACCATGAAGGGCGTCTGAAGGGAATCCTCTCATGTTTAGTTCATCTGTGATTTCTTTGGCGCCTACTTTAGTTCTAGTAAATACGATGGCGTAAGTATTTTGGTGAAAGTCCAAGTAGCGGCAAAGTGCCTCAACCTGATCCCTTCTTCTAACAACACAAAATTGCTGCTTAACAGAGTCTGCAGTTAGGTTCTTTCTTGTAACTTTAACCAATTCTGGATCTGCAAAGTGCTGCTTAACAAGTGCAAGAATTTGCTTTGGCATAGTTGCAGAGAACATCCAAATCTTTTTATTTTCATTTTCTCCAGCTGCAGAAAGAATAGTGTTTACATCATCAAAAAATCCCATATCAAGCATTTCATCAGCTTCATCAAGGATAATATATTTACAAGTTTCAAGCTTTAGTGCTCCTCTATTGATAAAGTCTAAAACTCTACCAGGAGTACCGACTATAACTTGCGGTTTATTACTTCTTAGCTCTCTTAGCTGCCCACTTACTGGTTGCCCGCCATAAACGGCCAATGTTCTTACTGGTTCAAACTTAGATAGTTTTTTAATCTCTTCGCAAATTTGATTTGCAAGCTCTCTAGTGGGAGCAAGAATAAGTGATTGGATATTTTTAGAAGAAAAATCAATTTTTTCCAATAGTGGAAGTGTAAAAGCTGCAGTTTTACCAGTTCCCGTTTGGGCCTGGCCGATAAAGTCAATATCCCCATCCATTAGCAATGGGATAGATTTCTCTTGAATTTCAGATGGGCTTTCAAACCCAAGAGCGTCAATGGCCCTTAGAGAGGCCTCTTTCAGATTTAGTTCATTAAATAACATTTTGGTTCCTTATTAGTTGCCATGACTTCTACCACAGCTTGTCATAATCTTAAAGGTTTCTTAAGCCTAAACAGTATTTATTTTGAATGGACGAGGTCATTTTCTTAAGGTATTTAAAATAAAAGGAAAAATTTATAATGCGTATAGACAAAGAAAAACTAGAAAAATACCTGACTAAACTTGAAGAATCTGGGCCTGAAGAGGTTATGAAGCTTGTGGAAAAGCATCTGGATGACGATGACATTGAGATGATCTGTGAGCACATTGAGTATTTTTACGGGATTGAGGATGATGAAGAAATCGGCCAACTAGCTCAAATTATGGTTGCAGGCTTTGTTATGGCCAAGGAAACTTCAAAGTAATGTTTTGCCCGAAGCTTCAGGTTCTAATTCGGGGGTGATTTATAAAAATCAGCTATCACCCCCTAACAAAATAAAGACAGATCCAACTACCGGCTTTTGAAAGTTACGACCTTAATTAATCAGTGAGATTTGCAATCTCGACGTTTCCAAGTCACATAGCAATTATAGTTTTGGAATAGTAATTGAGCTACACCATTTCCCGAACCAGGCGTTAACTCTGAAAGTCCTCTTAAACTCCTCTTTGAAACGTTTAAGGTTATAGGAATTACAACCGGACCTTGTTCTCGAACTTCGCTATTTAAAGCACTTGTATCAATTGAACAACTAGCGTTACCACTTTTGAGCGTCACTTTGCTTTTGTTTAATGGATAACTAATATCTGCTTTATCAAGTAATTCTCCCTCTCTACTTTCCAGGAAAGCACAAAACTTAGCATCTATCTCCTTATACCTATTAGAGGTACAAGAAAAAAAGATTAAAAGGATGAGGGGAAAAATAGTTACTTTCACATTTTCACCAAATATAAGTCGTTAATCATCTGCTACGTCTGCTTCCTGTGTGCGTTTGTTAAATTCTACAGTTGATCTTGGATCTCCATCCAAAAGCTTCTCATGGAGGCTATCTCCATTAAGAAGTAGTTTGCCTTATTTAGGGATTCAATAACCACTGGCTCTTTTGCTTGAGATTCAACTTCTCTAAGCCTCTCCCAAGTTCCATTTCCAATCTCTCCAGTTGCGAAGACATTAACAATTTCTTGGAATAAAGGATTGTTTTCCTGCTCGCAGCTCATGAAAAACTGTCCGTGAGCGCTGGAATAGTCTTTTACAGGGAAAAGTAGGGAGAAATACCCATAAAGCTTATTGAGCCAAGACATGGCCTCTTGGCAGTCTCCCAAAGGTCCAACTTTTGTGAGCGTATCTATAGACTCAGTTCTACATAGCTTAAAGTAGATATTTAAGGACTTTTGGTCATGTTTGATCCACCAGTTATCGCCAGGATCACTTACATTAAGGATTCTCTCCTCGTGCAGAGGGAATCTTTTATTGGCAAGCTGCCTTTTAATAGACTTTGCAATTTGAAGGTTGTCACATTCAAAGAAGTTCAACTTCTCTTCAAGGCTTCTCCCGTCCTCGCCAGATAAGAGTCTTAGGCTTGGAAAGTCTTCTGGAGCGGATATTATACGCTCGCGCATTGATCTAAGGTCTTCCGCTTCGATCATTCTAATTACAAATGTGGATGAGTTTTTCTGAAGGTAATAAAGAAGGCCAGGTGTATCGCTTGGAACTTCTAGAAAGTTGTCACCCGTGGCCTCCCAAGGGAACTCGTTCTTTCCTTCTAATTCCTGTGCTTCTTTAAAAGTTTGGCTTACTAAAAGCTCAATGTCGTCTTGAAACATAAACTTCCCTGTTTACACTCTAATTCTTCTTTAAATTCTTACCAAAGTGCCATCAATAGATTTAACAACACAATAACCACCAAAGGACTGAAGTCAAAAGGTAGGTCTGGCGGAAGAAGCTTTCTGATGGGACGCTCTGTAAAGTCTGCGGCCTTTCTAATCCCCTTAACAACTTCATTGTCATGAAGTTGAGGGAAATAGCTTAGGATCATATCCGCCAGTAAAATCAGTATGTAGAATTTAATTATTAAACGTATCATTACTTAATAGTAAAAATAATCCACCGCCTTGGCAAATTTATCCAATTTTATAGTTGGCCAAGTAGGAAGCGCAAATCAATAATACAAACCCAATCCAAAAGAATTTTAACCTATGAGCGGCAAATCTCTTAAGAACAGTGTGTCCAACCAATCCGATAGTCGTCCAAATTGCAACCTTAAGTTTCAACCACATTGGCCATTCTGCTCCATGTCCGATACCCAGCCTTGCAATAAGGCCAAAGCCAGAAACAAGAATTAGGATAAGTGCTACACCCGAGAATATAACCTCTTTTTTAATCTTCTTGCTGTCTTTTACACTGGCAGACATATAAAGAGCAAAGAAAAGGACAATCGATACAACATGAATAATTTTGTAAAATGAATAAGACACAGGTTTCTCCTAAATTTTTTCCATAACATTTTTAAATAAAAGCCAAAATTTATTAACAGATTCCACATCTACCCTTTCATCAGGTGAATGTGCTCCCATTATTGTAGGCCCAAATGATACTACATCTATTTTACCGATCTTGTCTTTCAGAATTCCACATTCAAGGCCTGCATGAATTGCCGTCACGTGGGCATCTTCTTTAAATGTGTCCTTGTAGACATCTTTTACTGTTTCTAAGACTGGGTTTTCCTGAACAGGCTTCCAGCTGGGATACTCAGAAGCGCTTTCAACCTCGTAACCAAACACTTCTCCTAGAGAGCTAAGTTGCAATTCGAGTTTTTTTGCCTCTTCTCTATCAAAGAATCTCACAGAGGTCTGAGCATAGGCCTTACCGTTTACAAGCAGAAGCCTTGCCATATTGTTACTCATACCAACAAGCTTTCTTCCGCTACCTAAATCATAGGCATGGGCCCCATGAGGAAACAATGAAGAAAAATGAATGAATTGAGAACTATCTGATGATGAAAGTGCTTTAAGTTTCATTTCAGACTCTATGATATTAATTTCAAAGCTATGGTCCTCTTTTGGAAGATATGAAAGCCATCTTTTCTTCATACTTTTGGCCAACTCTTTCAAATGATCGATGTTGGCGTTTGAAGCGTAGAATTTAGCGAATGCGTCTCTTGGGATAATATTGTGTGCTCTGCCCCCTCTTAGCTCTGCCAAGCTCAAATTATACCCTTTGAGGGCCTCTGAGAGGTATTCAACGACAAGCTTAATAGCATTTCCTCTTTGTTCTTGAATATCAAGACCCGAGTGTCCGCCAACTAGGCCAGACACTTTGATTTCAAAAAGAGTTTGATCCTTTTTTGCATCTTCTAAAGTGAAGTCCCTTTCAAATTGATAATCAATTCCCCCAGCACAGCCGATGTATAAACTTCCCCACTCCTCAGTATCAAGGTTAAGCATCTTCTTTGCCTTAAAGTACTTTGACTCCAACCCAAGTGCTCCATTTAGACCAGTTTCTTCATCAACAGTGAAAAGAAGCTCTAATGGCGGATGAATAGTACTTTCATCAAGGGCCAGGGCCAACGCCGCTGCACACCCGATACCGTTGTCGGCACCTAAAGTAGTGCCTTTTGCTTTCAGCCAACCTTTGTCCATATAAGTCTCAATGGGGTCGTTTTTAAAGTCAATTTGGACTTCTGGCAGGGAGTCGGTAACCATATCAATATGATTTTGGACTAGAACCGGTTCATCACTTTCTCTTCCATTCTTTCCAGGAACGTAAATTATAATATTTCCCACCTCATCTTTTTGACACTCAAAATCGTTTTCCCTAGCAAGCTCCATTAGGTAGTTTTGAATCTTCTCTTCATGTTTGCTAGGTCTTGGAGTTTGGGTGAAGTCATAGAAAACATCCCAAAGTTTTTTTGGTTCACTTGGAAAATCTTGAGGTTTTGGCATAAATCTTTCCTTTTTTTAGTGAATAATAGTATCTCTTTGTCAAAATAGACCAGTCTGATATACAATGTTTCCAATTACTTATCAAACTCGGAGAGCTTTATGAAGGTTTTAGCATTGCTTTTACTTGTATCCTGTTCAACCTTTGAAAAAAGAGACCAGGCAAGGGATCTCCAATCAAAAATGCTACGAGCACTCAACGAGAAATCACCAGAGTTTGCAAATTGTGCAAAAGAAAGTGACCTATTTACAGCCTTAGGCAATGACAGGATTAGGGTTGTTCTTGACTTGGACATCAACGCCAAGGGACAGGTTGAAAAGTTCAAGATAGATAATCAGCAATATCCTAGAAAGTTTGTGGACTGCATGTTTGCTGTAGCAGACATAATCATCTTTCCAAAACTTGAGAGCGATCAGGTTGTAGAGCTAACCCAACCTTTCATCTTTTCTAAGTAAAATTAGGATTTTTTAAAGATAAATACATTTTTCTCAATTGCAACCACTTCCAGCTTAAAGAAATCTGCAATCCAGTTCATGGTCTTTTCAGAGTAGAAGCTGACATGTGTCTTATCATGTCTGTAATGCCAACTTTTAAAATCAATATTTTCGTATCGTAGTGAGGTCATCACTGAAAGGATCCCACCTTTTGCAACCTTTGCAACCATATCATTCCAGGAAAGGTGCGGGTCATTAAAATGCTCCACCACTTCTGTACTAATGACAAAATCATACTTGTCTTCAAGTTCGTGCGTAGACGGAAAAAAGTAAGGATCAAAACCGTCCATCTCAAAGCCTTCTTCGTGCATTAGCTCAACCAACATCGGATAAGGCCCACATCCAAAATCCAGACCTTTCATCCCGGGACCTAGTTGTTTCAGAGTTGGTGTCAGACACTTATATAGAAAGTTAACGTAACCGGGATCTCTTTTATCATTTTGATGTAACTTATACTGAGACTGCTCTTCGAACTTTTCCAAAAGAAAGCACTCGTCTAGATAAACCAAGTCGCAATTTGAACAAATTAGGTAACTTGCCCTAAAAGGTCTTTCGGCCGAAAGATAAGGATGAACTGAACTGGAGTGGCAAAGCCTACAGTTTGAAATCACGATTTTTTTCAGCTTTAATCCAACCGGTAATTGCTAACTTAAAGGCCTTGTCCACCGGAATATCAAGTGCCTCTACACTTTCCTTATCAACAATCGCGGTAAAGCCACCCAACATATAACTCATGGGAATATAAACTGCGATCTGATTTGGACCCACAGAATTGGCCGGCAAGTCTGAAAATTCCTCTCTAGTCACAAGACCGATACACTTAAACCCTAAGTGGTCAAAGTTAACAAAAACAACTTTTTTCATATTGTTTTCACTACCTGTGGCAAAAAGAGACATTAGATCCTTAAGGGGCTTGTAAATAGCTTTAATTAAAGGGAAATTTTCAAACTTATCCATCGCCCAATTAATTATTCTACCGGTTATGAAGTTTGAGACGAGAATTCCGACACCCAAAATAGCAATAAAAGTTAAAAGAATCCCAAGGCCAGGAACATAGAGATCTGCTCCCAAAATATCTTTGATGAACCCACCGAAAACCTTTTCGGCCTTAGTTGCCACCAAAACGAGAACATAAATAGTTACCGTAACTGGTAAAACGACAATTAACCCTTTTAAAAATAGCTTATTTATATGTTTCATATCACTCCAATTTTGCCTAATTGAATCAAGTATAGAGTGGAGTTCTTAAATTGAATAGGATTTGAACCGATCTTTTGGATTTTAAAAAAAGGGCCTCAAAAGAGGCCCCTATGTTTGGTCATTTTGTAGAAAAATTACTTTTTCTTAGCAACTTTTTTCTTAGTAGCCTTTTTTGCAGCAGGCTTCTTAGCAGCTTTCTTCTTAGTTGCTTTCTTAGCTACTTTTTTCTTTGTAGCTTTCTTTGCAACTTTTTTCTTAGTTGCTTTCTTAGCTACTTTTTTCTTTGTTGCTTTCTTAGCAGCTTTTTTCTTAGTTGCCTTCTTAGCTACTTTTTTCTTAGCAGCTTTCTTCTTAGTTGCTTTCTTAGCTACTTTTTTCTTTGTAGCCTTCTTTGCAACTTTTTTCTTAGTCGCTTTTTTAGCAACTTTTTTCTTTGTTGCTTTCTTAGCTACTTTTTTAGTTGCTTTTTTCTTTGTAGCTTTTTTAGCAGCTTTTTTCTTTGTTGCTTTCTTAGCTACTTTTTTCTTTGTAGCTTTTTTTGCAACTTTTTTCTTTGTTGCTTTTTTAGCTACTTTTTTCTTTGTTGCTTTTTTTGCAGCCATAAATTTCCTCCCAGAAATAAATTTAATCCCCAAAAATAATATTGTATCTAATTTCAAGGATAAACAGTTTTTTTATTTAACGCAAATAAAAAATATAAAATTTGTTTTTCCATCGGAAGATTCAAAAAAAGACTTAAGTTTTTTAAAATATGTTTTTTAGAGGCAGGCCTTATAGGTATTTTAGGATAATCATTGTAGCAAAGGCTGTTGAACGTTTTCAGCCCTTTTTTTAAGAGGGAATTTTTTTTAAAAAAAGTACAAATTCCCTCTTAAAAACTAGGTATCTTAAGGTGAAATTTCTTCCACTTTCTTAGTCTCAAACTCAAAGTTTACCTTGTCGTTCTTAAGTTTTGCGACTACTTTTCCACCTTTTTCAAGCTTTCCAAACAAGACTTCATTGGCCAAAGACTTTCTAAGTTCTTCGTTAACCATTCTTCCAATTGGCCTTGCTCCCATCTTAGGGTCATAGCCGGTAAGTGCGATCCAGTCGATAACTTCGTCACTAACTTCGAGCTCAACCTTCTTCTCCAACAGCTGATTTTCGAGCTCCATAATGAACTTTTCGACTATCGATTTAATGTTTACGTTTGAAAGATGATTAAAGTAAATCACTGCATCCAACCTATTTCTAAACTCGGGGGTGAAGTACTTTTTAATGGCCTGATCTCTTTTGGCAATATTGAATTTAGCCCCGCCTTTAGATAGCCCAATACTTCCAGACTCCATTTCCTGAGCACCGGCATTACTGGTCATTATCAGAATAACATTCCTAAAATCAAAGGTTTTGCCATTAGAGTCCGTAAGTTTCCCATGATCCATAACTTGAAGAAGGATGTTAAATACGTCAGGGTGAGCTTTCTCTATCTCATCAAGTAACAGGACTGAGTATGGGTTTTTATTAACTTTTTCAGTTAAAATCCCTCCTTGATCAAACCCCACATAACCTGGAGGAGCTCCAATCAACTTAGAAACGGAGTGCTTTTCCATGTACTCCGACATATCTATTCTTTCAAAGTTTATCCCCATGGTCATAGCAAGTTGCTTAGCAAGCTCTGTTTTACCTACCCCCGTCGGGCCCGCAAAAAGAAAGTTTGCTATTGGCTTTTGCTGATCACCAAGTCCCGATCGGGAAAGGATGATTGCGTTGCTAACTTTTTCAATGGCGTTGTCTTGCCCAAAAATCAATAACTTGAGATCTCTCTCTAGATGTTTTAATTTGTCCTTCTCGTTAGAAGTGATGTTTTTCTCTGGGATTCGAGCAATTTTAGCTACAACCTTCTCTATATCCTGAATCCTCACATCTTTTTGAACTTCGCCCTCTTTGGCGTCTTTGTTACGTATCCTTAAAAATGCTCCAACTTCATCGATTACATCAATTGCTTTATCAGGAAGTTTTCTATCATTTATGTGTTTATTACTTAAATTTACTGCAGACTCAAGTACCTCGTTAGAATAAGCAACACCGTGGTGGTCTTCGAACCTAGAACGTAGCCCTTTCAAAATATTAATAGTATCCCCTACAGATGGCTCCAAAATGTCAATTTTCTGGAAACGTCTTGTAAGGGCCTGGTCTTTTTCAAAAAACTTTCTAAATTCGTCATAGGTAGTGCTTCCCATACAGCGAATAGTTCCCCTGCTCAAAGCAGGTTTTAGTAAGTTTGAGGCATCCATACTCCCAGCATTAGTACTACCAGCTCCAATGATATTGTGAATTTCATCGATATAAAGAATACAGCCGTGCTCTTTATTCTTTTCTTCTATAGCTGCAATTACTGCCTTTAATCTTTCCTCAAAATCACCACGGAATTTTGTCCCGGCGAGAAGTCCGGCCATGTCGAGACTGTAAATTTCCATATCCGCAATAATGGATGGAACCTGCCCATCTTCAATTAGTATGGCCAGTCCTTCGGCCACGGCAGTCTTTCCTACCCCAGCGTCGCCAACTAGAACAGGGTTGTTCTTTCTTCTTCTACAAAGAATTTGAATAACTCTTTGGAGCTCATCCTTTCTGCCTACAACAGGGTCTATCTTTCCTTCTCTAGCAAGTTTGTTTAGATTTACCGTATATTCTTCAAGAACTTTTGAACCTTTCTCTTCCTCACCCTCTAGCGGATCTGATTCTATTGAACTATCCCCTGTTGATGGACTGTCTGAACCATGTGCAATCTTCTCCACAATATTGATTCTTTCAACACCGTGTTTTTTAAGTAGGTAGACCCCGTAGGCCTCTTTTGCACTAAACATTGCCACAAGTAGATTTACTGGAAGAATGGCTTTTTTACCTGAGCTTTGAACATGAAGTGCGGCTCGTTGGATGATTCTTTGCAAAGAAAGTGAGATCTCTGGTTGATAGAAAATGCCATTTTGGTTGGCAATTCTTCTCATCTCCTCGTTAGTGAACTGCTCTTTTCCTAGTTCATCAATTTCTTCTTGGTTTAGTAGAGAAAAGTTAGAATCTTCATCGATAAATGTTTCCAAATCTTTCTTCAAAAGATTGATATCAACTCCGCACTCTCCTAAAACCTTATTAACAGTCTTATCTTCAACTATTGCTAAAAGTACGTTTTCCAGAGTTAAAAACTCGTGTTTTCGTTCATTGGCCTTTTTAATAGCCTTATTTAAATACATTTCCAGTTGGGAACTAATCATATAATCACCTCTCTATAACCCAATATGGGAACGATTTTAGGAGTCGCAAGGTTCAATTGAGCTTTTTAATGGATGCCCTTTTCCCCGAGAATAACGGTTCACTTTGTGTGATTTTGATTCCGCCACTTCATGAGTAAAGATGCCACAGATACCAATACCATCATTGTGAACTTGCAACATGATAGCGTGTGCCTCCTCATAGGTTTTGTTAAAAAACTTCATTAGCACATGAATGACAAACTCCATGGTCGTATAGTCATCATTATGCATTAATACCTTGTACATAGGGGGCTTTTTAAGCTTTGTCTTCTCTGCGATAGCAACTCCAGGATCACCAGATTTTTCATCGCCATTTCCCATTATTATTTCAATTTTAGAAGCTTCATTAAACATAATTAAAATCCATTTTGAGCAATACAGTTCTTTTGCATTTCCACATTGCATTTTATAATACGTGTTATGGAAGATAAAACAACTATTCAAAACCGCCTTAGGAAAAACCATAAAAAGCTCAAAAAGTTTTTATCCCAAAACAATATTGAGGCATACCGTCTCTATGACAAAGACATCCCTCAATATCCTTTTATTATTGATATATACAAGGATAGTGCCATTGTATGGGAAAAGGGGAAAAAGCTTGAACCGACAGAAGAAAATCAAAGGAAAGTCAAACAGCATCGCTCGGATATAATCGAGGCGATTACGGCCACACTTAATATTAATGAATCAAAGATCTTTCTAAAGGTGCGTGAAATTAAAAAGGGTAAAAGCCAATACGAAACCTTCACAGCAGAGGGTGAGACAATGGTAATTACCGAAAATGGGTGCAAATATAAAGTTAACCTTAGCGATTATCTAGACTCGGGCCTTTTCCTAGACCATCGTCCTCTTAGAAAAGAAATTCGATCAATTTCAAAGAATAAGCGCTTTTTAAACCTTTTCTGTTACACAGGATCATTTAGTGTGGCAGCTGCAATGGGTAAAGGTTTCACCACATCAGTGGACATGTCAAAGACCTACTTAAATTGGGCCAAAGACAACTTTAGGCTAAACAACTTAACTATAAATGATCACAACTTCATCCATAGCGATACATTTGAGTTTTTGAAATCAGAAGAGTCCAAATATGACCTTATTTTCTGTGATCCTCCAAGCTTTTCCAATTCTAAAAGAATGGAGGGCTCCTTTGATGTGCAGAGAGATCATTTGGGCCTGATCAGACTATGCATGAATAGGTTAAATAAAGGTGGCGACCTATATTTTTCCAATAATTTTAGAAAGTTCAAGCTTGATCCTATTTTGAGTGAAGACTTTGATATAAAAGACGTTAGTTTAAAATCAATCCCTCAAGACTTCTCAGATCTCAAAATTCATCACTGTTTTTTGATAAAACATAGAGATTAACAATGAAATAAATAAGCTTCTCCCTCTTTTACCGAGATAGCTCAATAAAGTAGCATTATAGAAAGGAATAAAATGCTACTCATCCTTATCATATCGTTAACCTATTCAGTTCTAGGTCATTCACTCGACAAAAATACAGATGAGCAATTAATGGCCCAAAAGACCATTTTTGTTTCTGAAAAGCCCAAAAAACCAAAATGGCTTTTAGGACTTGGGCTTGGATCACCCATTCAGATTGAACAGACTGATGATATGGACTCCGACGGCCTAAATCATAATGAGCTCGGACTGGGAATATGGATCAAAGGCTTTCTAACGGAGAGATTCTCCTGGGATGCAGGGGCAACAAGGCTTACAAAAGAGTACTCCGTTAGAAAGGAAGACAACATTCTTTTAGAGGAAGTTCAGAAGTTTCAGACCCACTTTCTTGGAAGATATGATCTGCAGTCTAACATCTCTTTTGGACTCGGTGGATTCTATGACTTTAAAGCATCTGATGTGAATATAGGTGAAAACAAAATAACTAGCTCTGAGCTAGATACAAGTGCTTCTAAGAGTACTTACGGCCCAATGGTTTCCTTGGCCTACGATAAAAGCTTAACCTCTGATTACGGCCTATTTGCAAGCTTCAACTACCAAGAACCTTTGAATGTTGAGGACGGGGAAGAGCTGACTAAGTATTATTTCATGTTTGGATTTTTAATCCGGCCGCAATAAAAAAGGGGGATCAGAAGATCCCCCTATATTTCTAAAACTATGTTTTAAAAATTAATCTACAGAAAAGCCTTTCAGTTTCTCTGCTAGAGCACTTGTTCCACCTTGCTCATCTTGGTATTTCGAAAGATCAGCGCCATTCTCAGCGTTTTTCTTCGAAAGAGCAATTTTCTTGTCGTCCTTGTCAATAGACATGATCAAGGCCTTAACTTTGTCACCAACTTTGATAACATCGCTTGGCTTCTCAACTCTCTCTTCTGACAGTTCAGAAATGTGGATCAGACCTTCAATTCCTGTCTCTAGCTCTACGAAAGCACCAAAGTCAGTAACTCTTACAACTTCGCCTTCAACAACAGAGCCAACTGGCATTCTTTCTTCGATTCTCTTCCAAGGATCTTCTTCAAGTTGCTTGATCCCTAGGCAGAATTTAGAATTGTCTTTATCAACAGTTAGAACAACAGCTTTTACCTTGTCGCCTACTTTGAACTCTTCACTTGGGTTAATATTTTTCTTAGTCCAAGAGATGTCGCTTACGTGAATAAGAGCGTCAACTGGAGCTCCGTCAAGATCAACGAAAACACCAAAATCAACAACTGCTTTTACAACACCTTCAACTTCTTTCCCAACAGGGTATTGAACTTCAAGTTCGTCCCATGGGTTTGCAAGAAGCTGCTTAAGACCAAGAGAGATTCTCTTATTCTCAACGTCTACTTCTAGAACCTGAGCTTCAATTGTATCACCTACGTTGTGACCTTTGATAGGTCCCTTAGGATTAGTCCAAGAAACTTCAGATACGTGAACAAGTCCTTCAATTCCATCGTCTAGCTCAACAAAGATTCCGTAATCTTTAATTGAAACGATTTCACCTTTAACCTTAGTACCAGTTTGGTATTTTTCCTGAGCTGATTCCCAAGGGTTTGGTTGTACTTGCTTAAGTCCTAGAGAAACTCTTTCTTTAGAAGCGTCATACTTCAAGATCTTAACATCAATTTCATCGCCAACTGCCAATAGGTTAGAAGGGTGCTTAACTCTTCCCCAAGACATATCAGTAATGTGAAGTAGGCCATCAACACCACCAAGGTCGATAAACGCACCGTAGTCAGTGATATTTTTAACGATACCCTTAACAACCATACCTTCAGAGATTTGCTCAAGAGTCTCGTCTCTCAACTTGCCTCTTTCCTCTTGAAGGATAGCTCTTCTAGAAAGAACGATGTTCCCTCTTTTCTTGTTAAATTTAATAACCTTGAATTCCATTGTCTTACCAATGAACTTATCAAGATTCTTAGTAGGTCTGATGTCAATTTGAGATCCTGGAAGGAACGCTTTAACACCGATGTCAACTGATAGACCGCCTTTAACTTTAGCGATAACAGTACCCTTAACAGGTTGACCTTTCTCACAAGCTTCGGAGATTTTGTCCCAAGCTTTAAGGATTTCGGCTTTGTCTTTAGAAAGAACAAGGTTTCCTAGGTGAGACTCAAGTCTTTCCAAGTAAACTTCGATTTCATCGCCTTCAGAAACTTTCAACGTACCGTCGTAATTTCTAAACTCTTTGGCAAAAACAAGACCTTCTTGCTTATAACCGATATCAACTGTAACTAGGTCATCAGTGATAGCGATTACTTTACCTTTGTAAACTTCACCTTCTTGGAAGCTTTTAGAGCTGGTTTCATTGAGAAGTTTCTCAAATTCTTCGCTCCCTGTTTGCGCTGCTTCTTCTTCAGAAGTAACGACTTCAAATTCTTTTGCCCACGCGGGGATTTGTGTAGTTGTCATAAGACACCTCTTAAAAACTGGCATTAATTCTACTACTGTAGAGGGTTTAGATTTATATGATGACATGGGAGAGAAGTCAACAACTTAAGCTATTTAAATCCCGTTGGAATCAAGCTTTTGGTGAGCATTTAAGAGTATTAAAAAATCTTTAAGTAGTGACTTTTTTTAAGTTATTTTAGTGGCTTAGATACCCCATCAATGGCAAACTAGCATGAACATTTCCCTCCCCGGATTGCTCCTGATGCTAGGGAGTCCCAGGAGGTTTAACACACAAGCAAGTCAACAAATTCAAAAGCTTACAGTTTGGTAGATCAATTTAATTCAGGTTGGCCTTGTGACGTAAATACCTAAGACGCTTTGCATATAGTCTTTCATAAAATCCTGAGACTCTTTGAGCGTATGCCTCAATCCCATGAAGGTCTTTAATCTGCTCATGACTCTCTTGGAGTTCATTTAAATATACTTGCTCATTTATTAGAAGCTTAAGAAGTTTTGACTTCAGCTCTCTTGCATCTTCAAAGTAATATGACTCTCCGACCCACTTGTACTTTAAAAGAATTGATTGCCGTGAGGCCGTTCTTGGAAAAATCACGGGAACATGAGAAAGCAGTGCCATAATCTCATAATCGTTAAATGGCTCCTCAAAGGATGTACTCACAAAAACATCTACCTCTTTAAAAGGACTATACTCGCTTAGAAGAGGTTTAAAACTAACGACTTCATTCATTTCCAGAGTCACTATTAGCTCTTCTAAGGCCTTTTTAATTTCCTCTTGTTCATCCTCCATGAATAAAGAAAATTCAACCCTAATTCCCAAATCAACAGTTGATGGAATTAGGGCGTGAAGAGCATAGATAACAACTTTTACTCTCTCGTAATCCTCTGCCCCACAAACAATTGTTCCAAGTCTTTTAACAAGCTTTTCCACTCTCTCAGGTCTAGGGAGAATGTCTATTCCTCCTCCAGCGATCTTCACCTTTCGCAAACTTACTGGAAGAGTCTCTTGTGCTATCTCTTTTGTTGTCTGGGAGAAAGTTATTATCAAATCTACTCTTCTAAATAGCCACCTTTGCCAAAGGGATTTTTGGGTGTAGTTCAAAAAGTGATTAAATGTTAACAGAAGGGGCACTTTCGGATTGGACAATAATACAAAACATAGCCCCCAAATAAAGTCCAAGTTATAGCAATGAACAATGTCAAATCGGTTCTCTTTAAGAATTTTGCTCATGTCTCTGATATAGCGAAGGTCAAAAAGCCTATCAAGCTTTTGGCCAGTGTAGTAAATTCTGGGCAGATCTTTTTTGTCTGCCTCCCTGTCCACATAGGATCCTTTCACACAAAAAAGAATGGGATTCCCACCACTATCGCGTAGATATAAACAATCAGCAATTGCCTTTCTTTCAAGAGTTCTCCACTCAGTACTTGGACAGATAAAAAGGGTGGTTAAATCATTTACATGAACTCTTTCTTTCATAGCTTGTATTTTTTTATCTCACCACTGATTGAGCCAATTTTTATTTTTGCATTAAACTTTAAAAAGACTCGTTTCTCATCGGCGGAAAACCAGAATGTCATTTTTCCACTTTTAAGAGTCTCGCCGGTATAGCTTGTAAAGGCAGACATTTTATACGCCTTCTTTTTACCAAGCTCAGTATCTATTGTTTCCATACCTTCATTCTTTGCCTCTAAGATAATAATCTTGCCTCTATTGATAATTGGAACTTTAAAGCTTTTTCCTTTATCCATTGGAAGGCCTCTTAAAAACCATATTACTGATAGAGGATCCGAAAATCTTTTTGGTACAAAACCTTCATGTTTTTTCTTTTTAGTTCGCTCGCCACTTACCCTTTTATAAAAGGAATAGGTGGTAAGTTTTTCCAAATCAAAAAGTTGAAGGTCATCCACATCTTGGCCAGATTCTCTTTGAATTAGACTAAACTTTACAGGGGTTTTGGTACTCTTGGATATATATGAATCGATATTGTCGTCTAACTCGTACAAGTATCTATAGTAATCGGCAGTTTTAACTCTTGCGTGTATGTGATAAACCGGTGTTTCTCCAATTACAGTTTCTTTTTCAGTGCTTAAAACGATTTTTCCAGTGGATATCCCCATGTAATTGATATCCATAAATATTTTCTCTCCTGTAAAAAATTTTGGATCAAACTCTCTCCAAAGTATTTCACTGGACTTGGACATCACTTTCAGCTCTTTTGGATAGTCTAAAGGGTAGTTGGCCGCAGGAGCCTGCTTTTCAGTCTTAGTGGCCACTCGCTTCTTGGGAGCTTGCTCCTTCTTTGGCCTTTGAGTTTTTTTCTTTTTATATACAGGTGCTTTCTTTTCTTTTTTTTCGACTACTGGGGCGGGCTCAGGACTAGGGCCTGCGTCTTTAGACTCCGTGAACTTTTCAAGAACCTCTTCTTCGGTTCCGAAAGATTCCATTAGCTCTTTATTTCTCTCTTCAGGGTTATCTCCGCCAAAGAGTTCGCTCCAACTTTGAGTAGAACATGAAGATAAAATAAGAGAGAAAATGGCTAAAAATAGAAAGTTCACAGTTGATCCTTGGTTATCTTTCTATTTTAATCCCATTCTATTGATAATCAAGGTTGATAACTTTCTTTATACCCGACAAAAGCTCTTCCTCTCCGGAGATGAAGTCTACAGAAATGCTTAGGAATAAGATCCTGTCGTCCTGAGAGACTCTTCTAATTTTAACCATGTCTTTCTCACTAGTTAAAACCAATGCATTATGCTTAGTTGCCCTCAAAAGGATGTCATTGATTTCTTCATCGCTAAAAAAGTGATGATCGGGGTAATCAATCTTCTCTACAATTTCAGCTCCCGCATTCTCCAGCATTTTATAAAAGGCCTCAGGCGAAGCAATTGCGCTTAAAGCAAGAACCTTTTTACCCTTAAGCTCGCTCGTTTCCATCTGCTTTTTATAGTAACAGTCATAGAGACCGGCCGGTATATATTTAAACTTACCTATAATTGTATCTTCTCGATGGTAGGGTCTTAGAAGTCTAAAAAGGGACTCCAATTGCTCCTCGCTTGCTTGATCGGAGCGACTAACGAGTATTGCATCAGCATGTCTAAGTGAGGTTAGTCCCTCTCGTAGGTAGCCTAATGGAGCTGTCTTATATCTATCGATAGGTAGAAGAGCGTCAAACAGTACGATATTAAAAGATCTATAGAGTTGAATGTGCTGGAACCCATCATCTAGTAAAACCACATCCGGCCTTACCTCGTGAAAGTATTTTTTTAGGTTTTGTGCCCTTCTTTTTCCAACAATCACTGCTCCCTTTTTAAGTCTCTGAGAAATAAGCATTGGCTCATCGCCAAAGACCTGGGGGTTGGACCTAAATCTTTGTCCACCTTTAATTATCCCAGATTTATTCTCCATATCTCCCTTATAACCGCGGGTTAAAACTGCTGGAATTTGATTATAATCTTCAAGCTTGGAAACCAACCAAATAATCATTGGAGTTTTTCCAGTTCCGCCAAAGGTCACGTTTCCAACAGAGATGATTGGGACTTTAAAATACTCTTTTTTAATTAATCCATACTCATAGAATGATCGCCGAACTCTATAAACAAAATCCCATAATTTTGAGACGGGTAGCAAAAAGACATTTGAGACAAGCTTAAGATTCATAGCTGGATTGTATCACTTCTGCCATGTATTGAGGAACCGAAAAATCCTCTCCACTCAACATCTGTTTTGTTTGATAAAGTTCTTCTGAAATAGAATCGTATTCTTTAGGATCTTTAATCCACCTTTTGAGATGCTTAACAATATTGTACCTATCTGCGTGATGCTGAATGAGCTCGGGAAAAAGATATTTTTGATGCGTTATGTTTGTTAGAGAAACAGGCCCATCATACTTCACCAAAAGACTAAAAATAAACTCAGTCACTAGACTTAGTTTATAGCAAACAACAGTTGGCACACCATACAGACCACAGGAGAGAGTCACTGTTCCTGAAGCGGCCACACACATATCTGCCCACTCAAAAGCACTTGGTAGCTCTTCAGAGTCGTAAACTTTATTGAAACTAAGACCGCTTTCATAGCATTCACTTGGGACACTCTCCACATTTACAATTCCAAGCTCAAATTCTTCGTTCTCACCAAGAAGCATCATCGCCTTCTCGTAAACCGGCAATAAGGCCTGAACTTCACTTCTTCTACTTCCAGGCAACAAAAGAATGCGTGGATTACGATCCTTAAAGCGAGAATGTTTTTTAACCGGTAATTCTTTGAGTCTTTGTCCATGCTCTATCATCAGAGGATGAATTACCGAGCGAGTTTTAGAGACACCTCTGTCTGAGAACCACTTTTTCTCGAAAGGCAGAATTGTGAACAAAGTATGAACACACTCTTGCAAGGCCTTTGCTCTATATGCTTTCCATGCCCATGCTTGGGGAGCAACGTAGTAAAGAACCTTAACTCCCCTTTTCTTGAGTTTCTTTGCAAGTTTCAGATTAAAGCCTTGAAAGTCGATTAGTATAGCTGTTTTGGTTTGGCGCTTGTCCACTTCCTCAATGATTCGATCGAGTGCTTTAAAATAAAACGGAATCTTGGACAGGATCTCTGAAATTCCAATACCAGAGAAGTCTTTAACGTCATAAAGAGTTTCCACTCCCCTAGAGCGAAGCCTCTCCCCTCCGACACCAAAAAATTCACAATTGGGCACCATATCCTTGAGTTCATCAAAGAAGGTAAGTGCATGATCTTCACCAGATCTTTCACCGGCCAATATTAAGCAACTTTGTTTAGACTTCAACCTCTTTACCTAATTCCAAACTGGTTAAAACGGCCTCGACTAACTCAATGGCCTTGAGTCCATCTTCGTAGCCAACCATTGGAGCCTCTTTATTTAAAATTGAATTATAAAAGTTCTCTTGCTCAATAAGAAGATGATCTCTTTTTTCATAAGGAAACTCTTGAACGTATTCGCCATCATCGAACTGAGTGTCTGTTGCTTTAGAAATCTGGTTTGTGAAAAGATCCACAAACAAACATCCATTGTCGTGGGTAATCTCCAAGCTTCTAACTTCTCTCACGTGATTTCTTCCACTTGTTACCATGGCAACCGAACCATCTTCAAAATTCAATACAGCATTTACCTGGTCCCACTTGCCAGTCCTGATTTTATGTCCATACGCCCTAACGTTTTTGACCTTTCTTTGCATTAGAAAACGGGTTAGGTCCAAATCATGAATCATTAAGTCTTGCACAACATCTACATCAGTTGCCCTACCCTTAAAAGCTGCAACCCTTTCAATCTTTAGAGTGGCAGCGCCTTTAATGGATTTAACATCTTCACTTAATAGCTCCCATGCTTGATGACATCTTTCACTGTGTCCAACCTGAAGAACCAAACCTTCTTTAAGATTTTCCTTAAGAGATTTAGCCTCCTCAACAGTGGAGCAAAGAGGTTTTTCACAAAAAACATGTTTTTCGTTTTCAAGAAGCAGCTTTACCAACTCATAGTGAGTTGAAGTTGGGGTGACGATTACTGCAGCTTCTATTTCTCCCATAACTTCATTGATATCATTTACAATTTTTGTATCAGGATGGGCCTGCTTGGCCTTTTCCTGGTTTGCAGGAAAAGATTCAACAATTGCCACGAGTTCACAAGTGTCCAATTGGGCAGCCTTTTGCGAGTGCCACCTGCCTAAATGCCCGTAGCCTATCACGGCCACTTTTACCTTATTAGTCATATTAGTTCCTTTTAAGACATGAACGGTGGAAGTCCGATTTCACTTTTTGAAATAAACTCAACCAACTCTTGAATTACAGGGTTGTTTTTATAATCTTCGATATTTTCTGGATGCTCCACGAATGCCTTTGGAGAAAAGGCACTGGCCTCCATTATTCTATAAAATTCTACAACCTCTGAAATATGATCTTTGCTGTAACCTCTTCTTTTCATACCAATGATGTTAACACCCTTAAGTCTAATCCTATTACCTAAGGCAGCACAAAAATGTGGAATATCTCTATCGATCGCACTGGCAGCGCCGATGAAGGCTCCTCTTCCAATATTAACAAATGGTGTAATACCGCAAGCTCCGCCCATTTGAACAAAGTCTCCAATATGCACATGGCCTGCCAATAAAGTATTGTTTGCCATCGTTACATTGTCTCCAACCACACAATCATGAGCAATATGGACTCCGGCCATGAAGTAGCCATTACTTCCAACTACAGTCTTATGGTTTTGCTTTGTCGTTGCTCTGTGAATAGTAACATTCTCTCTGAACAAGTTATTATCGCCAATAATTGTTTCAGTCGGCTCGCCTTTGTAGCCTTTATCCTGAGGGGGCACCCCTATCGAGCAAAATTGGTGAATATCATTGTTTTTACCAATAATGGTGTGACCTTCAAGCACAACATGTGACTTAAGCTTAGTTCCGTCTCCAATGGAAACATTAGACCCAATTATACAATAAGGACCAATCTTTACATTGTCTCCAAACTTAGCACCTTCTTCCACTATTGCGGTTGGGTGAATTTCTACACTCATTGAGTTCCTTTTAGTTTCTTTTCGTAATATTTACAGATGCCATAATCACGGCCTCGGCGATTTTATTTCCATCGCAAGTTATTAGGCCTTCATAACTTGCCATTCTAGCTCTAACTTTTGTTAAGTGAGCTTGTATTTCAAGCTTCATCCCTGGAACCAAAGGCTTTCTAAATTTGGCCTTGTCCACAGCAAGCAAAAGAGTTTCAACGTCGTAATTTGCCATATCAGTTCCAACCAAAGGCACCGAAAGAAAAGCACTTGCCTGTGCCATCATTTCAACTTGTACAACTCCTGGTAAAATAGGATTGCCAGGAAAGTGACCTTTAAGTATTTCAAGCTCGTCTTTGATCTCAAATTGAGCGGTAACCTTGGCGCCAACCAGGTCCTTTGCCTCTTTAAATTCTGTTTGACTCTCACATCCAGAAGTATCAACCTCTGAAACACTATCAATAAATAGAAAAGGATCTCGATGCGGTAAAAATTCTACGACCTGTTTTTTGTCCATTAGCATAATCAACCTACTTTTTCTTTGTCAGAATATTAATTTTGGCCTGAGTTCTTAGCCATTCTTTTAAAGGTCTAGCGGGATGACCGCCCAAAGTCGCTTTAGGGCCCCAAACCGCATTCTCACTAACAATCCCCATGGCCGCAACCTGAGTTCCGGTCTTCAAGTGAGCTCCCGGTGCACAACCGGCCCCAGCTCCCAAAACAACATAATCTTCAAGTGTCACACTTCCTGCTACACCTGCACGTCCACAGATGATGACGTGTTTTCCAATTCTTGAGTTGTGGGCCACTTGGCAGAAGTTATCAATTTTGGTTCCACTATCTATAAATGTTGGAGAAAAAGCTCCGGCATCAACCGCAGAATTTGATCCAATTTCCACATTGTCTCTTATTTCAACTCCACCAAAGTGCCAAACCTTCTTGTGCTCACCACCCAAGAAATTATATCCAAATCCATCTGCACCAATTGTGGTGTTGGAATGAATTCGACACCCCTGCCCCACTTTAGAGAAGGGGTATATGCTCACATTTGGAAACAAGATAGTTCCTTCACCAATTTCGCAATTAGGCATGATCACGCATCCGGGCATTATCGTAACATTTGATCCAATAACGACACCCTCGCCGATGAAAACATTCTGGGCAATTTCTGCAGAAGGATGAACATCTGCAGTGCCCATCTGTCTGCCGTCGACATGCAGATTCAAACTTCCAAACTTCTGATCATAAAAAGGTTTTGAAAAGGCACACATTGCTTCTTCGACATTTTCAACTGTCGCAAGCCATTGAAGACTCTTCTTTAAGTCCGACAGTTGTTCTCCCTCTAAGGATTCATATAGTTTTTTAGTTAATACAGCGCCTAGCGCTCTACATCCCTCACCCTCCAAGAATCGATTTAAAAACTTTTGGTTTTTTATAAATACAAAGGTATTTTCTTTTGGTCTAACTGGTGTGGAGATTGATTGGATATCAATATCGGTCTCCTCTCCGAATTCTAAATTCAAAGAGGGACCAACACTTTTTAATTCGTTGAATTTCATAAATTACTTGTGTTTTTTGTCGTAGGCCTTAATCACGTCTTCAGTGATATCAACTTGCTTTTGAGCGTATACAACAGGAGAGGAAGAAGCTTCAAAAGTCAGAGCAACCTCTTTCTTCTTACTTACACTGTCAATAACAGGTTTAAGCTTTTCCAAGATAGGCTTCTTAAGCTCTTTTTCTTGGTTTTGAATATTCTTCTGATACTCCATAGTTTTTCTTTGAAGACTTGCAATCTTTTTTCTAATTTCATCTTCTTTTGTGGCCTTGGCCTTGTCGCTCAATAGAGAGCTTTGTTTTTGATAGTCTTGTTGCAACTTCTTAATTGCATCCTCTTCGGCCTTGATCTCTTTTTGCTTTGATTTGAATGATTTCTCCAAAGTCTGCATTACACTTTTGCCTTCACCAATAGATGTAATTACTTTCTGAATATTCACAATAGCTATTTTTACTTCCGCCATGGCAGAAAAAGAAAATGCCAACGCCATTACCAAAATTATTTTTTTCATTTCTTCCTCCTTAGACCCTCGCACCAACTGCAGAGCTATGTACTTTAAAACAACTGTCCAATATCAAAATGGAATTGTTGACCGTCTTGTCCCTCTTCAGGATCAATTGGGTATCCAAATTCAAATCTTAACACACCTATTGGAGAGAACCATCTAAATCCGAACCCGTAGTCCTGTCTCAGAGTAAAATCATCTCCCAATGAAGTTTCGAAAACGTTACCGGCATCATAGAAAACCACCCACTTAAGCCCTGCTTCCTTGATTAGTGGATGCTCTAGCTCAAGTGTTGTTAGTAACGAAAATTGTCCACCAATATTAAACAACCTCTCCTCTCCGGAAATTTCATCTTCCAACAACTCTTTTGGACCAACGTCTTCAAAGTCGTAACCACGCATGTTCCTTGCACCACCTAATTGAAATTTCTCCGTTCTTGGCAATGCCCTGTCTGAGGTTTTCATTAGTTGCTCAGCTCTTACTCTTGATCTAAACACCAATTCCTCATAAATAGGCTCGTAGTAACGTCCCTCTAAAGAGGCCTTTAACCACTTTTGGTCACCGTAAAACCCTGCATATTCCAAAGTTGCAGATCCAAAGTGTCCATCACTAGGCTCAAAAATATTGTTTCTTTTATCCAATCTTAAGGACATTTGAACAGTTGCCGCCGTCCCGTTTTCAATATCTTCATCAACAGTTGGGTTTCTAACATTCTGAATATTTGTAACCTCATGTCTTAGTGTCATGAAAAGTCTTGTATATTCAAATATTGGATATCCAACTCTTACATCCCCACCGTATTTTTCTGAACTAAACGAGCTAATAAGCCCACTTTGTGTACGGTAGATATCACCACCTGCAGTCCACTTGGTATCCAGAAAGTATGGTTCAGTGAAACCTAAGTTATAAGTTTTTTGGTTTTCGGCCAACGAAACGTTAAGGTTTAAATTCTGTCCGAGACCTCTAAAGTTATTTTGAGAAACAGAAGCTTGGAAGAAGCCCTTAGTGGCCGTAGAGTAACCGGCCCCTACAGAGATCTGACCAGTTTGTCTCTCCTTTACCGATATTTCAACGTTAAGAACGTTATTGCTTCCCTTTGGAGACACTGTATTAAAGACAACACTTGCAGGTTCAAAAAATCCAAGTCGAACAACATTCTCTTTTGATTTTCTCAATAAAGACCCAGAGTACATCATTCCCTCATAGATCTTTAACTCTCTTCTAACGACTTTATCACGCGTTTTAGTGTTACCTTTGATGATGATTTTTCCAAAGTAAGCAATTTCGCCTTTCTCGAAAGAGTAGTTGATATCTACCTTGTTCTCACCAGGCACCATCTGCAAGGTTCTTAAAACGTTTGCAAATGCATACCCTTTATCTTGATACATCTCAGTTAAGGCCTGAATGTCTTGGCGAAGTGTTTCTTCCGAGTAGATGTCACCCGACTTGAGTTGAGTCTTTTCTCTCATCTCATTTTCAGTGAACAACAACTCTCCATTATAAAAAATATTATTGATAGAGAACTTTGGACCTTCGTTTACTTTAATTGTGATAAAGATCCACTTCTTGTCTTCTGAAACAGTAATAGATGGGTTACCGATGTTTACCTGAAGGTAACCACGCGTTTTATAAAGGTACTTAAGTCTTTCAACATCGTTTTTAAAGTTAAACTCTTTAAAGTTCCCAGAGCCACTTAAAGGAGAGAACAAAGACTCTTCCCTTGTTTGCATGAAGGATTTTAGCTCATCATCCTTTATCTCATTGTTGCCCAAGAACATGATTCGTTTAACTCTAACCTTATCAAATTCTCGAATCATGAACTTTAAATCAACTCCGCCCAAAGAGTTGTCAACAAGCTCATAACCTACGTTTGCAAGAAAGAATCCCTTTTCTTCGTAGAAGTCCTGAACCTTTGAAACATCCGCCTTCACTGTGTTCACATCTAGAATGTTGAACTCTCTTGTCTTTATTTGTTCTTTTAGATCTTCAGAAGAAACTTCGTCATTTCCCTCAAAAATAATTTTACTTACAATTGGCTTTTCTTTGACTTTGAATTGAAGAACGTTTTTGCCATCCTTTTTAATGTGATGGGCCTCAACCACTTCAAAGTATTTTAAATCATAGATTGATTTAATTGCCTCTCTGATTGAGTAATTAGTGGCCATACTTCCCTCTTTAAGGGAAACCTTCTCGGTCACAGCCTCCGGCTCAACTTTTTTAACGCCGACAACCTGAATTTCATCAACTTTAAAAAAGTCTTCGACCTTACCAAGGCTTTCTTGCGCAAAAGAAGAAATACACAATAGATGAATAGATAAAAGAATATACTTTAACATGAACGTTTCGAACCTTTTAGCAAGCTATGGAAATCACTAATTGACAGTGATATTAGCTAATTATCCGACCATCTTCAATGACTATTTTACGAGGAAAATGCGATGCAACATTATTGTCATGAGTCACCACTATCATGGCACTGTTATAATCCTTGGCCAGTTCTGAAAGTGTGCTTGAGACAAGTTCAGAGTTTTTACTATCCAAGTTTCCAGTTGGTTCATCGCAAAGCAACAAAGAAGGCTTCA
This sequence comes from uncultured Bacteriovoracaceae bacterium, assembly GCA_950070535.1. Classification (GTDB taxonomy): domain Bacteria; phylum Bdellovibrionota; class Bacteriovoracia; order Bacteriovoracales; family Bacteriovoracaceae; genus UBA845. Next base: position 17,820 of record CATMLK010000022.1, on the reverse strand, counting down.
GAGAGAGAGCACGAACAATATTAATTCTTTGCTGCTCGCCACCAGATATTTCATAAGGATACTTCTTCAAACAGTGCGACACACCGAGTCTATCAACAAGTTCCAGGACATGTTCCTTAGTTTTCTTAATTGAGTGATTTCCAATTTTTGCAGGTAACAACAGATTATCCAAACAGTTCATTGATGGAAGCAAAAAGTGGAACTGAAATATAAATCCAACTGCGTTGTTTCTATAGTTTGCAAGTCCTTGATCACTCAATTTAGAGAGTTCTTTGGAGTTAACTTTAACCACTCCCTCATCGGCCGTATCCAAGCCTCCTAAAAGATATAGAAAAGTTGACTTCCCAGACCCTGAGGCTCCAACAAGTGCCACCTGTTCCCTGGCCTCCAAACTGAAGTCAATTCCTCTTAGAACCTTTGTGGCACCAAAGTTTTTTTGCACATTAGTACACTCTATAAAACTCATTATTTAAACTCCTGTCTAAGGCCAGAGAGAACTGTCTTCTTTTTCATTCTCCACATAGTCACAGTTCCAATCAGAAAAATCCATAAAAAGGCCAAAGAGAACACCAAAAGATAATCTTCTAAACCTAGCTGGATCTCAAGTTTACTTAAGACATATATATCGCCCGGTAGCTGAAATACCGGCAGCTTTCCAATTATTAAATTAAAGATCCAAGTCATTCCCACAGCAATCACGGATGATGCAAACCATACAAAAAACAACAGAACCTTCCAAAACCTAGAAATAGTTGAAATACTTGCACCAAAAGCTCTAAGCAAGAAAAACTCTTGTGACTTTTTTTCCATTATATAGATGATAAAAGCGATTACGTTAAAAATTGCCACCACAACAATAATCTGAAGGATCAAACTGATTGAGGCCTTCTCTACTTCCACTGCCTTTAGTAATGTTTTATATTCGGCCCAATACGGCTCAAGCTTATATGGATGACTTACAACTTGTTCAAGCTTTGAGAAAGCAAATTCAAAGTCTTGCCCCTCATTTTTTGATAGAAGAAGTTTATTGACCGCACCGTCTTTATATTTGAAAGTATCAAGAAGCTCTGAGCGAGAGATATAGACAAATCTCAAGTCTTTCTCGTAGATCCCATGCCTAACAATTGAGTCCACTGTATATTTTTTTAAAATAGCTCCGGCCTGATCTCTCATCTTGTCGCTTGCAAATGTCAGAAGAAGCTCATCTCCAAGCTTAAGTCCAAGCTCTTTGGCAAGGACAACACCAATTGCCACCCCTTTTTCTAATTCTAGATTAAGCCCAGTCACCTGATTAAAACTTTTAGTTTCAATCCCCTTGACCAAGACTCCCTTATTAGTCTCATTTGCGACCGCAAAGGACTCGACCTGCATGATAGGAGACCATTTGTACCCTTCCAACGAGTCAGTTATTTTTTCGATTAAAAAGTATCCTTTTGAGGATGTAATTTGAAAATCACCAGATGAACCTTTAAGGGACTTTCGAAGACTATTCTCGAATCCATCCATAAGTCCAATAGTTGATAAAATGACGGCAATTGAAAAAGAAAAGCTTAACAAGGCCGCAACTAGAAAGCGTGTTGCGGCTCTTCCTTCTGATATGATCTTAAAAATGGACCAGGTTGAGCCCATTTACTCCTCTTTTTCGAAAAAAGTCTCTTTTTTAAGTAGAGGAAATAGGATTACGTCTCTGATTGTGTGAGAGTTGGTCAATATCATAACCAATCTATCGATACCAATACCTTCACCTGCAGTTGGTGGCATACCGTATTCAAGGGCTCTTACATAATCGTAATCAGGATCAACAGCTTCTTCGTCACCACCCTCTTTAAGCATGGCCTGATCGGCAAATCTATCAAGTTGATCAGTTGGATCGTTAAGCTCGTTAAACGCATTGGCAATTTCCCAACCATTCATAAAAAACTCAAAACGATCAACATATTCAGGGTTCTCATCATTTCTTCTAGATAATGGTGAAACCTCTGTAGGATACTCAGTGATAAATGTAGGCTGAATGAGTTTATCTTCTGCAAATTCTTCAAAGCAAAGAACCATTAACCTTGCAGCGGAAAGTTTCTCAAGATCAGACTTTTTAAAGTCTCCATCTTTTTTGCTCGTGATCAACTCAATCATCTTTGCAGGGTTTTTCAAGTCTTCTTCGCTAAGAGATGTATGTTTTTTAACAGCATCTCTCATAGTCATTCTCTGAAAAGGTGCCTTAAGACTAATTTCGTTCTCACCAAATGTTACTGTTTCAGTTTTAAGAACATCTTTAGCAATCCCTGAGATCAACTGTTCTGTAAGATCCATTAAATCTTCATAAGTTGCATATGCTTGGTAAAACTCAACAGAAGTAAACTCTGGATTATGCTTTAGAGACAGTCCCTCGTTTCTGAAACAACGATTCATTTCAAAAACTCTATTATAACCACCCACAATTAATCTTTTGAGATGCAATTCAGGAGCAATTCTCATAAAGAGCTCCATATCAAGAGCGTTGTGGTGAGTTTCAAAAGGCTTTGCCGCAGCACCACCAGCAACTGAGTGCATCATTGGTGTTTCAACTTCCAAGTAATCGTTTTGGTAAAAGAATTCTCTTATATAGCGCACGATTTGTGAGCGAGTCTTAAGCTTTTGTCTTGTCTCTGGGTTCATGATCATATCGACATAGCGCATTCTGTATTTTAGTTCCTGGTCAGTGAGACCATGAAACTTCTCTGGAAGCGGTCTAATGGATTTAGTCAAAACCTTGAAATCTTTAGAGTTAATTGATAACTCGCCCTTATTGGTCTTAAAGACGTCACCCTTTGCATAAACAATATCGCCGTAGTCACAAAGCTTGTACTCAGCAAAACCTTCATCGCTTGTAACTTTCTTTTTAACATATAATTGAAAACGATCAGTGCCATCATCGATTTGAATAAATGCTGCCTTACCAAAGTCTCTAACTAACAATGCCCTTCCGCAAATAACGTAGTCCTCAGTTTCACCGATATCTTCTTTGGCAATCTCGCCGTATTTTGCTCTAAGCTCTTTGGCAGTAGTTGTAGGCCTAACATTGTGCTTATACGGGCTAGAACCTAACTCCTTGATTTTTGAACGTTTCTCTAGTCTTACGTTCATTTGTTCATTGAATAGGTTTTCCCACTGCGAAATATACTTCTCTTTCATGATCTGCCTTGCTCTGATGTTTTTAATGGATGGATAATAGCGTCTAGCCCATGCATTGACAACCAATCATAACAGTGAGTTAGCGCGAAAATTTGTGTTTACTCGCCTTCTTGATCACTGAGTTTGCTCCACTGCAAATATGCCTTCATGAAGTTATCAAGATCTCCGTCCAAAACCTTCTCAGCATTTCCAGATTCTTGATTTGTTCTGTGATCCTTAACCATCTTGTAAGGATGAAGCACATAAGATCGAATCTGGGATCCCCACCCTATCTCTTTCTTATTTGCCTCTGCTTCTGCCTGTTCAGCACGCTTCTCTTCCATCGCTTTCTCATAAAGTCTGGATTTTAAGATTTTCATTGCGGTCTGTTTATTCTGAAGTTGAGACCTTTCGTTTTGGCAGGTTACAACAATATTTGTAGGCAAGTGGGTAATCCTTACAGCAGAGTCCGTTGTGTTTACAGATTGCCCACCGGCACCACCCGAGCGATAAACATCTATTCTTAGATCTTTATCTTGAACTTCTATCTCAATGCTGTCATCCACTTCAGGAGAGACAAAAACGGAAGCAAATGAGGTATGTCTTCTTGCGTTGGAGTCAAATGGTGAAATCCTCACAAGTCTGTGAATTCCCGACTCTGACTTCATTAGCCCGTAGGCAAAGTTACCTGAGACCATCATAGTGACAGACTTTATTCCTGCAGAGTCACCATACTGATAATCCATTACATCCACTTTGAAGCCCTTGGATTCTGCCCATCTCGTCAACATTCTGTGAAGCATTCCGGCCCAGTCACATGACTCCGTTCCCCCAGCTCCCGCATTGATAGAAACAATTGCGTTGTTTGGATCCATTTCATCAGAAAGAAGAGATTGTTTTTCAAGCTCTTCTGTTGCACTTTTTAGTTTTTCATAAACCTCAAGGGCCTCACCCGCGGAGTCATCGTCTCCCTCCGAGGCATACTCGTGCAAGATATCGAACTCATCTAAAAGCTCTTTTACATCGGAATAGCTTTTAACTGTAGATTGTAGAACTGATTTTTCTCTCTGAATTTTTGCGGCGTTATCCGCGTCTTGCCAAAAGCCTTCCAAGGCCTCCATTTCAGAAATTTCTTCTAGGCGTGCAACTTTTCTAGGGATGTCAAAGCGACCTCCGAACGTTTTCAAGAGTTTCTCTAAACCCAGACACTTCAGAATTAATTTCGCTTAACTTGATATTTGTATTTTCACTCATAATAGGCTCCCTAGAGAGAGAGCCTACCCTAAATTTTTAGAGGCTTCAACAATTCAGCGCAAGCTCTCACACGAAAATGGATTTGTTTTCTTGGCCTCGGACCCTTGAGATATAACCTTCAAAACACCCGCGATAGAATTTCTATCAGCATAAATAAGTGGATGTCCTACTATACTTATTTTAGCCATCTCTTTGATGCTTGGCTTTCTACCTCTGTCCAATAAAAATCTAAACACATCTTCGGCTGTATAGCTTAAAATTGAAGGCACTTGAGACTCAATCGCATCTTCATACACTTCATCATAGGCCTTCTTTAACTCCTTGGGACCTAGTGTGTTGTCAGCGATGTCTCCATAATATTGAGGTTGATTAAAACGGACAAAAGTCGACTCCATGTTAATCATGCCTGCAAATATTAAAAACATATCTCCAAAGCCCATTGGAACGTCTTCTCCATTATCGAAGGCAGTACAAGTTCTTGTAAACGTTTCAACACGGTCCAAGAATACTTTGTTGTCATATGAACTTAACCCTTTGGCAAACTCATTAAGATCTGGGTAGTAGTAACTAAATGGCTTTGAATCCTTGGTGTTTTCCAACTCAAGCTCAAACAACGATGCAAAATTCTCTCTAAAACAGGTTGGAGAGAACCTTTTTTTGCCATCAAGTTCACATCTGCTTTTCAATACTTCGTGAGCTTTACTCGATACTCGATATGCACTGGCAACTGACACCAAGAACTCAACGGATTCGTTCACCTCAATATCATCACCTTTACCATCAGACTGGTATTGGAATAAGCTCGTCATCAAGGTGATAGTCTCAGCAGTATTCACGGCCCTTCCAGGAAGAGCAAATCCAGAGCTTACAAAAAGGTCCTGAAAGTCTTCAAGCATCTGATACATCTGCTTTTGACTAAGCTTGTACCCACCATAGGCCTTTGGATCTTTTTCAGAGTAGAAGGAGAAAACTCTTGCAGTCAGGTCCTCAAGCGCGGAGATAACAAACATTCCCCAAGCAGATCGTTCATACTTTGAATGGTAACTTGCTATAAAATCTTTATCTGGAAAGAACCTATAATCCTTTACAATTCTATTGAAGTCTTTTTTAAACTCTCTTTCCAAAGGACTTGCCGCAAAAATATAAAGCTGCTGCTCCTTAATCGCACGGTTCGCTTGCAGGATACTTCTATTTGCATCAAAAGCTTTAAAGAAGAAGGTTCCTCGTTTAAGGTTGGTTAAAATTATATCCTGAAGCAATACCCTGACCTCCTCACTAGTGAAGATTTCACGATCGCTTCCAAGAAGAATCTTCTTAATTTTTAAAATTGAATCCTTGTACTTGGATATTGCTTTATATTTAGGGAGGTAGGCCTCCACTACATTGAAAACATCTTGTAATTCAAATACAGACGCTTCTTTCTCAGCTTGTGGTTTAAGATTCACGACAATTGTTTCAAAATCCTCTTTTAGACTCTCGACAATATCTTCTCTTTCACTTTTACTGTGTTCAATATTTGGAAGATTAACAATATCAAAAACAATTTTACCAGCGTCGGCAAGCATCAACATCAGACGCCTTAGCTCTTTTGCTGTTAATACTTCCTTCTCTCCACCAAGAAAAGCTTTCTTAATAAACAACATACTGAAGCCGGCATCAACAACTTCCTCATCAACCCCCTCAAAAGTTGTTAATAAATCTACAAGGTTAATTTTATTGTTGTTTGCCTTAAAAAACTCATTTAGGGCCTTTTCCACTCTGGAAAAAACATTAAATACAATGGATTTTCTTTTAAGGTGCTCATCATAGGTTAATGGAGTTTTTGAGGTAAAAAGCTCGTAGATATTATTGTGGACCATCTGCTCGTTAACAATGATTAACATCTTAACCAGTCCACTAATATTTTCTTTTTTAATATAGTAGGGATCGTCACCACTAAGTAAGGAGTTCAACTGAAATACACCTTTCAGCGCTTCGAGAATTCCTCCCTGGAGATCTTCAACATTTTTACTGATGTATTTACTTAATTCTTCATATGAAAGGTTTCCAGGTCTGTCGGATCTTACAACATCAACAAATAGATTGAGACTCTCTTCCAAGCAATGCAGGTCACCTTTTATGTTTTCGGTAAAGACCTTAGAAATTGCAGAAGGATCAACCCGGCAAGTCAATAGCTGTGACAAGCTGGTTTTCTTTTCTTTGCCCATGAATAGGTCGCCGCATCCAACCATCATGAACAATTGACTTGCGAGCATAAGGCCTAGAATGTTTTTCATTTTACACGCCTCTTAGGTTTAGAACCTAACTTTTAGCGCGCCATAAACAGAATCATTATTGGAAAAATCTGACCAAAAGGATTCCACGTCATCGGTTGTTCCGATCATATTAACACCACCAGATGCCAACATGTTTCGGGAAACGATGTAGCTAGCGCTAAACATTGTTAACCGATCTTCCGTGAGCATGTCGTATTTGTAATCAAAATCGACACTTAACTTCCTTGTAAGAACTGAACTTATTTTAAAATTGAAGGCCTGGTTCCACCTTGGATACTCGACCAACAAATCGTTATCTAAATCGTAATCACTAACTCTTGCAACATAATGCCCAGACGCTTTAAACTTTGCACCTTGATAGAATAGACCTCCACCCAAGTAATCTTCCCTTTTCTTCTTAGGTTTTAGTCCGGTGTATACGATACTTGGGTCAATGCCATCTGGATAAGTGTTAGGAGTAATACTTAAACCACCACCATAAGCTGTGATGTAGTCACCTAACTTAAACCTGATATTTGCACCCATTACGTCGTGGTAATAAACTTGTGGAGTAACGTCTACGAAGGCCGTGCCTTTCTCGCCGGCATCAATATCATAATAATATTCGGCGGCCACTGATAATTGGTTCTCAGGCTTTCTAATGCCAAAAAACTCCAAAGTCGTAGGACCCACATCAAGCTCTACATTGGCACCGGCACTGTATCTAAAGACAACGTCAGTTATCTCTGGGTAATCAATACTATAAAATACTGGAACTTCTTTTCCATCTTCCAGCGGAGCTGTTGTGGATTGCGGTCGACACCATGGATTGTTGCAGGTGATTGTACCTTTGTCTTCATCATAGTCCTGTCCAGGGTTAAGCTCTGGTACATACACAATGGATCCAAATATAGAAAAGCGCATACCTGGAGCACTCTTTGAATAGTGCAGTCCAGTCAGCCCTTCATGGCCAGGCTCAAAATAATCAAAGTTCTTTCTGTTGTTTATTTTACCAAAGCCCCAAACTGAATCGATATAACCCCACTCCAACAAACTTCTTCCAACAGTTAGAGATGAGTCACTCCAGTTATATTTTACGTACGCTTCAGGTACGGCAAACATTAAGGCCTCTTGATCGTTTGCGCGGGCCGAAATTGAAACTTTCTTTTCAGAGGGTTGTCCGCTTCCCACAGCATAATCTAAATTCAGATCACCCCAATATTGATTTCCAACAACCTCTCCAACGTCTTCCACAAGTTGGTTAGACCTCAAAGTGAAGTCGCCACTTAATCCATCAGTCTTCTTTTGAGACTGAGTGTCCTCAAGAGCGCTAGTGAGTTTATTTGTATATATATGACTCTCCACCCCTACACCCAAAGCAGACGATGATGAAAGTGTCACTAAAGCAGCTCTTTTTAAAACAGTGGTTAATGGTAGTTTTCTAAACAAATCTTTTCCTTTTACTCAGACGATCACAACGTCCGGAAATGCTAAAATCAATTTTTTTAACACACCTAATAATATCAATAATTCTGACTAAACAAGCCCACAGTGTCCAAGCATTGTACTTTTTTCCTGTTAAATTGTTAGACACTTTTTATATTTTCAATCACTTAGCCAAATCAATCAAGTGATTATTGAGCTAAATCAACTTGCCGATAGGTCTAATCCTTGACACTATTTATCCGTTTTAAAACCTAAAACGAAAGGAAACATATGAAAATTGCCATTTTATCGGTGATCCTGGTTATTTCAGCATTTGCTGAGACTCCAAGATTTGAAACCACCAGACTATTCATCAAGCTGGCTCCTGGAGCAAAAGTTCCAAGCAGTGACCTAATCAAGTCAGTAAAACCACTTTTTGGTCAAAACTATCTTGTTAACACAACAAATGCTGTTGCTCTTGAGAATGAACTTAAGAACAACAAAAATATTGTTGCCACTGAAAAAAGTTACTTTGCTGGAAAAAATGAACTCCCAAAGGCCAAGAAAGACAAGTCGATGACGGAGTTTAACTTCTTTGAGGCATTTAATGATCCCAAAGTATCAAGAATATGGTCCTTCAAAGACATTGGCGACTACGGCGTTTCCGTTGATAGGGCCTACATGAATCCGATTGGTCTTGCCAAAGAAGAAGTAATTGTTGCTGTTGTTGACACTGGTGTGGACTACAACCACGAAGATTTAAAGAATGTAATGTGGATAAATTCAAAAGAGATCCCAAACAACGGAATTGACGACGACAACAATGGTTATGTTGATGATGTTCACGGAATTGACACTCTTAATAAGGATGATCAAGGAAATGCATCAGGGGATCCGATGGCTTCTCATGCCCACGGAACTCACGTAGCAGGAACGATAGCAGCTGAACAAAACAATCACACAGGTATTGCAGGCATTGCAAGCAATGTAAAAATTATGGCCATTAGAGCTGTACCAGACAGTTCTGATGAGACTGACGCTGATGTTGTAGAGTCTTTCTTATATGCAGCAAAGCATGGAGCGAGAATAATCAACTGCTCTTTTGGGAAAAAACACAATGAAGGTGGGATGATAGTTAATGAAACTATTGATCACATTGGAAAAACATACGGTGTTCTAGTAATTGCAGCAGCAGGAAATGAGTACAGATCTGACAACGACGTTAAACCAAAATATCCGGCCTCCTTCCCTAGTGACCACCTGATGGTTATTGCATCTACAAATAAAACTGGAGGTCTTTCTTGGTTCTCAAACATTGGCAAGAAGACAGTGGACGTGGCGGCTCCTGGTTCAAGCATCTACTCTACAGTTCCAGGTAATGGTTACGCCAACATGTCTGGTACTTCTATGGCCGCTCCAACAGCAGCAGGGGTTACTGCCGAGGTGCTAAGTCACTTTCCAGGTTTCAATGGGCAAACCATAAAGAAGGTTATCATGGACTCTGCGGTTGCTCACCCTCCATTCCAACACAGAATGGTTTCAGGAGCTAGAGTTAACCTACACTTGGCCTTAAGGCATGCCCTTAAAAATTACGACAACTTAATTAGAGCTCAAAAGTAATCAATTAAATAGATAGGGAGGTCTTTCGGGCCTCCTTTCTTTTATCCTGTAAAACTTTCCCTTACACTTCTTTCCCGCCCTTTAGTGTTCTAGAATTTCATCATTCTAATTAACAAAGGATAGGAAATGAATAGTATATTAAAACTTCTTTTAGCATGTATGGCCACGATGATGCTTGTTAACACAGCGTCCGCCTGCAGTACGGCATCGGCCAGAGCTGAAAGCCTAGACTATGAACTTCTTAAGAGTGATTCATATTGCTCTGTAATAATTAGTTCATTCTCAAGCTACAAAGAAGCAATGCTTTGCCCTTTATCAAGGTACGAAGTTAAAAACACGGAAATTGAATTAACTTCCGCACAGTGCGACGACTTAGAAAGTGGTAAACTTAAAGCAAGAATCGTTAAATATAAAGGGCAACTATTCTTAGATTAGTTTGTCTGGGCCAACTCATCCATAATCTCACTTTCAAGTTGGCCCATAATTTCTTCCTCTTCCAAACTCTCCTCATGGTCATAACCACAAAGATGCAGAAGTCCATGAACAAATAAGTGCACAAACTCTTGATCAAACGTAAGATCATTCTCTTTGGCCTGTCTTTCACATACTCCAACTGCAATGAATATGTCACCTAGCTCCAAATGACCTTCAAACTGGTCGAACTCTCCTCTGCGTATATTTTCCTGAAGAGGAAAGGACAATACATCAGTTGCTCTATCTTTACCTCTGTACTCCTCGTTCAACTTTTGGATCTCATCATCATCCACTACGTTTAGATTTACTTCCAAAGATTCAAAATCTTCTTTTAGGATTTTAAAGGCTTTTTTTGAAAAGATAGTAAGGGAGCTACGCAGTAGAACTTCTAGTCTCTCGCCCATGCCATCCTGAGAAAAGTAATTTAGGTTAATGTTTTCAACGGTAAAGTTAATCTCTTTTTCCATAGTGCCTCTTTTGCGCTAAGAATAACATGTTCTAGCAAATTTAGGGAGTACAAATGGAATATCCGGAGTTTAAAAGATTAGTCGATGTGATAGCAAAACTCAGGCATCCAATAGATGGTTGCCCATGGGATTTAAAACAGACCAACAAAAGTCTTTTAAAATACCTTATTGAAGAGTCATATGAATTCTTGCATGCGGTTGAGAGCAATGATGAAAAAAAGATGGAAGATGAACTTGGTGATGTTTTACTACAAGTCCTACTTCACTCCCAGATAGCAAGTGAGCGAAATAGCTTCAGTATTGAGAGCGTCTCCAAAACTCTGGCCGATAAAATGATAAAAAGACATCCCCATGTGTTTGAAGACAAATCACTCGCCAAAGACGCAGAGGAAGTCTCTAAGAATTGGGAGAAAATTAAAAGTAAAGACAATGAGCACTTCTTTAAAGAAGAAGATGTATACATGCCATCCCTCATGGCCGCAGACAAGATTGGTGCAAAATCTGCTAAAGTGAACTTTGACTGGGACACTGTTGAACAGGTGTACGATAAAGTTGAAGAGGAGCTTGGGGAAGTTCTTCAGGAATTAAAAGAAAAAGAAAGAGATGACCTAAGAATCAAAGAAGAGATTGGGGATCTACTTTTCAGTGTTGCTCAACTTTCAAGGCATTTGGGACATGACCCAGAAGAGGCCCTGCGGGATGCCAATAAAAAGTTCATCTCAAGATTTTCTCATATGGAGAAGAAGGCCAAAAGCGAAAACAGGGACATGATGGCTATGACTGTTGAGCAACTTGAAGATCTATGGCAGGAGACAAAAAAGGAAATCAAAACAAATGTTAAAAGATAAATGATGGGCAACTACATGCCCATCATTAAAGTAATTTAAACGAGTCCGGCTCTTCTCAAAAGTGCTTCAGGGTCGGCATCTTTGCCTCTGAAGTTTTTGTACAGGATTGCAGGGTGATCGCTTCCACCTTTTTCAAGAATATTCTCTTTAAATTTCTGAGCTGTCTCTTTGTCAAAAATTCCTTTTTCTTTGAATGCTTCAAAAGCATCTGCATCAAGAACTTCCGCCCATTTGTAAGAATAATAACCCGCAGCATATCCACCTGAGAAAATATGTCCAAATGAAGCGGCCATGTTTTGTTTTTCCACTCTTGGGTAGAGGTCATAGTCATCCATGATTTTATGCTCAAATGCAACAACGTCCTGAACATCATCAGGATTAGCTGAGTGGAAGGCCATATCAAGAAAAGCAAAACTCAGCTGGCGAAGAGTTCCCATTCCCTCAAGGAACGTTTGGGATTCTCTAATTTTATCAACATATTCTTGAGGTATTTTTTCTCCAGTCTCGTAGTGCTTGGCAAAGATGTCCAGACACTCCTTTTCCAGTACCCAGTTTTCCATAATTTGTGATGGAAGCTCTACAAAGTCCCAATACACACTGGTTCCACTTTTTGCACGATAATGAACATTTGATAATAGTCCATGCAATGAGTGTCCAAATTCGTGAAAAAGAGTCATCACTTCATCTAGTGTTAAAAGAGATGGTTTGCTTCCAGTTGGTTTAGTGAAGTTACAAACTATTGCCACAAATGGTCTCTTTATCTCTCCGTGCTGCAGACCTTGTGCTCTGAGATCTGTCATCCAGGCCCCTGGACGCTTGGTGTCTCTTGGGAAAAAGTCCGCATAGAAAAGACCAACGAATTTGCCTTTTTCATCAGTGACCTCGTAGGCCATCACATCTTTATGATAGACAGGAACATCCACTTGTTTGAAGCTTATTCCATAAAGCCTTTTCGCGACTTCAAACACACCATCAATAACGTTTTCCAGTTTAAAGTAAGGACGTAGAAGCTCGTCATCAATGTTGAGTTCTCTTTTTTTCAGAATTTCAGTGTAGAAAGGGCCATCATATTTGTGAAAGTCCTCTCTATCCTCACCAGTAAGTTCATGTTTTAAGTCTTTCAACTTATCAAACTCTTTAGTGGCCGCAGGTCTTGCCTTCTCTAAGATATTCTCGAGAAAGCTCATTACAGTCTTTGAGTCCTGTGCCATTCTTTTCTCAAGTGTGTAATGAGCATGATCGTCATAACCAAGAAGTCTTGCTCTTTCATGACGAAGTTTTAAAGTTTCTTTGATGTTTTCCTGATTGCCAAATTCACCTTCAACCGCCTTGTAAGAAGCGGCCGAAGCTATTTCTTTTCTTAACTCTCTTTTCTGACAATACTGCATAAATGGAAGGTAGCTTGGGAAGTGTAGAGTGAAGGCCCATGCTCCCTCCTTGCCCTTTTCTTTGGCCGTTTCTTTTGCTTGTTCTAAAACGGACTCAGGCATCCCTTCAAGATCCTTTTCATTTTCTACAAATAGAACATACTCATTTGTGGCCTTTCTCACATTTTCGCTAAACTTTAGACCAACACTAGAGAGCTTCTCATCAATCTCTCTTAGTTGCTGCTTGCCCTTTTCATCCAACAAAGCACCATTTCTGGCAAAGCCTTTATACATATCATCAAGGATTACATTTTGTTCGTGGCTAAGCCCCATGGATTCACGTTGCTCATAAAGTCTTTGGATTTGGGCGAATAGTTTTTTATCCAATGTGATATCACTTGAGTACTTTGTTAAAGTTTCAGAAAACTTTTGAGAAATTTCGTTAATTTCATCGGTACACTCGGCGCTGTATAAAGCATAAAAGATGTTAACCACCTGATCTAGCGTAGATTCAGCTTCTTCAGCTCTTTCGATTATTGTCTTAAAAGATATAGTCTCTTCTTTTTTAATTTCTTCATATTCAGATTTGGCATGTTTTATTGCCTCTTCTAGGGCTGGAAGAAAGTGTTCTGGCCTAATCTTGTCGAATGGAATTGCTTCGTGTTGAAGATTTGATTTTTCAAGCAATGGATTCATAGTTTCTCCGATACGTCTTTATTTACCCGTTCTTGTTCTTTAAATAACAATACTAACAGAATTAGCCATAAAGATATAAACGCGGCCTGTAACAAATTTAAGACCATCATATCTTTAAGCATGTACTGTGCCATAGCAAAAGCAATTAAAGCCTTTGCCAGACGGTAAATAAACATATCGGTGATATACTTGGCGCCGAATTTTTGCATTTTATCAAGCGGGTAATACATGACTTCTTTGGCCACGTTAAAAACCGAGTAATCTGTTCCCTTAAGCGAGATGAAAACGAATGCACTTGCTAAAAGTGAACCTGCTCCAAGTCCCATTCCCCCAAATACAAGAAGAAGAAAAAGTAGCGGTACTGCAAAAAAGATTTTTTTAACTGAGATCCTAACTAAAACCCAAGGTAGAATCCCAAATTGAATTATTAAACTTACAAGATTTATATAGGAGTAAAGACGTCCGAGATAAGCAGTTCTTTCTCCTTTACTTGCAAAAGCATCCTCAAAAATAATATTGAATTGAAGATCTGCGATAAAAATCACCCATTGAGACAAGGCCACTACCGCGGCAATCAAAAAAACATACTTTTTAACACTCTCTATAGATTTTAGTGGAGAGGCCTCTTCTTTTTCTTTTTGGCTCAACACCATTCTTTTGGTTGGAATGAACACTGCGATTGAAGCTAGAATAGAAACAATGCCAAATAAAAAGGCACCTAAAACCCCGGATGAACTTGAAAGAGAGCTTGTAAGTTGGCCACCAATAATTCCACCCAACGCTCCAACTGCTCCAAGCGGCCCATAAAGTCTTTTTACCTGCTCAAGTGTAAAGGTGGCATTTGCATATGCCAAAATTAAATGAAGCAATATAACAATGTATGACTCCTTAATGGCAAACAAAAAGAATGCACTCGGAGCAAAGCCATTATTCAAGGATATATAACTGCCAACTAGCAAAGCGATTGAAAGCGTGCCAATAAGTAAAAAGAGCTTTTGTGCGCCTATTTTCTCTTGAATTTTATTACTGACAAATATTGCCACAATGAGGGCCAACACTGAGAAGAAAGTGGCCATTGAGTAGTCTTGAGCTGTGTAATGCTCATAGAAAAGAGACTGGGAGACACTTCTAACAGATGGATAGCTTAATAGTACTAAAAAATAACCTAGGAAAACTAAAACGGCGTTTTTCTTAAACGCCGGATCAAGATTTTTAATAAATTGAATATAACTAGTCATTACTCCAGGTACTTGTCACCTTTTTGGGCCTTATAGAATTCGTCAGGAGTCTTAAAGTGGCCTAACTCTAGCTCTGTCTTTAGTTTTGGAGTTGAACCAGTTGCAACCTTCTTCATAAAGCGAAAAAACTTTTCACGAGTCTCTTCACTAACTAGGTGCTCCATAAGACATGAGTCTTGGTGAGCAGTCTCATCATCCACTTCTAAAATATCTTTTAGAAAGTAATATAATAGTGTTCTAGAGCTTAAGATTGAATGAACTTGTTCATGTCCCTCTGCACTTAGAGACAGAAACTTGCTTTCATCTTCCAGTACAAGGTCGCGCTTTTTTAAATTGTTTAGAGCTGTAGAAACGGAACCCTTGGTAAGGCCCATATCTTTGGCAATATCTGTTACTCTTGCATAACCTTTCGTCTCTTTTAACTTATGGATAGTTAAAAGGTAATGTGCCATAGAGTGAGTCAACTCGTTATCCGAGGTGTGTTGAATAGAACTTTTCTTATTAGTCATGCTCAAAGTTTCCTAAATTGGTGATAATTGGTCAAACGATAATTAAAATTTGCACTCTCCATTCCATGCAGCTTGTTCTAAAAATCTACAAGCTACTAGAATCACGTGTTTTTCGAGTACAAGAAGCTTTTAACCTCCTAGAAATGCGTCCACATCATGATAAAATATAAGGGACAATAAATTTGGAGATTGCATGCTAGCAACTATATTAACATTAATTCTACTATCTCTTCCCTCTTTTTCTCAAGAGTCAGCCTTTGATGAAACCGTTCCAGTAAGTGCGGAAGATGAAGCAGCAGCTGAAAACTACATCCACCAAGGACTTGCAGACGAGAAATACCTTGAGATGTGCGAAGACAATAAAACCTGTACGAGTAAGGATGCGTTTGATGGCGGCACCTGGGCAACTCTAGACACAATGATGCCAATAGTTTCTAAAATGTATGCCATGTTCTCTGGCCTGGCGGGTGGGCAACTTGAAAGAAAGGTCATGAAAAACGACAACCCAGTAAAACTCGGGGAGAATGGGCAGGAGTATGTACCTAATGAGAAAGGCGATTATCTTGACCCCTCCAACAACAATCAAGTCGTAGGAAAAGACGAGCTTGCAAAGTCAAAGGACAAAACGGAGAAAAAACCCGACATCTGCGGTTACATTCCTATGGTTTCCGAGCCAGCAGCAGCTTTGTACCAGCAAACCCAAAACCAAACAACACAATCGAACTTACAATCAAGCGAACCTGCGGCCAGACAAAGAGCCTCAATGTACGCCTTATCAAAAGTTCATGATGATAGGGCCAAGGCCGCAAAGTTTCAGTTTTATGGTTGGGGGGCAACCGCAAGTTGTTATGCCATAGCAATGGCGACACCCGCAGCTGTGAATGACTGGAAGATGAAAGCAAAGCTTGGAGCTGCTACTTTTCTCGCCTACTTTTACAATAAGAAGAAAAGTGCCCATGAAGAAAAGTCAGACGCAATAAAGGAAATGGCCGAAAAACTGCCAAAGGCAGGTGATTGTAACCCTCATACTGATACCAGCTGCTTCTGTGCTCAGGAGACCTCCTATGGATTGGATCCATCAAACTACATGAAGTATTGTGTAGCTCAAGAATTGCATAGAGAAGGTAACGTCGCAGGAGTTCCTTGCGTGGATAAAACCGGAAAAACCGACATCCAATGTAACTGCAAAAGCACTAATTCATGTGTAAATGCCAGACTAGCAGAAGGAATGCTTAACTTAGGACTAAGACCAGCTCAGATGAAGTCACCCCTTCAAGGAATTAGCAATTTCTCAACTGGCCTTGACTCTGGAAATCTAGCTCCAATCGTTTCACGAAACCTTGCCTATGCCACAAAGGCCTTAGGTGGCATTAAAACAAAAGATAAAGTTTCTCTACACGACAATCCGGAAGCCAAAAAGATAGCAACAGAACTAACCAAAGCAGGACTTCCCACGGCATTGGCCGCTAGACTTGCAAAGCAAGCGTCCTCAACTTCAGGGATCCTACCTCCAAGTGTTTCGGGAAGTGTAGCCTCTTTTAACCCATACAAAGAAAATAAAAACGCGATGGGACCAAGCAAGGTTGGCACCAAAAAAATGAAAACCGGATCTTCAATCAGATCAGCAAGTAAGTCCAATAGCTCCAACCCATTTGGCATGAAAAGACGAAACTCCACAAGCGACTCAACAGGAATTGAGATTGCTGAATACTCTCAAAGAGCTGCCAGAGAAGCAGAAATCACAAAAGATAAGTCTAAACCAATTTTTGATATTATTACTTATAGATATAAAATGAGAGCATGGAAAGAATTTAAGGACAGCATACAAGACCACTTAAAGGAAACAAAATAAAAAGTGCGCCTAGAAAGGCGCACGTGTTTTTAATTAATTGTTTGAATGCTTAAGCTTTAAGTAGTCATAGCAAGTGATTGGTTTACAATCCCTCCCCTCAAGTTGAATCAGAAACTTATTATTAAGAACTTCGTTCAAGGCCTTATCTGTAAAGTGCTCAGGTGAAATTGGTTCATTCTTGGTTATTAGTTCGCCTCCAACACCAGTTGAATCCACAGCTGTATTTTCCATCCTCTGCTTAAGACTATTTCTAAAGCCTAGAAATCGATTAACCTGCTGAGAATCCAAACATTGGGTTTTTACAAATTGCACAAGACCATCTTTGCCATAAAATTGTCCACTTCGTGACAACTCAGCTTGAAGCTCCGAATAGCTCTTGTAAAAGCTTGAAATGTCGCATGATGATCGCACTAATTTCATTGATGTATCTACAGTGCTAGACCAAGCTCCGAACGAGATTAGTAGTGTGAAAATTGATATTAACTTGTTCATATTTCCCCTTTTCTTTAATTTACATTAAAAAAATGTAAATCAAGCTGGCCCTTGAAAGCTTTATAGGGGGTGTTGAATCTTTTGACAGTAAAAAAGCAGGCGAATTGATTCATAAATATTGACACCGAAATGGTAAGAAGGGCCCGTTTTGCCATATTAAGATATTTCCCGATAAT
>CATMLK010000021.1:0-59023 GCA_950070535.1 uncultured Bacteriovoracaceae bacterium | reverse complement strand
ACTCCCCAATGAAGGGGAGCCTTTTAACCAAAGGTGCTTGTTATGGAAGACATAATCAGGGTTTTGACTTTGATTAAACTAGTTTTGGATATCGCGAATTCAATTCTAGATTTAATCAAACGATGATTTAGGTGGGGTGTTAGCGCATCCCACCACCTGATCATGTTCTAAAATCATATAAGATTTAATAGAGTCATACAAGTGGATTAAGCTTGATGCCATTTAAGTAATTGAAAACATTAAGGGACTCTCACCATTCTATAAAGAATTCACAGTGGATTGAATGCAGTGCTGCGGTGCGGTATTTTGAGGCAGCTTCAAAACATCAATTAGTTTAAAGGAGATACCCATGTTTAAAACATTAGCACTCGGTCTTATTTTGGCATCAGCTTCAGCATTTTCTGACACACACTTCAGCTCTTCAATCTCTGTGGGTAAAGTTGGAATAGGTGAGATTCCTACTGAAGAGGTTACTTTCACCTTTATGGCCGACGTTAAAAAGATTTATCCTGGTCTAAACACGGTGGCCTACAAAAATGTGAGATTTTTAAGTAGTGATGAAATTGCGTATCGTATATCCTCTACTTATAAAGGTAGCCTTTGTCAATTCTTAGGCCACGGTAGCGCAAATTGGAACTTTCTAGCTATATCCGATTATATAGAAGGTGAGTTCTATAAGATCAATTGGATTGAAGAAGGCAATTTTGAATTTCAAATAGGGGAAGGATATGTAAAAACCATTGACGACCTATCATGCGATATTGAGTAGTTTTTATAATCGTAAGGCCCATTCTTTGGGCCTTTTTTATGTGAATTGTTCAAACCAAAGTCCAAGATCTTTTTGAATTCTTTGCTTTTCCTCTTCTGGAAATGGATTGTGATCTATAGATAAAAATTTTAAGTTCGGTAGCTTGTCAGTTTTTAAATTGAGGCTCTTAAGCTTGTTGCTGTTAAGATTTAGCCTCACAATTTCTTCAAGAAAATAAATAGAATCCGTAAAGCTCTCGATATCATTATTAGAGAGATTCAGCTCTTTTAGTTTTGAAAGTGATTCCATATTTAGTGGGAGCGACTTTAGCTTGTTTGATGATAGGTTCAATATCTGAACAGGGGAGTTCGCCCCAACAATCGGTGGGAGTGAGCTTATCGAACAAGCAGATAGATTTAAGCTTTTAAGCTTTGGAAGGAGTAACAACTCCTTTGGAACCTCTTTTAATTCCATTGATTGGATATTTACAGTTTCAAGCTTTGAAAGAGCGGCAATATCTTCTTGAACAGTTTTGAGCTCACTAGACTGAATGTAGAGCTGGGTGAGATTTGTAAGCGTAAACAACTCATTAGGAAGAGTTGCTCCTTTGGTTTTAATCTTTAAAACTGTAGCTTCTTGAGGTGCTTCCAGCGCCTTCTTCAAAGACTTAAAAATTGCCATACTTAGTCCTGTGCGCCAGGGATTCCTAAAAAGTATAATATAGAAGTCATAGGCCCGTGACTCATATGTTGTTTGGCGCTTTGTTTTACAATTTCCTTGGCATGAAATGCGATACCAAGGCCGGCTTTGGCAAGCATGTGAAGATCATTTGCTCCATCTCCAATTGCCACAACTTGCTCAAGTCTAATTCCTTCTTGCTGGGCAAGAAGATCAACGAGCATTGCTTTTTTCTCAGCATTTACAATCGAACCTTTAATATCACCGGTGAGCACTCCATTTTCAATATGAAGGTCATTGGCAAAGGCGTAATCAATGCCAAGCTTTTCTTTAAAGTAATTTGCAAAGTAGGTGAATCCACCTGATATGATGGCGATTTTATAACCAAGAGACTTTACAGTTTTTACAAACTCTTCAACTCCCTCAGTGAGTTTTATTTCCTCAATAATCTCCTGAAGAAGATCTTCTCTTAAACCCTTCAACAATCTAACTCTTTCAACAAGAGACTCGTCAAAGTTTAGGTGTCCCTCCATTGCTCTTTCTGTAATCTCATGGACCTTGTCACCCACACCATGGGCCTTGGCCATCTCTACAATAACCTCGGATTGAATAAGAGTGGAGTCCATATCAAAAACAATAAGTCTTTTGTTTCTTCTCCAAACGTCGTCTTTTAAAAGAGCAAGATCTGTCTCATGTTTGTTGCTTAGGTTGATCAATTTCTCTTTTACTTGATCCCAATTCACATCCTTAGACTCAGCTCTAGTTCCGATCTCAAGAGATTTGAACTGATTTTCGGTCACATTTTCGATTCTTTGAATATTGATGTTGCTCTCGGCGAGGGTGCTTGATATATCATGTAAAAAGTCAGGGGTGATGCCTCCCAAAGAAACACAACTTAATATATACTTGTCCCCTGGAGCACTTATTCGCTCTTTGTCCTCAATAATCTCAAAATCAAGCTCAACGCCCATTTTTTTTGCAGTAAAAAGAAGGTCCTTTATGAGGGGGGAGTTATCTTGCTCTCCTTCGGCATTGGACATATTTAAAAGAATACTTAAAGAAAGAAGGCCGTGGGTTATGGATTGTCCCATGTCCTCAATTTTAGCCTTGGACTTGCAAATACAATTCATGAGCGCAGCTGTGATCCCTGGGTGATCTGGCCCGCTAATTGTTACAAGTACGAGTTCTTTATTCATTTGCTTCCTTTAGGTTGCTTTTCTTGACAGCTCTGGACTGTTTAAGCTTGGCAATCATATTAATTGAATATGAGATTGCAGACCAGAGGGAAAGAATTGAAGCGGCATATATTAGGATGGTGCCCAAGATTGGGAAAGGAAATATCCACCATGCTTCATTGGCCATAAGCATTGGGATGCCAATCATTTGTATGGCCGTTTTCCATTTGCCAAGATTACTGACCGGAACACTTATACCTTCATTTGTTGCCAAAAGTCTTAGACTTGTCATGTACATCTCTCTTAAAACCAAAATGATCACAATAAAGGCAGGTACTCTGTCTAAGGCCTGTAGCATGATTAAAGAAGAAACTGTTAAAAACTTGTCGGCGATTGGATCAATAAATGAGCCAAATACAGTAACGATGCCTCGTTTTCTAGCGATGTATCCGTCAAAAAAATCTGTTACAGAGGCGGCGGCAAAGATCCAGGCGGCAGTCCATCCTAGAGTTGAATTCCAAGAAGGAACGATATTTAGTGCGGCGCCGTAAAGACATGCTAAAACCACAGGCACCATGGCAAGTCTTAATATAGTAAGTCTATTGGGGAGGTTGTCGATTTCTAAGTCTGAGCTGTGTTCGGACATGGATTCCTCTAATCTGATACTTCCAGAAAGGTGGAAGGTTGTAACTAGGGTATCAGAAACTCAAGTGTATTTTAAGTCTTAAAACTTGTCAGAATGTGTCATTAGATTTTTCCTACTCATGTTTTTCTTTGTGATAAACTATAATAAGCATTTAAATTTAATAAGGAGAGAAGATGGCCAGGCATCTGAATTTGGTACAGAGTGACTTTGAAAAGTTGGAAAAGAGGGTTTTGCCAAGATTCCCTTTCTGTTACCTAATATTTAAAAGTGAAAACTCAAGCAATAGAGTATTTGAGGTTAAAGACATCTCTCATAGTGGAATGCAGCTTGCTTTGAAGTCTGGAAATTCAGGAGAAAGGGAAGGCGGCAGTTTAAAGGGAGAAATTCATTGGTTGGGAAAATCATTAAAAGTCCAGGGCAGCGTTAAGTGGGCCAAGGAGAATAGACTTGGAGTTGAGTTTAGCGGACAGGCAACCCAAAGAGAGGCCGTGGACGGATTCCTAAAAATCGAGAACTTTGCAAATTCCCTAAAGCCACTTCATAAAGAGGAATTGGGACTTGAGCTTCCTCCTAAGCTAAAGTATTGGTTAAGATCTGATGGGCCTGTGGAAGTCTTTATTTGGAGACACAATGACGGCGAGCTGTCCAAATTTCAAGTTCTAATCATGGAAAACTTCATTGAGTGGAAAGACACTAAAGGGCTTCAAACTGGAAGAGTTATTTCCAAAAGAGATATTGATACACCGCTTATAAGTGAAGATGAGTTCGTTTTTAAACTTGATGATGGGATAGATGATGACAAAATTGGAATGGCCAAGAAGCTTTTAACTAATGTTGATGTTGATAAACTGTCCCAAGACGCGTTAGATTTCATGTTAATGAAACTTAGCTAGTCTCAAACAGAGATTTAAAACTTAAAAGGAAATATAGTGAACAGAAATTTAGCTTTGGAATTTGTAAGAGTTACTGAAATGGCGGCCATTGCCTCTGCCAGATGGATGGGAAAGGGCGATGAGAAGGCCTCTGATCAGGCGGCCGTAGACGCCATGAGAAGCATGCTTGACAGTGTGGACTGTAAAGCTACCATCGTGATCGGTGAGGGCGAGAGAGACGAAGCACCTATGCTTTATATTGGTGAGAAAGTGGGTGGCGGTTCAGGTAACTGTCCAGAGCTTGAAATCGCTGTTGATCCATTAGAGGGAACTACTATTTGTGCAACAGGTGGCCCAAACTCAATTTCAGTAATGGCCATTGGTGAAAAAGGCGGACTTCTACACGCTCCAGATAGTTACATGAATAAAA
Source organism: uncultured Bacteriovoracaceae bacterium (assembly GCA_950070535.1). GTDB lineage: Bacteria > Bdellovibrionota > Bacteriovoracia > Bacteriovoracales > Bacteriovoracaceae > UBA845. The sequence goes on along the minus strand of CATMLK010000021.1, from coordinate 54,474 downwards.
TTGCTGTTGGGCCAGAGGCCAAGGGATGCATCGATATAACTCAAAGTGCTACTGAGAATATTAGAAGACTTGCAGATATAAAAAAGTGCAGACCGCAGGATCTTACGGCGGTAGTTTTAGATAGACCAAGGCATAAGGACCTAATTGCTGAAATTAGAGAGACTGGATGCAGAATTAACCTTATCGGAGATGGTGATGTGTCTGCGGCAATCGCATGTGCCCTGCCTGACTCTGGCATTGATATACTTCTAGGTATTGGAGCGGCTCCAGAAGGAGTTATTTCTGCTGCTGCACTGAGGTGCTTGGGTGGAGATTTCCAAGGTGTGTTTCAACCTCGCGACCAAAAAGAAATTGAGCGCGCAAAGTCTATGGGGATAGATGATATTAACAAAGTATTTCATATGAATGACTTGGCAAAAGGCAATGTAATGTTCGTGGCAACTGGTGTTACGACAGGGAGTCTTTTGAAGGGTGTTAATTTTAAGCCATGGGGCGCGACTACCCACTCACTGGTAATGAGAAGCGAATCAGGAACGATTAGACATATTACCGCTGAACATCACTTTGATAAGAAACCAAGATATTAGATCATTTTAAAAAAGGAATTTTAAATGGCCGAAGCAAGTAGAACTGAAGTTTTTGATGTGGACAAAGAAAAGGTTTTTAAGGTTTTAAGCGATCTTGAATCATATCCTGAATTTATGACAGGTGTTGAAAATGTAGAGGTTGTTGAAAGAAGCGGGGACAATGTTAAGGCAAGATATGACCTGAATATGATCAAGAAGTTCTCCTACACTTTAGATCATAAACTTGAAGGGCCAGACAGAATCTCATGGACACTTGATTCAGGAGATTTGTTGAGTAAAAGCGATGGCTCTTGGGAACTAAAAGATGCTGGAAACGGCAAGACTGAAGTTACCTACAGCATCAATGTAGAATTTAAAGTCAAAGTTCCAGGAATGATTAGCAAAAAGCTGGTTTCAAGCAATTTGCCATCAATGATGAAGGCCGTACAAAAAAAGGCTAAAAAGGCGTAATTGATATGGAAGAGAAAGAAGAAAAGAAAATAGGGGACGTGGTCAAAAAAATCTTTTCAACGGGGATCTCCGCGGCATTCATGACCGAAGAGAGTATTCGTGGCCTTGTTCAAGATCTTCCTCTTCCTAAAGATGTTATTCAGGGCCTTTTAGCAAATGCGAAGGCCACAAAAGCCGAGTTTATTCTTTCGGTAAAAAAAGAGCTTAAAACCTACTTGGATAAGGTTGACCTTACAAAAGAGATTGACCGAGTCCTTGAAGATTACGATCTCGAGATTAAGGCCAATATTAAGTTTAAGAAAAAAGACGAGGGCAATAAAAGCACCAAGCTCGAGACTGAAGACGAAAATTAAATGATGGACTCCCGTCAGCTACAAATCAATAAAAACTTAGAAGATATCCTTGCTCGGCTTGATGGTCGAGCGGGGCTTGTCGCCGTAAGCAAAACCTATCCGGCAAAGGATGTGGAACTAGCTTATTTGCAAGGTCAAAGAGACTTTGGTGAAAACAAGGTTCAGGATCTTCTAGATAAATCTCTTGATCTACAGAGCTCCTGTCCAAAAATCCATTGGCACTTTATTGGAAAGCTTCAATCCAATAAAATAAACCAGCTCCTAAGGGTGCCAAACTTGGTATCTATTCATTCCATAGATAGCATCAAATTATTGAATAAGCTTTTGAGCAAAAATGTTGATAAAAAGATTGGGTTGTTTTTACAGTACAATACTTCTGGCGAGAAGGAAAAGGGTGGTTTTGAAAGCCTTGAGGAGTTGTTTGAGGCCAAGGGCCTTCTTGAGAGTTCTGAGAGCTTTTACCTGCAAGGTCTTATGACTATGGGCTCAATTAGAAGCTCAGACTTTGAAAAAAGTGCAAAAGAGTGCTTTTCACAACTTAGAGAACTGTCTATAAAGCTTGGGCAGGACTCCTTGGAGTTGTCCATGGGAATGAGTCAAGACTTTGAAATCGCCTTGGAAGAGGGTAGTAGTTGGGTGAGAGTGGGCTCGGCGATATTTGGAAAAAGAGATTGATGCCGGAAAGAATTATTAATATTAAAGTTAAAAATTTGTTAGAATATATCCAATTAATTAGGAGTGTGTGATGAGTGAAACAAAAAGACAGGTTCCAGAGTTAAGCTTAATGAGCTACGTGGAAGGTGGCCAGGCAGACCAACAAAAATTTGTTGATCAGTTGTATTCTGGGCTTAAGGATTACGGCTTTATAATTTTAAAAGACCACCCAATCCAAGAAGTTACCCGTCAAGAAGGTTACGCTGCTGTTAAAAAGTTTTTTGAACTAAAAGAAGAAACCAAAAGAGAATACATCTGTGAAAAGGGTGGTGGTCAAAGAGGTTACACTCCTTTTGGAACTGAGCACGCAAAGGACAATCCTCATAAAGATTTAAAAGAATTTTGGCATGTTGGAAGAGAAGTTCCTTCAGGTCACAAATTCCATGAATATTATCCAGAAAATGTATGGCCAGAAAATGAAGTTCCTGAATTTAAAGAACACCTTTTAAACCTATACAATGCATTGGATAAAACTTCGCATGTTTTGTTGGAAGCACTGGGGCGAGCATTGGATGTGCCAAAAGACTACTTTTCAAACATGATTCACGAAGGAAACTCTGTATTGAGAGCAATCCATTATCCACCGGTAGGTGATGCGCCTCCAGCTGGTTCAATCAGAGCTGCTGCTCACGGGGACATTAACCTAATCACAATTCTTATGGGGGCCACTGCTAGCGGACTTCAATTACTAGATAGAGATGGACAATGGCTGGATGTTAACACGAAAGAGGGGCAACTAGTTGTAGATTCGGGTGATATGCTTTCAAGAATCACTAATGATGTTATACCTGCAACGATTCACCGCGTAATAAATCCTGATGATAGCGGGTCTGAAAGATACTCAATGCCGTTTTTTGTTCACCCACACCCTGAGGCGATGCTTGAATGTATACAGTCTTGCATAGGGGATGGAGCAAAGTATGAGCCAATTAGTGCTCATGACGCACTTATGAAGCGTCTTGTAGAGATTGGACTAAAGTAAAACTTAAATACGGCCTTCTAATCGGAAGGCCTTTTTTTTTGCAACGCATGTCTACTTGACTGAGTCAGTGCAAGTTGGTTTGATAAAAGCACCTATTCATATTAAGGAGGTTTTTATGAAACTTATGCTAGCGGCCCTATTGAGCTTAACAAGCGTTTTTGCTGTTACTGAGAAAACAATCGAAAAGAAGTTTAGAATTAATTCTAGAACAGATTTCGGTGCGAGAGTTTTCTATAATTGCGACTCTGTTGAAGATAGAACTTATGACATTCTTGAAGAGTTGGGCGCAACTGATATTGAAGTAAGATGTACAGGTGGAATTGATCGTTTTGGAAATTATGCTAGAGAGGCATACGTAAAGACAACTTACACTGTTCAGACTTCTGAAGAGCAAGGATCTTTCCAAGACTTTAAGATTAGATCTTTCAACTCTTGTCACCTTTATGATTCTATTTTTACAAATGTGATGGACTCTTTCACATTTGAAGAGATGAGCGATCTTAGAAGATGCGTAAGCAGCCGTTCAAGATTTATTGTTTCAGGAACTGTTTTAAAATAATTTTCTCATGCGCCGGAGAGTCACTTCGGCGCTATTCAAAATACCTTTTAATTCCAACACCATATCTAAAGTTATCAACGTTGCTAGATTGATCCCGGCCATCTTCAAATTCTTCCTCAGTTCTATTACTTTCAAATGAGGCCTCGAGAACGAATACACCTTTGTCGCTGGTGGGGAAGTTTAGGCTTGCTTTGGTGATTGGTAATATCATGGCCGTTCCAGAGCTTGCTTGGCCATCAGTGGTAGTTTGAGATTGGCCATAGCCCATTCCAAGGCCTAGCCCAAATCGAGCGTCGTAAAAAGTAGGCATTTTATCAAAGTAGTAACGAAGTTCAGCTATTGCCAGGGCCTGAGTCGAAGTAAGTGAGGCCTGAGCGACATTAATTGTCTCTCTTGAATATCTAAAGCCTCCGGCCATTGAGAAATTGTAGTTAAGCTCCTTTTCAACCATGCCTTCGAAAATAAAGCCACCTCGTTGATCAGGAGTGTCTGCGGCCTCTGAGACACTTGCACTTATACCTCTAAAGAAGGAGAAGTGTCCTCCTATGGAAACTCTTGGCCTAAAGACCTCGCTTCGAATGTACTGTCTTTTAATTGTCTCAGGGGTGAGTGCCCATAAATGTTCAGTGGCGTCATACATCGTCACCACTTCACCTTTTCTAAATGGCACAGAAGTGTCGTCGTTTTGAACTTCCCATTGAGTAAAGTTTCTAGTAACTGAAATTGCCTTGGCGATGAGGCTAATGTTGTTGGATGTAAAAGTTGCTTTTTTACCAGAATGAATACCATCTTTCTTACCATTGCGAGTAACAAAGGTTTGTCCAGTTGTAGAGACTCCGTTGATTATTACCAGCTCATAGGAGTGGGCAAGGGAGCAAAAACAGATTAAAAGGTAAAAGCATACACGCATGCTCTTATTTTAACCTGAATTTTAAAATCAGCAATTAGTTGGACAAAATGGCCGGGAAAGCTCCGCTTACGCTGGTGGAATTAGTATCCATTTGCTCAAGCTCAACATTAAACATTCCGCCCTCAATCTCATTTGTTCCGGAACCATCGTGCCATACAAAGAATAGAGCGTCTTTGGAGTTATCCTCCGCAATATTGGTGCTTGTGTCAGCGTGCCCTCTGGTAACTCCTGTAAAGACCGGACTCACAGCAATTGCTCCGCCATTTAATGTATTGGCAGAACTATTTAGTGCCGGAGAGGCCAGGTTAGAGCTCGCGATATCCAGTTGATAATCATAGAAGCTTATTTGTTGACTAAAATTGGAGGTGTTTTGGTAAATTTTTGCCAGATGGGCCTGGTTTGGAATACCTGAGCCCGCAGCAGTGCCATTTGCGTCATCTTCATAGTGATTGCTATTTGTTGTGATGGCCAAGAAAGCTGCGCCGTCTTCGCTTGGGTGGGCGATAACTTTAACTTGGTCTGTACCAGGTTGCATAAGGTAGTTTGTAGTTGTCAAAAACTGCATGGTTGAGCTTGTCTCAGAAAGATCACTTCTGATCACTGCAGCACTCGGATAGTATTTATTTACACTGTCTCTGAAGGCCTTGGACTTCGCTCCAATGAATATATGATCATTCATCCCAATAGATAAGTTGAAGTCTTCAACCTGTAGAAAGCCAGTCATATCAAAGATATTAGTGATGTTTGCACCTGCGGTAAGGTTTGACGCTACAGAGTAAAGATCAAGGTTTCCACTTGAGTTTCTTGCGCCAATGATAATGTCGCCATTAGAGTTCACTGCACTTGCCACCATTGTGTTATTGCTGCTTGAAGAGCTCAAGTTGTAAAATAGAGGAGCGGAGAAGCTCATATTTAACTCAGCATTGTCACCCACTAGGAGGGAAAGCGTGTTGCTGTTGGATGCATTGGTGTATGGCACATACCATTTGTATGTGGAAGGATCTCTGTCGATTGAGATATTGCCCACGGAGCCTACAACAGAAGAGTAGTCTTCATAGTCAAGAGCTGGTGGTCCAATAATTCTAACCTGGTTGTTTGTCAGTCCGTTAGTGCTTGGAGCTTGAATGGTAAATTCTTTTGTAAATGCAGCGTCTGCAACAGCAGTGGCATAGAATGCTGAAGCAGAAGTATTTTCATCCGCACAGTTTGGCGAGGTAGTGCAAAAGTCTACTAAGTCAATGGTTGCAGCAGCGTTTGTTGGATCTGTTGCAGTTCTAATTGAAAATGTATCACTTGCAGTGTTAGTGGCTCCGTTGAATGTTATAGTAATTGTGGAGTTCTGATTTTGAGAAGAGTAGGTTGCGTTTAAATCGGCTTCATCTGTTAAAACCATGTCGTCAGAGTCTGTATTGTCCACGAAAAGTCCGCCATGCCAGAATGAAAATCTTCCATCTGTAATGTCTATTCTTCTGACTCTTATTTGAGGAATTGAGCTTGAAGACTCAACCACTCTATAGGCGATATAAAGGGAGTCTTGGTTTCCTGGAGCCAGCAATCCTTCCATTGAAAGATCAGTTACAGTCACCGGAGTTTTTCCAATATTTGTATCTTCAGTTTCAAAACTTATCGCGTAATCGCTTACCCAACTTCCATAGTTTGAGCTTGTAGTGTCTGTTTCTTTGACTTGCTTTTCAACCACGATCTTTGTTCCACTGGCATAAGCAGTGTAGAGACGCTCGTTTGTGTCATCATGCCAGACGGCAAGCTCTGTTCCCGATGAAGAGTCTGTTGCAGTCTGCGCCATATTGAACTTAGGGTTAATAACTGTGATGTTAGTATAACTCTTTCTAGAGACAGCTGTGTTCGTACAGTCTGCAGGGTTACCGACACCATCGTCGCCTAGGCAGAGTCTTAGAGCAACTCTGTTGCCAACTAAGTCAAGGCTTGGAGTCCATTCTAGCTCAGTGCTTGCCATATTTAAGTGATCAGCATTTGGAATATCTGCCCATCCGCCGCCTGTTGCTGTCGTGTCACAGTTTTCTGTCGCTGCGTTTTGACCGTCTGTTGCAAGTCCCACGCAGACTTGCCATTGCCATTCAACGTTCTTGCCATCGTACACACTGTCATCAAAATGTGCTGGAGGTGTAATTGTGAAAGGGTAACCTGCATAGGCATATGTCTTTTGGTCTCCGGCCGTAACATTGTCGCGATCTAGAAGATCTTCATCTGAGTAATCTGCAAAGTAGGGCTCTGGGTTTTGATTGTTAACATAAACTCCAAAGTTATTTGTTGTAGAATTAGAACCATTGCTATCGGTACTTTCTGTAATAGTAATCTCAAAGTCGACTGTTGAAGCGCCAGTTGAAACTGCAAATTCAGGAATTTGAACACATCTTTGGACATCTACATAGCCCTCTGAATTGTAAGTGTTAGTCACAGTTGAAGTGGGACTTAGAATGTATCCAGTGCTTGGCCCAGTTTTTAGTTTTACTTCAGCGTTTAAAGAGTCTCTTTCAACATCTTTAACTAGCGTATGAATTATAATAAAGTCATTCTCATCGGCCTGATTTAGTGCGGGTGGAGCAGTGCTTGGGCTAGAAATATCTCCGGCCTTCAAGGTCCCTTGGCCCACACAAGAGGAGTCTGCAATCTCAACCCATGACCTGTATGTTCCACCAACCAAGTTGCCAGGAATTGTATAGTCTGTGGGGTCTTGAGCTTCAATTATGGGTTGAGAGTTTGTTTCTCCAACCGTAATAGTCCATTCAATATGATTTGACTCTTGAGGACTCATTGTGGCCCACTGACTGCCGGGATCCCTTATGAAGGCCTTAACATTGTAAACTCCCTCAGCTATAGGCAAACCTGAGGAGTCATAACCGTCAAAACGAAGAAGACATGCGTATGAGGAATCCCAACCTGCTGTTGGACCGATATCTGTTTTTGGCACTCCGGCCGCAATTGTACAATCTGACTTACTGTAACTTGCTGTTGAGTCCAAGTCTTGATAGCTGGTGTCAGTAGATTTCTTTATTTGATAAAATACTTCGATCTGATCTTCGTTGTATGCTGCGGGTACCCCTGCAAGAAATGATTCCACATCTCTTACATTTAAAGCAACTTGCACTACATTGTCTGTGTCTGAAATTGTATACCCTGCCACTGCAGAGTCATTGCTTCCATCATATAGGCCATCGCCATCGTCATCTATACTTTGTGTTGCCGTACAGCCAGTGGCCGCTAGCGTGTTTGCAGAGCAGTCGCTCATATTTGCGTAAGCTGTAGTGTTAATTGCAATTGTTGGTGCTTGGTTTCTAGGCACTATATTTAATGCCCACTGCTTTTGTTCTATTAGTGTGGAGGTACCACTTAAATAGGTAGAAGCAGTAATTGTTTTGCTAACTCCAATTTGTGGGGAGGCAAGGTTAATTGCATTTATCGTTGTCAGACAGTAGGTGTTTGATGAGATGTTTGCAACGGCCCCTTGTATTTGGCCATTAATATCAAACTTTACATCCAAGTCAGGATTTCCATCACCGTCTTTGTCCCAATTATCCACTGTAATACAAAGTCCTGGATCAGCGTTGCCGGCCCCTGTCGCATTTAAGGCAAGGTAATCACTTGAATAGAAATAGCCGCCAGTTGCATAACTTTCACCATCAATTGCAATGATTGTTTCTGTAAAAGCTGGATCACCACTGGCAATAACTGGCCTGTCCGGATCAACCACATTTATCATGTAAGAGTGGCTGTCAAACTGTGAACCACTAACAGAGTCTTCCACTAGAAGTTCAATTGTATGAATGCCGGTGCCCAAGTCTGTGCTTGGATTAAAAGGCAAGGAAGTTGAAATTGTAGTTGAAGTTGAAGTAAATGGACCGCTCTGAATAGAGGAGTTCATGTACCAAGTGTAGCGTACAGATCTTGCATCGCCATTTGTGATGTCTGCACTTACAGTTGCCGTAGTGAGACTGGATGCGTATGTAAGCACATTGGTGTTTGGATTTAAGTTTGTTATTTGAGGCACAGTTTGGTCTGCAACGGTAACTGTCCAGTTGACCGAATCAAGCATTGTTACCCCGTCGCTATCAAAGATTTGTGCCTCTATTAAGTAGCTTCCTTGAAGGTCAGGTCTAAGAGTGCTTGGAGGATTGAATACATAAGTTAAGTTATTGGTCGATACAGTGTGATTGTTATAGTTTTGTGAGCTGTCCACTGTTGATACAAAGTCTTCTTTCCAGACAACAGAGTATCCGTAGCCATATACATCACTCACAGAAATAGTGTGGGTAATAGGAGCTTGTCCTAGACTTGTGGTGTATGAGCTAGTTGGAGACTTGCCGTTAATGAAAACAGTATTGCCAGAAGCTGCACCCACAACTGGGACACATTTTCTTTGGGTGGCGTTAAATGCTTCGTTGTCGCCACATTGAGTCTTCTTCTCCATTGGCAAACACGCGCTAAAGAGTCCTAAAAAGAAGATTAGAGACAATTCAGTTTTAAATGTGTTCAAGACTTTTTTCATTTTCATCCCAACTATTAAGTACTTCCATATACTTTTCGGTACTTTAGAATTGATCTTTAAAGCTAGATCGAATCTATTTACAATTTTGCCGGTGTTTTGGTTTGGAATTACTAAATTTTAAAAAGAGCTAAGTGTTTTTAGCTACTTAAAGCTTTTTTTGCATGGCCCCTGAAATGGGCGAGACTTGTAGATGCCCATATATAAAGGCACCCTTTAGGGCCAAATATGGTTTATTTCGCTCTTTGCTGGATTAATGTGCTCAAGAATTAGATCCCACCACCATCATTGATGGTCCAACCTTTACCCACTAAGTTACCCCTAGCAGTGCCTCCAGCTCCTGCAGAGGTGTAGTTTGTGCTTCCTACATCCAGAGTGATGGTATTTACAGCTGTGGCATCTAGCTGGACAAGAAGGTTGTCATAATTTGCAGTGGAAAGTCCTGAGAAACTTGCAAAATCGGTCATGTTTGCAACGCTAGTAAAGTCCCAACTAGACATATTCGGATTTGCTGCAGAAGCCGACAAAAACATGTTTTGCATAGATGAAACCTTTGACGTGTCCCAGCCGCTAACATCGGGATTTGCTGAAGGTGCACTCCAAAACATTGCACTCATATCAGTAACATTAGAAGTGTCCCAATTAGTTGTCACAGGATTGGCCAGATCGGCACGCTCGAACATATAGGCCATATTGGTTACGCTAGCAGTGTCCCAGCTCGAAGTATCTGGAATTGCCGAGTCCGCATTTGAAAACATGAAATACATGGTCGTAACGCTTGATGTATCCCAACCACTCACATCGGGATTGGCGTTAGTGGCCTGTCTAAACATATAACTCATATCCGTAACGCTCGAAGTATCCCAATTCGTTGTATTTGGTGTTGCACTGTTCGCCCAGTCAAACATTCCGAACATGTCAGTAACTTTTGAGGTATCCCAACTGGAAGTGTCGGGATCTGCAAGGTCTGTGTAGCCAAACATGTAATCCATTTTAGTCACCTTGGAGGTATCCCACCCGCTAGTATCGGGGTCTGCGTTTGCCGCATCTTCAAACATTGATCCCATGTCGGTGACACTCGAAGTATCTCCTCCGGTAACAGTTGTGAGGTTGTCGCAGTTTCTAAAGGCTGCTTGAAAACTTTTCCAACCGACTGTTCCTAACTCTGTAACGGTTGTTATTTTATTTTTATCTCCTGAGTTATTAAAGTACCATGCCTCTACAAGTCCGGTAATGGTAATAGTATAGGTGCCAGCGGAAGAGTAGGTGTGGTTAATATCAGGATCATCGAAGGAAGTAACTTCCGATGAACTCAAATCTCCCCAATCAACAGTGAAGTTATAATTAAAGCCACTTCTTAGAGGAAGTGTGACTGTATTGTCTCCGTCACCATATGAGCCATTTCCAACAACCCATGTTGAGGTGAATGGAACTACTGCCGAAACTGTTAAGTTGGATTGTCCACTTTCGGTTTCAGTTCCATCAGTTATTGTGTAATTAAAGCCCGCACTGCCTGTAGAGGACGCTGTGACACCAACCGTGCAAGTACCTGAAGAACATGAGCAAGGTGTAGTTACATTGATTCCAGAAGGCGAGCTAATCTCACAAGAGTCAGCAGTAAAAGTCTCGGAATAGGGAAGAGTTAGAATTTCTTCGTAGCTTTGAATAATAGAGAATGGAGCACTTCCGATATTTGTGCCAACCTCAGCACTCCCTGTTCGTTTGGTAGTCTTGCCACCCGTTCCACCGCAACTTGAGATTAGTATGAGTAAAAAGGTGAGTATGAATAACTTAGAATTAGAAAACAATAACACTAGGGAACTCCTCCACCGTCGAGAATTGTCCAACTTTTGGTGGTGTCAAGATTAGTTCTTGCAGCTTCTGCAGCTCCACCCTGAGTATAGTAGGTGTCAAAACCTACCCTTAAGGACAGGCCATCACCGGCAGTAGCGTTTAAGCGAATTAGCAGGTTATCGTAGTTCGCGGTGGATAAGTTGCTTGTACTAGCAAAAAAATAGTCCATGGATGTCACACTTGAGAAGTCCCAACCTGACATGTCTGGGTCTGCAACTCCTGCAAACTGAAACATTTCATCCATTAAAGTCACATTTGATGTATTCCAGCCAGAGGTGTCAGGGGCGGCGTTGTCGGCTCCACGAAACATCCAGCTCATATCGGTGACACTTGAGGTGTCCCAGCCACTTGTGTCGGGGGTTGCAGCATCTGCATTTCGAAATATTCCGCTCATATCAGTGACATTTGAGGTATTCCAACCGCTTGTGTCGGGGTTTGCGACATATGCACCCCAAAACATCCCGGAAATGTCAGTTACATTTGAAGTGTCCCAACCGCTTGTGTCGGGGGTTGCAACAACTGCATCGAAGAACATGGATTTCATGTTTGTAACGCTAGAGGTGTTCCAACCAGAGGTGTCTGGGTTTGCAGCACTGCCGGAATTAAACATGCCAAGCATACTAGTTACCTTTGAGGTATTCCAGTTGCTGGTGTTTGGTTGTGCAGCGGTTGCATAAGCAAACATTGCATCCATATCTGTTACATTGGATGTATCCCAGTTGCTTGTGTCTGGTGTAACTTGAGAGGCAAGAAGGAACATTCTTGCCATACTTGTAACATTGGAAGTGTCACCGCCGGAGAAGGTTGTTAGATTTGAACACCCTGAGAAGGCATTGTCGAAATTTTTCCATCCTACAGATCCTAATTCCTGTACGGAAATTATCTTGTCCTTGTCACCAGTGTTGTTGAAGTACCAAGCTTCCACTGTGCCAGTAATCTTTATTGTGTAATCTCCTGCAGAGCCATAAGCATGATCAATGTCAACGTCGTCATGGGCAGTTACTTCTGCTGTGGTGCCGTCACCCCAATCAACTGTGAAGTTATAATTAAAGCCACTTCTTAAGGGGAGGGTAACAGTTAGGTCTCCATCGCCAAAAGATGCGTCACCAACTCGCCATGTGGATACAAATTCATTTGGAACCACTACGGAAGTAATGCTCTTTTGTGAGTTTTTCCCAGAAGCGCCACATGCGATGGCCAAACAAAATATAATTCCAAAGGCGAATGAATTCAGGAGTTTAATTTTCATGACTCATTATCGGATAAAATTACTCAGAACTTTAAAAATATTAAGTCGCTTTTAACCTCTAAGGCCCAGTATCAAGGTCTCTTATCCTTACTTCCACAGAGTCTTTGTTTGGATCAATGCTCACCAAAGTGGGATCGCTTGAGGAACTTAAAGTTACACTGAAAGCTTCATACTCAGTGGTCTCATAAAAGTCGTCTTTTAAGGCCTTAAATTCAATTTTTCCTGAAGTCTTTCCTGCAGGGATACTAACCACCAATTCACGGGAAGGGGAAGTGCCAGTTAAAATACTTGTGAGATCGGTATCATAGTTGAGATCATATGAGTAAATATCCACATAAGCTGTGCCTGGAGGGTGGTGGGCGTAATGCTCCTGTGAAGGCTCAATATTTGATTCATCATTGATGTGGTCTGCAAGATTTTGTGCCACATCTTCGGCGGTGGCACCCGTGATATCCGTGTCGCTTATGGAGTAAGTTCCCCCTGCTAAAACTAAGTCTAGCGAGCCTGAGTCTGGTACATCTGAGAATGTAATTCTCGTGTATGATTCACCCATCGGAGCTTGGCATGTCACAGAAGAGCTGCCTCCAGTTGTAAACGAGCAACTTGAATAGTTTACGCTTGGAACTGAACCATAATCCACAACTTGAGCACAGGAAATGTTTCCTAAATTTAGAGTGTCACAATTGCCTGAGTCATATGTGTCATCGACTGTGAAAGTCAAATCGATATCTGAAGTGAGAGCGTGAGACAGAGTAAATGAGATAGAGACTAAATCATTTTCATTCACGTCAATATAGTCGTCTTCATCTGCAGTGAAGGCAACATCATTAGAGGTGAAGGCTGCAGTTGCCGCTGCCTGAGCATCGGTAATGTCAATTGATGCACTTGGAGTTCCAATTGCAAAGTCATTTGAGCTTGTTGTCGTAACAATGATTGTTTCACTTACAGCTCCCTCATGTAGAGAGTCGTCAAAAACATCAAATGGAACATTTACCGTTGTTTGACCAAGAGGAAGGGTTACTGTTCCTGAGCTTAAGTTGTGGTCTAGGCCAGATGAAGAAGTCCCAGTAATCGTGTAGGCAATATTTAGGTTCTTAACGGGAGAGCTGCCTGGGGCCAAAGAAAATTGAATCGTACCTGAAAATCCCTCTAAGACAGGATCTACCAATGCTGCCACGTCTATAATTGGAGCAGCATCCTGATCAATAATGGTGACAGTATGCTTTGAAATGTCACCTAAGATCATTGCATTTGGTTGAAGAAGTTTGATTTCAAACTGCTCTGTGTATTCATCAAGTGTGTCGTCAGTTAAATCTACTGTAAATGATGTTGAAGTGTCTCCAGCATTTATTTGTTGAGTTGTGACAAGGCCTGAGTAGTCTGAAGCGTTGGCGCTTGCGTGGTATACCGCCACTGTAAAAGGCTGATCTAATTGGCTAATTTTATCAACTTCTGCAGTGATGGTTAAAGTGGTGCCTTCGTTACCTGTTTGTCCAGTGCTGGTGAAGGAGAGCTTTGGAAGCTGTTCGCCTTCTTCTTTGATTAGAATGTCTATTGTGTCGTTTGCCCCAAGTCCTGTGGCCGCACACGCGGCCAGGGTTGGACAAGTTGGATTGGACAAGACAACTCTTAGGGTTTCATTATTGTCAAAAACTGCGTCTTGATGAATTAAAATTGGAACAAGTATTCTAGTTTGGCCAGCTGGTATTGTGAAAGTGCCACTTGCTGGAAGTTGAGAATCGCTTCCTGGTGTTGCTGGGTTTGTTACCCCTACATCCAAATTAAAATCCAGGGTGATTGGTTCCAAAATGGCGTTATTTAGAGATAGCGGCAGATAAAAAGTCTCATTCTCTTGGGTAATATAACTTGTGCCTTCAAATTGGGCGACAGGGGAGAGCTCATCGTCGGTTAGAGTTATGCTAATGGTGTTTGGCGCACCTGGGATTGTTTCCAAGGTTGATCCCACTGTTACATCAATTGTCTCCGCACCTTCAAAAACGTTGTCATCAATTGCCGAAACTCTGACAGTTGCCACAGCGGGGGAGCTTCCATCTTTTGGAAAGAATACCTGCTTTGTTGTGATCGTGTAGTCGATGCCCTCTATGGCAGAGCCTCCTAACGTGAGAGGAACATTTATGTTTTGATCAACAACTCCATTAAGGGTGACGCTTAGATCTATGTATTTTGTAGGGCCAGCTTCATCAACTATGAGAGGACCTGAGATTGAAACTTCATTGCTACCTGAACTTGTGTCTGTAATATCTAGGTCATAAACTAAATCCCTTCCAGCATTTAGATTTGCACCGTCGCTGGATACAATTGTAATAGTCGCTCTCTCTGTCGGCTCGCTGTAGGAGTCGCTATTTGTCACAATGTCGACTTGATGAGTGGTTTGACCTGCAGGTATGGTTATGCTTTGAGTATAGAAATTGTGGTCTGCAGACTCACTAGTTCCCGATAGCTCCAAAAACACTTTAACTGGAAATAGTGCCGGTGCAGTGAGAACGAGATCAATGCTGGCCGTTGCGCCCTCTAGAACAGTGGCACTGGCACCGGTGCTGCCTGTTGTTTGAAGATAAACATCTGGAGAGCTTTCATCGTCAACAATTGTTCTGGTTGCACTTTGATAGCTTCCAATTGAATATTCGCTGTCTTCATTTAATAGAAGTCTAAAGGTTAAAACTTCATCCAACTCATAGTCAGCGTCGTTATTCATTCCAATATCTAAATCAACAGTTCTTTCGTTTATTGGAAAGGGAACATAAACATAATAGTGAGAATCAACCGGCAACCCTGAGTATAGGGTTAAAGTATCTCCGTTAACTGATACTGTGGTGATATCTGTTATTGTTGCCTGATTGCTGTTTTGAGTCAGTTGAACCTTTACAGTCTTTTCACTTAAATCGTCACCAGTTCTGGTAATTCTTAAAGCATTTGATGAAGAGCTTTCACTCCAAAAATGGCCAGCATAATACAATGGCCTGTCAAAAGAGAAGTACGCTTTGTTCTCTCCCAAACTGGGAGTTGAGTTGGCCTCTTGGGTCTCCTTTTCGGGCAAAGGAGTCTGTTCGGCCACATTGCAGGCCGTAAGCAAAAGGATGAATGTCCATACCAAAAATGCTTTGTTCAAAAAGATTCCTTTGGTTCTGTAATCTTTTCGGTTATTTAGTTGAACTTATTAGTATGATCCCATGGGTTTATTTATGAAAGTTAGCCAGCTATTAATTTCAGTGAGTTAGCCTTGGTTTCACTTGTTTTAAATAGTCTTTTTGCCCAAAAAAATTGACGCTTTTCAATCATTTATCTACTTTGAATTATACGGAGGATTTCCATGTTCAATTTTCGAAAAAACGAAAAGAATTCCACTTCTGAAGAAGGTCAAGGCAGAGTAATCGCTTTCATGAATCAAAAGGGCGGGGTTGGCAAAACCACTATGGCCTACAATACTGCTCGAGCTTTAAAAGAGAAGGGGCATAAGGTTCTTTGTTTGGATATGGATCCGCAATTTAATTTTAGTTCTCTCTTTGGGTATGATCCAAGTGTTCATAACCAAAATATATTCCATTTAATGATAAATAGTGTGCGAGAACTGAAGAGTCTCCACTCTGGTGCCCTGCTTTCAGAGGCAATCATCAAAACAGATACAGGTGTGGATCTTATTCCTTCAGGCCAAGAACTTTCAGGTTTTGAGCTTACGGTGGCCGGCATTAATTCTCCAAGACAACTTGTATTGAAAAAATTTATAGAGAAGAACAGGCTTAGAGAGTACTACGACTATATCGTTATCGATGGGCCACCTACATTGGGACTTCTTGTTGTAAACATTCTATGTGCTGTTGATGGGGTATTGTTTCCATTCATACCAGATTCTTTTAGCGAGCAGGGACTTAAAAACATTCAAGAAGTGCTTTTGGACATTGAAGATATGGGTATCGTTCAAACGCCAAAGAACCTAGGCTATATACCAAACCTATTTGAAACCCGCAGAAAACAGGCGAATGAGGACTTTGAAAATATTCAGAGCACTTTTCCAAATGCACATGTGTTTGAACCATTTGCCAATAAGGCCAATTTCGCCAAGTCTATGTCTTGTGGAAAGTCGGTATTTGACTTCCAGGCCAAAGATTATAAAGAATTGCAGACTCAATTTTTAAAGATGGCGACCGAAATAGAAGAACAACTATAGCGAGATAAAAATGAAAAACAAAAACCCTTTATATGTAGTGAAAGGCAAAGATGTTGAGCCGGTAACTGGAGTTGTTGATCTTATTGTGAAAAAACTCAATCTTCAGCCGGCCCTGGAGTTCTTTGAATACCTTTTCAACTTATTGCTATCAATGGTTGATTCTTATCCAAAACTCAAGGCCGTAATGGACTTTATGGATATGGTTGTCGCTAGGGTAAAGTTATTTAAAAACTTCTCTTTTGCTTAGGCTTCTTTTCTGGGGATGCGGACTTGGTGGAGATCGAGTCCGAAAAATATAATTGATCCAAATCAACTACATCTTCTTCCAGCGAGCTCTTTAAATCTGGCCCTTCCTGTCCAAATTCTTCTTTAGCAAGCTCTTGTTTGCCTTTAAATGCATTATTTCTTAAAAACTCCATTTCTTGATCAAAACGAGAGTAATCGATTGAGGCAAAAACTCCAAAGGTGCATAAAAGTGTCGTCATTAAAATTCTCATGGCGTTAATTCTATGATAAGTCTTGGCATATGAAAAGAGAGGACCTTTTAACTGAAAGTTACGACTATGAACTTCCTGAGGAGTTGATTGCCCAGCGCCCGGCACCGGAGCGCGACCACTCAAAGCTCATGGTTTATAAGCACAAAAGTGAGACTGTTGATCATTCAAAGTTTCACAATATTGCCGACTATTTACCGGCGGGCACACTATTGGTTTTGAATCAGTCGAAGGTATTTCCTTGTAGACTGATGGGAAAAAAGCCAACTGGCGGCAAGGCCGAGGTATTATTTTTGTCATTGTTGGATGAAGGTGGGCTTTATCCTGTGATGCTAAAAACTAGTGGTAAAAAGAAGCTTGGCGACGTTTTTCTTTTTGGAGAACTAAAACTTAAGATTGAAAGAATTCTTGAAGACGGCTCTTTTTACGTCCAAACAAACCTAGTGGGCGAAGATCTTCTAGATTATCTCGAAAGCAGGGCACACATTCCTATACCCCCTTATATTAGAGAGGGTGTTGCGGATGAATCTGATAAAAAAGACTACCAAACAGTTTATGCCAAACATGCCGGATCTGTGGCGGCTCCGACTGCTGGCCTCCATTTTACCAACCAGGTTTTTGACTCCCTTAAAGAGAAGGGAATTGAAATTGCCAAGGTTACACTTCACGTGGGAGCTGGAACTTTTAAGCCTGTAAGTGCTGATGAGATCACCGACCACAAGATGCATCGAGAGCACTTTGATATTTCGGATGAGGATCTTGAAAAGCTAAATAGTGCAAAAAACATTTTCGCAGTTGGAACGACTACCTTAAGAGTATTGGAGAGTTGTTACAGCGATGGGAAGTTTGCTCTTCCTGAAGAGAAGAGCACTGATATATTTTTATACCCAGGCAAAGAGGTTAAATCCATCCAAGGCCTGATCACAAACTTTCACTTGCCAAAATCCACTCTTTTAATGCTGGTATCAAGTATTGTGGGACGGGAGAAAACTCTGTCCTTATATAAAGAGGCGGTGGAAAAGAAGTATAGGTTCTTCTCCTACGGCGACTCAATGATGATTATGAGGAATGAATGAGCATCTATAAATTAGAAGGACAAAGTGGCAATGCCAGAGCTGGTGTTGTTACAACCGAGCATGGAGAAATTCAAACTCCAATATTTATGCCCGTTGGAACAAGGGGGGCCGTGAAGGCCATTTGGCACCACGAATTAAAAGAAGTGGGAGCTGAAATTATTCTTGGAAATACCTATCACTTGTTTTTACGTCCAGGCCATGAGCTGATTGAAAAGATGGGTGGGTTACATAAATTTATGAATTGGGATCGGCCTATCCTGACCGACTCTGGGGGATACCAAGTATTTTCTTTGGGAGACCTTAATAAGGTTACTGAAGAAGGGGTTCGATTTCAATCCCACTTGGACGGCTCATACCACATGCTTTCTCCCGAGAAGTCTATGGAAATCCAAAAGGCCCTTGGCAGTGACATTGTTATGATCTTTGATGAATGTCCAGCTCTTCCAGCTTCTAAAGATCGCCTTAGGGAGAGCATGGAGCTGACTTTGAGATGGGCCAAAAGATGTGCCGATTATCCACTGCAAGATCATCAAAATCTTTTTGGTATTGTTCAAGGTGGACTTCATGAAGACTTGAGAGAGGAGTGCATGGAGCGTCTTGAAGAGCTTGATTTGCCTGGGTTGGCCCTTGGCGGATTAAGTGTGGGTGAGAAGAATGAGGAGATGGTGGACTTTCTAAATAGCTTTACGCCAAAAATGCCTGAGCACAAACCAAGATACTTAATGGGTGTGGGCAAGCCTTTGGACATTCTAAATGGCATTAGGGCCGGAATAGACATGTTTGATTGTGTTCTACCTACAAGAAACGCAAGAAATGGACAGTTTCTCACAAGCCATGGGCCAGTAAATATTAAAAAACAAAAATTCCAATTTGATGAATTGCCACCAGATCCAGAGTGTGACTGTAAAGTCTGTTCAAATTACTCTAGATCTTATGTGAGACATTTGTTTACTGTGGGCGAGTACCTTGGCGGGCAAATGATCAGTTATCATAATCTTCACTTTTATTTAAAGATGGTAAAAGAGGCGAGAGCAGCAATCTTGGAAGACAAATTTGACGATTATTATAAAGAATTCTATAAAAAGTACACTTCAGAACGCTGGAAATAACTGAAAATAAAAAGGAAATCCTATGTTAGATCTATTTATTGCAAGCGCGCATGCACAAGCTGGAGCGCCTCAACAGAACCCTATAATGTCTTTTGTACCCATTATTTTGGTATTTCTGGTATTATACTTCCTAATGATTCGTCCTCAGAAGAAGAAGATGGAAGAAGAGCAGAGATTTATTAGCCAGATGCAAAAAGGTGAGGAAGTTTTCACTAAGTCTGGAATGATCGGAACAATCTATGGACTAACAGACAAGGTTGTAACTCTTGAAATCGAGGGTGGTCAAAAAGTTAAATTTTTAAGAAACCAAATTGGTGGTTCTACAAAGATTCTTAACGAATCTCCAGAGGCCAAAAAGTAAGAGGTAATACCGTGTTTGGACTTGGTGTTGGCGAAATCGTCATAATTTTATTCATTGCATTAATCTTCATAGGCCCTAAGAAATTGCCTGAGCTGGCAAGAGGACTAGGAAAGGGAATGCGTGAATTTCAAAATGCTGCACGTGGTCTTCAAGAACATGTAACTAATCCTGTTAATGAAACCAAAGACCAGATCACTGATATGGTAAATCCTGTTAAGGAGGCGAAGGATGAATCCTCTGCCTCCAACTCAAAAGAATCTGTTCAGAGCGAGAAAAAATAAAACTCGCTCTATCATTTAGTTGTTTGCTCAAATGACTAAAATTGTTTAACATTTTATAAGTGCTTAAGTTTAGGCAAGTGTCCTCGCTTTTATTTTAAAAGTGCGGACTTTTATTGTGTTCAGAACAATTACTAACTAAATATAAAAGGTGAATTTAATGAATCGCAGTTGGTGGTATCGTTTTAGTTTATTACTGTTCCTGTCTATTGTTGCGATAATGGCAGTGATCCCGACATTCTTTGGCTTCGACCCTGAAAAGTCAGAGTTTCCAGTTAAGTCAAAAATCAATTTAGGCCTTGACCTTCAAGGTGGTCTTTATATGGTTTTGGGAATTGATTTTAACAAAGTCTATAGAGATGAAGTTAAGAACTACATCAAGAAAGTGGAAAAGACTTTGGCCGATGAGGGGATTGGATCTCAAATCGGAGAGTTAAGTGTTATTGATCCTGAGGATCCTAAGCATACGTTGACACTTTCCAATGTAGGTCAGCTTGAAGCGGCAACAGATAAAATCGATGAATTTTACTCATTTCCTCTAAGACTTGTTGGTAGCGAAGGCACAACTCTTACTTATGCTCTTGGAAGAGAGTTTAAAGAAGATATTGAAGATAACGCTGTTAAAAAGTCTATTGAGGTTATTAGAAACAGAATTGACGAGTTTGGTGTTACCGAGCCTGAGATTGTTTCTCTTGGAGAGGACAGAATTGTTGTTCAGCTTCCAGGTGTAAAAGATATTGAAAGAGCAAAAGACCTTATCGGAAAAACTGCAAAACTTTCTTTTAGAATTGTTAACGAAGAAGTAAACCCTGCAACTCTTCAAACATGGATGGAAACTTCTGAAAAAGATGGCCTAGTTTACAAGAGAGGCCAGAGGTTTTCTGAATACGCACTTCAGATGAATCAAAAGTTTAAAGACGAAATTCCAAATGGCTTTGAACTTGTTTTCAAGAAGATTCTAAACCCTGGAAATAATGAGGTTGAACAGTTAATTCCTTACGTTGTTGAGTCTACTCCAAGTGTTACTGGGGAAGAAATTCAAGACGCTGTTGTAAGAATTGACCCTCAAGACAATCAACCATATGTTGGAATCACTTTTAAGAGTCAAGGTGCAAAGCTTTTTGAGCAAGTTACTGGCGACAACATTGGAAAAAGATTGGCAATTATCCTTGATAACAATGTTTACTCTGATCCAGTTATCCAATCAAGAATTGGAGGCGGGAACGCGCAAATTACTTTAGGGCAAGGAAATTATAACGATCTTTTAAAAGAGGCGAGAGACTTGTCTTTGGTTTTAAGAGCGGGTGCTTTACCTGTTGAGTTGGAATTCCAAGAGCAAAGAATCGTTGGTCCTTCACTAGGTGCTGACTCAATCGAAAAAGCTGAGACAGCTGGTCTTATTGGAGCATTCATTGTTCTATTGTTCATTATTATTTACTACAAGATTTCTGGTGTGCTTGCTATCAAAGCTTTAGCACTTAACGTGATCTTTGTTCTAGCTTGTCTTGTTGGACTTGAAGCAACACTTACTCTTCCTGGTATTGCCGGGATCGTATTGACTGTAGGTATGGCGATTGACGGCAATATCATTATCTTTGAGAGAATCAAAGAAGAGTTGGCCATTGGAACTCCTGCAAGAGAGGCGGTTGCAACTGGATTCTCTAGAGCTTTCTGGACTATTCTTGATGCCAACTTAACTACTGCTGTTGCGGGGCTTATGCTTTTGAACTTCGGTACAGGGCCTATTAGAGGCTTTGCGGTAACTCTTCTTATTGGTATCGCTTGTACTGTGTACACTTCTTACTTTGTAAGTAGGTTGTACTTTGAGTTCTATATGGCCAGAAACGGTGGCAAAAAAGTAAGCATTTAAAAAGGATTTAAAAAATGAGCAAGTTTAATATTAGTTTTGTTTCTAAATTTCCTGTCTCTGTGGTTTTATCCGCAGTGCTGGTTATAGGTTCACTTTCCTTGTTCTTCTCTAAGGGTCTAAACTATGGTGTAGATTTTAGAGGGGGGGCGGAGATTCAAGTTGCATTTGAAAAAGAAACTCAACTGGAAGAGTTGAGAAGTTCTTTGGATGCCAATAAGTTTGATTCATCTTCTGTTCAAAGAATCGGTTCAGAGAGTCAAAATGAGTTTCTAGTAAAGGTTGCTTCTAACGAGGCCAACCTTAACCAAGTAACTGATCAAATCACGAAAATGCTTCAGAAAGATTTCAGTGATAAGGGCTCTGAAATTTTAAAGACTGATATCGTTGGTCCTAAGGCCGGTGAGCAGTTAAGAATCTCAGGCTTTCAAGCTATGGCATGGGCGTTGTTGATGATCATGATTTATATCGCTCTTAGATTTGATTATAAATATTCTCCAGGTGCGATTGTGGCACTCTTGCATGACGTTATCATCATCGTTGGTATCTTCTCACTTCTTGGCAAGGAATTTAGTCTTCAAATCGTAGGTGCCCTTCTTGCAGTAATTGGTTACTCTGTAAACGATACGGTTGTTGTTTATGACCGTGTACGTGAGCATGAAGAAAAGTATAGCTCAAGAACTCTTAAAGAGCAGATTAATGGTGCTCTTAACGAAACTCTGACTAGAACGATTCTCACATCAATCACCACCTTGATTGTTGCGGGTGTAATGTACTTTATGGGCGGCGGTATTATTCAAGATTTCTTCTTTGCAATCTGTATCGGTGTAATTGTTGGTACTTATTCTTCAATCTTTGTTGCGGCACCAACAGTTCTTTTCTTTGACAAAATCACCGGAAAGAAGGGTGATGCAGCTTAATTTTTTAATTCTATTTTTAGGCCTTGTTGTTTTCTCTCCTGTTTTTGGACAGGAGAGTGATGAGGCCTATAAAGAAAGAGTTCTCAAAGAATATTCAAAAAGATCTGCTCCCATGGAAGAGTCACAAATTGACGAAGTCATTGAGCAGGACATCGCCGAAGCTCCCGAAGATTTCAATGAGCCTGAACCATCAAATGTAAAAATCCAAGATTCTTTTTTAACTAAAATCATGAATAAGGGAGCGAAGGAGTATGTTAGACGCTTTCTTAATCAAAATCCGTTTTCAAATATGTCTAGGTCCGAGCTGAGATCGCTTGTTTTAGCAAGACTTGAGGGACAGCCTTTTGGAAACTTTTTAAAGGAGAGACCTAAGTTTTTGGATATGTTTGTGGATATCCTGCGCGATAGAAAAGCTCTTCCTTCTCTTATCGGCATGATCAACAAACCTGAAAAGGTTAAAAACTACGGAATTGTATTAATCTGTGTGATTGTAAGTGTTTTCTTTCTGAATCTTATGAATAGCAAAGGAAATATCTTTAGAAGGATCTTGGTGAAGATGTCCATTGGTATTGCTGCGTTTGCTGCCAATGTTATTTCATTCTATGTGATCTTCAAGGATGAGGTTACACCCACCCTTGATATAATCTTAAAGTATTATCATTTATAAGTTTTAAATTTTTGGAACACAACCAATCCTCTTATCATGAGGAGGGAATGTGTTGGTGGCATCATTTGCATTGTCTTGAACATTTGTGCCATCACAAGAGAGCTCATCGGGTCTTTTGACTGTATATGTTCTTTGGTGAGACTTCTTTATAAAAGGAGAGTCTGGATCTGCTGGCCAGTAAAATTGAACTTTCTTCCCGGCCACTGTGTTGTCGTTAGGCTGGAAGTGGGTGCCATTTTCTTTATAGAACCAAATCTTTTTTAGAACCGTTTCTGTGATGAGAATGTAGTCACACTCGTTTTCTTGTTTTGCAATGTAGAGTCCTTCCGTATCATGGCCTACAACTTCTTTCATTGCTGAGAACAGTGGGTTTTCAGAGTTGTAGTGTAGGGCGGTTGGGCAATATGCTTTAAATGTGGTGTCGTCCACGTAAGGAAGCATGTAGTAACCAAGTTGTTTTTGTTGAGGTTCAGATGTCTGTCCGTCAGAGTTTGTAATTGGTGGCCCATTGTAATACTCAAGAGGGAAGAAGACACTTGGAGGTGTATCTACTGTATACCCTTGATCTTCAATTTTTTGTTGAAGGATTTTGTGAATCTCTATTGTTGTACCATTCTCTGTGCCGTCTAGGTCAAAGAATCTAGGATCCCATTTGCTCCAAACAGTAAACTGTCCAGGTGTCTCCTCCAGAAGAGGATCATTAATAGGAGTTGTTCCATATATCAAAAAGTCGTGGCAAAAGATATTTGAATAGGTCTCTGGAAGCGGATCTGGCCTGTCTTCATTTGTGAAGTAATAGTGACTTCTGGCCGCTGAGTCAAAAAAGGCCTGTCCAGTTCCTTCTTCAGTTGAGACTGTTCTATTTAAGCATGTGTATTGATTGACTGGCATTGTGGCCAGAGGCCCACCAACTGGATCAGTGATTCTAGCAGATAGTTTTCTTACTTGAATAGTGTTTGAGCTGGCCCCGCTTTGAACTTCGGCAATATTAAGTCTGTAGGTCTTATCTGGGTCTAGTAAAGCAATATCTATCTTAAGAGTAGTGTTGCCGGAAGTTGGCTGCTCCATTGTTAAAGCACCGGTGACACCATTTTCATCTTTTACTTGGGCCTGGCAAGCTGCCTGTTCCTGAATTTGTTCAACTTCTTCTGTTTCAGGATTTATATAGGAGAGGGGTTTTGAACACCAACCAGCCAAATCTACAAGAGAAGAGGTCTCAATTTCTTCATTTACGGTTACATCTACATATAAGAATTCTTCGGCGTGATTTTTACCTTCGCAAAAGCTTGTGCAATCTGCACCGAGTGTAATGGCCTCGCCAGCTCTACATCCACAAAAGCCAGACTGAAGAAACACTGCACCATCGGGCCTCGTGGGAAGTTCAAATACCTTGTCGTCAGTGGTGTCGTCATCACCACCGGTAATTAAATCCTGGTAAGGGTTCAGAGTTGGACGCTGTAGTGACTCGTCCTCCAAGCAGGAAGCGGTCAAAAGACAGATAAATAGGGCATAGATAAGTTTTTTCATAATATTCTTAACACCTTATCGACTACCAGCGTCAGTTATTTAATATTTTAGCTTAATAAATTTGCCATTTGGCCGTATAATCGTAATAACGGTAGGTTAGGAGAGACTTTGATTTACAGAGTCTTGGAAGTTGCCAAGTAATTGAGCAAATATTGATTACTAAACTAATGTTTTTCAGTTTAGTGACCGATATAAGTATCAAATATTACATATTGCACGAGCAAGGAGAGAGATTATGACTAAAGCTGATTTGATTGCCGTAATTGAAAAACAGGCAAACCTAAATCCAAAGCAGGCAGAGAAAGTTGTTAACATCGCTTTTGATACTATGATTCAAGCTCTTTATGACGACGAAAGAATTGAGATTAGAGGTTTTGGATCTTTTGCAAACAGAAACTATAAGGCCTATGAAGGAAGAAATCCAAAGACTGGTAAAGTAGTTAAGGTAGATCCTAAAAAGGTGCCATTCTTTAAAGTTGGAAAAGAACTTAAAGAAATGGTGGATGCGGGCAAAGAAAAATATGTAATCAGAGAAGCTTAGATCTCAACATAGTCTTAAAAAAAATCTTTATTATATTGAGAGGGAGGCCTTGGGGCTTCCCTTTTTAGTTTGAGCTTGGCACAATAAATTAATAACTTGGAGGATATATGAAAAAGTTTTTGATGGGTGCTGAGAGCTACTCGAACATGCACAACCTGGGGTTGTTGTTATTTAGATTATACGTTGGTTTTACAATGGCCTTTGCCCACGGACTTGGAAAAATGCCACCAAAGCCAGCATTTATGGGATTTGTAGGCTCTTTAGGCCTTCCTGCTCCAGAGCTTATGGCATGGCTTGCCGCTATAGCTGAATTTGGCGGCGGACTTCTTATTGCTATCGGACTTGCAACAAGATTTTCCGCATTGGCATTAGGTGGTACCATGGTAGTTGCCGCATTTTTAGTTCATGGGGCTGATCCATTTGCCAAGAAAGAGCTAGCTCTTCTTTATTTATCTTGTTGCGTACTGCTATTTACAGCGGGACCTGGAGCGTTCAGTGTAGATAGACTTATTAGTAAAAAGTAGTTTGATCTTAGGGTATAAGTAACTGATTAATTGACAATTACAATTAAATAGCTGAATATACTTGAAACATTTAAGAAATGGAGACATGCCCGAGTGGTCCAAGGGAACGGTTTGCAAAACCGTACAGCCGCCGGTTCAAATCCGGCTGTCTCCTCCATACTTTTAAAGCGTTTTTGGCCTAAAAAACCAAAAACGCTTTTTTTATTCACTAATATCAATTCTTTGCATTCAGCGATCCACAAAGGGTTTGAGCGTTTACCCCCTCATCTGACATTTCTGGAGATTTCCCGGAATTTCCTGAGATGGCTATTATTTGGCTACACTTTGGCTACAAGCTTGTGGCCTGTGGCTACAAAAATTTTGCTATTAGTCATTTTGGACCACCCGTTAGCGTACCAATTGAAATTATTGGATACGCTTGCGTGGCCTTTGGATTGAAAAAGGGCTCTTAATTTAAAAACTTAAAGGAGAGTCGAATTATGAAAAGAAGTCGTTACAAAATCATGGGGCCTGCCAATTACGCTTTGAAGAACATGCGCAATGCCAGAGGTGTCAGCATTCGCAAATTGGCAAAGATGATGGGGGTTAAAGAGGCGAAGGTGAATCATTATGAGAATGGGAGGGTAGAGAAAGTTTCGGAAGAGTACCTTCAAAGATTTCTTGAAGCCTTAAACTATTCAGACGAGGACTGGACTGATTTTTTGAATGGAAAAACCACCATTTTTGACCTTGAGCAACGGTGCTGCGAGATGATCAAAAGCCTTGAAAAGAAAAAGCTTAAGGCTGTTCATGCTATGCTTGAAGGATTTGTTTAGTTTTCTTGAATATGTTTTGCAGAAGCATATAAAAGGTTCACTTCTTTTTCTAGTATTAGAAAGGGGGTTAAAGAAACTTAAGGCAGAGTCTTCTTATTCTTTATGGTATACTCCTGGGCGTTGAAGGGTTGAGTTTTAAGCTAGAAAGTGCACACCCTCAATCATTAGAGAAAGTAAATTGCCTTAATCTGTGGGCTTAAGGGTAAAGGAACTATGGTGAATCAAAGCCTA
The DNA here is from genome assembly GCA_950070535.1 of uncultured Bacteriovoracaceae bacterium. Taxonomy (GTDB): domain Bacteria; phylum Bdellovibrionota; class Bacteriovoracia; order Bacteriovoracales; family Bacteriovoracaceae; genus UBA845. Next base: position 27,698 of record CATMLK010000021.1, on the reverse strand, counting down.
AATTTCAAGTGGGCAACAGGATTAATTGTTGGGACTTCAATTCTAGTTTGGGTTGTTATTCTTTTTTTAAAAGGAATAGATGTTCCAAGTAGCTGGGAAGCGATTAAAGAAGTACCAAGTGTTGTAGGCTGGCTTTCTCCTCTATTCATTTTTTTTGTTAAGTGGGGGTGGCGCTTTCCTATTTTTAAAGGTTGGTTAGTTGTTGTGCCCGATCTCAACGGAACTTGGAAGGGGAGCTTGCAAACTAATTGGCGAAACCCTGATACTGGAGAAGTTCCAGATCCAATCGACGCATACATCGTTATTAAGCAAAGCCTATTAAAGTTAAGTTGTGTGCAGATGACAAGAGAGTCCAAAAGTTGGAGTAGTAGTTCTGCCATTAATGTTGATTCAGAAAATCAAATCAAAACTTTGAATTATGTTTATACAAATAAGCCCAGAGTCTCAGTCCACGATCGCAGCTCTGCCCACGATGGAGCTTGCTCTCTTGATATTGTTGAAGGAGGAAGTAGTAAATTAATAGGGAAGTATTGGACTGATAGGAATACAAAGGGTGAAATGCACTTTGATTTTTTTAAAAAAGGACGAATTGAAGTATTTGAGTGAGCACTATTAAATAAAGAAGGAGGTAACTTGGGTTTATTTGATGACGATTCTAATATTATTTTAGATGAGCTACTGGAAAAAGCTCATGCTGGTATTGAGGCGAAGCTTAGAAAATGGGCGAAGCCACCGTCTACAACCGAGCAAGATAAAATAAGTCGCACTGAAAGAATGGTGAGGGATGCCATTAAGTCATCAGATGCTTTAAAAAATAGAGACATCACCATATTTATTAAAGGCTCTTATGCTAACCGGATAAATATTCCAAGCGATAGCGATGTAGATGTAGGCGTAAGATTGAATTCATTATATTACAATTCATATTCTGAGGGTCTTAGTGATGATGACTTCGGGCTAGTGGATGCGACATACACTTTAAGTGATTTTAAGCTGGATCTCGCCAGTGCCATGGTAAGTTACTTTGATCGGCAAAACGTGACAGTTGGGAGTAAAGCTATAAAGGTTCATTCAAATACTTGTAGGGTCGACGGAGATGTAGTCGCTCTTGCCACCCACAAGAGATATTCTTCTAGAACAAGTTTCTGTGAAGGCGTTGCGTTGGCGTCAAAGAGCGGGATGATCTATAATTGGCCACAACAAAACTATGATAATCATGTTAAAAAAAATTCAAATACAGGGCAAAGACACAAACCATTCATAAAGATATTGAAAAATCTAAAAAAAGAAATGGCGAACAAGGGAATGTTAAAAACTAGTGCACCCTCATTTTTAATTGAGTGCTTATCCTGGAATGTACCCGATCACATTTTTAAGGAAGAAAAATACAAAGAAATGACCTTAAATTGTTTAGAGTATTTGAGCTTGGCTCTACTAATGGAAGATACTTGTAAAGAATGGGGGGAAGTGAATGAGCTTAAATACCTTTTTGGAAGACATCAGTCATGGACCCGTTTAGATGCTTACAACTTTGTTAGAGAGGTCAAATCATACCTACATAGCTGCGAGTAATTAGGGAAAATACAAAACGTTTATAAATGTAAAGGAGATTTTCCTTTGATGGATTTAATCCATTCAGGTTTTGTGAAGATGGAAGAGTCACAGCCTGTTTGAATATGAAGATCTATAAAGCCCTTATCTGCTATACTTTCACTTAAAAACTCACCTTTTAATCCTTCTCCAAGATTTGAATCAATATAGATAGGAGTTTCAAAAGAGTAGGAGGGGGACTCTCTTAGAAAATCATCTACAGAAAAGAATGTATGAGCCTTAATACCTTTCCTGGCTAAGGTTCTTTTCCAATTCATGTGAACTAATTCGTCATCGTCAATTAGTACTATGTCTTTTTTCTGTGCCTCTTGTTTCTCAATAGAAATGATTTGGGCTAATGCCTTAGATAGAAGTTTGATGCCGACCTCTTTCGCTGCAGAAATGATTTCAGACTCTTCAGCTCTTGCTGTGACCAGTATTGATCGAGAAGGGGAAGCAAGCTGATTTATGCAGTCCAGTCCGTTAAGATCTTCTCCTAAAAGCTCGTAGTCGCTTAACAGTAGAGCATCTTTCGGGATTTCTTGATAGGCCTCAAGCAGGTCTTTCCCGTTGTAAAAGTGTTCAAGTTCTAAAGAGGCGTCTTTCAATCGCTCCTTCCAGATAAGGTGAATTGTGGAATCGTCGTCCAAAACTATCACCTTATTTACTCGTCCCAAATTTAGGCTTGTCAAGAAGTGGGATGGGGGGTTAGAAAGCGGAAGGACTAATGTAACAGTTGTTCCTCCTGGACAGGAGTGAATTTTTAATCTTCCACCTAATTTTTCAACTTCCATTTTAGCATGGGCTAAGCCCAAACCGCTTCCCCCTTCTTTGGTTGTAAAACCTTCTTTAGTTATTTCGCTTTTAATGGTCTCGGATATTCCTGGCCCATTGTCCTTGATCAAAACCTCAATATTATTACTGGCTTTATGAGCTGATATTTGGATTTTTCCATTCAGCTTAAGAGCTTCGGCACTGTTTGTGATCAAATTAGATAGAATGCGCTTAAATGTTTCTTGGGAAATGTTTACAAATGCATCCAAAATATGTGAACCCAACAGGTTCTTAATATGAAGGTCCGAACTATCTCGGTATTGCATCCTCTTTTCGATGGCAATGCTTTCGACTGTTGTATAAATATTAACGGGTCCTTTGGATTTCGGCTTCTGAGCTTTCCCACGATACTGGAGAAGGTTATATGCAATTTCCTCAATGCGGTTTATAGCGGCTGTTAACTTCAAGCGATCCTGCTCGTGAAGGGAGGATAATTCCTCTTTTGACGACTTTAGAGCTTCCAAAGGAGACCTAATGTCGTGGGCAACTTGTCGGGCCATGCTTTGGTAAGCCTGATTTCTTTCTGACTTGATGCTTTCTTCCGAGGACTGCCTATATCCTTTAAGAAGTTTATTGATTGCCTGAATGAGTTTTTCAAAGTCCTGGTTCTTTGTTAACGCCCGGAGGTTGTTGTTGTAATCCTCTTCGTTAGCCATTTCAAAAATATTGGAAGTGATTCTTTTGATAGTTCGACGAAGAATTCTCGTGGCTAAATACAGGAGCAGAACAATTAAACCCAGTGTGAGTAAGAAGTTTGTGATGTACCTGTGTTGAATACCGCTAATGGCCTTATTTAATTCCCTTCTAGAGACTTTAAATTGCAAAGAGTGACGATGAGAAGCTTCCCCCAGAGATTGGGTAAATAAAGGGTTCTTTAATTCGATTTTCTTTATGAAACTTAAAGGGTCTTTTGCTTTTTCATCCTTTACCTTCACCGAAAATGGCGTTTTTCCAATCAGAAGCTCCGCTCTTAAAATATTCTCGTCTCTTTGAAGGATGCTTGAAAGATTTTGTGCAATGTCATTTATTTGAACGCCAACCTCAATGAAGAACTTTCCTGTCCATATGGTTAGAAACTTATGTGGTGTCTTCTCTGGAAAGGGAATAATGATCGGCGTGGTAAGATAAGCTCCTTTTTCGCTCTTAAGTTCCTTGTAATCCTGGGAGAACGTGAAAAGGTTTGGGATCTTCGTCGGGTCCTCATTGGTGGATTTGATGAAGTCGCCTTTACTGTTTATGAGAAACAAGTGGGAAACCCTATATTTGTTGGCAACCCTCTGTAGTCCCTGTTTTGAGATGTCCTTAGATTTTATCTCTTGCTGGATTCCCAAAAGAGAGTTTCGCATTAGCTGCTCGTAGGATTTCTCGATCTCGATTATCTGATCTGCGTATACTTTGGTGAGGCGATCGTACTTCTCCTTAAAGCTGCCTACCGTTTTTCCCCACTTCCTGTTCGTAGCTATAGTAAAAGCCAAAGCTTAAGGCCAAGCAGGAGGGGATCAAGAACAATAGGTAGATCTTTAAATAACTTCTCATTTTCTAATTAGTATACCTTGCGATATCTTCTGCTAAATGAGGAAACTCTATACACAGCTCTTTTCTGTTTTTGATGTGAAAATTTTCAATTTCAAAACCTGGGGCGACGGTGCAGCCTAGTAAGGCCCAATCTCCTTCTTTAGGATCTTTGAGTTTGGTTCCTTGCCAAACGCCATGTGGAACTATGACCTGCGGTATTTCATCGTTAAAGATGTCATTGCCAATAGTAATTTTAGAGCCTTCTCCCTTTTCGTTGATTTGAAACATCTCTACCGGAGAGCCGGCGTAGAAGTGGAAAACCTCATCCATATCCACCAAGTGAAGAGCCGAAAAGCTATCGTCTGTTATCAAGTAATATATGACAGTGGATTCACATTTCTCGCCAAGCTCCTCACTGGAGACCACTCTGTTAGAGCGATAAGTTTCTCTAAAGAATCCTCCTTCCTCTGGAAGAGGAACTAAATCAAGCTTTTTAATAACTTCTTCGTAGTGTTTCATTCATTATCCTTTATTGTTTCTTTCAGTGTTTCGAGATTTTGATTTATCCGGCCTTCTCTCTCAAGACATTTTTCGAGCATGGTCATGAGAATAGGGTCTTGGAGTTCCTCATCTTCTCGGATGAATTTCAGAAGAGTTAGGACATTGTGAATATCGCTCTTAAGGTCATGTTGGGCCTGGTATGCGTATTTCATAATCCCTGTCCTTTAGTTGAAATTCTGTTATCTCGATTGTTTTTCATAAACTTACTAAGGCTTGGGTACGAAACGCCCATTTTTTCAGCAGCCTTTTTCATGGTTTTGTTTCGCTTTATCATTCCTAATACGAGTTCTTTTTTTAAGTGGACTAGAACGTCGCCTAGGCCGTGGGCCTCTACCATATCCAAATAGGCGTCCAGATTCATTTTATTTTTTAGGGAGGTATTATTTTTAATGTGGGAGGGGATCACTTCGGGCGTGATTAGTCTGTGCCCCTCGACAATCCAGTTTTCTACCAAGTCTTGAATTTCTCTCGTGTTTCTAGGCCAGGAGTACTCCTTAAGAATTTTCTTAGCCTCGCTTGTAAGGAGGATTTGGACTAAGTGCTTAGAGATGAAATACTCAAGAAGCAATAAAATATCCTCTTTTCTTTCTCGTAAAGGAAGAAGGTTGATCTGGAAAGTACTGATTCTGCCAAACAAGTCTTCTCTGAATTCTCCTTTATTGATCATTTCTTGAATGTCTTCACAAGTCGCGGTGATAATTCTGAAGTTCGACTTTACTGGCCTATTGGAGCCTACAGGATAGAACTCTTTTTCCTCCAAAGCCTTTAATAATGTTTTTTGGGAGTTCAGTGAAAGGGCATGAATTTCATCCAAAAATACAATCCCGCCATCAGCGATTTCCAGAAGACCTTTCTTTTCACTATTTGCACCGGTAAAGGAACCTCTTTTGTGGCCAAAAAGCTCACTGGCTAAAAGATTCTCAGAGTATTGGGAGCAATTAATCTCGATGAAAGGGCTTGCTTGGCAGATATCTTTAATTAGGTGGGAGACAACTCTTTTTCCCGTTCCCGTTTCACCGTTTATGAAAATTGGCTTTGACGAGATGGCAAGATTCTTGATCTTGTAAATCTCATCGGTCTGTTCTTTGGACTTTGTAATAAAACTGTTGTTTATCAGGCCTTCAAACTCGACATGTCTTTTATTATTAAAAAACCTCGCCATTACGTGATTTAACTTTTCTTTACTAAATGGCTTTAGGAGATAATCTTTTGCACCTTCTAGAAATGCTTTCTCTAGTACTTCATCTTGGCTTTCCCCAGATACAACCACTGGATAAACTTTGTGATTTTGAGCCAGTGCCAGTAGTTCAATACCCTTTAGCTCTCCATCTAAGTTAAGATCAAAAAAACCTAGGTCAAAATCCTTTTCAGACATAAGCTTTTTTCCTGCGTCAAAAGATTTTGCACTATACACCTTCCCATATGCAGAGAGCAGCCTCTTGTGAAGCTGAAGAGTTATCGGATCATCTTCGACTAATAAAATAGATGTTTCATTTTCATTCATTGAAACCGGTAAACCAAATCTTGGATAAATTTGCAAATTTTTATTCTTTAAATAATAGAGTTATCAGGATGATAATTTTGAAGTGCGTCAATGTGTAAAAGATAAATGGTAAGGGTTTTACCTTAGATTCTTAAATAAGATGTAATGTGAATTATCGGAATTTGAGCTTCGTGTTTGTTAATTTCTTAAGTGATTTTTTAGTTACCGTCTTGGAGGATCGATTAAAAATTTTCTACAAAATCAACTTCTTGGGGATGCAATGGGCGTCAGAAATAGTGTTAAGTGTGGTTAGCGTAAAATGGTGTCATGAACTATTAACGGTAAATTGGTTTGGCCTATTGCCGCTTTCCTATTTGTCGGGTGGGCTAGGTTAGACTTGTCTTAAACAATTAAGTTTGCTTTTTTACCCTTTACTGTCGAATTGTAATTGCGGACCGTTGTGGAAGACAATATAAATAAAGGGCTCAGGGAACGAGGTTAAAGACCTTGGGTAAAGTCTCTCTTTACCTTTGCAACCTAATTGCTTCCACGGATGATCTTGTCCAACATTTAAGTCTAGCTAAAATGCGGCCTTGCCTTTGGCATCTCCGAGAAGCACTTGCTAAACTCTTGAAACAAGGAGCTATTTTGGCACACAATCACTCTCAAGAGATGACAGAAAAGAATCTAAAGCTTGCTTTCTTTTTAAATGTTGGCTTTACCATTTTGGAATTTATCGGCGGATATTTTGTTAATAGTGTCGCCATAATTTCCGACGCCCTTCATGACTTGGGGGACAGCCTGTCATTAGGAATTGCCTGGTACTTAGGAAAAAAATCAAAACAAGGAGCCAATGAAACCTTCTCTTTTGGGTATACTCGGTTTTCATTATTAGGCGCTCTAATTAACAGTCTTGTGCTAGTAGCAGGGTCAATATTCGTTATTTCTGAAGCCGTTGGAAGAATGCTTAGGCCAGAACACTCAGACGCTGGGGGGATGATTGCATTTGCAATCGTAGGAGTTGTGATTAATGGTTATGCGTCCTGGAAAGTGAGTAGTGGAAAATCACTAAACGAGAGGGTTGTCAGTTGGCATCTGTTGGAAGATGTCCTCGGGTGGACGGCAGTTTTAATAGTCGGGATCATTCTTAAATTTAAAGATATTCATTATCTCGATCCGGCCTTAGCTCTTTTTATCACGGCGTACATTCTGTGGAATGTGATAAAAAGACTTAAGGAAACCCTTGCCATATTTTTGCAGGGAGTACCTGATGATATGTCTGCTGAGTCCATTGAAAGGGAGCTTTTAAATTTGGACTTCGTCGAGAGTGTTCACCATTTACATATATGGTCCCTTGATGGAGAGGACCATGTTTTTACAACACACTTGGTTCTAAGAAATATGGAAAACTTTAAAGAATACATAAAGGCCAAGAATAAAATACGAAAGGTGTTGGCCCCTTACCAATTTAAGCATTCTACTGTCGAAACTGAGCTTAATTCAGAAAATTGCAGCATATATCACCAAAATATTTAGATCAGGCTGTACTTTATGTAAAATGTTTTAGGTTGGGTGGTTTAAGTTAGACAAAAGTGTCAGTAGAAACATCAGGACATAGTCTTGTTTGACTTCTGAACCTCTTTGACATATGACTTACATTTAAAAGTGTTGTGAACTATTTTCAAATTGTTTGTTTAAAGTCCAACATTAATATATGATGGGTGTATGCGTTTTATCTGTTTGTTTTTATTAATGTTTATAGTGAATGATTTCACTCATACAGATGAGACGAGTTTTGCTGTCTCCATAGCAGAGTGCCAGTCAGTAGAAATTGATCATTCTCAAGATCTAAGTGAGACGAACGGAAGTAACGAAGAACATAACCATGGAGACTGTCATTGTCATCATGGGCACTCTCACCTTGTTACTTTAGACCAGGTTAAGAGCTCGTTAGAAATTAAGTTCGTACCCCTGAATAATTCTTTTATTCTGTTTAATTCTAAGCCACCTAAAAATATACTTTCAGAAGTCAACCGACCTCCCATTTCTTAAGCTTCATTAATTCTTAAATTTTCACTTTTATTTTAAATTTTACTTAAAGGTAAGAAATGAAACTTGTCATTTTAATCTGGGCAACTCTCTTAGGTGCTCATGCGGAAGATTCGTGCGTATATAAAGATATTCGCGAGTATAAAAAGAAATTATTCTCTTCAAATCCTGTTTTGGACCAAGTTAAGCTTCAAAAAGATGCAACCAACTCTTTTGTGGATAAGGCCAAGCAGAGGCCAAACCCTGCTTTAGAATTTGAGTACACAAGAGGGGATGATTTTGGACTTGATACCAACAATTATGATTTAAAGCTTCTTCACGTCATAGAAATGGGGGGGAAAAGAAGTGCAAGAATGGAACAGGCCTTGGCACGGGCAAAGTTGGAAAGTAACCAATATGACTTGTACGGAAGTCGGAAAGGGCTTGAAAACCTCTTGAAATACCAACGAGGTGCCCAGCTTGAAGTCCTGGTCAAAGCAATGCAGGGAGCTATTGAAACCTTTCGATCCATTATTAAAAAACTTGGAAGTCGTAAAAGACTGAACCCCGAAGAAAAGGTCTCACTGAGTACTCTAAAGCTTGCATTAAATGATTATACGGCCAGACTGAACGATTTTAAAAATGAGCAAGATGTATTGGCTGGAGAAGTTGCATTCATGGGGGAGTGTAAAAAGCTAAAGTTTAACTACACCCCGATAAAGTATCCAAATATCGGTGTTTTAGAACTTAGCGAAAAACAAGGTATGGCGGCCATTGAGGAGAATAAAGTTGAAGTCGCTAGAAAGTTGCTAAAGCAAGAGAAATCCTTAGCCTACCCGGACCTAATGGTCGGACCAATTGTTGGCTATGAGACAAAAGGTGCAGATGAGGTTGTAAGTGCAGGGATTGGAATAACTTTCAATGCTCCATTTTTGAATACTAATTATGGAGGAAAGCTTCAGGCTTCCAAGAATTTGTTGGCCCAACAAAAAATTGCGAAAAATAATATATCTCTCTTAAAGAGGAAGCTTAATAATCAGTTAAAGGTTTATCATCAATCACTAAAGACCTACCAAGCAATGCCTTCACTATCTAAAATAGCAAAATTTCATAATGAAGCAGAACAGCTTTTCAGAAGAGGTGTTGTAAGCATTCCAATGATCATAGAGTCCCATCGTCAATATGTCGATTATATGGACTCCAGGTTTGAAACTGAAAACGACATCTTAAATGCTCTAATGGAAATCTATATTATTACTGGCAAAAAAAAACTTATCGAAAAATTATTTAACTAGGAGTTTTTGTGAAAAATCTAATTATTATTCTACCGTGTGTTCTTTTACTGAGTTGTAGTAAAGGGGGAGATGACCGTCTTGCAGAACAGGCAGATATACAAGCTCGTGAACAATATCAGGCCCAAAATGAAAACCAGAAAATGTGGGCAGAGAAGATGGAAGAGGATCTTAATAAAAGAAAAAGGTTTATACAGGCTATTGAAGGAGATTTTTTTGGTGAAGTAGATGTTCAAAATATCTCCTTTGATATTAACGCTCGGTTTGTGAGCAGTATTCCTATTGCCTTTCCAAGTAGGGTTAGAACATTGGACGAGATCAATTTTGAATTACAAAACTTGAATCTTAATCTTTTCGTTAAGCTTGAAAACCCTAGAGTTCCTAACAGTGCTGTCACCTGCGTAGTTGAAGGTTATAGACCGGATGTGAATAAGGGGGTGATAAATATTATCACCGAGTCTTGTAAGAACTCTTTTCACCTGTCCATTTCGGACTCTACTTTAGACGTTCGTTCTGATGAGGCGAGACTAAAAGACTCCAGATCTTTAGCCGCTCAAGTTACCTCTGGGTCTGTTAGTCGTGTAGAAAAGGTTCAGGGTGTTTTTGAATCCAGTACAAGCAATCAGAAATTCAAATTTCAATTGAGGAGATAGGTATGAAAAAAATAATAATATTACTTTCCATAATGGTGCTTAGTCTGAATTTAAATGCACAAACCTCGATTAGTTTGGAACAGGTGGCAGAAGAGGTTAAGCAATCTAACTTTACAGTACTTAAAAATGCTCAGAGGGTATATCAGGCAAAAGAAACAATAAATTTTAATAAGAGGAATCTGTTACCTCGTTTAAACCTTTGGAATGTCCTTAAAACACCCTTTTCCTGGAAGGGAGCATTGGACATTGTTCAAGATATAGCTCCTTTTCTTGTACCTGGTAATTGGTTTAAGGTTGGTCAGTCTAAGGAGTTTTATTTTGCCTATCAAGAGCAGTATCGTGCATTGTGGGCCAATGAAGTTATGACCGCCAAACTTCTTTACATAAACACCTTGAGGGATATCGACTTTTTAAACACTTTAAAAGCTCAATCGATGAAGATAGAGGAACTGGTCGGAATTGCTGAAACAAGACAGATATTTGGCAGTGTTGAGCCTAGAACTACCAGGTTTTTGAAAATCAAATCCTTGGAGGTGAAGGAAGATATCCGAGTTCTTCAAAATCTTGTGTTTGAAGAAAAAAAGGCTCTTGCTTATTTATTGGGTATTGATCAAGAACAAGAACTTCTTCTAGAAAACATCAATTTTCCCAAGGTAGGTAAGCTTGAACCTTTAAAATTTGATACTTTTGTTTTTAGAGCTTTGGATTCAGCTCCTGAACTGGCCCAATACAAATACCTTAAACAAGCATTGGCCTATACTCGTAAGGAAGTTACATTTTCATTTCTTGGAGCATCCTCCAATTCTCAGGGTGTGTTTAATAATATACCCGTACAAGATGGGTTAGGCTTTGGTGCCGCTAGCTCAATCAGAATCAGCAATTCCGAATCTCACATCCTGGATATAAATAAATCCTCTACTGAGGAGGTGTTAAAAAAGTCCTTGTATAACCTGATTAATAACTTCAATTCGTTTATTGGAAATATTGAAAATCAGACAACTAGGAGAAGATTGGCAGGAGAAAATTATCAAACTCTAAGAAGTCATCTTGCATTGGGAATGGATATTGATCCTCTAGAGATGCTTAAAAGTGTTGAGAACGAATTCGATGCATCAATATCCCTTGTTAACTACAATTACGAAGTCGTGACCACAATGGAGAGGTTAAAAAGAATGATTTTTAATGGCGATTACAACAAGAAAGAGACTAAACTTGAAAATCTATTGTCTGGGGTTCAACAATGAAAGTCTTAACTATATTTTTTATCATACTTTTTGCTAGTGGATGTAAGTATCAAAAAGAATTGGATAAACTTGATTCGCTCGAGTTGGATCGAATTTATCTTGAAAATGAGGCAAACACTGGGCTTGATGCAGTTAAACAGGAGGCGATAAAGAAGTATTTCTCAAATGTTAAGAATCTAGCTCATCGACTGCAAAACGATAATCGCTTTTCCAGAAACTTTCATCGGAAGTATTTTGCTTACTTCTCTGATGATCTGTGTTCGAAATATATTCTAGATATAAAATCATGGAAAAATATTTTGAACTCTTGTGAGGTGAGTGGATTCTTTCTTTGTGCGGAAGAGGCAAAATATTATCAAGAAATTCTTCAGCTCGTACGTTTAGAATTAACTGACTTAGAGGTTGAATCTTTGATGGAAAATTCGGCGTGTAAGGAAAAGTTAAGTGAACTCGAGGTTATTAATGAATAAGTTTAAGATTGTTTTAATTGTGATGTTTTTTGGAAACATTTGTTATGGCCTTGGTAATGGACATCCCCACGTAGACCATGAGGAATCCCATAAAGGGCATGCTCACGCGGATGAAGACAAATCCCACAAAGGACATGCTCACGAGGATGAAGAGAAATCCCACAAAGGACATGCTCACGAGGATGAAGAGAAATCCCACAAAGGAAATGCTCACGAGGATGAAGAAAAATCTCACAAAGGACATGGGGAACACAAGGGGGATGATCATGCCGGCCACGATGATCATGAAGGCCATGGTAGTAGCAAGGCGATAGGAAAGGGCAAGGCAATTGAAGAAGTAGACGAACGCAAAGGTTTTAAAATGTCCAAGGAAGCAAAGGAAACAATTGGAGTTAAGCTTGGTAAGTTTTCTTATAGTCCACTGAATATTCCCAAGGATGCATTGGTAGTGTCTTTGGAGGAAAAAGGGATTTATAGATACCGTGATGGTTATTTTAAAATGGTAAAAGTAAAAATTGAAAAAGAGTCTAACAAGACATTTACTGTGTCAGTAAACGCCCTTCGAGATGGAGATCAAATTGCTATTGGTGGGGTTGGACTATTAAGGGTCACTGACATTTACTCAACCGACACATCAGAGTACGGACATTCACACTAAGTTGGAATAAAAAATATGAATAAAATAATCGAGTTTTCGGTAAATAATCGTCTTTTTGTTTTTTTGACAAGCATCCTCCTAGTTGCATATGGAGTGAAGTCCTTTCAGGAGCTTTCCATTGATGCTGTACCAGATATCACAAACACTCAAGTTCAAATAAATACCCAAGTTAAAGGGTATGTTCCGGATGAAATAGAAAGAATGATAACATTTCCTATCGAGTATGCCATGAATGGTATCCCGGGAGTTCAAACAATCAGGTCTGTGTCAAAGTATGGCATTAGTCAAGTAACTGTGATTTTTGAGGAAGATGCAGACATATATCGTGCCCGGCAGTTGGTGGGGGAAAAACTACAAAATATAGAATTACCTGAAGGAATTGTTCCAGAGATGGGTCCAATCAGTACAGGGCTTGGAGAAATATTTCATTATTCAATAGAAGCTAAAGAGCCAGCCCAGGATTCTGAAAAGCGTCTTGTCCAGTTAATGGAACTTAGGTCAATTCAAGATTGGTTTATTAAACCAAGACTTCTAACAGTAACAGGAGTTACTGAAATCAACACCATTGGAGGCTTTGATAAGCAATTCTTTGTACAGCCAGATGTTGAGAAAATGGCACGCTATGGACTTCACTTTGATGACATAGAAAGAGCAATCGAAGAAACCAACGCAAATGTAGGTGGAGGCTATATTCAACAAACCGGTCAACAATTGTTGGTGAGAGGTGTAGGACTTTTAAGAACTTTCGAAGATATAGGCAATGTCGTTGTTAAGAGGCTTTCTGATTATCAGGTCATCAAGATTAAAGACATTGCACAAGTTAAATTCGACAAGCAAATTCGTACTGGTGCTGGAACTGTTGGGGGAGAAGAATCCATTATTGGAACTGTGTTCATGCTTTTGGGTGAAAATAGCAGATCCGTTTCAATCGATGTTGCTGAGAAATTAGAGAATATAAGTGGTGATTTACCTGATTGGGTTGAGTTAAGAACACTTTACAATCGTTCGGACATGGTTAACGCCACCTTAAGTACTGTAGAGCATAATCTCCTTATGGGGGCGGCCCTTGTAAGTCTATTTCTTTTGATGCTTGTAGGAAATATTAGGGCAGCTATTATAACCGCATTAATGATTCCCATTGCTTTGTTGGCGACATTTATATTGATGAGGTGGCAAAACGTATCTGGAAATTTGATGAGCCTAGGAGCCTTGGATTTTGGAATCATTGTGGACGGTGCGGTTATTGTTATTGAGAACTGTGTACATCGTTTACAAATTAGAGGAAAGGAGCTGGGTCGTACTCTTACAAGACGCGAGGTCCGCAAAGTTGTAAAAGATGCTACAGTTGAAATCCGATCTGCCGCTGGTTTTGGCGAACTTATTGTTATTGTCGTTTTCATTCCACTTTTCGCTTTGACTGGCGTAGAGGGGAAAATGTTTGGCCCTATGGCAACTACGTTTATTATGGCATTAGGTAGTGCTTTGATATTATCTTTTACATTGGTTCCTGCGTTAGCAGCCACATTTCTTTCTGGTAAAACCAAAGATAATAAACCTTTCCTTATGCGATGGGCGGAAAAAGCCTTTAGGCCAACTTTGGACATTGCTCTGCGCTTTAAAAAAGTAGTTTTGGGGATTGGTGTTGCCGCAATCACTGCCGGTATCTTCTTATTTTCTCAAATGGGAGCGGAGTTTATTCCCCAATTGGATGAGGGGGACTTTGCTGTTCAATTTATTAGGCCTGCAAATATCAGTATTGAAAATTCTGTGAAGCTTCAACAATTATCTGAAGATGTAATAGAAGGATTCCCACAGGTTAAAGTGGTGTTTGCAAGAACAGGTGCCGCAGAGGTGGCGACAGATCCAATGGGAGTTAATATTTCAGACTCTTATGTCATGCTTAGGCCAAAAGACCAGTGGCCAGAAACAGATATAAAAAATAAAAGTGATCTGATCGCCGCTGTAAAAAAGAAGCTTGAACTGTATATTCCTGGGCAAGTACTTCTTATGTCTCAGCCTGTTCAATTAAGATTTAATGAACTCTTAGAGGGAACTAGAGCTGATGTTTCTGCAAAGGTTTTTGGTGAGGATTTAGATAAGCTTATAACTTATTCGAAAGAAATAGCTCAAATCATTTCTGAGATTCCAGGTTCTGGAGAATCGGAATCTGAGTCAAAGGGCAAGTCTCCAATGCTTCAATACACACCAAGAATTGAGGAGCTGGCTCAATTGGGAGTAACTGCTAGGCCTGTGTTGGACTCAATTAGCGCCGCTATTGGTGGCCGAGAGATCGGGCATGTTTACGAGGGTGTCCGTAAGTTTCCAATTGTTGCGAGGTTAAGTGAGGTTCAACGAAAAGATATTCATACTGTAAGAAGCTTACCTGTAGGGATTTCTGAAGGCTATACTGTGCCAATTAATCAAGTCGCTGAGATTGACTACGTGGAGACTTTTAGCAATGTCAGCCGTGAAAATTCTCAGAGGAGGGTAGCCGTTTTAATTAATCCAGAAACCCGGGACGTAGAAAGTTTTGTTGAAAAGGCCAAGGCCAGGGTTGAAGCGGAAGTTAAGCTTCCCGAGGGTTACTATGTAGAGTGGGGTGGAAGTTTTAAAAATTTGCAAAGTGCCAAGGAGCGTCTAAGTATCTTAGTCCCAATGGCGATGCTAATTATCTTGGCAATGCTCTATGCAGCTTTTAAGTCTTTCGCTCAAGTTGCTCTTATATTTGCATGTGCTCCAATGGCATTGATCGGAGGAGTGCTCGCTCTTACATTTATGGGAATGCCTTTCAGCATTTCTGCCGGAGTGGGGTTTATAGCTTTGTCTGGAATTAGTATTTTAAACGGTGTTGTTTTAGTGACTTATTTCAACCGACTTTTCCAAGAAGGTAAATCCCCGAATGATGTGGTTAGAGAAGGAGCTATGACAAGACTGAGACCCGTGCTCATGACTGCCCTGACCGATATCTTTGGATTTTTGCCTATGATGTTTTCCACCGGACTTGGTGCTGAGGTGCAAAAGCCATTGGCTACAGTTGTTGTTGGAGGGATTATTTCCGCAACTCTTTTAACGTTAATTGTAATCCCTTCACTCTATCGTCTTTTCATTAAGTTTATGCAACCAAGCTTTAAGGAGGCTTATAATGAATAAATTTGTATCTATTGTTATTGTACTGATTGGCCTAACGGGATGTGCACATCATCATGATAAAGCAGCCCACCATCATCATAAGAAAGACGAATGTACTAAAAATTGTAAAGTACACTCACAGGTGGAGCAGTTTGATAAAACCTGTGCCCTGAGTCTCTCTGAGGGAGACCTGCATGTTCATGGTAAGGAAGAATATAAATTGGAGCATGGCGGGAAAGCTTATTACTTTTCAAGTAAAGAGAATATGAAGAAATTTAAGAATCATTTAGAGGAAAACATCAAAAAGGCAAATCAGAACTGGAAAAACTATAAAGGTGGTAATCTTTAAATTATTTCCCTTAGTTTTGTAAAGTAGGCTTTACAACTTTCTGATGCCCTTGTATTGTTAGGTGTACTTAACAGGCGGGGGCTGATGAATTTTGAATACGAAGAACATTGGAAAGAATACAACAATAACGATTTATCACATTCGGAAACCCATTATCTTTTGGCTTTATACTCCTTATCAAAACAAAAGGGAGAACTAAGAGCTGTGGACCTGGCCAAAGAGTTAGATGTCAGCAGAAATGCGGTTTCGTTGCAGCTAAAAAAGCTCATTGAAAAGAAACTAGTCCTAGTTAACAAAAACTTTCTTAAATTAACTAAGCAAGGAAAGGCGAAGATTGAAACCATTGCCAATAAAAGGCAAACGATGATCGTTTTTTTAATGGAAGTATTGGGTGTTAGCGAAGCTACGGCCAAGACTGATAGCTGCAAAGTAGAACACCTACTGTCTGACGATACGGGGGAAGCCTTGCTAAAGTTCGTGCAGTTCCTACGTTCTGATAGAAAGGTCGTTCTTGATTTTCTCAAGCAATTCCAAAGATTTTACTTGCAATGCGACCCAGAGATAAATTGTGGTCTGTGTGAGAATATTCATAAAATGGAGTCCTCTGATGTTTAGATATATCCTTGCCGCTTTATTGCTTGTTTCTCCTCTTTCATTCATTAACGCGAAGGGAAATGGCGCCGAATTAGCCGTTCATTTGTTAAGTTACCTTTCTCAAGATTATGGAGAGGCGGTTTCTCAGGGGGAGGTTACTAGTCAGGGAGAATATGATGAGCAAGTGGAGTTTATAAATGAGGTTTCTCGAATTTCAAATCAGGCGAATTTTGATAAAAAATTGGAATCAGATGTAGAAGAACTGAAAAGAATGATTCTTGAAAAAGAATCTGTACAAGAAGTTTCTTTCTTCGCAAACAAGCTTAAGTTTGATGTCATAAAAGCTTTTAACATCGCGACTTTTCCTACCAATGGTCTCGATTTTCAGAAGGCAAAGCAAATATACGCTCAGTCCTGCGTTGGATGCCACGGAGTTTCCGGGGCTGGAGATGGGCCCCTTGGGAAAAACCTTGAGCCTAAACCTACAAACTTTCATGGCCTGGAGCGAATGCAAAACATTTCTCCTTTTCAGGCCTACAATACCATTACTCTTGGAGTAAATGGCACGGGCATGGCCAATTACTCCTTTCTTTCGGAAAAAGACAGGTGGTCGCTCGCATTCTACGTCTCAGCGTTTCGTTATAAAGGTAACAGTGCCAATGGCAGTTACGAAGTGCCTCTGAAAGATTTAGCTTCAAAGACTGACCTAGAACTCCTTAGCAAGTACAATATTGAAGAGGAAGAAGAAGCTCTTTTTCTCGCCAGCGTACGAGATATAGGGGACTCCTTTCCACCATCGGGAACTCCACTGAAAAAAGGATCGGAATTCCTAGAGACCGCGAGAAGCAAGCTTGGAGAAAGCTTTAAGCTATTTGCCGCAGGAAACTTCCAAGGAGCCAAAGACAAGTCTTTGGAAGCTTATTTGCAGGGAATTGAACCAATAGAGGGGTATTTAACAGTAAACAACCGAGATCTTGTGCTCTCCTTAGAGCAAGAGCTCGCTCGATATAGAGCCTTGTTAACTAAGGATTCATCAAAAGAAGTGGTGGAACAAAAGAGAGAAGAAATTTTGTCCCTTTTGAAAAAAGCCGACGGCGCGATTTCTTCTGAAACTTCTTTTGTGAGTTCGGCGCTTATCTCCTTTGGTATTGTCGTAAGAGAAGCACTGGAAGCGGGCCTTGTTCTTTTGCTCCTGGTTGGGCTTGTGAAGAAATTTGGGTCTGCTAAAACAATGAAATACGTTCACTTCGGATGGGGGAGCGCCATTTTAGGAGGGGCTATTCTCTATTTTTTAGTGGATATGATCATTGGACTAGGAGGATATGCTGTTGAAGCTATTGAAGGGTATGTCGCTCTCTTCGCGTCAATCGTCCTCTTCTATGTCGGGTTTTGGTTTCATCGAAACGGGAACATACAAGAGCTGAAAGCGAACTTAAAGGCTAATGTGAAGAACTCACTTGTGGACAATAAAAAGGGAGCATTGTTCTTTATTTCCTTTTTCGCTGTTTTTAGGGAGATTTTTGAAACTTTGCTTTTTATGAAAATCCTTGCTTTTGACGGTCACTCTTCGGTGGCGATAGGCGCGGGAGCCGCATTCGCTCTTGGTTTGGCCGGAGCTTTAATTCTTTTGGCAGCTAAATTTTCTGTAAAACTAAAGCTGGCTCCATTGTTTAAAGGATCAACGTATCTTATTCTCGGCTTGTCCGTCGTTTTCTTAGGCAAGGCGCTAGGAGCCTTTCAGAAAGTCGGCCTTTTGGATCAAACCCAAATAGATGGATTCACACTCTCAATACTCGGATACAATTCGACCCTTGAAGTATTATTGGGGCAAGTCGCATTCATTTTAGCCGTTGTAGGCATAATGCTGTGGATGAATAAAAAAGATGAAGTTGTAGTTAAGAGAGTGGAAAATTAATGAAAAAAACGATTGTTTACGTAAGGAAGATGGATTGTCCATCTGAAATCAAAATGATTGAAGGTTTGTTTGAGGGCGACGATGGTGTCAAACAAATGAACTTTAACCTCGGCGACCGACAAATCACCTTTTTCCATAAGACTGATGAATCGCATATCTTAGGCAAGCTAAAAGATGTTGGACTTGAGGGCAAACAGCTTGAAACTCGTGAAGTTTCTGAAAATGAAGTTGTTGTCGAAGACTCGCAAATTGAAGCTAAAACTTTAAAGATTCTACTTGGCATCAACTTTACAATGTTTCTAGTCGAAATCGTTATCGGAATTTTTGCGGAGTCCGCCGGACTTTTAGCGGACGGGCTTGATATGTTGGCCGATTCGTTTGTTTATGGAATGAGTCTTTACGCGACTGGGAAAAGTTTATCTATGAAAAACAAGGCCGCGACCTTCAGTGGTGGAACTCAAATTTTTCTTGCCTTGTTTATTCTATTCGAGGCCGTCAGACGCTTCTTTGTGGGGAGCGAGCCTGTTTCAATTTTAATGATGTCCATTTCACTCATGGCGTTGTTTGCCAATGTCTCTTGCTTGGGCTTAATCCATAAACATCGAGAAGGGGGAATCCATATGCAGGCCAGCTGGATTTTTTCTGCCAATGATGTCTTGGCAAACACTGGAGTCATTATCGCTGGAGCGTTTGTTTATTTCACAGGTTCGAATATACCCGACCTTGTTATCGGGATAGTTATCGCGATCATAGTTTTAAGAGGCGGTTTTAGTATTTTAAAACTGGCAAAAGCTAAAGCATAATTATCTCCATGACAGATAGTAGAAAAAATCACATTTTGAATAGTTTCAATATAGAAATAAAAGAAGCAAAAAACCTTTATGAAGCCGACGAGCTGGAAAGGGCTTTTTATCACTATCTATCCTAGGATTATCCTTTTTTATGCGAGAAAACCTGCTGTACGTTTTTTTGTTAAGCTTCAAAGCGAAATCTAATTTTAAAGAACTGCGCAAAAATGCCCATGGTAGGCAACTCTATTAGTGGCCCGATTACTAAGGCCAGCGCTATTAAGGGGTTCTCAGGAAAAGCGCTCACGGCAATTGCTAAAGCAAGAGGGGAATTGCGGGCCAAAACTGCAAATGAAAAGCCTATAGAAGCTGATTTCTCAATCTTAGCTATCCGACAAACATTTACGCTAAAGAACAAATTAAAAAGATAAAATGTTAAAAGCGGAGAGACCAGCAAAAGAGTGGACTTGGGATTCGCTAAAATGGCTTCTCCTTGAGAAGAAAACATCGCGATAATTGCGAAACATAAAAAAATAGATTGGGCCGGCAAAATAAAAGTTAAAAAGTCTTTTTCAAACCAGTCCTCGCTCTTGAATACGTAAGTCACTTTTCTAATTAAAATTGATAAAGCAAAGGGAGTTATTAAAACCAAGGTTATGCTTTTAAACAGTATGCCCACCTCAATGGGAATAAGTTTTCCAACAAAAAACAAAAGGTAAACAGGGAGAAGCAGGAGTTGCAGGAGAAGGTGCCATGGCAGAAGGGCCGCCGCTTGGGACGTCTTTCCTCCTGCTAGTTGGGTAAAGACTAGATACCAGTCCGTGCAGGGAGTTATGAGTAACATCAGAAAACCAACTCTAAGGTCAGGATGACCGCCTAAAAAAATACTGCCAAGAATCCAAGCAAATAGTGGAGTCCAAAGAAAATTGATTCCTAGACTTAAACCTGAAAAACGAAAATTTAAAAAGGCCTTTCTCATGTCTTTAAAAGGAACATGTAGAAAAACTACCGTTAGCATTAACATTAAAAAAGGAACAATAAATTTGTCCCCATTCTGTGAAAACCACTTAAATTGGCCTAGCGCCAAACCCAGGGCGGCGGAGAATAAAATAAAAAGAGCTTGAAGTTTACCAAAAAGTCCCATCAATTAAATATTTAGCATTGCCGCATAAATATGTCATTCATCTCTTTTAACTGGCGCAACAGCTTAAAGATTTTACATCTTTATCAAAAGTCTGAGCGGCAAGCTTAATTCCTTCGCTTAATGTAAGATAAGGATGCAGCTCTTTTGCGATATCCGAAATAGGAATTTCATATCGCATCATTAGACTTAGTTCCATAAGAAGCTCTGAACCCTCTGGCGCAATAATGCGGGCCCCAATTAATTCCTGTGTCCCAGTTTTTCTTAATAGTTTAATAAACCCTCTCGTGTCTCGCGCGGCAATCGCTCTTGGCACATTGTCTAGGGACAGTTTTGAGACATCATATTCAATTCCCTCTGCTTTTGCTTGCGCTTCATTAAGCCCAAGTCCCGCGACTTGAGGGTCTGAAAATATAACCCAAGGAACAACTTTATAATTAGTTTTACGCGTGTTTCCAAGAAAGGCGTTCTCCGCCGCAAGATTTCCCTCATAGGCTGCCGTATAGACAAGCGCAGGTGTCGCAAGTACATCACCTGCTGCATAAATATTCTCAATGCTTGTTTGCCCATATTCGTCAGTATAGATGGCGCCATTTTTATCAGTCTTAACCCCGACTGCGTCAAGACTAAGCGCTTTGGTGTTAGGCCTTCTTCCTGAGGCGACAAGCAGCCTTGTAAAAGTTTTGCTTAAAGGTTCTTCATTACGTTTAAGAGCAAGTTCAATTCCTTTTGAACTCTCTCTAACTTGGGAAATTTCAGTGTGTTCCAAGACTTGAATTCCTTCGCTTTCAAAATAGCTTGTCATCCAATTTGAGATATCATTGTCTTCCTGGGATAAAATTTTACTTCGTGGTATAATTGTGACTTTTGAGCCAAGTCTAGAAAACATTTGAGCTGTCTCCAGCGCAATATATCCTCCACCCATAATAGCGATGGACTCTGGAAGTTCATCTAACTCAAAAGCTGACTTGCTTGTCAGATAATTAACAGTTTCCAGGCCTTCTATAGCGGGAACAAATGTGGAACTGCCTGTGGCAATTAAAATTTTATCAGCGCTAACTCTTCGCCCATCAACGTTTAAAACATGCTGATTTTCAAAATGAGCCGCTCCTTTTATTAGCTGGATATTTTCATTGTTGTCCAAGACAGACTGATATTTACCGGACCTCAATTCGTTAACGAGCGCAGATTTTTGACGCATAATTGTAGGGAAATCAACTTTAACGCTCTTGCTGCTTATTCCTTCAAAAGGAATGTTCTCCGCCCGGTGTTTGGTTTCAGCCGCTCTTATAAGAGTTTTGGAAGGGACACAGCCGAAATTAACGCAAGTTCCGCCAAGCGTGGACTTTTCAATAATGGCCACTTTTTTTCCAAGTTCTGTCGCTTTGATGGCAGCGGCAAAAGCCGCTGAACCGCTGCCCATAATAGCAATGTCATAATCATACTTATTTTTATTACAGCAATCCATATTATCCTTCTTCGCAATGTTTTTGAGTGGCTTGATAGCCAGTAGAGTCAATTTTTTCTTTGATTTTACCAATGGTGGTTTGATTGTCTTCAAAGTTTATAATAGCGCTTTTATCTTTGACGGAAACATCGATGTCTTTAATCCCTTCAAGTTTTCTAACGGCAACTTTGGTTGTTATGGCGCAAGTCGCGCAAGTCATGCCTTTAACAGTGAAACAGGCCTTTTGTATTTTCGCCAGAGAGGTTTGTGAAACCAAAAAAATGCTGAGAGTAAATAATAAATTTTTCATGTGAGCGCTTCCTTTTTTTTAGTATAGCCAGGCTACAAATTCTGGAGAAAAAATTCCCAGTAACGCCAAAACAAGGCCTACCCAATATGCGATAACCATTCTTTTATATTTTTTAGGGTCTGAGCAAATGGAATTGGGGTCGCAAGAGTTTCTTTTCTTATAAAGCTGATATCCCGCAAAGCTAAAAACACCAAAAACAAAAATTATTAAAGGAATTCTAAACACATCAAATTTTGCAAGAACAGCGGCGCCGGACACACCTAAAATAGTGAGCAGTAATGGGCCAATACAGCAAACAGCGGCCAAGAAGCCGCCTAAAATACCTGTTCCTATAAAAATTCCCGTCTTGTTCTCAATATGATCGTTCTTGGACATAAGTTTAGCTCCCAGTTGACTTCTTTACCGAATATAAGCCCTGTAGTATACTACCGGGTCAAGGAGATTTTTATGAAAACAATTGAGATAGTCGAAGCCACTGGTTTAGATCGAGAAACCCTTCGCTTTTATGAATCTAAAGGACTTTTAACAGATATCAAGAGGAATCTTTCTGGCCACAGAGTTTTCCCGGAGAATACGGTTTCTAGAATTCAATTCATACAAATGGCCAAAAAAGCGGGTTTTACTTTGGCTGAAATCAAGCAACTCATTGATCTGCAAAAAAACAAAGAGTCTTGTCTACGTGGAAGAGATATGGCCCAAGAGAAGAGAATGGAAATTTCTCAAAAAATGAAAGCCTTAAAGAAAATGGACACCGTTCTTGTTCAATTTATAGAAGAATGTGAAAAAAATGGACCGGCAGGCTTAAACAGGCCATGTCATTTTACATTTGATACCAAAAACGTCTAATGCTTCTCTAACAAAGCTTGTTGATTCTATACCTGCTACAGGTTCTAAACTTGCATGAATTTAGGTCTCTTATTAAAAGGAATAGGCATGTTGGAATTTGACGTGATTGTAATAGGCACGGGCACAGCTGGCCTTACAGTCGCAAATAAATGCAGAAACAAAGGGTTGTCTGTTGCAATCATTGATAAAAAACCTTTTGGAGGAACATGCGCCCTCAGGGGATGCGATCCGAAGAAAATTTTAGTCGGCGTTGGGCAAGCATGGGATCAAGCTCAGAGATTTCGGGGGAAAGGAATTAGTGGAGATATAAAATTAAGTTGGGACAAAATGCTAGCTTTTAAAAATACTTTTACAGATTCGATACCTGTAGAAAGGGAAAACTCCCTTTCTAGCAAGGGAATTCAAACTTTCCACGGCACCGCAAGGTTCACAGGTAAAAATGAAATAAAGGTGGATGAAACAACTCTAACCGGAAAAAACATTT
Organism: uncultured Bacteriovoracaceae bacterium; assembly: GCA_950070535.1. GTDB lineage: Bacteria > Bdellovibrionota > Bacteriovoracia > Bacteriovoracales > Bacteriovoracaceae > UBA845. Next base: position 4,367 of record CATMLK010000021.1, on the reverse strand, counting down.
TAATTGCCACCGGCAATAGCGCTATGAAATTGCCTTTCGAAGGAAATGAACACCTGATCGATAATGAAGCTTTTCTAAATTTAAAGCAACTTCCCAAAAAAATCGCCTTTATAGGTGGTGGCTATATATCGATGGAATTTGCCCATATAGCGATTCGAGCGGGGGCGGAGGTGACAGTTATTAATAATAAACCGAACGTTTTAGACAAATTTGATCCATTCTTGGTTAATTTTCTCCAACAACGTTCTGCTGAGTTGGGTATTAAAATTATTAACGATACAATGGTGGATGGAATTAAAAAGGATAAAGACTCATACATTGTCGAGTGCAAGAAAAATGGGGGAACAATGCGGCTTGTTGCGGATTTGGTTGTCCATGGAGCAGGTCGATCTCCAAATATTGAAGATTTAAATTTGGATGTTGGAGGAGTGGCCCATGACAAAAAAGGAGTTGAAGTCAACGCTTTTATGCAAAGCACCTCCAACCCCTCTGTATATGCGGCGGGAGATGTGGCAAAAGGCGGGCTGCCGTTGACTCCTGTGGCTGGTTACGAGGCTCATATCGTCTCGGCTAATATTTTGAAAAGCGATGGAAAGGAAGTGTCTTATCCCGCTATTCCTAGCGTGGTGTTTACGATACCTCATTTGGCGAGTGTGGGATTTACGGAGCAGGAAGCGCTGAAGAAAGGAATAAAATATATAGTTAAGAAACAAGAGACATCAGAATGGTATTCAGCAAGAAGGCTTAACGAAAAGTTTGAGGCCTATAAAGTTCTTTTATCTGAAGATGGGAGCAAGATTTTGGGCGCTCATCTTTTGGGACATGGAGCGGCTGACACTATAAACCTGTTTGCAATGGCCATGAATGAGGATTTGGAAACAACGGAAATAAAAAAAATGATTTTCGCCTATCCCACTCACGCTTCAGATATTTCCTATATGCTTTAGGAGAAATTAAATGGAACAAATTGATAAAAAAGGAATTGTGGCCATAAGTGCTGGTGGTTGCCGAGTTTGTAGTATTTCTTTCGATTCTTTTCCGGCTTTGACAGTCTCCCTCGACATTTTCCGATACGGTGGAGGCGCCTATCATAAGAACTCTATAACGCTACTTACCTCGTTTCCAAGGCCTTAATTCATGTTCTCAATACTTATGAGATAGGAGGAGATTATAAGGCATATCACTGTGGCATGGCGAAAAAGGACTGGATTCAAGATGCAAGTGAAGTAAGAGAGATTCAGAACCCTTATATGGAGAAAATGCCACGTTGCGGCTCTGAGCTTGGGAAAGAGATGAAAATGAAGATGTAAGAACAAACAGTTTGTGGCGAAGCGACTCTCAACTTCGCCACTTTCTCTTGAAATAATCTTGCGCATGCCTTTTCAGAATTTTAAATTGCAATTATTATAACTTTAGTCGCTTAAAGGAGACAACGATGAAAAATGAAATGATGAATAAGGGAATGGGCATGTGCCCAATGTGCGAAATGGGCGGTGGACCGATTGGAATGTTTATTGGCATCGTTCTTTTTATCGCCGTCATCGCTGTTTTGGTTTCATTATCCATTTATCTGATTAGAAAAAGCAAGGTATAAGAATTTCTGGCCTTCAACCTATTGAAAATCCTGCGCATCTAAAGTTTTAAGATAAGACCCGTCACAAAACTCATCTTCCTTTCGTATTACCTACAAATACTATAACTCAACTAGAGGAGAATTTTGTGAAAAGTTTTATTCGTTTAACTTCTTTATTTCTTTTATTTATTAGCGCCGCTTGCGCCACCCACAAAGATCGCCCCTCTCACCATCATCACAGGCAGGCCTGTAGCGATGACCGGTGTGACCTAAAAGAAGGCTGCAAGAAAAAGGAATGCGCCGGAGAGAATAAATGTGAGATGTATGAGAAAAAATGCGCTTACTTGATTTCTCATGGAGACGCCCATGTTAAAGGAAAAGACGAATATAAATTGGTGCACAAGGGCCATACTTACTTTTTTTCTTCTCAGGAAAGAATGGAAAAATTTAAAGAAAATATTGATGAAAATGTAAAAAGAGCCAATTTAAATTGGATGAAATACGATCGAAGATAGGTAGATTTTAAGGACAGAAAATGTGGAAAGTAACTTTGGGATTGCTCGTTCTGGGAACGCTCTTGTTCGCAATAGTTTACAAGGAAAACTTTGATTCAAAAGAAGATGTATACTCTGCAAGCGCGAAGAGTATACAAGGGGGAGAGTTTACTTTGAATGGAGAAAGGGGACCGGTGTCTCTTTCCGATTTTAAAGGAAAAACCGTGGTGATGTATTTTGGCTTTACCGCTTGCCCAGATGTTTGTCCCATGGCCCTTTCTTATTTAAATGGGGTTCTAAAGGATGTGGAAGAGCGAGATAAGGTTAAGGTTCTTTTTGTAAGCGTTGACCATAAAAGGGACAGTCCTGAAACCGTCGGAAAGTATGTTAGGTTTTTTAACAAAGACTTTATAGGACTGACAGGGAGCCAAGAACAAATAAATAAGGCCGTAAAAAAGTACAACGTCTACTATCGATTCATTGAGATGAAGAACTCTGGCCTAAATTACACTGTAGACCACACTTCAAGGTTTTTTATCGTTGGGCCGGATGGTAGCCTTCAGAAAACCATTCATTCTCAAGAACCTTCTGAAGTTTTTAAAAAGCAACTTCTTTCTGTTTTGGAGTAGATTATGAAAATCTTAGTTATCTTTGTTGTCGTGTCCTTTTCGACTTTTGCCAAAATTTCATATCAGGACGCCTTTATCCGGCTTATGCCTCCAGGCTCTTTTGCGACAGCAGGCTTTATTACTATCAAGAACGGTTCTAATACGGCCGTTGATCTAATTGGGGTTGAATCAAATTTTTCAAAAGTTACTGAATTGCATACCCATGTTGTGAAAGATGGAATTATGCAGATGCGCCAGGTTAAAAAGATGAAAGTCCCAGCAAAAGGCGAACTTGTATTAAAGCCTCATGGGAAGCATTTGATGTTCTTAGAGTTGACAAAAAAACTCGACAAAAATTTAAAACCTAAGGCCAATTTAAAGTTTTCCAATGGAAAGGAGCTTAAAGTTCTTTTCAAAAAAAAGAAATAAAGCGCATCTCTTGGCAAGAATATTGCTAGAACTAACGGTAGTTAATCTTTTATTAGGAGGAGTTATGAAAACAGTTCTAACTATACTTACAGTCGTTTTTCTTTCCAGTTTCGCTTTTGCTCAAAATGGCCAAAAGGATCAATCTACTTCCCAGAAACAAGAAAAACAAAAAAGCTCTCGACAAGAAATGGCTCAAATGCATCAAAAAATGGCCGACTGTCTCAATTCAAATAAAGAGATGAAGGAATGCATGCAAAAAATGAGCTCTCAATGTCAAGAAATGATGAATGGCAAAGGATGCATGATGATGGGCAAAGGAATGATGGGCAAAGGAAAGATGGGTGAAGGCTGCATGATGGGTGAATAAAAAATAATGACTGCCTCAAGCATTTATACATGTCCAATGCATCCAGAAGTTAGGCAAGATGGCCCTGGCAATTGCCCTAAGTGCGGGATGGCGTTGGAGCCTTTAATCGCCGCCCTAGGAGACGAGGACTCCCAGCTCGAGGAGCTGAATTACATGAAAAGGCGCTTTTGGACCGCCGCTATTTTCACACTGCCGGTGGTTGTGATAGCAATGGGAGATTTGTTGCCTGGCAGTCCTGTGTCAAATCTGATTTCAGCAAAAATGAAAGCTTGGGCCGAATTTGTCTTTGCCACTCCTGTTTGTCTTTGCCACTCCTGTTTGTCTTTGGGCGGCCTGGCCTTTTTATACAAGGGCTCTAACGTCTATAAAAAATAAAAGTCTTAACATGTTTACTCTAATCGGTCTTGGAGTCGCTCTTGCCTATGGCTATAGTCTTATAGCCACCTTCTTTCCCGGTATCTTTCCGGCCTCTTTTAAAGATCCTTCAGGGCATGTGGGAGTTTACTATGAAGCTGCCGCTGTTATTGTGACCTTGATCCTATTAGGCCAAGTAATGGAGTTAAAGGCCAGAACCCAAACTGGCTCAGCGATAAAAGAATTGCTTGGGCTCGCGGCAAAAAACGCTAGAAGAATCAATGAAGATGGAAACGAAAAAGACATTCCTTTGGAAGAAGTTCAAATTGGAGACAAGCTAAGAGTTCGGCCTGGAGAGAAGATTCCTGTCGATGGTGTGGTGGTAGACGGTCAAAGCTCAGTGGACGAGTCCATGATATCAGGGGAGCCAATTCCTGTTGAAAAAAGCGAAGGCGACAAAGTTATAGGGGCCACTGTCAACGGAACAGGGTCTCTTGAAATGGAAGCGCAGAAGGTAGGGGCTGACACTCTTCTTGCAAGAA
>CATMLK010000020.1:0-66981 GCA_950070535.1 uncultured Bacteriovoracaceae bacterium | reverse complement strand
TCCGCGAAGCTCGTTCAGAAGCGAGCTTACGGATATAAGAGCTTCAAAAATTATAGGTTGAGGGTTTTATTTGCCTGTCAGTAAAGGTTGAGTGCGGTGCGTTCCACCATGAAGGGATGAGAGTCAAACTTGGAAAATCAAATGGAGCGGATGAAGAGACTCGAACTCTCAACCCCCACCATGGCAAGGTGGTGCTCTACCAATTGAGCTACATCCGCTTAAGAGTGGAGTTATATTAATTTCACAAGTTCTGGTTGTCAATTATAAAATTAAGCTATTTTTTCCTCTAAGATGCCGATGATGTCCTGAAAGGATTGACCCGGAAACTGAGCGTACAGAATAGCCAAAATCTCTTTCTTATTTTTAGGAGTGTGAGGAGCTAGCATGATCTTCACAAAAGAATCGGCGATAATGAAGATCTTTGAAAGGGTATGTATTTCTTCATCAGGCTCCTCTGGAAAACCGAAGCCTTTTTTAGACCCATGGTGCTGGCGTATAATGTCTTCAATCGTTTTATTGTAGTTTGGATAGTCCTTGATCAGTTCTGCGGCATCATTAGCATGGTTGAGCACAACCTGTCTTTGCTCATTGCTAAGTTTACTGGCCTTGAGTTCAGAAATTGAATTAATCTGAATTTGCTCAGAGGAATTTAAAGTAATATCACTAAAAAACGATACTAGGGTGAATATGTCCAAGTGCTTGGGTTCATACCACTTTTGTCTAAGAAGAATAAAATGCCCTATAACGCACAGTAAGTGGGCGTGTTGGTAAGCGTAACTAATTTTGTTACTGAAAAGCTGTTTTAAGAGGCTTGCTAGAGTCGGTGCCTCTTTGATAGTTAGAACCATTGACCTTATACATGTGTCAGCTAGGGTGTTCATGCTCTCATCAAGTCCAACTTTTGCGATTTGATCTCTTACTACCTGGTAGGCATTTGCATTAAGCGACAACCTTAACCCAAACTCCACGTCATCTTCTTCCATTTTTCGAATCAGATTATTCGTCACGAAGGTGACAAAGTAATGTTCAAAGTCTTTAGGAATGTGAAAGTACCTCAGGCCTTGAGATTCGTATTTTTCAATATCCTCTTTTGTAAAAGAATCTTGAGCTCTAAGTCTTTTGACGAATTGGTAGGAGTTGTCTGCCTTCTTTATCTGAATATAAACATCACATGGGGTGTGTTCTATATCGTAAAAAAAGTGAGACTCTAAGGCTGCAAAAGCAGGCTGTGCATTCTTTTTTACCTCTTCCTCTTTGACACCCAATATGTCTGCGGCATGCTTCACTAAAACATCCCAAGATATAGGCTCTTTTAGCGTGAGCACGTCAGGTGCAAGCTCTCGGCATTCACCCATTATGATCATTGGGATTTGAAGGTTGTTATCTTTTAAAAAATTATAGATCTTTATTGCTGTTTGCTCTCCATCAACTTGTGCTTTAGTCACTATCAAGTTGATGCTTGGAAGAATTGAGAGTAAAGCGACCGCATCATTGGCGTTTTCACGCGGAACAACATCTGTAGCAGCATATGTGCTTAAGTTGATTGAGAAAAGCTTCCTAAGGTTTTCATTTGGCTCAATTAATATCGTTTGACTCATTTATAATTACCTTTTTATTAAGATTATTTTATCATGAGTCAAAAATATGGACACAGGAAAGTTTAAATTTATCTAAAGATTTCACCAGTTTGGCCGAATCTATCTAAAAGTTGACCGCCAAAATTTAGAGATTCTGGATTAAATGCCAAGGTTTTGCCCTGACCGTTCTCCGGATCGATAATATAATGTGGAATCGCCCACCCAGGAAGGGTTTCCCTGAGTTTCATATAGATTGACCTACCTTCTTCCAAAGAGAGATAAAAATTCATTGCCCCTTTTACTCTGTCTGGATGGTGCAAGTAATAGGACTTTACGCCATGTCTATTAAACTCAAGATATAAATCTGTGAGCTCTTTTTCCGAGTCATTTACACCTTTAAGAAGAACACTTTGTGAGAGAAGTTGAAGCCCAGTATTCCGCAAGTCCCTAATTTTAGTTTTCACCAAGTCATCAAATTCATCTTTGTGATTGGCATGAATAGCGATATTGAAAACGGAGAAACTGTGAGAGGCCTTTGAGAAAATATCCAACAGCTCTTTATCAATGCGCTCTGGAAGAATCATTGGAGTACGGGTGTGGATTCTTAAAAATGGCACTTTCTCTTCCAAACTATTGAATATTCCTTCAAGCTTTTCGTTTGATAGGATTAATGGGTCGCCACCGGTTAAAATCACTTCCTGCACCTCTGGGTGAGAATCCAGATAGGCACAGAGAGCTGATAATTTGCCTTTTAAAACCTCATCATTGTGAGCGAGTTCATTTTTTCTAAAACAATACCTGCAATTTACAGGGCAAACTGTTGTAGGGGAAAATAGAAGTCGATTTTTGTACCTATGGATGATGCCATCATTTTTTGAGTGAACCCCATCGCCGATCGGGTCATAGAGACCCTCTAGCTTATGGCCGTTGAACTCATCATTGGATGGAACAAACTGTCTCCATAGGGCAGAGTCTTTTCCAGATTTCTGTATATTTTTTGCGAGCCTTGCTGGCACAAATACAGGGTAGGCAGAGTCGTTAAACTGCTCTTTAATATCTAGAAACTCATATAGATCTTTGGATCTTCTGAAGGCCGTTCTGAACGAATCTTGCCAGTTTGCTTCAAGCATTTCCAGAATGCTCTTTATTCAGCCTAAAAAGGATGAAAGCAAAAACTGTTATTATTGCGTAGTTTAATAGAACGCTTTCATTGTTCAGAGTAGTCGTTTTGAAAGCAATAAATAAAATCCAAGACAGAAGACCAATGTATGCGCCAATAACTGCAGATTTTTTTAAGATATCCAACTCTAACTCCTTGTGAGACTTTTAGAATTAGCATTTAGCATCTTTATTGTCAGTAACTTTAAAATCCTTGATCTTTTTTAGTTTGAAGTACTTATAAGTTTTAGAATTTATACATTCTGCATAAAGTGCTAGGCCTTGAGGCATTGGAAGAACTGCTACAGGCCTTACCGGTCTAAATTGACCTTTAAGGCTTCCACCTTGATAAGCGATATCAATGAGTGTTTTAGACGCGGCGTAGTCTGCAATAGGGCGATACTTTCTAGGAAGAATATACTCTTCTCTTTTTTGAAAACTATTGAGCTTAAAAAGAAACCCTAACTCTTTAACTTTTGATGGCCTTTTTTCGCTGGGAAGCTCTCCGATGCAGTTTGCCATGACCTTTAAGCTTATTGTTGCGTCATCTAATGCTTGATGGTGGGTAAAGTCGAGATCATAAAATTGAGCAAGGGTAGAGAGCCTGAAGTTTTCAGGTGACTCTTCCTTTCTTCTTTTCTTATAAACCGCACGTGACATCTTGCAAGAGTCAAATATGTCGCTTCTTGAAAAGTCTAGATTATGCTCATGTAGGCCCTTGATTATAAAACTTGCATCGAATAAAGCATTATGTGCGATGAGTGGAAGATTGCCATAAAACTTGTGAAAATCCTGAAGAGGTTTTTTCAAAGTCGGCCTATCCCTAACCATTTCGTTAGTAATATTGTGATATTGAATTGTTTGCTCGGGTATCTTAATTAGTGGATTCACGAGTTCATGGAAGGTGGATATAGTTTGATCTGCGTCAATCTTGATAGCCGCAATCTCAATTACCTTGTCAACAACTGCTGATAGTCCAGTCATTTCCAGATCAAAGGCCACAACACCCTTTGGAAAGGCACTAAGAAGCCTTTCTTTGTCTAGGGTAGTGATTTCGATTAAAGAATTTGGTCGTTTGGAGTTCATGTCCACCGTTGCTTTATAAAATATTTGCCTTGTTATTAGCATAAATTTTCAGGACTTAAAGGCTGAAAGTTGACATAAGCAAGGGAAAATTCTAAATCTTCTATACAATTTTTAAATTAATAACGCAAAAGGTTAAAATTATGGCCAAAAAGTTTGATGTTGTCGTTCTAGGTGCCGGACCTGGTGGATATGTTGCAGCTATTCGCGCTAGCCAGTTAGGTAAGAAAGTAGCAATCGTTGAAAAGGAACACTTGGGAGGCGTTTGTCTTAATAAGGGATGTATTCCAACAAAAGCAGTTTTAAAGTCAGCGCACTCAGCACATGAGTTAGCCGATTTTAAAGACCTTGGTATCGATGTGGAGCTGAAAGGTCTTGACGGTGCTCAGGCCGTAAAAAGAGCGACGAAGATCTCCAAAAAAATATCCAGCGGTGTTGGATATTTAATGAAGAAAAATAAAATAGAAGTTTTTGATGGAGAAGGTGTTTTTACTTCTAAAAACACGATTGAAGTTAAAGGAAAGAAAAGCGAGAAGCTTGAGTTCACAAACTGCATAATTGCAACTGGTGCTAAGTATAGAACTTTCCCTGGTCTTGAACACGACGGGAAAAGACTTATTGGTGCTTGGGAAGCGATTAAGATGGAAGAGCTACCAAAGAGTATTGGAATCATCGGTGCAGGTGCTATCGGTGTAGAGTTTGCATATTTTTGGAATGCTTTTGGTGTAGACGTTCATATTTTTGAACTTCAAAAAAACCTTCTTCCAATTGAAGATGAAGCTTCGTCTAAGGAAGTTGAGAAGGCCTACAAGAAATATGGTGTTAAGATGAGCCTTGGCGTTGAGAGCGTAAGTGCTAAAAATAACGGCAGCGACGTAACTATTACGGCCAAGATCAAAGGCAAAGAAGAAAAGTTTAAGTTTGACAAGGCCTTGATCGCAGTTGGAATGGTTGGAAACCTTGAAGGCTTTGGCCTAGAAAAGATTGGTGTAAAAACCGATCGTGGTTTTGTGGCCGTAGACGAGATGTACCAGACAAATGTCAAAGGCATCTATGCAATTGGCGATGTTGCAGGACCACCTCTACTTGCACATGCTGCAAGTCATGAGGGAGTGATTGCCGCCGAGCACCTTTCAGGCAAGAAGCCACACGCACTTGATAAGATGAACATCCCAGGATGTACCTACTGTCAGCCTCAAGTTGCAAGTGTTGGTTACACTGAAAGAGCTTTGAAAGAGAAGGGGATTAAATATACTGTAGGAAACCTTCCTTTCTCAGCGAATGGAAAGGCCATTGCCAGCAATGAAACTAGTGGGTTTGTTAAAACATTGATTGGCGAGCATGGTGAAATGCTTGGAGCTCACATTGTTGGAGCGCAGGCAACTGAACTAATTCATGAGTACGCTCTATTTAGAACAATGGAAGGTATTGATGAGGAAATTTTTGCCACAGTACACCCACACCCAACATTGGGCGAGTGGTTGGCTGAGTCGGTTATGGCCGCAAAAGGTAGAGCACTGAACTTTTAACCTTGTTTAGTTTTTTTAATAAACAGGTAAAATGATAAGAAAATAAACAGGAGAAGATATTATGGCACGTACTGAAGTTGTTATGCCACAAATGGGTGAGTCAATCACCACCGGAACCATCACAAAATGGAATAAACAACCGGGTGATAAAATTGAAATTGATGAGATCTTATTAGAGATCTCAACGGACAAAGTTGAATCGGAAATCCCTTCTCCAATGGAAGGTGTAGTTGTTGAGCTTCTTTTCGAAGAGGGTGACACTGTAGACGTTGGCAAGCCTATTGCTTACATCGATGATGATCCAAATGCCACTCCAAGTTCTGGTGGGGGATCCTCGACAGAAAAGAAGGAAGAGAAGGTTGAAGCTAGTGAAGATAAAGGCGCACCTGCAAGTGAGCCTGTTCACGCAAAGAGCTCTTCAAGTGACGGATCAAGAAGGTTCTACACTCCATTAGTGAAGAAACTTGCTGAAGAAAATAACGTAGCGCTGAGTGAACTTGAAAATATAAGTGGCTCAGGAGCTGGCGGAAGAGTTAATAAAGATGACTTTATGAATTTTCTTGAGAATAGAAAGTCTGGGGGAGCAAGCAAACCTGCCGCTACTCCAAGTGCTCCAACTCCTTCTGTTCCCGCTTTCACTGAAGGCGAGAGAGTTGAGATTGTTCCAATGGACAACATGAGAAAGGCCATTGCTAGAAACATGCAAAACTCTAAACTAACAAGCCCACATGTTAATTCTATTGACCAAGTTGACATGACAAATCTAGTTAAGTTTAGAGAAGGGTTTAAGCATGAGTTTAAAAAGCAAGAAGGCTTCTCTTTAACTTACACTCACTTTATCTTGTACGCTCTTGTTCAAGCCTTGAAAGAGTTCCCTTATGTGAATGCTTCTATTGATGGTGACAACATTGTTCTTAAAAAGGACATCAACCTTGGTTGTGCTGTTGCTGTACCAGGAAGCGGCCTTGTTGTTCCTGTAATTAAAGGTGCCGACAATCTAAACATCACTGGAATTGCTAGAGCTCTTAACAATCTTGTAATTAAGGCAAGAAACAAGAAACTGACTATGGATGACATGAGTGGAGGGACTTACACTTTCACTAATAACGGTTCATTTGGCGTTATTGCTGCAACACCTGTTATTCTTCAACCACAAGTCGGAATCTTCTGCGTAGGAACAATTAAGAAGACACCTGTTGTTACTGACGACTTGGCCATCGCTATAAGAGATATCATGTATGCGACACACACTTTTGATCATAGATTGATCGATGGCGAGTTGGGTTCCAAATTCTTGAAGCATGTTACAAACACACTTCAGACTATGGATCCAGAAGCATTGTTTTAAAAATCATTAGATTGAATAAAAGAAAGGCTCCCACGGGAGCCTTTTTTTATGGTCTTAATGTATGCCTAAGGCATTGAAGTCTTTCTTTAGGCCCTTAAGAAGAATGGCTCTTGTAGAATTGCTGAAAAGCTCTGGAGCCGATGTACCAATCATATTCCATAGATCTGTTGAGGAGATGGATGCCTTAGCGGAGCTTCCCCAAATTAGACCAATAACTTTTCCACTTGCACGTTCAATTACGGCAGAACCTGAGTCACCGCCAATTGCATCACATCCAATGAGAATACTATTTGCGACATTAAAATTAGTCACATAATAGACTTTATCATTTAAGGTTACGCAATCAGAGTCAAAGTTAAGCTTCATATCAAACTTTCTTAGCAAGTATTGATTATCTCTGCGACCCACTCTTCTTAGCTTCAGGCCAAAGCCGGCCGTAGCAAGTTCAATCTTTGGTTTAAGTTCAAAATCCCAATCTATGCCAAGGCCTTTGCCTGCAAAATAGTATAGGTCGTTGGCCTCAATTGAGAAGACTGTGATGTCTGAGTTATTTTCCTTGAAGTAGGAGAGTAATACTTCACTACAGTATGCTTTAGAAGTTGTCCCTGATGAGTTTAGATAGGTTATTGTGCTTTCTGCACATTCTTCATTACTCATAACATGGTGGTTTGTTACAAAGATGTGTTTATTATTGTGGATTCCAATATAGAATCCCGTTCCTCGACTATACTTTGAGTCATGGCCTTTAACGTTGATTAAAATAGTATTCTCTATTAGCTCATCAAAGGCCTGTGAATTCTGTCTATAGACATATTTGTACTTAGCTTTATGATATTCACTACCTATTTGACCTGCCATCGTACAAGTGGCTAGTAAGGTAAGTGTTCCGAATAGTTTCCCCAAAATATTCCCCTTAGATTTTCCCCAATTTGGTGTTAACACCTTTAAAATGTGAATAGCAATTGCGGTGATAAATAATACAGGGACGGCAAATAAGGACGTTTTTTATTGTTGCACTGCATAGGTTTGGAGAAGTTTTTGATTGCGCAAGCACTAGTCTTTATTTGTAATGCTTTAAAAACCCCTTTAATTGCTATATGATAGGCCGGTATTTAACTACTAATTCACACCTATAAAACAAGGATCGTAAATGACTTCCAAATCTAAAATTATTTACACCAAGACTGACGAAGCGCCAGCTTTGGCGACTCAAAGCTTTTTACCAATTGTTAAGGCCTTTACCACTCAGGCCGGAATTGAAATGGAGCTAAAGGATATTTCACTGGCCGGCAGAATTCTTGCCAACTTAAATGATTATCTTCCTGAAGATCAGAGAGTAGAAGATGCTCTAACTCTTTTAGGAGATCTTGCTAAAAAGCCTGAGGCAAATATTATTAAGCTTCCAAATATTTCTGCTTCCATCCCGCAACTGAATGCAGCGATCAAAGAGTTACAAGATCAAGGTTTTAAAGTTCCATCTTACCCAGAGAATCCTCAGACTGATGAAGAAAAAGATATTGTATTAAGATATGCCAAGGTTTTGGGCTCTGCAGTTAACCCTGTATTAAGAGAAGGCAACTCAGACAGAAGAGTGGCAGCTCCTGTTAAGCAGTATGCAAAGGATAACCCCCACAGACTAGGTGAGTGGTCAAAGGACTCAACTTCACACGTTGCTCATATGAGTGGAGATGACTTCTACGGAAATGAGAAGTCTCACACAATGATAAAAGATTCAGAGCTTACTATTGAGTTTGAATCAAAAAATGCAGAGAAAAAGGTTCTTAAAGAAGGACTCAAGGTTCTTGAGTCTGAAGTAATTGACGCTTCAAGAATGAACTCGACTAAGCTTCTATCTTTTCTTGAGGAAGAGGTTAAAAAAGCAAAAGAAGAGAATAACTTGTTCTCAATTCACCTTAAAGCAACAATGATGAAAGTAAGTGATCCAATTATGTTTGGATATGCTGTTAAAGCATACTTTAAAGATGTGTTTGCAAAGCATGGCGAATTGTTCAAAGAACTTGGAGTTAATCCAAATAATGGACTTGGTTCTTTATTGGCAAAATTAGATGAGGCCGACGCCTCTAAGAAAGAAGAGGTGTTAAAAGATATTAATGAGGCATATGAAAAAGGGCCAAGACTTGCCATGGTTGACTCTGACAAAGGGATCACAAACCTACATGTCCCAAGTGATGTAATCATTGACGCTTCTATGCCTGCGATGATTAAGACCTCAGGAAAAATGTGGGCAGCGGATGGCAAGGCATACGACACAAAAGCTGTTATTCCTGATCGCTCATTCGCCGGTGTATACGATGCTACAATTGAATTTTGTAAAGAAAATGGAGCTTTTGACGTTAAAACCATGGGTAACGTATCAAACGTTGGTCTAATGGCAAAGAAGGCGGAAGAGTACGGATCTCATGACAAGACTTTCCAGATGCAAGAAGCTGGAACTGTAAGAGTAAAGGATCAAGACAATAATGTTATCTTTGAACACGAAGTTGAGGCCGGCGACATCTGGAGAATGTGCCAAACTAAAGACGTTGCTATTCGTGACTGGGTAAAGCTTGGTGTGTCTAGAGCTAAGGCCACAGGTCAACCAGCAGTTTTCTGGTTGGATGAAAACAGAGCACATGATGCAAGTCTGATTAAGAAAGTAAACACTTACCTTAAAGATCACGATACCACTGGTTTAGAGATTAAAATCCTTGCTCCTGTGGAGGCCACTAAATACACTCTTAATAGAGTGAAGGCCGGAAAGGACACGATTTCTGTTACTGGAAATGTGTTAAGAGATTACCTCACTGACCTTTTCCCAATTCTAGAACTTGGCACAAGTGCAAAAATGCTTTCTATTGTTCCTCTTCTAGCAGGTGGGGGACTTTACGAGACTGGTGCTGGCGGTTCAGCTCCTAAGCACGTTCAACAGTTTGCTGAAGAGAACCACCTCCGTTGGGACTCCTTAGGAGAGTTCTTGGCACTTCAAGTTTCAATTGAAGAGCTTGGTGAGAAAGAAGGAAACGCAAAGGCTGTTACTATCGCTAGAGCACTAGATAAGGCAAACAGTGACTTTCTTAAAAACGACAAGTCTCCATCAAGAAAAGTTAATGAACTTGATAATAGAGGCAGCCACTTCTACTTGGCACTATATTGGGCAAAAGCTCTGGCCGAACAGGATGAAGATCAGCAACTTAAAGAAAAGTTCACAAAGGTGTATACGGACCTGTCAAACAATGAACAGAGTATTGTAAAAGAATTAAACGATGCTCAAGGTGTAAAAGTTGATATGGGAGGTTACTACCACCCGAATGAAGAACTTGTTACCAAGGCCATGAGGCCAAGTTCCACATTTAATGGTATAATAGACTCACTAATGTAATCATACATGGCCTGCCGTTATAAGACGGTAGGCCACCTATAAGTAGGCGAACTTTCTGGAGGAAAATGTGATTAATTTTTCAGTTTTTGCTCTCCTATTCTTTCTGTCATTCTCACTCAGCGCCCAAATCATTAAATTCGAATATGAAGGCATAAATAAGAAATTCGACAAAGAGATGGTTTTCTCTCCCGAAGGTTTTGTCATGAAAATGGGCTCATTTGACGTTTTCTATTCCAAGAAATTGGATAAAAGCTTTTTCTTTAAGGATAGTTATATTGCTGAAGTCCTTCCAAAAGAGAAAATCAAACAAACTAAGGCCAATGGATTGGATAAAAAACTTGGCTGCTCCCTAGTTATTGAAAAAAGCTCTGAAAAATTGGTGAGCCAATTTTGTGTCTCTTCATTAGATGAAAAAACCTTAAAATATATTGATGGTAAGTACTCAATTTCAAATTACCTTCAAACCTATCTTGGAAAAACAATTGGTATAGATATCTTATTTTCCGGTAATAAGATCCCAATTGTTATAAGTACCATTGAAAGAGAGTCTGGAAAACTTATGAATTCAGAAAAGTTGAGGAGGGTGAGTGCTCCAGATAGTGACCCGCTTATAAATCAAATTAAAGATCTTGGTGTTGTTAAGAACACTTGTAAAACTTTCTATGAATGTTTTCAAAACGCCAGAAGAAAAAAATAAATCATCTTTCCTAGCTTAATGTCGTAAATTCAAACACTTGGACTTTTTTGATCTTGTTGGTCAAGTAATTGGCTTATATGCCGATACTTATATATGAAAAAAATCTTGGCCATAATTCTTTTACTCACGAGTTTTCTAACCCAGGCTAATACCTGTGAAAATTCTCTAACCAAAATGCTAGAGGGTGGGGACATTGAGGGGGAGAAACTTCAAACGTTCTTAAACCTACAGGCAGGAATAACTCTTCATAGATTAGCTTATGCAGGCCTTAGGCACTCGAGATCAAAAGAACAATTTAGGATAGAAAATACCATATTGGAGCTTCTGGCAAAAGTGGATGCGGAGAAACAAAAAGATCCAGCCTTCAGAGAGGTAAGTGAACTGTTTAACCATCCTGAAAACAAACTTTCTAGAACAGCCTTGTCGAAGGTATTGCCCCACATTAAGGATATAATTAATGAACAAGCTGGGGAGCAGAGTGCTTTCAAGAAGAAGTTTTTTAATATTGGATTGTCGGATGTGAGAATGTTGGCAATCTTGGCCGAAAAGGAAAGAGAAGTTGATGGCGAGTATATTCACTCCCAGTTTACAGATAGAGCTTACGATCAAAGTATTCTTAATTTTACAAAAATTATAAATTCCTCCGTTCGAAATTCTAAAACAAATGACATGGAACATATGTTGAACACAATGGAGCAAAGACTTGATGAGCTGAATAGAAAGGCACTTGATCTTTTGGTGAACATGGGGCTTCCTGCGGAGTGCGTCTCTCTATTGCATGCCTGTGTTGTTAGAGACGATAAGAAAGTAGTTATTGAAGAGAGCTTTTTAAACCTGATTGGCAAAGTAATTGAAGATTCGAACACCATTAATTTGCATGATCAACTTCGCTATAACGATGTGTGGTTACACATTAATAGCAAAGTCGCCGGTACCCCTGCTGGGGATGAGGTAATTAAAGAAATCAAAGCAAAAGCTAATGCTAATGCTAATGCTAAAAAAGAACTTTTATCTGCCCCGACTCCTTATATTATTGGTGAAAAAAGTGACGAAGAAATTGTAGATGAATACCTCGCTCAAAAGGTGCTGGACAACGTTCCTTATTTCTTTACCAAAGAGGAGCTTTTGAAAAATAAGAACTTCACCAGAGCTTTGGCGAAAGCGATTGATGGTGGGATTTTGAATAAGAAGGGAAAGGACAGATCTTTCGTTTATGCTGGCAAAGAATATTATTTGCCAGAAATATGGAACAGTGAATACTCGTTGCCAAGGGGAATTGGAGGCAGAGCTGGTAAAAATCTTTCCAAAAGGTGGCATCGTCTTTTTAGATTTGATGATGATGTAGATACTTCCCACATTCCTGAGGAGGACCGAGACAACTTTTTAACAACACTAAACGACCAATTGAAAGATCATGATCATTCATTTTCATTCGAATTTAAAGACAAGCTCTATGATATCAAAACAGGAAAACCTATAAAAAAAGGCCTGGAGTATTTTTTGACTAAATTTGGTTCGAAAGAAGTTGAAGAAGTTGAAAATAGTGAGCCAACCGATATCGCAAAACTTGCAGATGAAATTAAGAAGGGTAATCATTCTTTCGTTCAGAAAGGAAAAGTCTATCATATATCAGGTGAGCCAGTGTCTCTGGAACTTGAGTCTAAAAGGGCAAGAAAAGTGGCACTGGCCACCGATGCGGGCTCTGAGGATGAAAAACTGGAATTTCCAAACGAAGATGAGTTGGATAAGCTTAATGATAAATTCCCTACGTTAACGCTTAAACTTCTGGCAGATAGAAAGAGGGCAGACCTTATTAATGGTAAGGTGTTTGATCTTTATAAAGGAAGGTCTCTTACTGACAGTGAGGCCTTTCAAGTCGTGTCAAATTATCGCCAAAATTTAGGTGTACGCGGTAAAAAAGGTCAAATTCAGGAACCTAAAGAGCAGGTTCTCAACGATGCAGTATCAATACTTAGTTATGGGAAAACCAAGATCGACCTAGATGGTTGGAGACCTCACCATAAGCTTTTGGAGAAAAAAAATAATTTCAACACTCTAAGTAATAAAGACAAAGTCGTACAACACTTTTCAGAGAACAACAAAGCTTGCCCTGTTGTTGGGATTGTTGATAAAGAACAAGCAAGTTTTGAGCTTGTAAAAATCGATGGCGAAAAGCCTTTAACGATTTATTCTACCCCAATAAAACTTGGTGCTCAGCTCGGTGACGAAAAAACTGTAATGTATAGTCCTGAGAAGTATAACAATAAAACTGGTGCGGGTATTTTCTCTTTGAACTCTATTTCTAAAGAAGAAATTACACTTGTAAATCCGCGAGATCCAAACTTGTTATCGACCTTAAAAATTGAAGCATCTCACGATTTAGATGATATTTTGTCAAATCCAAGATCCACAAACGGTGAAATTGGCATTACAAAAAAAGACTTAGACTCTCTAAGGGATTATCTAAAACCGGACTGTCAATTGGCGGTATTACCTGAAACGGATGATGTGGAATTTAAACTAGTTGAAGATCAATTAAAATTAATGCCTAAGAAAATGTCCGAGTTTAGTCTCGATGGAGTCGACGGGAAAAAGAGTGTAAACGACTATGAGTTCTCTCCAGCAAAAAAGTTGAGTTTCAAACCCATTACTATTTCTCTAATTGATGATGAGTTTAAATCAAAAAACACAGAGAAGTTTCTAAAAGCTTTGGAAGATGAAAAACGTTTTATTATGGAAGATACAGGACTTACTAATGATCAATACAATGAACTAGCAAAACTAGCATTTGGTATTATGGGAACAGAGAGTAGTTTTGGCGAAGGTGATAGTAATATGGGCCTAAATCTTTATAAGTTTAAAGAGTCAAACTTTGGTCAGGCTGTAGTAAGCTATTTAAAAAGTGATCTGAATATGAAAGCAGGCCTATTCATGGCACCGCAACTTTCAGGGACTATAGGTCTCATGATGAAAGAAAAACATAAAATCCGCAACTCTAGAGGTATGACACAAATTAAGAATGTCAGAAGGTTTTTTAACTATAGAGCACCTGGTAGTGACGGTAGTGAAAGGTATCCTGAAATTAATTGGGACTCTTTGGATGATCCAAGAAATGCCGCCATTGCTACAATGTATGCACTTGCACATAAGTATGAAGCTTTTTCTGAACTAAAAGATGGCCATTCCGCGATTACAGATGAGAATGAGTACGACTATCTATATTACTTGTATACGGGCTCACCTGGACAGATTTCTGAAGGTAGTGCAACCCCGGAGCATAGTTCTAAAATTATGGAAACGAATTCCTACGCTAATAAAGTAGTCATTATGACAAAGTAATAGAGACTTAAGGTACTACAAAAACCAGATATTACCGGAAAAGCTAATTCCTTGTGGGCGAAGTGTTGTTGGCATTCAGTCAGACAATTAATTGTCGATTAAATTAAATCAATGTGAAATCAGAGACTTATGATTTGCTTCTTAGGAGAAAAGACTTCCCTCTAGAGTTCGCATCGCGTATGCGTCAAACTATAAGTGGAGGTTTTTACCATGGATTCCAACTTAACTAAAAAGCAGAATGAGATCACCTCGCTTAAAAAGCGCAGAGAGCTATTAGAATCACATCAAAAAAGAGTGAAGAATCATAATCTACAGGTCAACTCCAAAATAAACAGTCTAGAGGACCAAGTTGTAAAGCTTAGACAGATTAATGTTGAGCTTTCACAGTTACTTGAAGAAGAATTCCTTAAAGAAAGGCACTTTCAAGAGAGGATTGAGACCGTTCAAGTCGAGGCAAGTGAATTGGAGAAAAGCTATCTACTTCAACGCGAGCGGCTTAACAAAAAATCCAAAGAAGTATTATCTCTTGAAAAAGAGCTGGAAAAGCTAACGGCCAAGAAAAGGGCATTCGAAAACTATATTAAGCTCACTAGGTCGAGTGAATTGGCACTGGAGACTAGATCTAATTCGATTCGCAGCAAACTGGGTTCCCTGAATTCAACTTTGATTTCTAACTCTATAGGAAGTAAATCTAAAGGTAAGGGGCTAAGCGAGAGTATCGTTAGGCTAGCTGGAAAGAGTGAGAAAGAGGCAAGCTTTCTATACACTTGCGCCAACGAAGTTATTCAAAAAATAGAAGAGAATGAATTCGAAGGCCTTAAATATAAGTTCAAAGTAAATAAAAATAATAAACACTTTGGTTTAAGATTGTTCTTCTCTAATGTTACCACCCAGTATGGTGATCTAGTAAAGGAGTTGGGACCAACAGTGAAGGAGCTAGGTGCTCGTTTTCGCTCTCATGGACTCAAGATACAGACAAAGGCGAATAGATCGCCAAACGGTGTAGTTAAAGAAATTGATATTACCATTGTTGTAAAACTGGGTGTCGAGCGCAAAAAGTCTTTTGACCCCCAACATAGTATCAATTTGACTGAAGCTTAATGAACATAAGCGTTGCCAAGTAACTTTGGCAACATTTGAGCTCGTTGAAGCTTTTCCAACAAAATTTCCAAGTTAAGACCTCTCTGCCCAATTTTTTTTATAAAAAGAATTAGCGAACAATTGCCTATTAATGGGAAGTTAGACCTGTTTTGAAACTTGAATAATTTGATGTTCCAACCTTGGCGTAAATTCCTCCTCAGCTCTCCGATAAAATACCTATAGTAATAAATTGAATGATGAGGTGCACGTATGTTAATTCAATCAATCAAATATATATTTTGCTTAGGGGTGATCTTCTTACAAATTGGTTGTGGTGAAATTAGCTCTGAATTACAGAGTCTCGCCAACCTTGAGCATGAGGACCTTAGTCCTGAGTCAAGCAGCCTCCTAAGTGGTGTGGAACAAACTGTACCTTTGAGTTACTCAGAAAATTTTGAAGGAACAACTTGTGAGGTACTAAATACCCAAAACGTATCTGTTACTTCTTCTTGTTCTTGTAGTTCAGGTATTTGCTCAGTGGGTGTAACTCCCGATGAATCTGGAAGTGCTAGCTTCAACTACTATGTAACGGATAATACATCCACTGTGGAAACCGGGACTTTTAATTTAACCGTAAAAGAAGTCGTGCCTTTTAAGTCAACTTGGAGAGTTGGTGATGGCTCTTATGGGGATGGATCCAACTCAATAAAGCTTCCTCTTGTTGAGGGGTATAATTATAATTTTTCAGTTGATTGGGGCGATGGTCAAACTGGTGTGGTGACCTCCTACAATGACTCAGATGCAATTCACAACTATGGATCAAGTGGAGATTATACGGTTACTATTACAGGTCTAGTGGAGGGGTGGTCTTTTCCAGAAGTTGATTGGATGGATCCACCTGGTGATAATGAGAAACTTTTAACTGTCATCGAGCTGGGTACTGTAGGTTGGAAAAATTTGAGCGGAGCCTTTAGAGGCTGTAACAACCTAACTGCAGTTGCTGGAGGAGACACATCTGAAGTGGTCGATATGAGCAATATGTTTAGGGATGCTGGCAATGCAACTCCAATAACAAGCTCGTGGAATACTTCAAAAGTTAAGAACATGTCGAATATGTTTAATTATGCAAGTGCCTCCAACCCAAATGCATCAAATTGGGATACATCAAGTGTGGAGGATATGAGCTATATGTTTGCAAACTCTGGCACAGCAGTGGGGCTTGGTAACTTTGATACTTCAAACGTTAAAAACATGGAGCATATGTTTTATTTTGCTTCTTTTACACCTGACGTTTCTACATGGGATACCTCAAAAGTTACAAATATGGAGCGGATGTTTTCTTACTATTCAGGTAATACTCCCAGCGTTAGAGATTGGGATGTATCAAGTGTGACTAATATGGCGTCTATGTTTAATCAAAGCTCTACGATTGATCCGGATGTGGCCTTGTGGGACACATCCAGCGTCGTGGATATTAGTTATATTTTTAACAATGCCACATCGGCAGACCCTGACGTGACAAGTTGGAACGTTTCGAAAGTTCAAAATATGGCAGGTGTATTTAAGGGAATTACAACTAATCCAAATGTCTCAAGTTGGGACACATCTAGTGTAACTTCTATGCAACAAATGTTTACTCAGGCCTCAAATGCAACACCTAATACAAGTAACTGGGATACTAGTAGCGTTACCACCATGAATCAAATGTTCAGTCGTACAGATAATGCTAATCCAGACACGAGCGGTTGGGACACCTCAAAAGTTACAGACATGAGTCATATGTTTAGCTATACACTTTTAGCAAAACCAAACACTAGCGGGTGGGATACATCTAGTGTAACTACTATGGATTCAATGTTCTACAAGGCCGAGGTTGCAAATCCCGATGTGAGCACTTGGGATACTTCAAATGTCGAGAATATGTACGGTATGTTTTATTATGCTGAGGACGCAAATCCTACGATTGTGAATTGGAATACTTCAAACGTGACAAATATGAGAAGGATGTTTTACTGGACGCCAGATGCGACAAAGCTAAACTTTTCCAACTGGGACTTCTCAAGTGTGACAGATATTAAAGATTTTTTGAGATATACGACCATATCAAGGGACAAGTACGACAACTTGTTGGTTAGGCTAGATGCATCGGGTGTGACAGGTCTGAATATTCACGCTTACAATTCAAAATATACAAGTGCTGGTGCTGGTGGCGCTGCAAGATCAAATTTAAAGAACAACAAGGGCTGGACTATCACTGATGGAGGTGGAGTTTAGTCTATGATTAGGCGTTTTTTTAAGCTTTTGAGTCACTGGGATAGTTATAGTCCTGATCTTGCACTTGAGGCACTCAGAGATCATATAAGGTATCCTCACATGGCCTAAAGATTTAGGGGAGCTAATGAACCAGCTCCCTCTCTAACAAGTTCCACTCCACCTTTGGAAAAATCTACGATTGTACTTTCACCGACAAATTCAAACTCACCAGGATCTATTATCATTCCTAGTATGTGGGAAAACTTATCTTCCACCATGTAGCTAAAGATCTGATCACTGCCTTCGAAGCTTTCAAGAATCTTGTTTGGGATATTAGTACTTATAAGAGGAGCTTCGAATAACTCTATGATTCTTGAGACGAGAACACTTGGAACAAACCTTATTCCAATCTCTTTATCTTGCTTAGATGCTTTAAGGGTCTTAGCTATTTTTTTTGTCGCTTCAAAAATAAAAGTATAATGCCCAGGCGTAGTTCTTTTAAGTAATTTAAACGCATAGTCTTCAATTATTGCAACATCACTGGCCTTTGATATGTCATTAACCAATAGGGAAAAATGCTTTTGAAAATTTTCTTGTTTTAACTTATACAGTTTTTCAACAGCATTTTTATTGTAGGGATCAGCTAGGGCTATCCAGTTTGTGTCTGTTGGCAGACAAATTAGTTTGCCATCTCTTAAGAGCTTAACGGCCCTATCAATTACTCTGTCATCAGGATCATGTGCAATAACATATTCAATCATAAGACCAATAGTGACAGGAACTTACCTTAATGGCAATTAGCCCTTTTTCATTTTAGAAAGATTGTCTGACTGCATTCTTTCATATCCCAGGTTTCCTGGTCGCAAAAATGACGCGTTTTCATTGTGATAGTTCTGCTCCACCCAGTGATTTTCAAAAGAGTGAGGGTATTTATAATCTTTTTTGTCTGGGTGGTGATTTCTAAGGTGTGTGGGCACCTCAATTGTTTTGGCGTTTCTCACATGATTTAAGGCCGCATCTATTGCAAGGTAACTTGAATTACTTTTAGGGGACCTGGCCAAATACACCGTTGCTTGGGCCAGAGGAATTCTAGCTTCTGGCATACCTATTTGTTTTGTCGCATAGTGTGCATCACAGGCAATTTGCAAAGCTCTTGGATCGGCATTGCCAATATCCTCGCTGGCGGCAATGATGAGCCTTCTCCCAATAAATGCCGGATCTTCCCCACCATCAAGCATTACAGCAAGCCAAAGTAAGGCCGCATCGGCATCGCTTCCTCTAATGCTTTTAATAAATGCGCTAATTACGTCATAGTGTCTCTCGGAATTCTTATCATAGCGCCTCTGAGAAAAAAGAAATTGCTTTTTGATCTGCTCAAAGCTCAGTTCGCCAATGATATCCTTGTTCTGTTCCAGTATTTCAACCTGGTTTAGGGCGGCCCTTGCATCTCCATTATTATTATCAGCAATGAATTCAACCACTTCATTGGTGAGTCCCAACTCTCGTATCTCAATGGCCCTTTGAATGATCTTAACTAAGTCATCCTTTTTGAGCATTTCAAGGTTCCATAGCTGTACCCGGGAGAGAAGTGCCCTATTTAATGCGGTTTGTGGATACTCTGTAGTCGCTCCAAAAAGGACGAAGTCACCTTTTTCTAAGTAGGGTAGAAGAGCATCTTGTTGTGCCTTATTGAACCTATGAATCTCGTCAATAAAGATTATTGATCTTTTGCCTTCTAGTCTTGTTAGATCCTGAGCTGCTGAAATGAGCTTTCTAAGGTCATTTACTCCACCCATGACAGCATTGAAATTAAAAATCTCAAGAGCTGCCTTCTTAGCAAGAATCCCTGCAACTGTTGTCTTACCTGTGCCTGGAGGGCCCCAAAAAATGATGTGGGGGAGTCGCTTAAAATCGAGTCTGTCTATGCGATGCTTTATAGAGTCCTGGCCGTAGTATTCATCCAAGGATTCTGGCCTAATCTCAAAAGCCAGAGGTGTTTGGGTGGTTTCACTTTCCTGGAATAGCCCTCTTTGTTCCCTCATTTTTACTCCTTCTGCTATGGTTGACATATATACAGCTTTTGAATTAATTTATCCAAGTTTTACTTTTTCCAGTGTTTTACACTGCTTTTAATGCCACTTTGAAGGGGGTGAATTAAAATTGCAAAATATCTATTTAAAAGTTGATGAGCGCTTTGGTGTTGATAAGACTATCAAAAAATTCAAAAGAATGTGCGACAACTTTGGTGTTGTAAAAGAGTACCGTTCACGTAAAGAGTACAAGAAACCTTCTATCCAAAAGTTGGAAAAAGCTGAAGCTGCGGAAAAAAGACGTAGAAAAACCAGCACAAAAACTTACAGAACTAGAACAAAAATCTAAAAAATGCGGGACCAAGTTGGTCCCGTTTTTTTTCAAAGGCTAAATTCTAATAACTTCATTAAATTAAAAATCTAAAGCCTATGAAGATTCGTCGTTATGATGATTAAGTATAAGTCTAAGAAAAAAACTATCCTCTCGGCTTTAGGCTCACCTTTAAAATATTAACCCATCGCCTTTGCATTATATTAATCAGTGTTGAGGTTTGTTTGTTTGGCTCGTAGCCTCTTTTGGTAAGGCGAACGTGCAGCATGTTCCACCTCATGTTTAGTTCATTAATATTTCGCTTAAAGAACTCTTTATTGTTTTTATGGATTGCATAGGTCTCGACTGGCCTAATGAAGTTCGCCCAAAAACTGTTAATTTCATGTTTAAATTTTTCATTGGAACTCTTAAATAGGAAAGTGTTGAAGCGATCGAACAGATAATTAACTTGGTCGCAAAGGGCACCAGTTGAAAATTTTGCGTCGCCAATGAGTTGGCCTTTATAATCTAGGTTTTGAATTCTTAAAATATTTCTTGTTAAGGACTGCTCAATCATCTCTTTTGAGTTGGCAAAAAACAGTTTGGAGTCGACCGACTTGGTGTTAATCTCCTTTATTGAAGAAAGAGTTTTTGAGACGCTCAATAGCGACTTCTCTAGAGATTTAACTTGATCTAAACAACCACCTTCAAGCTTGTTGTCTTTGCAATCAATCCTAATTTGTTGGTTTAAAGTATTTATTTTTCGAAACTCAGAATAAGAACTTTTAAGGGATGCCAATGGGGGATTAAGTGAGAAGAAAAGCGTTTGAAAATCATTTGCGATACTCTTTAATTGTGGTCTTACATATCTTCTAAACTCATAGTCTGAAATGGCAATTTGATCTGGAAGATAGGCCATCGTCCAAGCACAGTTTAAAAGAATGATCACTAATAATTTCATATGGTTATTATTATATTATCTTTTCAGGGATTTTAAACAATTTGCGTGTCTAAGGCTTAAAATAACTTAAGGAATAAAAATTACACATGAGGTTGAGGCACTGCGTTATTTTTTGTATAAGTAAGTTATGATAAATACTAAGCAAGATCTCCTTAAAATGTTCGGTAAAGCGTTTGCTGGGTTGCCTTTTGAGTCCTCAGTGAGGGATCAATCAATTCCTAAGGAGTACCTGGACTTTGAAGGTTTTCGTCTAACGGAGCCACCACAGGAAAAAATCAAGATTTTATTTTTGGGTGACCTTTGTGATGTTGGCGAGCAAAGAATCAAGTTGTCCCCTAAGTTTGAATGGCTTTTTCATGAGTCAGACAAAATTGTAATAAATCTTAAAGCTCCCATTTCTTACTATGGAGAGGAACAAACATTGTCCGCAAAATCTTTTTTAGATTTTTGTGAACAAGTAATTCCTGAAAAAATCGTATTCAATTTGTGTAGTGGCCACTTTTCTTCGTGTGAGGAAGACCTTACAAGGGAAACACTTGGTATCATTGAAAGTGTGGGTGCAGACTCATGTGGAGCAATGCTTGGAAATGGAAGAGAGCTAACTCGCGAGTTATTTTTGAGCGTTGAAAGTGGAGTTTGTCATATTAAAAATAACAAAAAAATATTGGCAAGTTTTGGAAACAACTCCCAGGAGCTTGCTCCAATTCAGATTGTAAATAAGGCCTTATCTGCCAAGTCACTTGGTTGTTTCGTATCGAAAGCAAGAAGTAAAAGAAGTGAAGGGCTAATGGCCCAGATTGAATTTGCTAAATATGAAAACTGGATGCTTAGAAAGGTTGTATGGGAAGGCCTGCGCCAGCAGACCTCCTCAAATGGAGCTAGGCTCGTTGTTTAATCATCTGACTTTGAACAAAGAAGGAAGAATTTATTCCCTTCAACGTCATGTTCTATAGAGTCATCTACCACGTCGCTAAATTCAATTTTTGAGCACAGAGTTTCTTTTTGGATATAATCCTTGTGCTGTTCTACCACGTTTTTTAGAACATCATTGGTTTTAATTGTGGCATCAATTCTATCTTCAACATTGAAATTGAGATCCTTTCTAGTTCTTTGGATTCGATTAACGATCTCTCTGGCCATGCCTTCGTTTATTAGGTCCTGGTTAAGGGATGTGTCGAGCTCAATAGAGATATATCTATTGGATAAGGCCTCACTTCCTTCGCGGGCCTCTCTAAAAATTAAGAAGTCCTCTGGGGAGAATTTTTCGCCTTCAATTTCAATTGATTGACCGGACTCCACCTGGGTAAGGGTGTCTGAGTCTAAGTTTTGAATCAGACCTCTATACTTGCCGAATGCCTTGCCTAGACGCTTTCCTAAAACAGGAGCATTTGGCTTTGCATAAAGTTTAATGAATTTTTCTTCCTCAGTTGAGTAAAGAACGTTTTTAACATTAAGCTCTGTTTTAATATACCTTTCAAGGTTTTTTAGGCCTCCAAGTGTTTGCTCACTCTTGTGAATAACTGTTAGGTTGGCCAGTGGAGTTTTCACTTTGACTTGTGCTTGATTTCTCTTTTGGCGGCCAAGTAGAATCAGCTGTTGCATTCTAACAACTGCATCCTCCAAATTTGAGTCAATAAACTCACTTTTGTATTCTGGGTAGTCAGATAAGTGAACCGACTCTTCAAGCTTTTCGCCAAACTTCTTGAGTTCAAGGAAAATATGCTCCGATAAAAATGGAGCAAATGGCGCCATAATTCTTGATAGCTCTTTTAAAGTTGTATAAAGAGTGGAATAGGCCTCTTTCTTCTCTTGAGTAAGGTTTTGCCCTTCCCAGAATCTTCTCCTGTTTAGGCGTATATACCAGTTAGTTAAGTCTTCGATAAAATTAAAAAGTTGAGGTACAACGTTATACAGTCTATAGCCTTCCATCTCGGCGGTAACATTTTTAACCAACGTTTGAAGTTTTGATAAAACCCATCTGTCTAAAATGTTTTCTCCAAAACATAAGTCTTTTTCAGCGTTCCAGCCATCAACTTTGGCATAAGTGTTGAAGAATTTAAATGAGTTGTACCATGGTAGAAGTGCCCTTCTAACCATGTCTTTCACACCGTCATCAGTAAATTTTAGTTCTTCACCTTTTACAAGAGCGCTGTTTATAAAAGTAAGCCTTAAGGCGTCCGCTCCAAATTCCTCCATAAGAGTGTCAGGCTCTGTGTAGTTTTTAAGACGCTTAGACATCTTTTTGCCGTCACCAGCAAGGACCATTCCGTTAACGACAACGTTTTTAAACGCTGGTTTGTCGTATAGCGCTGCTGCCAAAACAGTAAGGGTGTAAAACCAGCCCCTAGTCTGATCAAGTCCTTCAGCAATGAACTCTGCTGGAAAACCTTTTTTAAATATTTCTTCATTTTCAAAAGGGTAGTGAAGTTGAGCGTATGGCATTGAGCCAGACTCAAACCAACAATCAAACACGTCGGTGATTCTTTTGTACTCACCTGCTTCACCATCAACCTTAAAGGTCAACTCATCTACTGTCTCTCTATGTAAGTCGTCAACTTCAACACCTGTATACTTTTTAAGATCTTCTATAGAACCGATACAGATACTTTTGCCAGACTCTTCGTTAATCCAGACAGGAAGAGGTGTTCCCCAAAAGCGCTTTCTGGAAATTGCCCAGTCTCTAGCATTTTCCAGCCACTTTCCAAAGCGTCCTTCTTTAATATGTTCAGGAACCCAGTTGATTTTTTGGTTGGCGCTAAGCATCTTGTCTTTAATCGCGTCTACCTCCAAATACCACTGTGGTGTTGCCATATAGATTAGAGGAGTGTCTGTTCTATAGCAGAATGGGTAACTGTGGACTATTACTGATTGGTGGAAGAGGTTTCCATTTTCCTTCAAAGCTTTAATGATTTCTTTGTCAGCGTCTTTAATGTATTTTCCTGCATAGTCAGAAACTTCCTCAGTAAATTGTCCTTTAGTGTTGATTGGACATACGATGGCCTTCACACCATGATCTTTTAAAACCCTGTTGTCATCTTCACCGAATGCCGGCGCGGCGTGAACAATTCCTGTACCATCACTGGTCGTAACGTAGTCGTCTGCAAGAACTTGAAAGGCACCTTGGTCTTTTTTGTCTTTAAAATAAGGGAAAAGTGGCTCGTAGCTTAAACCCTTAAGTTCTTTACCAAGAACAGTTTTGAGCTCTTCAAAGTCATGACCTTTTTTATAGGCCTCAATCCTTTCTTTTGCTATCCAGAATTTCTTGTCCGACTTCTTCTCGTGAACAAGAGTGTATTCGACTTCTTCATTTACAATAAGTGCCATATTTGAAGGAAGTGTCCAAGGCGTGGTTGTCCAGGCACTTAGGTACTCGTCCTTTCCCTCTACTTTAAACAAGACTGTCACTGCTGGATCTTGAACGTCTTGGTAGTTTTGAGTAGCCTCAAAGTTTGAAAGACCAGTTTCAAGTTCAGTTGAAAATGGAACAATCTTGTTACCTTTATAGATAAGTCCCTTATCCCAAACCTGCTTAAAAACCCACCAGACACTTTCCATAAAAGAGGTGTCCATGGTTTTATAATCATTTCGGAAATCAACCCATCTGCCCATTCTTTCAACAGTTTTTTCCCACTGTGAAGTGTAGGTCAGTACGATGTTTCTACACTCATCGCAGTATGACTTTATGCCATGCTTTTCTACATAGTCATTTGCGCTCATTCCAAATTTTTTATCAATTTGCTGCTCAATTGGAAGTCCGTGACAATCCCATCCCCAACGCCTGGAAACGTAGCGGCCTTTCATAGTGAAATAGCGAGGAATGATATCTTTTAATGTACTTGCTACCAAGTGGCCGTGGTGGGGAAGACCTGTCGCAAATGGAGGTCCGTCATAAAAAATGTATGGGTCTTTATCTTTTGTTTTTTCCAAAGACTTTTCAAAAACTTTATTCTCTTTCCAAAAATCTTGGATTTTCTTCTCAGCTTCCACAAAAGAAAAGTTTTCTTGATTATTAGACATCCTAAATCTCTCCTAAGCTAGTGAATGGGGGGCGAATTTTGCCTTTTCTTTGTAACAAACCCTATTGGATTTGAATAGGTAAACATTCAAAAATACACGACGATAAGCTAAAAAAGGATGTTTTTGTGAGGATTTTGCCCTTCTTAGCAACATTGTTTATCTCGTGTGTGGTACATGGGTTTGAGCAAAACGAACTGGATTTGCTGCGTCGTAACAATATGAATACTACTGAAGTGCTGCTACACATGGATCATTGGGGAGTTAAACCTTCAAGTGAAGTTGATGTCCCCCAGTATAAAGGTCAAGCAAAAAGCATGATTGATTGGGAGAATATTGATTCAAACAGGTGGCTTGACTTTAATCGCTGGAAAGAAGAACTTAGCATAAAAGACTCAACTCCAGACTGGCAGATTAAATTGCGTGACTCCAAGTATTCCGAGCTAGTTGGTAGGGTGATCCAGTGCCTCAAAGACTGTCAGAAGTACTCAAGATCCGGTCAAAGCTCAGCTCAATATACTAGCGAAATCAATGAGGGTGATGAAATAAGTACTGGCAAAGACTCCTATGCATGGATTTTTCTTAGAGATGGCTCATTGCTGAGAATCTCCCCAAAATCAAGCATCTCATTTTTAGAAATTAATCTTTCCCAGGATAAGGTGTTTTTTCTGGCAAGACTCAATCATGGACATATCTATTTCGAACACAGAAAAGTTGGTGTCTTTCCAATGGTAAATCGAACAGAGACAGATTTGGCCATGTATCCTCTTTTGGAAAAAACCGCAAACAGAAGCTATTTTGCAAGAAAGGAGTATCAAAAACTAGATAAGAGACAAAGGCTTCTTTACACTCTCGAAAAAAATCCCGGACATGTTGCTCAGTATCTTGGAATAAATAAGATGCTAGAAGAGCAATCCAAACTACTCCAGAAGAGGGAGACGGAGTTTTTTGTCTTTACCGCCAATGCAACATTCTTGATGAAAAACCCCATTTTTCATTTGTTTCATGAAACTACCGGTCAATCTTTGGTAAAACTAAAAGAGTCGATCGAGCATTTTAACTCCACCGATCCAAGGTCTTCATCAGGAGAAGTGTTTTTTCGAGGCTATAATAATAAAAGCTTCAAGGAATTAGCTATAAATAAATGGCAGGCCGTAGACCCTGAAGGGTTATCGATCACACCTTTAGCTGACAGCACCCCAATGAAACCACTGGAGTACCTAGTTAAGCGAATACCAAGTATTCACTATGCTAGGGAGCTCTTTTTAAGAAAATACAGTAGTTTTTTATTTAAAGATGGATGGAGTAAAAAGTTGTTGGCAAAAGAGCATGGGCTTAGGCTGTGGAAAAGTGTAAAAAAAGAGGAGTTGGAACTTAGAAAGAAGTTTCTTTTTGAACGCATCAGGAGAGTTGAGACAACCAATCTGCGATCAATAAAGAAAGTTTTCAAAGATAAAAAACTTCAAGGCCTAACAAAAGACTATTACTTAGAGGCCTTATCCAGAACTCTCATGGCCTTAGAGAATCTGAATGACTATAATAGCCAAGTGGTAAAGGAAACCACCGAAACAGAATATTACTTATGGATATTAAACAATGCAGAAGACTTCGTTCCAACTTATATTAGGTAGTGCTTCTCCAAGAAGAAAAGAACTTCTAGAGAGAACCTTTCTACCATTCAATATCATAACAAGTGACGCCCCTGAAGTTAGCGATAAAACACAACCAGCAGAGTACGTTGAAGATTTGGCTAAACTAAAGGCCAGAGATGTTTTTTCAAAATCACCAGCTAACTCAATTGTCTTAGGCTCTGACACTGTTGTCTCCAGCGAGGGGAGAATTCTGGAAAAGCCCAAGGATGTAAATCACGCTAGAGAAGTTCTAAAAAGTCTAAGCGGAAAAGCTCATGAGGTCTATACTGGTGTTTGCCTTGTAACTAAGGATAAAGAGAGAGTTTATTCAATTAAAACATCAGTAAGGTTTGCCGACATTCCAGATGATCTTTTGGAGCTTTACTTGAAAACAGGCGACTCCTTGGATAAGGCCGGAGCATATGGAATTCAAGGTATGGGACTGTGCTTTATTGACTCGATTGATGGGTCGTACAGCAATGTCGTGGGGTTGCCTTTAAGCCACACGTTAAGAGAGATAGAAAGTTTGGTAAAAGAAGTTAATCCTGAAATAGAGGATTGGAGGAGCTGCTTTGAATAGTCTTGTTGTTGGTCTTCTTTTTTGTGGAATGCTATTTGCTCAGACTGTGAAAGTTGAAGGTGAAGGCCAAATTCTTGATGGCAAGGAAGCCTTGCTTAAGGAACTTGAAAACCTTGAAAACAGTGAGAGTATAGATTTTGAACAAGTTTTGAATTTAATGAATGACAAAATTAACAGCTATGCTTCTATAAGAAAAAAGGAATGCTTGGGTGAATACTCCTCGCTAGAGATTACTCCAGAAGGGGAGAGAAAAATTTTAAAGAATAAACTAAGCAAAGAGGAAAAGAAGTTGTGTCTACTTGAGTTGATAAGGCTTAGAAAGACTTTTACAGACTCTTTATTTAAAATTCGAAAGAATGCCCTATTGAAACAGCACAAAGAACAACTCCAGAATTTGGAGAAGCTTCGTTCTGAAACACTTCACGAGCTTGATTCGATGGGCGCAAAGTTAAAGTAATTATATCTTTATCGCTTTCGCCATTAGTTTTTTAGTTACTTCAACTTTCTTTGGCCTAGCACTCTTTAACTTCATCATAGACTTCATAGGTCTAGCACTTCTAAGAGATAGGGGTCTAGCCGTTTTAGCAAATGTAGTTTGTTTTTGATTCCCTTTAAGAAGAGATGAACTCTCTGTGGTTTTCATAAATACCTCTGTTGTTTCTGGTTTGTTGTCTTAATTTTTAAGATTTTTTCAACCAGCAGAGATAATTTATCAAGCTTTTAGAGGCCGAAAAAATCCAAAACTTTCAAAAGATAGAGCAATAAGCTTCTCCTGTGTTTTGAACCGTAATATAATACTCGGCTAAATAGTTGCCTTTCTAAAGTAAAACTTAATGTATTATAGCACAAAACCTTTGTTTTTTCATCATTAGGGGCAAATTTTCGCCTATACGGCATGGATCGTGCAAATTTCTTGGGTATGGCCTACAATTTATTGTAATTTCAGTCGTTTATATGGAGTAGATTCTATGAATATCAGGGCACTTTTGTGGTTACCAATAATTCTTGGCATTTCTTGCTCAAGTGTAGACCGATTGACGGTCAACACAACCGCAAGGGTAATGGAAAAGGGTGCTAATCAGATCAACCATGAACCCGATTGGCACTTTTTCAAACAAGCAGCTCCTGCGAATATCAAGATGATAGAGGGCCTATCTTTTGCAAACCCTGATAACGACAAACTTTTGGCAATGCTTGCTAAAAGCTATGGTGGTTATGCCTACGGAGTACTTGAAACACTAAATCTTGATGATGCTCTCAAGGATAGGGAGAAACTCTTCTATAAAGACCAAGCAATAGGGGCATACACAAAAAGCCTTAATTACGGATTGAAATATTTGGAGAGAAAGGGAATTAAAAAAACAGATGTCTTCTCCAAAGAAGCGGCAGCAAAACTGCCGATTTTGTTAGAGGAGAAGCTTGACTCAGATGACAAGACTGCAGTGTTTTTTACTGGGCAGTCTTTAGGTGGCCTAATTAATCTTCAAAAAGAGAATGTGCTTCTTATTTCCCGTATAGGTGCTGCTAAAGCTCTTATGGATTGGGTATGTCAAAGAGACATGGATTTTGAAGGGGGAGCTTGTCATTTGTTCTATGCTCTTTATGAAGCCTCAAGGCCGGCAATGCTGGGTGGGAATTTAGAAAAGGGCAAGAAATTATTTAAAAAGTTTATAAAGGAGCATCCCTATAACCTATTGGGGAGAGTTTCATATATACAGTATTACGTAATTCCTATGATGGATGAAGTGGAATATGCCAAGCAAAGGGAAGCTCTT
This sequence comes from uncultured Bacteriovoracaceae bacterium, assembly GCA_950070535.1. GTDB lineage: Bacteria > Bdellovibrionota > Bacteriovoracia > Bacteriovoracales > Bacteriovoracaceae > UBA845. The sequence continues at coordinate 38,237 of CATMLK010000020.1, read as the reverse complement.
ATTAGAGAGTTTTCTATTTGGGAAAAGGTAAAGAATGCGGGTGCTCAAGACTCAAGAGTTGAGAACTATTTGAAGAGAGGGCATCTTAACCTCTTCAACGCCATCGCGAACGAAAGGTTTAAAATCATAGAAAAGAATAAAGATAATATTTTTTAAAGGATACTTATGAAAAAGCTTTTAACCTTTCTAGCTTGCATGGGCGTTAGTGCCAGTGCCGCCACCTTAAAAATTGCAGCTCTGGCCCCTGAGGGGACAAATTGGGCGAATACTATGAAGGAGTTTTCAAAAGAAGTTAAAAAGGTCACAAATGGCAAGGTGAAAGTTAAAATATACTACGGAGGCGTTGCCGGAGATGAGCCGGATGTACTTAGAAAAATTCGTGTTGGTCAAATGCATGGTGGCGTCTTTACCGGGCGAGTTCTTGGCGATATCGCTGGAGATATTAGGGCAATAGAGTTGCCGTTTAATTTTTTGCATTCAGAAGAAAAGGCAATGAAAGCGCTAAAGGGAATGACTCCTTACTTTAACGAAAAAATTGACGCAAAAGGTTTTGTTAACCTAGGCTTTTATGGAATAGGCCAAGTGTATGTTGTCTCCACTAAAAAGGTTACAAGCATTCCTGAAATGCAAGGTGTAAAAATTTGGTCTTGGGAGGGAGATAGAGTCGTTGAGGCCATGATATCTTCGCTTCAACTAGTTTCAGTTCCATTGGCACTTCCTGACGTACTATCATCTCTTTCCACAAATATCATCGATGCTGCTTACGCACCACCATTAGGAATTCTCGCACTTCAATGGCAGAGTCAAATTAAATACTTGATAAACTTCCCAACCGCCTATTCAATTGGAGCACTCCTAGTTTCAAAGAAAGCATGGGCCAAGGTACCTAAGGAATATCGTTCAAAAGTTTTGGAGATTGGAAAGAAGTACGTTGATGAGGCCAATGCACATTCTGTAAAAGACAATGCAAAGGGACTTGAGACTTTGAAGATGCTAGGGGTTGAGTTTATTGAATTTAACAATAAAGACATCGCAAAGGCACAAGAAATTAGAGGGAAAGTCATCGAAAAAATTAAGGGAAAAGTTGTTTCCGAGAAAGCTATCCAAATGCTGGAGAGTTATAGATGATAAGAATTCTTGATTACGCTCTAGAGAAGATCGCTTTTTATATTCTTGGCACTTGCTTGTTCGGCATGCTTTTTTTCACACTTTTTAATATCGTGGCCAGATGGTTTGGCATGTCATTTTTATGGATTGACCCACTAGTCAGGCATATGGTTTTTTTGAGTGCTTTCATGGGAGCAGTTATGGCCACGGGGAAGGGAAATCATATTAAACTGGACATAGTTTCCAGGGCACTTGAGAGTTTTAATAAACAGAAGGCAAAAAAAGTCGTGGACACATTGGGTGCTTTGGCCGCCGTGGTGGCATGCTATTTTCTTTTTTTGGCCGGGAAGGATTTTGCACTTGTAGAGCTTGAATTTGGAAGAGAGGCATTCTTGGGGATCCATAGTGGGTGGTTAGTGTCCATTATTCCATTCGGCTTTGCTTTTATCGGTCTCAGATTTATTACAGTCACTCTAAAGAATTTTTTAAAGGATTGATAGGTGGGGGCACTAGGTTATTCGCTCATTGGTTTATTGGCAGCTGCGGGAACTCCAATCTTTGTTGTAATGTCTCTATTCGCAATGCTGGCGTTTTATCTTGCTGAAATTGAGATATCTGCCGTTGCTATAGAAATATATCGTCTAGCACAGGCACCAACACTTTTAACCATTCCGTTATTCACGTTTGCAGGCTACTTGTTGGCGGAATCAAAGTCCCCACAAAGACTTTTGAGATTGGCCGAAGCATTTTTAGGTTGGATGCCTGGAGGTGTGGCTATAGTTTCCCTTTGTGTTTGTGCATTTTTTACTGCTTTTACGGGAGCAAGTGGAGTCACTATTATTGCTCTAGGTGGTCTCATTTATCCCATGTTAATTAAAGAGCGGTATAGCGAAAAGTTCTCGCTAGGTCTTATTACAACTTCTGGCTCTCTTGGCCTGTTGTTTCCTCCATCTTTGCCTATCATCTTGTATGGAATTGTGGCAAAGGTTGATATAAACGAGCTTTTCCTGGCCGGAATTATTCCTGGAGCTTTATTGGTATTTATACTAGCCGGTTGGAGTGTCTATAACGGTAAGGGTGGTAAAACGACGAGGATTCCTTTTTCAGTCAAAAATGCACTGGGTGCAATAAAGGAAGCTCGTTATGAACTGCCTCTTCCTCTTATCATTTTAGGTGGCATCTATGGTGGATTGATAACAGTGACTGAGGCCGCCGCAATTACGGCCTTTTACACTCTCGTAATGGTTGTGGTTCTATATAAAGATATTAAGGTCAAACAACAGCTGCCTAGTATCGTAAAAGACTCTATGACTCTTGTTGGGGCAATTTTACTGATCCTTGCCTGTGCATTGGGATTGACCAATTATCTGGTTGATGAAGAAGTGCCCATGAAGATATTGGCGGCCATGAAAGAGCTTATACAGAATAAATGGATGTTTCTATTATGCCTAAATGTGTTTCTTCTTATTGTGGGAAGCCTTATGGACATTTTCAGCGCAATCATTGTTGTTGTGCCACTTATTTTGCCTATCGCCCAGGAGTTTAATGTTCATCCAATACATTTGGCGATCATATTTCTGACTAATTTAGAGATCGGTTATATAACACCACCTGTTGGAATCAATTTATTTATTTCAAGCTTTCGTTTTGATAAGTCTGTGCTTTCCATCTATAAAGCTTCCGCTCCATACTTGATTCTTCTTTTGTCAGCATTAGTGCTAATAACATATGTTCCTTGGTTGAGTTTGGCATGGGTATAAAGACTTTAATTTTCACTTTTATCTGTATAGGCTCCGCTTTTGGTTTGCCCCTGGCCCCTCACCTTTTAGGGGAGCAAAACTTTGAACACTATTATGGTCCTAGTTATCCATACTATTTTAAAGATAAGAAGTTTGGAAAAACAGTTTTTGAGGAGCAGAAGTATTTTAATCAGTACCCTTACAGTTCAATTGGACTTGAACTATATGATTTGAAAGAATTTATCAAAGAGCTCAATACTGCAGGTCTTTGTCCAAATGAAGAGTTGGCACAACACGCTGAGTATATAAGATACTTGTATCGCATGAGTGCTTTGAGCTACTTGAGTGAATTGTTTTTCATGATGGAAGAAGAGTCTAAGAAAATGAATCTTGGAGAGGTGTGTGAAGTTTCAATTAATGAACTTTTAAACACTTGTGATCCCAAGTCAAAAGATATGAAGCTGTTTATTAAAAGTTCGAGTATTCTTTCAAGAAGCTTTAGTCCATTTGTTGCTCCCTACAATTTTGATTTTGAAAAATATTTTATCGATTGGTCTAAAAGTAATAAGGGAGCTGTTGCAGAGAGGTTACTGTCAGAATGCTCAGATAGAAGTTGTTTGAAGAGTAAGGACAAGCTAAAGAAACTGTTTCAACAAAGCTGCGAACAGGATAAAAAATTGTTTACCAAAATTTGTTCGGAGAAAGACGGGCTATACGGCATTTCATACGTGGAGCAACTTTTTCATGTAATAAGCTACGGCGATGTTATGAAGGTTTTTAACGACAATGGAAATGCCAGGGGATGCCTAGCAAGATATACAAGTGTCATGAAGGATAGGGAGAGCTTTGAGCCCAACTTTTACCGTGTTTTTCCTCTTATATTTGAATATCTTAAAAAAGAAGATCTTGAGTTAGGTGGACGATTGTTTCCCGCAGGATCCTTAAGAGTATTTGTAAAAGAAGGTCTTGACGAAATATTTATAGAGAAGAAAGTTCAAATAAAAAAAGTTACCAAAGTGGAAACTAAAAAGGAAGTTGAACTTGCGCCATTGGCTCCGGCACCAATAAAGAAAGTGCTCCAGCCTAAGAAAGAAAAAGAGAAAACTTCTAAAAAGAGGGTAGTTGTAAAGAAGAAACCAAAAAAGAGCCACTTTCTAATTTCGGCTCAGGCCCTTGAAGAATTTTCCATGGATCGAGTGGATATTGATATGTTGAAATTTAGATATGATTATCTATTTAATTCAAAAATGCTCGACTATCTCGAACAACAAATGCCTAAGTTCTTTTCAAGAGAGGGCCTGGAGGAGATGAAGAACTTTGATTCACTAGGCTCGAAAAAGGGCCCTGTTCCACTTCTATTTATTAAATATCTAATTGAGAACGACAAACACCAGGGACTTTTCAATTTGATCGATGTAATCGGCGATCAGTTTTATGTCAGAAACAATATTGATGACGAAAGCATTGCTAATGAAAATGATTTTGTTCGCCTTGAGTTTAGAGGGGATGCTGCCACAGCTTTTTGGCAATTAAGCATAGTTAGAGATTAACTTAGCTTAACCTGCTTGTACCAGCCGGCCTGAATAATTGCTTTGGGTGCGGCAATTTCAGCTGCCTTGAGGCCTGTTGGCGAGTCTTCAAAGATCAAGCACTCCTGAGCTTCACAACCAAGGGTTTTATATGCCATGAGATAAGGGTCTGGGTGTGGCTTGTTGAGTGCAGTATCTTCTTTGGTAATAAAAAGCTCAAAGTATTGTGCGATATCTAAAAGATCTAGTAAGGCCATGGCAGATAGTTTGTCACTTGAAGTGACAACAGCTAGCTTTATGCCCTTATCTTTTAGCTCTGACAGTAAAGATTTGATCTGTGGGATAAAGATCTTGCTTGATGGAGTTGTTTTAAGAATCCTTAAGAAAATCTCAAGCTTTAAGGCCTCCAACTTCTCATTGGTAAGATTTAAAAAGCAATTTTGGGCCTTAAGCGTATCAAAGATGAAATCATCAGTCTGGCCGAGGCAGAGCTCGTAGAGTTCATTTTCCGTATACTTATTGGGGTGGTGAAGTTGAACAAGCTCATATAGGGCCTGGGCGTGTATGATTTCAGTGTCCATGATAGTCCCGTCCATATCGAATAAACAGGCCTTTGGTGTGGCGTGGAGCCCCAAAATATCAGATATCAATGGTACATGGTTAAATAACTGCATTTCTTGCCGAACCTTTCTTGTGCATTGCGTTTCTTGTTACAATTTAAGAAGTAACACCAAAAGGGTTTTAATGGAAGTTAATTCATCAAATTTACAGTCAGCTAATGCTCAAAAGGCGAAGAAGAGACCTTCTAAAGAGGAAATTAAGGCCAGAGTTCAGGCAAAGTTTGGGATTGAAGTGGGCAAGCCCAAAAAGAAAGAGCCAGACACGGTAGTTACAATTGATACAAAAGGCGAGAAAAAGGTCTCTAAAGAGGGCTTTGGAGATGTGAAGAGCAACAATCCCAATGCAGAAGCTACACAAGAGAAACTCAGAGCAATTTTGCGCACAGGAGCTTTTGCTTTTAATGATAAAGAACGCAAGGCCTTAAACGAGATTCTCAACTAACTCTTGTTCTTTACAGGGCTTTATTGTATTTAATAGCCCATGAATGACAAAAAAAATCTCTTGGCCAAAATTATCTATGAGGCCAGATCCTATAAAAGTTTTGAAGATATTGAAAAATTAGTTGAAACCGGTCTGGATCTGTCCAATGTACCTTTGCAGCCACTATACGTCTCACTGCTATCTACCTCAAGTGAGCAGGTTGCATCAATCCTTCCAAAGTTAAGCACAAAACAAAGACAGGCCTTGCTGGATCTCGACCTGTGGAAGAGAGATGCTGTAGATGTTTTCTCCTTTGAATACTGGCTTGAGGTATACTCAAAAACTAAAGAAGATGAATTAATAAAAGAATTCGTTAATAATGAGGACTTTCTTCTGTATTTGAAATCTAGAGTGAATATACACACTTTTGATGTTGAAGACCCTCAGTATCCAGATCACGACAATTATTTTTTAACAGATGATATGCTTTTGTTAATTGAGTACTCGCAAGACTATGCCTATGCCAATGAGCTTAAGTACTTTGTGAGGCACTTGTATGACTCCATGGGCGTGGAGAATGCATACTCAATGCTATTCAAGTTGATAAACGAGTCGTTTTCTTATCTCCAAGAAACCGAGTACACAAACAAGAAAGAGCGTCTTAGAGAGTTTGGATTTGTGGACTACTACGATGCTCGCGAAAGCCTGCACCCTTTTATAAGCTTTAAGGGGATTGATCGATTCATTGAAAAAAAGGTTGGGCTTCACGCTGATGTGGACACAGTTGCAGCAAACCAAAGCTTGCACTCTTCAGCATTGATTCAATTTGAAAAAGATATGGAAAATATCCTAACTGAATTGTCCAAGGTTAAAGGCGAAAAAAGAAAACAGTATCTTCACTTTAATTTTGTTAGACTCATAAATGCCAATATCACTCTGAATGATGCACTTCGTGGCGGAAGTGTTGAAATAGGCAAGATTGGAAAGGCCGTGAAGTATGCCTTAGAGCTTGGCCTGCAATACTGTAAGGTTACAAGAAATCTTAAAGAAGCAGAGTCCGTGTTTGATATTTTTGACTTTACCGAGGTCTACAAAATTGGAAATTCTCTTTGGAGTTTGAATCATAGTAAATTGAAAAAGGCCCTTGGCAAAACTCCATTTGCTCAAGATGAGCACGAGTACTTCTTGGGAGCGTGGTGGAACACTTTTCTTGAGCAATCCTTTGAAGATGTGCCAAAGGTAAAAAACTTTGGAGTGGGACAGCACGCTCTTGCAGTTGCCGACCTTCAGACTTTTGAGTTTTGGCGAACTCAGGTTCAGACTTTTAAATCTCTCGCACCGTTCATTGCAACATTCTATGAAACTTTTAATGAGCTTAGGTCAAGTTCAAAACTTAATGATCAGTTTTATCTCAACTACCAAGTTGAAGACATTGATTTTGAAGCATTAATTCTATCAAGCTTTATCAATTTCTCTCTGGGTAACTTTAAAAGTGACAACACTAATAAGATGGGACTTGCGATTACTGAATTGCAGGGATTTTTAAAACAACACTTTGTTCAAAATGATGGCGAGTACCAGTTAAAAAGTATGGGGGACGAAAATCTCTCCAAAACAATCTTCGAATTTAAGCAAGCTTTTGGATTTGATGAAGTCGATGGTTTTGAAGATTACTTATATGCCTTAATTTATGAACACCTAAGCGGGTATGAGTTCGATACATTGGAAGAAGAGGACTTTGCACATGTTGGCGGACCTGTTCTTCTAAATTCACTTTCAAAAAATTAACTCTCTCCAGGAAGGTCTGGAGAGTTTCTTCCCCCCTTGTCTCGGTGCCACGTACCATGTAAAAAATTCAAAACCTAAAGGCTAGCGTGTAAAGGTTACCGATTTGCGCTCATTTTAGAACTACATTGTGCTCAGAAAACTTGAGTGCGGAGGACAATGGGAGTAAATTCTCTCCAGATCATAAATAAACGGTCTTGGAGAAGTAATGAGCTTAACCATTTTTAATTATAAAGAACCATCCTTATTCTTACGTGATGCTTGGAACAAGAAAAGAGGATTAAATAAGAATTTTACCGTTCGAGCATGGGCAAAACAGCTTGGCTTTTCAAGTTACGGTAGCTTCTACCAAGTGCTCCAGGGCAAAAGGCCCTTGCCTAAGAAATACGTACTTGCGATCTCAAATAGCTTAAATTTGGCACCTAAAGAGTCTCTCTACTTAGAGACATTAATAGATTTCAATAGAGCAAAGAGCATGGACTCAAAGATGTACTATCAAGAGCGCCTTCAGGAGCTCGCACCAGGTGAAAAATTAAGCTTTTATGAGGTGGAGGCATTTCACTGTCTTAAAAACCCGCTAAACGGGGCAATCGTTGAGTTAACGAACCTTCAAGATTTTGTCTTCGACGCATTCTGGATTAAAGAGCGATTAACAATCAAAGTGACTATAAACGAGATTCAAAAGTCAATGGATATGCTCTTTGAGCTTGGCCTATTAAAAATAGATGAAAGTAACAAGGTAAGGCCCGTACATAAACTATTGCACACAAAGCAGGATGTGCAAAATGAGGCCCTCCAAGAATACCACAGGAATGTGCTTCATTTGGCCGCAGATCAGATTTCCCAACAGGACGTGCAAGATAGAGAGTATAACGCTACGGCCATGGGGATTAAAAAAAGTGACCTGCCAAAGATCAAAGAAGAAATGAGAGATTTTCTAAAAAACATAATAAGCAAGTATGAATCTTCGCCTGACGAGGCAAGTGAAATATATCAAATGGGAATTCAATTTTTTGCATTAACAAATAAGAAGGAGAAACTACAATGAGAAAGATTATTTTAGGAACATTATTGGTCGCCTCAACAGTAACCGCAGCTAAAGCTACTGGTGGAGGCAATGGAGGAGATGTCATAGAATGCTATGATTCTAAAAGTGAAACTTGGGGATATCGAACTTTAGACTCCGTTGTTATGGAGTCGCAACCATTTTTTACAAAGGTGGAAAATAGGCATACTGTGGAGGCCTTAGATCAGATTATTCAAAAGTTTGAAGAAACATTGCCTATGATGGGAGCTAAGCTTTCTGAATTTAGAGAAACTTTCAATAAAAAAAGTAATTCGAACCACAGTGTTTTTTGGATAGACTCTAAACTATATGATGTTCAAGATGAAAATCTATATATTCGTCTTCCTGAAGGGTGTGATGATGAGATCGTTCAGGCAGTAAATCTAGTAAAAAAGCCTTTTAAAAGGTTTTATTATGATTCTGAGGTACTGAAACTTATTGAGCATGAAGGTGACGAACTTTCTTGGCTACTTGTTCATGAATGGCTTAGAGACTTCGTAGATGATTCCGATGTTATAAGAATTATCAATGCCTATCTTCACTCACAGGAGTTTTTGGCCGCAAAGGATATTGAGATTTATAACACATTAGGAACACTCGGTATTACTTCTGGTAGAGGGATTGCTATGTTCACAATTAAGGGAAAAATACGCGAGCAAAGGGAGAAGGTTGGCTCCTATGAAGATATAGCAGATAATTTAGAGTCTATTTTATCAAATGTGAAGAATCGACCTAGCTACAAAGAAACGACTGAGTTCGAGTACCAGATTGGGCAGCTAGGTGTTGCAAGGGCTATTTTTGCATTCCTTTCAACTTATACGTCAGAATTTGATGAATTCGCCAAGAGGATTGATAACATAGAAAAAACTTGGAATGCCAAAAAGAAAAACTTTTAAGGTAGAAATGTTTGGGGAGTTAAAGCTACGCTCCAAACAGTCCTTTAAAGACTTCCTCAAGTGATTTCATCATGGGGGAGTCTTTCTTGTAGAGTTTATTCATTAACTTTATATTTGTAACCAAGATATCCTTATTAAGTTCTTTGTTAAGAGTTGTGAAGGGGTCGCAGTTCTTTAATAAATAGCTGCTCTCTTCCAAAATCTTATGTTGCTTATCTAGGCGCTTGGATTCAAGTTCTAGAAAACTGAACATTTCAAAGCCATCTCTTTTATGTTTTTTACTAGGTTGACTGGCTCTTCTTAGAAGTTTGTCACCCTCTATAAAGTCCCTGAAACCAGCTAAATCATCATCTTTGTCATCACTCATTTTTATCCGCCAAGTCCTTCCGAAATGTCTTTCAAGAAATCCAAGTAGCTTTGCTTTTTCGCCAACATTTTATGTTTGTTGGCATATGAAGCGAGAGTTTCCTGAACTTCCGAAAAATTAATATTTTCCATACTATTTTGCTTTAGTGTGACCTTCGCCATGAGAGTATTCTCTTTCATGTTTAGAGGTCTATTTTTCTTTTTGAAAAAACTTGGAAGATCATCCCAACTTTTAAAAACCTCAAGCCTTGGGTGTTGAGGTAGGTTTGTTAAAACATATAGTTTATAGGGGAAGTCGCGTACATTATTTTCTTCTAGATACTCATCCACTAGTTCAAGTGCCTCCAGCTCCATATCTCTGGCCGTGCGCACGTCGACAACTACGGGTTGTTTTCCAATAGGGGCGTTTACAAGTTTGGACCAGATTGAAGACCTTCTTACTTCCAAGATTTCTACAACCCTAAATAATGGCAAGGGCATAATTGTTCCTATTTCTCCAGTTTGTCTCCTTCTAAATTATAGTTAAAATAAGCAGTGAGGTAAAACTATGGAAGAAAAGCTCACATTTACCAGAGTGCCTGACTCAGTCTACTGGCTATGCGTGTCTGGTCTTAAGCACTCACGCTCAAGCTTTGCAGAAATTGTTGATTATTTGCAACAGGATCCATTTTTGAATTTGCACCTTCGCAAAAACCTTCTTGCCGGGCATGGAACAACTGCTCTGGAGGCAAGCTTAGTCGGTAAGGGAATCAAGGGGCTTAGGGATCGGTTGTGTGAACTTTACCTAAGCAAACTTGAGACTGGAAAGTTTCTAGAGGAGCTTGAATTAGGACATACATTGGACATTCAAGATTTTGAGAACCGCTTTGAGCGCTTTTCAACCCTAGGCAATTTTAGGGTCTTTCTGTTGGGAATGTATTTGAAAATGAAAGACCTAGAGAGTGAAAAGCTATTTGGTCGCTCAACAAGCTTCCTTGCAATATCATCTGAGGTTGATGAGATTCTCAGTGAAACGCAGGCCAAGGTTCAAAAGCTTGATTGGACAATCCTCATACTCTCTTCACTTCTTAACTACTGGAGCAAGAAAGATCTGATGGAAGCTGGAGCTGTAGGTAGTAAGGGGATAACTGAAAAAATTCTTTGTTTAAGTGATGAAAATAAAATGAAATTTTTCAATGACATTGCTACCTATGGGCACGCCCTTAATGAAAAAGATTTTTTTCTATACCAAAAGGTTTGAATGAATACTGAAAACTCAATCTGGAAACTTTTAAATGAGTTGGCCACAAAAAGTGGAATTAGCGAAATAATTATTAACAATGTTGATAATGTATACATTGAAAGGGATGGAGAATTGATAAGACTTAATGTTAATTTTTCCCCTGAAGACTTGGTTGGTTTTTGTAAAGAGGTGGCCCAGTTTAACAAGCGACTATTTAATAGAGACAACCCCATCTTGGATGGACTTCTTCCTGATGGAAGCAGAGTAAATATAGTGTCCTCTGCTTATACTGCCTCTAGTCCAGCGATTACAATTCGAAAGTATCTGAGAAATATTTCAAGCTTCGAGGATTCTCCAAATTCATTTGGTATGAATGCAAAAATTGTTTCATTTCTCAAGGCCTTGGTGGCCTCAAGACAGAATATTATGATTTCTGGGGGGACGAGCAGTGGCAAAACCACGCTATTAAACTTGCTTATGCAAGAGCTTGGCCTAACCGAGCGAATTGTTACAATTGAGGATGTTAAAGAGTTGCAGTTTCAGGCACCAAACACGGTAAGACTACTCACGGCAAACGTAGCTGACAGTGTTGAATCACCCCTGGGCACAAGAGAGCTTTTAAAGAATTGCCTAAGAATGAGGCCAGATAGAATAATAATTGGTGAGGTTAGGGGTGCTGAAGCATTTGACCTTCTACAGGCAATGAATACTGGCCATCAAGGCTCAATGTGTACAATCCACGCAAACTCGCCGTCGGAATCTTTGAGCAGGTTGGAGAATTTATTTTTGTTTGCAGGATTTGATGTTCCATTGAGGGCCGTAAGACGGCAGATTAGCAATGCCTTGGACTTTTTGATTCAGCTAGATAGAAACTCAGAAGGTGTAAGAGTTATTAAAAAAATTTCAGAGGTAAACAACATGGAGGGAGAAAATGTTCTTCTCCAAGATATTGTTGTATATGAAGAAAATGGTCCCGACTTTACAGGACTGGTGCCTTCTAGGTTTAAAGAGCTTGTAAGGTCTGGGTTAAGCCCCGACTTTTTTGTTTAGATATGAATCCCTTGAGATCCCTAAACTAACCTTTCCGCGCTCATTTGTTTGAATAATCACACTCTGGTCGGTGAGCTTTTTTCGAAGATTACAAATATGCACATCAAGCTTATTTGTTGTCTTCTTGCCTTGTCCCCATATAAAACTTTGAAGGTCTTCTCTGGAAAGCTCTGTAAGAGGCGCTTGTGCTATGTACTCAATAATTTGGAACTCTTTCTTAGTGAAGTTATTTGGATCAATGTGCTTAAGCCATTTTTGGCCATTGTTTCTTACCACCATCTCATAATTTGAAAAAGTATATTTTAAATGAGTTTTAAGAAGAAGGTGGTCGACTGTGTTGATGAAGATATTACTGAAATCAAAGTTATAACATAAGTTAATTATCTCTTGATTTTCATGCCCTAACAGAAAGGCCGTGGGCAAGTTGCAGGTAGTGAGTTCAAAAGTTGAGAACATCTCCTTTAACTTTTGTCCATCCGTTCCACAAACAAGAAGCACACATGTGTTCTCTTTGGTGAACTGATAGTCGATCTGACTAATAGTATCAATGTTGATTCTTTCCCAATCTGTACCATTGAATAATGGGTCAAGATTGAAGGCGCCTGCATTAAGTGTATAAATTATTCTTTTCATCATGATTAAATACTAGAACAAAAAAATACGCTATCACAATAACAAAATCTGTCTTTAGATTTAATTTAGAATTTTTTTCTCTATATAATGTGAGAATGTTAAGAATGGCTTAATAAACAGGCATTTAGGAACTTTGTGGTTTCAATGTTTATGAATTTTGGAATTTTTTAAAGACATTTGGGGGCCTGCGTTGAGGCCCCATTTTTACTAATAAATGTAGTTTTTGTGGATGAACTCAACAGCATTCTTAACGTTTTCTTGTGGAGTGTGTTGAAGAACTCCGTGGCCTAGGCCCATTATCCATCTTCCCATATCGGCATTGCTTCTTTTGACTTCCTCGAGGTTTTCTTCAAGGAGCTTTTGACACTTCTCCCAAGGCAGGTGAAGCCAACATGGATCAAAGTTTCCTTGGATGTAATAATCCTTTCCAAATTCGTTTATAACCTCGCCAAGGTTGTGTCTCCAGTCGACCCCGATGACATCTATATTGTCATCCTGAATAGCCCTCAAGTGCTCTTTATGTGTGTTTCTTGAGTAGTAGATAATCTTTTTGTTTGGAAATTGCTTCTTAAACTCAGAGGTTAGAAACTTTATTTTTGGAAGAACAATTCGGGTAAAGTCTTTTACTGTTAGCTCGCCAACCGCCGTGTCGAATATGCACATGGCATCGGCACCACCTTCAGCTTGCATTTTCATCTCGTCCAAAACATTTGGAAGAAGAAGTTCGCAAAAGCTCTCAAATCTCCCATCATAAAGACCTGTTTTTGAGGAGACAAGGCTTCCAGCATGGGCACCCTCAACTGCGTAAGCATATAGTGTGAAAGGGGCACCGACGAATCCTAGCAGTGTTTTGTCTTGTGGTAGCTCTTTTTTTAGAAGCGTACATGCATCCTTTTGGAACTTATAATAGTCTTTGCTGAAACCGTCTTGTCTTAACCTCTTAAGGTCATCCATGTTGGAAATCTTTAGGCTAAGTTTTGGACCTGGGTCATAAACTAGTCCCGTGCCAAGTTGCTCAAGAGGGAATAGTAGGTCAGAAAATAGAATGGCCGCATCAAAGTCAAACTCTCTAATCGGTCCCATTGTCGTTTCGCATGCCAACTCAGGTGTTTTGCACAATTGCATGAAGTCGTGTGACTTTTTAAGATTTTGATAATGGTCGTGATATCTTCCGGCCTGTCTCATAAACCATACGGGGACTTGTGTTTTTCCATTAAGTTGTTTTCTGTTTTCAAAAATGTCATTCATTTTCTGGACCTTTTATTTCAAATTTATATCCAATGCCTCTAACGCTTGAAATCTTTGCGGCATCTTCTTTAGAGCTTTCAAGCCACTTTCTTAGTTTTACAATATAGTTGTCAACTGTCCGGTTGGAAGGGAAGCTATTCTCTCCCCAAATCTCGTCAATTATTGTGTCTCTAGATACAACTTGGTTGGCATTTTGATAGAGAAGTTTCAAAATTGCCTGTTCTTTCTGCCCAAGGGAGACGATATTTTTATCACCGTCTAAAAGCTCAAATCTTTTAAACCAAATTTTGAGATCACCCAGAGATATCTCTTCGGATAAAGTGTCCAGGTCGGCCCTGTTTGACAAGATTCTATCAAGTCTGAGAGTGAGCTCTCTGAGGTCAAAAGGTTTGGTGATATAGTCTTCAGCTCCCATTTGAAGCCCTTCGTACTTGGTCTCGGGATCATTTTGTGCCGATAAAAACAATAAGACAAAATCTTTTCTTTTAAAGCGGAATTCTCGCGCCAATTCAAGTCCATCACCGTCGGGTAGGCCAATATCCATTAAGACTACTTGCGGGTGAAACCCTTTGGCATCAAATGCCGATCTGGCCTGCTGAGCGTTTCTTGCGAGGCATACACTAAAGTCTTTTGACTCTAAGTACTCAGATAGGGTGTCTGCAAGATTGGGCTCATCTTCGACAATCAATAGCTGGATATTTTTAAAGCTATTCAAGTTCTTCGCCTCTTTTAAATTTAAGCTCAAAAAGCAGTCTTGCTTCGTTACTTACCACGAACTGACCACCCTGTCTCTGGACGAGCTTCTTTACTAAATAGAGTCCTATTCCTGATCCTTTGGGGGAGTCGTGCTTGTAGAAGAGTTTACCCAGCCTATCAAGGTTTCCACAAAACTTTTCTCCATGGTCATCATAAATGACTCGAACTTTTCCATTTTCACCTTTGATTGATATTGTGACCTGTTTTTGTTGAGATTTATTGTGACGAGCTGTGTTTTCAAACAAGTTCTTGAAAATTATGTTTAATGCGGTTTGGTCTCCAATTACAACAGGATTCGAGATCGCCTTTTCAAGATTCAACTCAATACTTTGGTGCTTCTTGGCCTCACTAAGAATAAGTGGCACTAAAGATACTGGAGAGTGGGCAAGGTTTCCTCCTCGAAGGGTTCTTGAGAGCTGAAGGTGTTTGTCGAGCTCTCCCTCCAAACGGACAACGTCCTCTTCCAGACGTTTCCCGTAGCGTTCAACCTTTTCTTTCTCTTTTGGATCAATGTTGAGTCCCTTCATTGTTTCAGATAGGACTTGGGCCTGCAATCTCATGCTTGCCAGGGGAGTTTTTAATTCGTGGGTTAGGGTGGAGTAAAATGTTTGCAGTGATCTTGTTTTTTTATGATCTTGCCAGAATACCCAGCCAATAGCGATCCCTACGATCAGTGTTAATAAAAAGAAGCTAAGTCCTTCCCAGCGTACCATTAATGCCAAATTAGCTGGAAGAACAGAGGAGTCGATTCCTTGTAGAGCGCTTGATAGTTTAAAAACTAGAAACAGCCACCAAGCGCCGAGAATAAATATGAAAAGTACCGCCAGTCCCAGCAGTACATAAAACCAATTTTTAGTCTTTCCTAACTCCATAACCTTTTCTTAAGCTCTTCCTGAACAGACTCGTCATGTGCCGCACTAACAAATCCTATTTCATAGCCATTTGGAGACAAGTAGATTCCTTTGTTTAGAAGAACTTCAAAAAGACTCTTGAATCTATCAAGAAGGTTGGCTGGTATCTCAGAAGCATCTTTAGGCGCTTCTCCTGGAACGAGCCAGAAAAGAGAACCTCTCTGAACTATTTGGTAGTCGTTAAAATCTGACTGTGAAAGCCACTCGCTAAATATATTAACTACCGCCTCAGAGTTTTTTGCAAGTTTTTCATAAAACTTTTCGTCTAATTGCTTTAGAGTTGCAAGACCCGCAACCATTGCAACTGGGTTTGCACTCAGTGTGCCTGCTTGATAAACGCCGCCAACCGGTGCAAGGAGATCCATAATCTTTTGCTTTCCTGCAACAGCGCCCACTGGAAAGCCGCCACCAATGACTTTTCCATATGTCACGATATCTGGGGTTATTCCCGTATCTTGTGCCATTCCGCCAAAAGAGGTTCTAAATCCAGAGATAACTTCATCAAATACTAATAGAGCGTCAAACTCGTCGCAGAGTTGTCTTAGTCCCTGAAGGTATTCCAAGCTTTGAGGTAGAAGTCCATTATTTGCTGGAAGAGGCTCTATAAAAACAGCGGCAATATCTGAGTGTGATTCAAAGATCTTTCTTGCCTCTTCTAGGTTGCCTAGTTCGCAAACAAGTGTGTCCTCAGCCGTTGAAGGGGTTACACCTTTAGAGGAAGCTTCGGCTTCGCCAGCTAGGCCAGATCCCGCTTTAATGAGCATTTGATCCATGTGCCCGTGGTAGCAGCCATTGAATTTTAAAATCTTATTTTTACCTGTATAACCTCGAGCAAGACGGATGGCAGTCATCACTGCTTCCGTTCCGGAGTTCATAAATCTTATCTTGTCGATGTGATCAATTCTATCCACGATATATTGTGCTAGTTCCAGGGAGTACTTTTCAGCAGCTCCAAAGCTCCAGCCATTCTCTAAAGCACCTCTTGCTTTAGAGAGAACTTCTGGATTCTTGTGCCCAAGAATCAATGGACCAAAACTCATACAAAAATCAATGTATTCATTGTCTTCTTCATCAGTAATAAAAGCTCCGTTTGCTTTTTTCATAAAGCGGGGAGTGGTGTGCAGCCCTTTGAAGCTTCTTACTGGAGAGTGAACTCCGCCAGGAGTGTATGCATTTGCTTTTTCAAATAATTGATCGGAATTCATCTATATTTCCTTTGTTTCTACTAACTCTTTGAAGGACTTCATGTCGGCAACAGGCAAAACCTTAATGCCATTGGCCTTGAAGCTATCGTAAGTCTTGCCCAGGCCGCAAGCGTGTAGCTTACTCTCAATTTGAGGAAATCTTTTGAGGTACTCACAGTATTGAAAGTAGCTTCCCCAGTAAAAAACTTCCACGTCAGAAAGATCCATGTCAACATCTTCACTTACGCTTCTCTGGTAACACCCAATAACTTTGCCTACACTGCTTATAGCCTCTGTGTGAGATAATACGGCCCATTGTTGCGAAGGAAGCATCATTTGAACAGCTTTGGACTCTTTTAGTTCGCCAACTTCCTCATGTCCAAAACCGTCGGCACTTCCATTTACCCAGTGACCTTTCTTTGCAAGTTTTTGGTGTGTTCTTGACCCGCTCGCCCACAATGAAGCAAAGGTAACATCGTTTAAACTGTCGATGCAATACTGAGAAGTTACAAAAAGGTTGTGGCCTTCGGGAATGTTGGCTTTGATGGGTTCTTGTTTTACAAGCTTGTCTAAGCTACCAAGCACAAAAAATGCTTTTTTTCCTTTCACCTCATTGAGGGGATGCCCTTCTATTTCAAGTTTATCAATTCTCTTATCTCGGTGCTCGCCTCTGTGTACATGAATAAAAAGGTCTTTATGCTTTTTGACATGAATTCCCACTGCTAGATGACACCCTCCACCGTAGCCTACAAACGCTTTTCTTTCTCTTTGAACGGCCTGAACAGTCTCATCACAGTGAATTGAGTTTAAAACACTTTGAATTTCATTAAGTTTAGGTGATTTGTCATGAACCTCAACGGCCAGTGCTCCCTGGGATGCTGAAGAAGGAAAAGTCTTTTGAGGCAAGACAAGAAAAGTTAAATCTTTTAGTAGGCCTTCAAGAATCTGTGCAGAATCCTCCTTGTTGGCAAGTCTTTCAAGCCCTGCCAATGCCAATACGATGGCATCATAGTCACCATCAGCCAGTTTCTGAATTCTGGTGTTTACGTTGCCTCTGAGCATTTTGCACGAAACCTTTAAATTGTCGCTTGCTAGTGGCAGGTAGTTTTTCAACGAGTGTTCAATATTTGTGATTCTTCTGGGGGAGCTAGTTCCCACAATAAAATCACACATATCTTTAATTTTTGAAATTGTTTCTTTCTTAATTAATAAAATATCATGGGCAAAGCGTCTTTTTCCGACGGCCGCAAGTTTTAATCCTTCAGGTCTTTCTGAGCCCAGATCCTTGTAGGAGTGAACGACAAGATCGACTTCATCTTTTAAAAGGGCTGCATCGAGCTCTTTTGTGAAGAAGTCCTTCCCATCAAGTTGCCAGAGAGGCTTTTCTGTTTTTTGGTCTCCCTCTGTTTTAATCTTTCTTAGATCAAATGAAGCGTTGGTTTTACTTTCAATTTCATCTTTTAATAGCGTACATTGAGTGACAGCCAATAGGCTGCCACGAGTACCAATAAGGTATTTTGAATTAGACATAAGCGATCTTAGTTTTATTTGTCGGAGTATTTAGAATTTTAGTTTGTAACTTAGTTTCAAGAAGTTTATGACGTCTTGCCGCTATCCCTTCCATCGCAACTCTTGCTTTTTTGATCTGCTGCTTTTTTCGGGATTCATGAATAGCACCTTCTTTAAAGATGTCCTGCAAGTGCATTACTCCTTCATCCATCCCAAATTCTGTTTCAAGAATAGAAGGGGAGCCAAGATCTATAAAGAGTTTGCTTTCAAACTTTTGAGTCCATGCTTCAAAGAAGTCATTGTCAAAAAGAGTTCCATCAAATCCAATAGAATTAACAATAAAGGCAAACTCGCTAACTTGATCAAGATTTATCCAATCAATGGACTCTATGCCATGCTCTTTTGCGAGCTCTTGAACTCTTTCATTATTTCTGGCACAAACAAAAACTTTGGCCTTCTTTTTGAATTGATTGATTAAGTCCTCTGCAAGTTGTCCAGACCCCAAAATAAGAACTTCCTGGGCGTCCCTCTGGCGAACAATTTGCTTTCTGGCAATGGAAGCGTAAGTCTTTTGGCTAAGTCCTAGTAGGTATTTAGACCTAATCGTCTTAGCATCTCTAAAGAGCTTTTCAATTATCAATAAAAGGTTGGTATTTATATCGTCTAAGGCCGTGTACGCCTTGTATGCAGTCTTAAACTGGCCAACAATTTCATTTTCTCCCACCAGCTGGCTCTTTAACCCACAAATTACCTCTAGAAGGTATGAGTATGCGTCTTGACCTGATAGGTGAAGTCTTTCTGATTCACCCTGTCCGTTGCACGGGTTGTGGTCGTAAGAAAGCACCAAAGTTCTCTGGCAAGTCTTCATAATGAAGTTGCCGTTGGACTCTAGATCTGAGGTGTCCCAGCCACTAGGGAAATTGTTTAGTATTAGATTGTTCAACATGCCGATTATACTACTTAATTTACTTAAGACTTTGTCACAAAAATGTAGAAAAAACCCCACAATATTGCTGATCTACATCAGTTTTTGTGCGAAGTGGTATTTTTTCCATATGCGCATTCTGCGTTTCACATAATCCTAAGTTTCGGTTAATATTGCGCCAAACTTATGTAAAACAGTCAAGCAAGGATGTCTATGAGTACATTTCAAATAATTTACACTTTACTCGGTGGACTTGGGATCTTTTTCTACGGAATGAGAACCATGTCAGACGCGCTTCAGCAAGCGGCAAGTGATGTGATCACCAAGGTTATAAACTCCCTGACCACCAATCGCTACCTCGCGGTGGTCGTCGGGATGATAGTAACAATGATTGTGCAAAGCTCCTCAGTGACTACTGTAATGGTCGTTGGGTTTGTTAATGCCGGACTTATGCAGTTAACGCAGGCAATAGGTGTCATATTTGGCTCAAATATTGGTACAACTGTTACTGGCTGGATTATCTCAATAAAAATTGGAAAATACGGACTTCTGCTAATTGGTCTTGGTATTTTTCCAGCACTTTTTTCTAAAAACCCTAAGTTCCAAAGTGCCGGGAAGGCGTTATTTGGGGTGGGGATGGTGTTTACCGGTCTAGAGTTTATGAGTGGAGCCTTTAAACCACTTCGAAATGATCCAGATTTCCTAAATATGATTAGTTATTTCTCTGGCCAAGACTACCCAAGCTATATCGCTTCAGTTGTAACAGGCTGTCTTTTAACTATGATTATTCAATCATCCTCTGCAATGCTTGGAATTACCATGGCCTTGGCAACTTCTGGTGTCATCAGCTTTCCAACTGCTGCAGCTTTGGTAATGGGCGAAAACATAGGTACTACTATAACTGCGCTACTTGCATCAGTTGGGGCAAGTGTTAACGCAAAAAGGGCAGCGAGAGCACACGCCATTTTTAACACTTTGGGCGTTGTTCTTATGATGTCTATCTTCCCGATATATGTTGAATTTATTGAATGGCTTATCCCTGGATTGGCCGACACTGTTGCTGAAGATGGGTCTAAGCCTCAGATCGCGGCTCACATTGCTGCGTCCCACACAATATTTAATGTTGGGGCAAGTCTTGCATTCCTTCCATTCTTAGGCCACTTGGCAAACCTAGTTAAGAGAATTACACCAGACAAAGCGGTTAAAGAGACTCCTAAGTTAGTTCTAATTGGCGAGTCTAGTGACATTCTTCCAGCTACTGCGATTATTCAAGCGGACACTGAAGTAAGAAAAATGAAAGATATCCTTGAGAGAATGTACAGTGTCTCTAAAGAGTATTTGAAAGATAAGGATCCAAAGAAGCTTGCCAAGGCACGTGATTATGAAAGAATCACAGACAATATTCAAAAAGAAGTTACTTTGTTTTTATGCAAAGTTATGGAGAGACCAATGTCTGCAGAGCAGTCGAGACACTCTCAAGCAATTATAAAGGTTGCAGACGAATTTGAGTCAATCGCTGATTATCTTGAAAGAATTGTTAATTACAAAGCTCGATTCAAAAATGATCCTCAAACGGGCCCTACGATTGATGAATACAACAAATTTATGGAAGAGGTCTGGGAGTTCTTTCAGTTATGTGCAGAAGGTATTTACAGTGCTGACAGAGTGGATCCTGACATGGTTATTAAAAAGTCTGAAGAGCTTCGAGTTTGGGCCGACGATATTAGGGATAGACACTTAGAAAGAGTTTCTAAAGGTGACTATGAGCCACTTTCAGCTTTGACTTATTCTGATATGGTTGTCGCTCTAAGAAAAATTAGGGCCCATGCTTTGAATGTTTCTGAAGCTGTGGCAATGACTAAACCTGTGAAGAGAGTAGAATGATT
Organism: uncultured Bacteriovoracaceae bacterium; assembly: GCA_950070535.1. Taxonomy (GTDB): domain Bacteria; phylum Bdellovibrionota; class Bacteriovoracia; order Bacteriovoracales; family Bacteriovoracaceae; genus UBA845. The sequence goes on along the minus strand of CATMLK010000020.1, from coordinate 17,384 downwards.
ATTACAGAAAACCTTCTTTCCAAGGTAGAAGAAAACTCCGATGATTTACTTGATTTTCACCAAGGTGTTGAGAAAGAAGGTTTGAGAGTTCGCGGTGACAAATACGCTTCCAAAGAAGTTCATTCGGACAAGTTGGGACATAAACTTACCCATCCTTATATTACTACTGACTATGCCGAGAATCTTCTTGAGTTTGTTTCACCTGTTTTTACAACTAATGAAGAACTTCTGAACTTTATCGCAGATATACAAGCATTTGCCCTAAAGCATATGGGTGATGAGTGTATCTGGCCTGCGAGTATGCCATGCTATCTTGCTGGGGATAAAGAGATTCCAATTGCCTCCTTTGGAGAGTCAAATGTTGGAAAGCTCAAAACTCTATATCGTATGGGACTTGGCTATAGATATGGACGTTCAATGCAGTCCATTGCAGGAATGCACTTTAACTTCTCAATTAGCCGCAGTTTGATTGCAAAACTACATAAAGAGGTTAAGCCAGAGTCGGATCTGACAGAGTTCACAAACGCTCTTTATTTTAAAATGATACGTAATTTTAGAAGGCATAGTTGGCTTCTATTATATCTTTTTGGTTCTTCACCTGTTGTGGATGAGAAATTTCTTGAGGGGAAAGTTCACAGTCTGGATAAGCTTGGCAAAGACACTTACGGCAAGAAGTACGCCACAAGTTTAAGAATGGGAGGGCTTGGATACACCAGCACGGCCCAGGAAGACATCTCTATTTGTTATAATCAACTCAACACATATGTAAAAACCTTGGAGACAGCAAGGAAGAGACCTTACGCACCTTATGAAAAAATAGGCGTCAAGGTAGGCGATGAATACAGACAGCTGAATGCAAATCTTCTGCAAATTGATAATGAGTTTTATTCTCCATTAAGGCCAAAGCGTACTGCTCGATCGGGTGAAAGTGCTCTTCAGGCATTGCACAACCATGGCGTTGAATATATCGAAGTTAGACTCCTAGATCTAAATCCGTTTGTGCCAGAGGGGATAAACGATGAAGAGGTGAGGTTTCTTCAGGCCTTTTTAACCTTTTGTATGTTGGATGAGAGTCCTGAGATTTCTTCACGCGAATGTGATGAAATTACTTCAAACTTTAAACTTGTAGTTGAAGATGGAAGAAACCCTGATGCAAACTTAAACTTTGAAGATAAAAGAGTCCCTGTATCAAGTGCTGCGGGTGAGTTGCTTAAGAGAATAGAGTTATTTGTAAAAAGTAATGAAAAAATAGCGGCCTACTACGGTGACGGTGTAAGCAGCCAACTTGAAAAAATAGAAAAACCAGAGCTCTTGTTTTCAGCAAGAGTTCTTTCGATGGTTGATGATAAAACTTCTTTTGTGGATGCGATGTTTGAGCTGGCTAAAAAACATAAAGAAGATCTGCTTAAAAGGCCTTTAGAGCGAGAACAAAGTTGGTTGGAGCTAGTAAAGAAGTCTCTTGAGGAAGAAAAAGATATCGCAGGACAAGACGTTGACGACTTCGACAGTTTCCTTCAAAAATACTTTGAGAAGATAAAAATAAAAGATTACCCATGATTAGATATTTAAAATACGTTTTCTTAATTTTCGGCGGACTTGGGCTGAGTATTATGGCCTTCTTCTACTATCAAAATCATCACGACTTACATCTTGTGTGGGATTATAGCGATGAATTGGATTACGAGGAAATCGCTGAAGATTGTTCTAAAGCTCAAGGTTCTTATTACTATCCATGTTTTTTGGAAGAGTTCAAAGAGCTCGTTGAACAGAGCGGGATCACAGGTATCAGTTTTGGCCTAAAGTTGGCCTTTAACTTTATGGATGAAGACAAGGCAACCACGACCTTATTTGAGAATGAAAAAGTAAAAGACATAGAATACGCCTTAAATTATTTGGAAATAAACAACCTTGCGATTAGGAATTCCTACCAAAGATTTTTTGGCATTAGGAATATGTACTCCGGGTATCTTTCTTCTCTTAGGGATTTTCTAGATGGTGCTGAAAAATTCTCCCAAAACTTAATTGATGGCCTAGATGGTGAGGAGGGTATCTCTTCAATTGAAAATGATCAGGCACGTGAGCGAGTTGAGCTGAGGTATGAAGAAGTCTTGTCTGAATACGAAGAAGAGTACTCGAAGGCCAGGACCTTTGTTGAAAGTGAAATCGAAAAAGTTCTTAAAGCACACGAAGAAAATTAAGCTGTGGCGCACAGGCCATTAAGTTTTAAAAATGGCCTCCCAAATGAATTTAGCGGAGTTAGACTTAAGTTAACCAAAACAATAAAGGGGTAACTATGAGTTTAATGTTTGACGCCAACCAAATCCTGGAAAGACAAACCGGCCTTACTTACGATGATGTTCTTCTTATGCCGCGACATTGTGAGATCACATCAAGAACGATGCCTGATCTCAGCACACGAGTCACAAAAAATCATAAACTCCAGGCCCCTTTTATCTCATCAAACATGGACACAGTTACAGAAAAAGACATGGCACTTGGCATGGCCAAACTTGGCGGTATGGGGATTCTACACCGTTTCATTACCGCTTCCGAACAGGTAGAGCAGATAAAATGGCTTATTGGCCAGAAAGAGGATAATCCTGGCCTTCTTGTTTCAGCGTCTGTTGGCGTAAAAGAGGAGGGGATGAGAAGGGCCGATATGTTGGCAGATGCAGGCGTGGAAATACTTACTGTGGATATTGCTCATGGCGACTCGGTTATGATGATCGAAACCATGGAGTATATTAAAAAAACTCACCCACATATTGATGTAATTGCTGGAAACGTAGCAATGCCAGATGGCGTAAAAAGATTGATTGACGCAGGGGCTGACGCTGTCAAAGTGGGGATTGGACCTGGATCCATGTGCACCACAAGAATTATTACAGGCTGTGGAGTGCCACAATTAAGTGCGGTCGCACTTTGTGTCCAAGAGGCCAGAAAGCACGATATTCCTGTCATAGCAGATGGTGGAATAAAGACGAGTGGCGACATTGTAAAGGCATTGGCCGCGGGAGCTGAAACCGTAATGCTTGGCTCAATGCTGGCAGGTTGTATAGAAACTCCAGGTGAAATAAAAGGTGGGATGAAAAAGTACAGAGGCATGGCGAGCAAAGATGCCCAAGTATCTTGGAGAGGCAATATGCAAAAGGGCATGGCGGCCGAAGGGGAGTCAAGAATGATTTCCATTAAGGGGCCAGTGGAGCATGTTGTGGGAGAGCTTGCTGGCGGTCTTAGAAGTGGAATGACTTATCTAAATGCCAAAACATTGCCTGAAATTAACAAAAATGCCCTGTTTATGGAGATGTCATCCTCTGGAATGGTTGAGTCCAGGCCGCATGGTATGAGTTAATCACTATCGATTTTGTTTTTATTATAATTCTGGTATGGTCAGGGGATGATAAAATTAAGCAAAGAGGCCAAGGAAGTTTATAAAGCGGTGCTTTCCTATGAAAAGGTAAAGACACACTTGGCCGACCATCCCCAAGATAGAGATAAAATTATAAAGTTTGTTGACGAGATCAAAGGCGACTATCGTTTTGGTCTTGTAGGAGCTGGAGCGAAGTTTATTGATAAAACTTTTCTAAGACTCTATGACGGTGTTAATCTGGAGCTTCCTGAAGGTTTTGATATTAAGGAGCTTCAAAAGAAGTACCACCTTATTCTAGTTCCAAATCACCAATCGCATGCAGACTACTTGGCTTTGCAGTACATTCTATTCACCTACTTTAGAATGCCAGTCTATATTGCAGCGGGAATTAATCTTAATATTTTCCCCATCGGTCCATTTTTCAAAAGGTGCGGGGCATTCTTTATTAGAAGAAGATTTACAAATCATCTCTATAAAATCGCTTTTCAGGGCTACATCTATTACTTGTTAAAGTCAGATAAAGTTGTTGAGTTCTTCTTTGAAGGGGGCAGAACAAGAAGTGGTAAATTGCTTTCTCCGCGCTTTGGACTTTTTTCAATGCTACTAGATGCTCACACAAATTTTGGATCAGACTCCAAGCCACTTATGTTCATACCTGTTTCCTTGGCCCACGAGATGATTCCTGAAGAGAGAGCTCACGCTAAAGAGCTAAGTGGTGCTAAGAAAGAAAAAGAAAAACCAACACAGCTATTGAAGCTAATTAAACTTGCCAATAAGAAGCTTGGAACTGTTCACGTAAGGTTTGGCGAGGGAATCGTCGTTGACAAGTATGATGAAGATTTAAAAGAGAAAACCCAAAGCTTGGCCTTTGAGTGCTTTAGGGCCGTAGGCAAGGGGATGCCTGTTACTCCGACGTCTTTGTTGACTCTGGTTATGTTGGATGATCCCCAAGGGGCTCTTACTTGGAAACAAATTGAGGAGCGCTCCAAAGATGTTGTTGATTTTTGTGAGTTCATGGAAATACCTGTAACGAATTCACTTAAAGGGAAGCTTCACGGTCAATCCTTAAAGACCGCTATGGATATGTTCATCAATAATAAAAAGGTGAAGTTAATAAAGCGAGAAAAGCTCAATCAAGTTTTTTACTCAATCAACGATGCCAGCAGAACGCACTTACTGTTTCACAAGAATATGATTCTGCATCACTTCATCGTTGCGGGCATTGTGAATGCCACATGGTTTAATATATTTAACGGAAATATTAAAACAGAAGCTCAACTAAACAAGTACTTGGTTACAAAAAGAAAAGAGCTAAAATATGAGTTTTATCTTCCTACGGTAAAGGAGATGATAAAGCAGGCAAGCAGGATCGTTGAATACGCCACTGGAGAGCAGATAGACTCGTTAAATGACGCTTTAAATTTTACGCCAGAAAAACTCTATTCTATTGCAAGTAAAGTTAGAAGATTTTCAACAGCATTTAGCTACATTTATGAAGCATACTTTATTGCCGCAACAACGATCAAGTATATCGACGAAGAAGAGTTTACAGAGGAGCGCTTTTTACAGGTGGCCAAAGAGCTTTTTGAGATGGAAATTGAACACGGTAGGGTTGTTAAATACCCAGAGAGTTTCAACATACCTGTTATGAAGGGAAGTTTAAATTATCTAATCCACCTGGGGGTGATAAAGAAATTGGGCACAAGCTATAGCGTTGAAGATATGAATGCAGTTAGTACTCTAATTGAGAGATTTGCACGCGACGTTAATGATCAGGTCGCTATTAATTTAAAGTTTGGCAGATAGATGAATAAAGTTCAGTTGGGAAATTCGAGATTTTTATATACCAAGCAAAAGTCATCCGAGGTGGACTTGTCCAAGGCAAGCTCTGTGGTTGATGAATATATATCTCTTTCACGGCAGGTTGAGGCCGTGGACAAGAAACTGGTTGTCCAGGTGAGTGGAGACCATGTACTAATAGGGAGAGAAATTGCCGGGTACCCTACAGAACTTTCGGATGGACTTTACTTCGTGGACCAAAATTTCCAAGAAGTTTTTGAGATGGTTTCCCCGAAAAAGTCCTTAAACTTCAATGACTTGCTTGAATTTGTAGCACAGCTTGAGAATGTTGAATCAAAGAAACTGTTTAGATTTATATTTGATACCACTAATTTTGACGCGCCAGTTCTACAATTTAAATGAGCATCGGGCAAAATAATAAATGTCTGTTAGACATGGGCAAGAATTATATATGTATTTAAATTTACGTTGGAATTTAATTTAGGTAATGTTACAACGTATCAAAATAACTAAAAATGGAGGCACGTTATTAGCGCGAAAAAGAGAAGCGGGTTTCAGCCCCGTAAACCATCAGGTCCTAGAGTAAACGAACAAATCAAAGTTCCCGAAGTAAGACTTATTGGGGATAATGGTGATCAGTATGGTGTGGTTGGAATTCAAAGAGCCGCAGAAATCGCTGATGAGCAAGGTTTGGATCTAGTAGAGGTGTCTCCCAACGCTAAACCTCCAGTAGTTAAGCTAATTGATTACGGAAAGTTTAAATATCAGCAGCAAAAGAAAGCTGCAGAGGCAAAGAAAAAGCAAGTCACTATAAATGTTAAAGAAGTAAAGTTTCGTCCAGCGATTGATATCCATGACCTTCAGACAAAACTGAAAAAGGTTCATAAGTTTTTAGAGCAAGGTGACAAGGTAAAGATGCTAATGCAATTTCGTGGTAGGGAGATGGCCCATAAAGAAATCGGTCTTGGCAAATTTAACGAGATCATCAAGGGTGTTGTTGATGAAACTGACGCTAGCGTTGAGGCCCCTGTCAAGATGATGGGTAATAGGGCCATTGCAATGCTTGCTCCATCTAAAAAGAAATAAATCTTAATAACCTTTTCATTGCTCCTTAGGACAGTGAAAAGGTTTTAGCCAAATAATTTTCATAAAAGCTTTAATACTCTAAACGGGACATTTATTCCTGTATTTAAGTTCTTTCTTACTCCTGACGAATTTATGCCTTATAATTTTTATTAAATTCGATTTCAGAGGAGTCTGGGTTAAGTTTTTAGTACTTAATATCACATTAGTATTTTTCATTATCTGCACTAAAAATTCTAATTGTGTGCATAAATAAAGAAAGACCTCGATATTTTGGACTTAAAAGCTCAATTTTACTAAAAAAAGCCTTTTCCATACGAGTTTAACATGGTAGGTAATAGGGTCTGAATTTTCGATTAATTTGATAGGAGAAATATATGCCTAAGATGAAGACTAGAAGAGCTGTAGCGAAAAGAATTAGAGTTACTGCTAAAGGTAAAGTAAAGATCAAAAAAGCTAACTTGAGACACATCCTGACTAAAAAGAAGCAGGATAATAAAAGAGACGCTAGAAAAGCTGGATACCTAAACAGTACTGATGGCGAAAACATGCTTAAAAACGCGCCATATTTAAGAAGATAATTAACTAGTTGTAACTGTAGGGTGTTGAAATAAGAGACTTTTGTCCCCCTGCCGTTCTTTAAAGGAGATAGAATATGTCTAGAGTAAGACGTGGCTTTAAGGCCAGACAAAGAAGAAACAAAATTTTGAAATTGGCAAAAGGCTTTCACTTTGACAGAAGAAGAAAGTTCAAGATTACAGCTGAGACTGTAAAAAGAGCCTTGCACAATATGTACAAGGGTAGAAGACTTCTAAAAAGAGACATGAGAAGACTTTGGATCGTAAGAATCAATGCTGCTTCTAAGTCTTTAGGAACTTCTTACTCAAGATTCATGAACAACTTGAAGAACAAAGACATCAAGTTGAACAGAAAAATGCTTGCTGAAGTTGCTGCACGTGACTTTGAAGGTTTCAAAGCTATTCACGAAGCTTCTAAGTAAGATTTATTTACTTAAAAACTGTAAACTCCCGTTTTTTTTACTAAAAACGGGAGTTTTTTTTTGCGCGAAATTTAGAACTCTGCTAACCTATTAATAAGAGGTTTTACCTAGCTGGATGATTATTGGAATCATGGAGGATTTAGAATGAGCGTCACAAAAGCTGATATTGTTGAGAGGGTTTATAAGGAAGCAGGATTTTCTAAAAAAGAAGCTGCTGACATGGTTGACCTAGTATTTAAGGTAATTAAGGATACCCTTGCAAGAGGTGAAAAAGTCAAGATTTCTGGTTTTGGCAATTTTTCAATAAGAGACAAGGCCACTAGAGTAGGTAGAAACCCACAAACTGGTGAAGCAATGAACATCTCTGCTAGAAGAGTTCTTACTTTTAAGCCTTCTCAGATTCTTAAAGAAGACATCACTGAAAGATTCAAGCACCGTATTGACGATAAAGGTAAAGAGGACACTTCTCTGGCCCCTAAAGATGGCAAGCCTAAAGCTTTGAGCTCCTTCATGAATAATACTGAGGATATGGACTAATGGATTTTGGAATTCAAACTCCCGAAAAAACTGGATACAAGTTTAATGAGGTTGCATCTCTTACAGGTGTAAAACCTTATGTTTTAAGATTTTGGGAAACTGAATTTCATCAAATAAGCCCTCTTCAAAATGAAGATGGTGTAAAGTCCTATGATAAGAGTGATTTGTTAGTCATTAAAACAATCAAAAAACTGTTGTTTGAAGACAAAAAATCAATCCCCGAGGCCAAACAAGTTCTTGATGAAGAGTTGGAGGCGTTGTCCAGTCTTGAGCTTGATGAGTCAGACACTGTGGAAAATAAACAAGATCTAAATGCACAATCACAAGACTTGAGAGATGCACTTGAGGAAGTGATTGATAAAGGCACAAAAATGGCCTCTCCTTCTAGAGACGAAGGAGAATTTGTATGTAAGGCCGGACCACTTGCTTCCAGGTTTAAAAAGGAAGTTAAGGTACATCAGCACTCATTGGCGGATCAGGATGTTGTAAGTTTAGTTTCTGCTAAGAAAAAGCTAAGCAAGCTCTTAGGACAAATCCAAGAGCTTGAGCAAAAGCATGGTTGGAACTAGATAGAGTTTTTAACCATCTGAGAGGCAAGTTTTCCGTCAAATCTACCTTTGATTCTAGGAGTAAGCTCCTTCATTATTGAACCCATATTTGGGTTATCTTGAGATTTTTTGATTTCCTCAATTAGTCTTGAGACTTCCTCTTCTGAAAGTGCTTTTGGCAAAAATTCTTCCAAGACTTTTATTTCCCTTTCAATTTCTTCCCTTTGAGAACTTCCTTCAGGATACATTGCTAAAGAGTCTTTGGTCTTCTTTGCATGGGATACTACAATATCCATTTCTGGAGCGGGTTTTCCGGACGTGTCATTCTCTATAAAAAGTTTTTTAAGGTATCTAAGAACGTTCAGCCTAGTTTTGTCCTTGGCCTTCATTGCGGCCTTAATGCCATCATTAACTTGTTCTTTTAAATTGCTCATAAAGTCCTCTCAGTGTGGTTTATGAGAATATAATTGAACGAAGTGGTTAAAATGTCAAAAGGGCCTTTTCTAGTTTCTCTTTGAAAGATGGTGAGTTAGTTTTCAAGCTGTCTACAATAGTCCCAAAGGAGCTTTCAATTTTACTTGAAACTTTATTTAGATAACTTTGGTAGACTTCTGCAACTGTGTTAAGTGAATGTTTGTCCAATATTTTCTTAATCAGCTCGTTCCCCTGTACAATGTATTCAAGGGTTGATTCTGCATTATAATTTAAGAAAGCATTAACTTGTTCTTCATGCTCATCTGTTGGGTCTCCAAGCTCCGCCAAGTCATCAAAGAGTTGAAAGTTGATGCCCATGTGTTTTCCTAGAAGAAGTGTTTCAGCTCTAGTTATAGAGGGATTCTTTGAAAGAAGTTGGGATCCTAGGAGGGAGAACTGAATAAGTCTTCCCGTCTTGAGTTCATGCATTAATAGAGTGTCTTCAAAATTTTTGTTTTGATGGGAAAGGTCTAAAACTTGACCTAGTATGAGTCCCTGAGCTCCCATCATTTTTGAAAAGTCTAATGCTATTGATGCCGTATTGGGATGTTTCATTGAAGCTAGAAATTCATATGATAGGTTAATTAAGGAGTCGCCTGCAAGTAGGGCCTTCCATTCTCCGTACTTGATGTGGGCCGCAGGGCGTCCTCGTCTCATATCATCATCATCCATGCAAGGGAGGTCGTCATGCACAAGCGAGTACGCGTGATGTGTTTCAATTGCCAGTGCTAGAAGATAATTGTCACTAGTTGTTTCTCCCAAGTCTTCTGCCATCGCCAACGACAGCTTTGGGCGAAATAGTTTTCCTGCCGGAAACATAATATATTCAAGAACCGAACCAAAGTCGTTTGGCTCAACATGTTTTTTAAAGATCTCAATTAATTTGTTTTCTAGATTCATTATTTACTTGGTGAAGAGGGGATTGGACTACCTAAAGCTCCCTTCAGTTGAATTTGGTAAAAGTCGTCTCTTTTATCGAATTGGTTCATAACCATGCCGATGATAGCGTATTTATCTAAGAATTCCTGAGAAAAAGCAACTTCTCCAATCAAATCAATTGGGGAAGCGTTTATATTTCGTTGGTTTAATCTAATAGTGCCTTTAAGGTTTCCTCTGATTGGAGAGTTGTCATCACCAATAATTAGGTCTGTTAACCTAAGCATATTGTTTGATTCCATCTGCGTCTTTAAAAGCAGGTTCTTGATATTTAATGTGGTTAGAGCAAAGCCCATTATGTTTTGGGAAGGAATGATAAGGTTTTTACTTGAGGCCTTAAGGTTTAGATCTTGAATTCCAGATTGTCCTGCTTTTGCAAGAGCATCCACTTGAATGTCACCATTAAGTTTGACACCAGCTGGAAGAAACTTGGAGAGCTCAGAAAAGTTGAGCTTTGTATTATCTAAATTGATGGCCATTGTGGACAATCCAACAGTAACAAATGCTTCTAGTGGATTTCCAAACAACTGAGTCTCAACCTTAAAGTGAGGTCCAATTGGAGAAAAATTTAATCCTCTAATATGTAGAAACAGATTATCTAAAACTATTGGAGCACCTGAGTTGCCAAAGCAACTTGCAGGTAAATTAACATTCTTAACAATAACTTTTGGCATGAATAGTTGAAAGCCGAGATCGGTGTAAGTTATAGGACATGCCGGTGAAGATCCAACTGCCTTCTTTATGAAGGATTGAACTTGCGCCGAAATAGGGAAGTATAAAAGAAAAGAGACGAAAAAAACGCCTGCGACGTACAAAGTCCATCTAGGCTTGGAAAAGTTAGGCAAGTCGTAGTTTACTTCGTTTGTATTCTCGTTCACGATATCTTCTTTTTATTTAAAGGCTATTGTTTTCGTCTTGGCTATAATAATGAATTGTGGCCACACCTTCAAGAAGGTTTGAACTAGAGTTCTTGTTTACAGTGATTTGGTCAAATCTAACTTTTTGTCTACTGTTTAGTGTGTTTACCAATCCAAAGAATTCTGTACTTGATAGGTTATTAAACTTCATATCCATAGTGGCCTGAGTGATAAGACCTTCATGCTCAGTAGCTTGAAACTTGGATACGGAAATTTTTGAACTATCGACGCCTGCAGCTGTGGCGGCTCCACTTACAAGACCTTGCATGTCGCCCATGTTGGAGATGAAAACCCTTCCTAAGACGTCTCTTTTTACATTTTGAAGACCTGCTTTTTGCTTCACTATATTTTGTGAGAGGGTAAGCAGTTCTTGTTTGGTTTCCAGCTCTCCCTTGAGTGAGCTGTTTAGGCCTATGAATATAAAAATTACGATAGCAGGTATAATAAATAGGATTGCTGCAAGAGCAATCTTAACAATCTCTTGAGGCTTCTCATCCATATTGGAGTAAAGATCAAGTACCTTTTGCACTTCTTTAATAGACTGGAGTTCTTCTACTTTTCCAAGAATTGCGTTATCAATTGGTCTCATTATATTAAGTTTTGGCATTTATTCCTCCGAGCCGCTCACTTCTAAAGTTAGCTTGCTTTGGTTCTTGTCAGTGAAAACGTTCTTAATGCCAGAAAGACCGATGCCTTCTTCTAATTGATTAAGAACTTTTTCATTTTTTGCCTTAAATACTGCATTGAAGTCAGCTCCTGAAAGGGCGGAGTATTTTATAAGCTCAACATCTAGACCTGAACTTAGGTTCGCCAGTGCCTTTAGAGGGCTCATTGCATTTGTATTGGCACTTGCTTGAAGAACACTTATTTCCTGCTCAATTGCTTGATCTCTTCTTTTTAATTCTCTAAACACACCCTCTGGTTGCTTGGACAATAACCTTCTTTGTCTTGCTGTAAGTTCAAGAACAGGGTTTTTTGCTATTGAGTTTAAGGAGCGATCCACCGATCCCAGGTCTTTATGGATTGCAACCCTTTCCAGTCCTAGCGATAGAACTGCAAGCAAGGTTAGAAATGCTGCCCTGGTTGCTAAGAAAGCAAATGACTCTAAAGGTAAATCACTTTGTCCTTGTAGAGAGAATTCCCCTGACAAGAAGTTAACAATACTTGATTTGTCTCTGTATGATTTGGATTGCAAATCAGCATAAGAGAATTTTCTTCTAAACTTTTCATCTTGATCTATTTTTGACGCATCAACTCCATGGGAGAATGTTTCCAAGAAACTTGTTGGTGTTTCAAATTGCTCAGCAAAAAAGTTGTTGGCGTTTTTAATATTGCTTGTTCCACCTGTAAGGAATACTTCAGAAATTCCAACTCCGTGAAGAACTCTAAACCCAATTTCCCATCTTTTAAATTCATGGATTAGTGGTGTGACTGCCTTCTCCATTAAGGTGGCAAAAGTCTTCTGATTTTCGTTTACTTGGGAATATTGATCTTTTGTTAGGAAGAAACAATTTTGATGCTTGTAAAGAGATGCCTCTTCCTGATCAATTTTATAGTTTTCCGCAATGATCTCATCCAAGGTTCTTCCGGCAATGTAGGACTTGTGAACAGCAACTAGCTCACCGTTGAAATAGAAGTATGCTTTAGTGGAAGTATGTCCCATGTCCAAGACACAGAAGGCCTGCGGCAGAGAGTCCTGTGCACGTTTAATATAGTTTTGATAAACAGAATCCTGGCTTGTGACTACCTTTGGAAAGAGATTGCTAGACTCAATTTTCCTAAAGAATGGACTAAACTGTTCCTTTGGAACGATATCAACCAATGCAGTTGAAGATTCCTTTCCCACCTTAATAGAGTGAGCGATATGAGCTTGTCCCATCCCGTAAGGAATGTCCTCTTCGAGTTGAAAAGGAATCATCAGTTGGGCCTTCTTCCTATTATTTACAGGTAAATTTAAAAATCTTGTTGTAAGCATTTCAGTAGGGGCGTGGAATATTACTCTATATTCGCCCTGGATCTCACTAAGATAGCTCTGAACAATGTCCAATTGTGGGAATTGGTCTTGAGCTTGATTGGTGAGAGCTTGTTCGCCAATGTCGTTAACAACTTCCCTGGCGTTATCGTATACGATTTTATTTCTCTCTACACGAAACTTTAAAAACTTGACTGAATAGGTACCTATATCAATTGAAATTACTTGCATATTAATAGTCTAAGCAAACTTGGCTGCTTTTACGAGCTTTAATTGACGAAAATCTCGACTATTCTTGGTTCTAAAAGTTGAGTTTTTTGCTCGCTTTGTGTGCTTGATCCACTTCCCGAACCACTACCTGATCCGCTTCCTTGAGCGCCACCTTTTTTAGGTACGTCCGGATTTTCTGGCTCTGGGTCTTCGCTGTCTGGAACTCCATCTTTATCTTTGTCTTGGATTGGTTTAGGTTGGGGCTTGGCCGGCAATGTTATGTACGCGGTGAGCTTATAAGATGCACGGCCCATCATGCCTTCGCTGATGACCTTGAAAATCGTAGGGGAGGCGCCAAACTTAATTCCTTGGGCCTCAAATTTTTCAAAGATTTTCGTAAAGTCTTCATCTCCAATTACATTAGCTTTTTGAACCCAATATTTTTTAAAATCATCCAATGAATTGAAATAGACTGGATTATCTGGGTCATTTTTGTACTCAAAAAAATCTTCAATGTCCTCGTCCATTAAATCTGGGAGAAGGAGCCTTAGAGTCTTATCTGTAATTTTATTTAAGTCAATCATGAGACCGCCGTGAACGGTGAAATCCCTTTGAATTAGTTCAACAATCTCGTCGTCCCATACAGGTAGAGAGTACATTTCACTGAATGATGCCATTGGGGCGTTCTTTGGTTCCATCGGTATTTCTTGAAACAGGTTTTGGCTCATTGGAGCCCCAGTGTCTGGGTCGCTTAGATAAGATTTTAATACATCAACATATTGTTGAATATCCCTTCCCATGTATCGATTGGCGAAATCTTCATCATTCTCAAATTTGTTTTCCATTGCAAGAGTTAGTGTCTTGAACAGTTGTTGATCAACTGAAAAGGAAGCATCTTCTTCGGATGGTTCTTGTGGGTTCTCCTCTTCTTCGCTCATCGCGATTAAGGATAATCTAATCAAATTAAGGTTGATTCTGTTTGAGATGTTTTCAATCGTCAATTGAAGGTTGCCCTCTAGAACAGAAGACTCCATAAAGTCGTTTAGGGAATCTTTTTGAATCTGGTTCATTTGATCTGTAACTGGAATTGGATAAACAAAAGGAAAGTTCCAAATCGAATTTATGACTTCTTGTGTAGCTATATCCTTAGCACTTTGGTTCGTTTGAACAAAGTTAAACGCTTCCTTATAAAGCCTAAGCCTGACCATCGCAAATTGTAGCCCCGCCTCTGAAGTAAGTTTGGCCTTTGCTTTGTCTTCAATGTTGAATGATTGTAACTTATGTATTTTGCTGTCATAGGTGAAGGTCATCATGATCATTGTCAAGATCACTATGGCGGTTGTAACCATAAGTAAGGCGACGCCTGATTCGTTATTAAGAATCTTTTTCACTGGGCACTACCTCCACTTCCGCCTGTTCCGCTTCCAGTACCAGTACCAGTTCCTGTTCCTGTTCCTGTTCCTGTTCCTGTTCCTGTCGCTGTTCCTGTTTGCTGAAGTTTGTACATGTTTTCAGACTGAAAATTTCCTGGAAAAATTGGGCGATAAACTCTTATAAATTGTCTAACCACGCCGTCTGTATCAACCCAATCAAGTGTCATCTTTACGCCATGAATACGGTGCTTTCCATCTTTGATTGTGGCAATATTGTCAGTCCACTTTTTGGTCTTTGGATTCCATAATTCAAAAACGAGTTTATCAACATTTCTTAGCAACACTTGGCTTTTAACATCTTCCCAGAGAATTTCTTCTGGATTAAAAACATCATCGGCCACAAACTTTCTTATCAAAACAAAGCCTGTGTTTTCTTCTCCTTCAGCGGGCCCTTCGTCGGGGCGTGCTACTTCTTCGGGAGCTGTTAATTGATAGCGAACCCATGCAAAATGACTCTGTTTGCTATCCCTAAACTTTCTTCGGTTTGAAGAGGTGAACAAAGTTAAGACTGTTTTTTCTTCCAAGTTGTTAATTGGAACAGGAAGCGAGTCATAGCTTGGAAAGGCAAATCTATTGTTAACCGAATACCGACTAATAAGTCTGTTATATGCTTGACCCTGTTGTTCATTTAGCCCTGTGGGCTCTTTTGCATGGCTAAAGTATAGGGGAGAGTATACTTGAGAGATATCCCACTCGAGCCGTGACAGGGCGGTCTCGACTTGGAGTCTTTCTCTATCCTCTGTGGTTACCCTTATTGCTGTTTCTTGACTGCTGTCAGTGATGGTTATAACACCAATCATAATGAATGATAGTATGGCGAGACCTATCATCACCTCAAGCAAGGTGAAACCTTTTTCTCCAAATGTCATATGACCAGTTTTCATTTAAAATCCAAAGTTGGTGTCTATCTTCGCATCGTCATTTGTGAGCCAAGTCGCTTGTGAGTATTGGTAGTCAGTTTCGGTATTGGTAATTGTAACTCTGACTTGCCAAAGAATTTCCTCGAGGTTCTTTTTTAGTTTGTCGAAAACTCTTTTCTTAATAGCGTTCGTTCTGTTCTCGCCGTAGGGATCGTCTTCCTCTGAGCCTGTGAGTTGTTGAAAGTTTGGGAACTCAAGTTTTACATATTCAATAGTGTACTTATATCTTTTATACTCTTCTTCTTCGAAATTCTTTGTTTCAACGTCATTCTCCGTGGCGTTGGTAAATGTAGGTTTATCGAGCAGAACTTCATTAATTTTTCTCTGAGCTAGTGCCTGCATTGTTAGGTCTTCTTCCATATTAATAGACCCTGCAATATTAGATCCTTGAGACATCAAGAAAGCGGTAATAAACAATGCGAACAAAGTCATGGCGATCATGACTTCGACAAGAGAAAATCCTTTTGAATGTAAGTTAAAAATTAGTCTTTTTTCCATTCTGAGTACAACTCTTTCATTTTGTCTGTCCGCGCACTGTCTAAATTATTTAATTCCGCGGGTGTATAGATAGAATAGTCTGAAAAAGTCGTGTTTTCAAAGGGAGGTATGTCAACTGTCGCCATTTCATCACGGGTAGTTAGAAATATGAGTGATGAATCTTTCTCACCTGTGGGGTAGAAGTAAATATTGGCCTTTCCAGATTCAACAATGTTGTCCCTGCTGCCATTGGCAAGACCTAAAACTTGAACCTCTTCAGGTAGTCGATCATTTTCTTCTGAGAACTCCGATACTTTTTGAAATTGGGAGTCTAGATTTTTAACTTTTTTGGCCATTTCCTCTCTTTCCGATAAAGAAAGGTCACTCTCATCTGCAAAGTTAGGTAATGCCAAACCACCATCGGTTGAGTATTCGACATACATCTCTTGAGGGGACTTCTCCAAGTCTATGACGAGTCTAACCATAGAGTTTCTTAAAATGGATTCATTATTGGCGAAACGAACGGCACGCTCAATTTGGGTGACAACGTTTTCAAGTCTCTCATGTTCTTCGTCACGAGACTCTGTAGGGATGATGGCAAATACCAGGGCTACAAGCATTAAGGCCACCATGATTTCCACAAGGGAAAAGCCTTGGTGGCCTAGCTTTTTAAAAGAATAGTTCAATAATTAAATATCCTTACTGGAGATGTCCGCGTCTTCGCCTTCACCACCTTCCATGCCGTCAGGTCCAGTGGAGATAATTTCAAAGTCACGTCCATTGCTTTTGTAGATGAACTCATATCCCCAAGGATCCTCAGGAATTTTTCCACCTTGGATGAACCCATTTGGCGGGTATCTTTTACACTCTCTTCCTGTCGTTGGAGCTGCAATCAATGCATCCAGACCTTGTTCCTCAGTAGGGTAAGTGCCACATTTTCTTTTATAATCGGTGAGAATTCCGCTTATATTTTTGATCTGAATTTTGGCAGACTTAATTTCGCCTTCTCTTAGGTTGTCCAAAACACTGCCAACTACAAAAGTACCGGCAATGGCAAGTAGAGTAAGCGCGATTAGAATCTCAACTAAACTTAGACCCTTTTGAGTGGCCAAAATCTTTTTGTTTGTTTCAATGTTCAACATTACTTATCGCTCCTTTAACGTAATTGATTCAACTTCATCATCGGCATTATAACAGAAATCACAACAAAGAAAACCGTGGCACCGAGAAACACAATCATTAGAGGCTCTAAAAGGGAAGTGAGCCCGTCGATTTCACTGTCGACTTGTTCTTGATAGTTTTCGGCCACAATTTTTAACATGTCTTCAAGCTCGCCTGACTTTTCGCCGAGGCTCACCATGTGCGTAACCATATTCGGAAAATGTCCGCTTTCCTTGAGTGGTCCAGTCATTGACGCACCCTCACTTACTGCGTCTTTAGCACCCTCAATAGCGTCTTTAATCAACATGTTTGGAATAAGGTTTTTAACAATCTTCAAGGAAGTTAATATAGGAACTCCAGAGTTTAATAAAGTCGCCAGAGTTGAACAAAACCTTGAAACGTTAATCTTTCTCGTTAAATTACCAATAATTATAAGCCTTAAAAGAATTGCGTCCCACTTTCTTTTGCCCTTTTCTGTATTGACCCATTTCTTCTTTCGTTTTTCTAACGACTTCTCTCGCACCTTCATTGAGAAGGACCCGACGA